>NZ_MBLO01000191.1 GCF_001854805.1 Pseudofrankia coriaricola
TCTGGCGATCCGGTCGATCAGGTCGAAGATTGCCCGTGCGTCCTCGGCGGGCAGGGTCGCCGACAGCAGCGCCATGCCGTCCTCGGCCGGCTCGAGGGACACGTCCCGTTTCGCTTTCGCTTCGTCGCGGCGCCGGGCGGCGGCGTCGGGGTCGAGCCGGCTGATCATGCGGTGGATTTTGCGTCGCCACTGGGTGGGTGAGCTCAGCTGGCTGCCGGCGAGCATCTGTGCCTCCACTGTCGCGCGTTGCCCATCGGACAGGACACCGGTCAGCGCGTGCAGCGCGCGTAGCCGGGTCTGGTCCAGCTCGCCGGCCGTCAGTGCGTCGCGAGACCCGATCTGGCCGTGCCGTGACGGTCGTGACAGCCGCAGTGGTGTCCGCGGTTGACGAGTTCTGGGACAACGGCACAGCGCCGTCGTCGGGACCGTCGCCACGCATTTCGAACATGCGTTCATCCTAGCCAGGAAAGCGGAATGGCACAAACCGCCAGCCAGGCAGCATGGCCCAATCATTGGGCCTTCCGTCTCAGCCCTGGCGCACCCCGAAGATAAACACCGAGCGGCCTAGAAAGAAGGCTTACCAAGAAACTGTCTTCGATATTCTTCTATGCGCATGGAAACCGGCCGGCATGGTACCGGGCACTCGATGAAGACGGATACCTTCCACAAGCCGCCATGGCCCTGTACGGCACCACATCACCGCCCTGGCTCGGACCGGAAGCCATGGAACCCGCAACCGACATCGTGGCCGCGCCCACCGATGGTGGCTGCCCGGTCGGCTTCTGTGTCGGCACCAGACGAAGAGCGCCCATACGGGGCCAGGCCTGGCCCCGTGCGCAAGTCGGCCACCGCACCAGCGACAGCTCTCCGGGGCCGTGGCGTCGCCCCGGCCCGCCGGGGCCGTGGGCGCCGCCAGCCTCCGGACGGACGGTCCGCTCCGGTGCTACGGTGTGGACCGGCGGTCCGCTTGGTGCGAGGGTCCGAGGTGAGGCAGGAGGCGCAGGCTGGTGAAGGTCGGGCCGGAGCGCGCGGACGCTGCCCGCAACCGCGAGGCCATCCTGACGGCGGCGGCCGAGCTGTTCGACCGCGCGGACGTCGAGACGGTGTCGATGAACGAGATCGCCGAGGCCGCCGGGGTCGGGAAAGGCACCCTCTTCCGCCGGTTCAGCGACCGGGGCTCCCTGATTGAGGCCGTCCTGACCCGCCGTGCCGCCGCGTTGCTGCGCCAAGAGCAGGGGCCGCCGCCACTCGGGCCCGGCGGCGAGCCGGCCGAGGCGCTGCACGCCTACCTCGACGGCCTGCTCGACTTCGTCTGGGCCAACCGGTCCCTCATCCGGGCGCTCGAACAAAGCGGGCCGAACGTGTTCTACGCGAACCCCGCCAGCCGGCACTGGATCGCCGAGCTCACCCGGCGGCTCGCCGCCGCCCGCCCCGGCGAGGACGCCGACTACCTCGCCCACATCCTGTACACCGCGGTGCGCGCCGACGCCGTCGACTACCTGTACACCGCCCGCGGCATGTCGCTCGACCGGATCCGCGCCGGACTACACGCCCTCGCCACACCTGCCGCCACCGTCCCGCCCGTTGCGGCGACTGTCCCAGTCCCAGTCCCAGTCGCCGTCGCCGTTGCCGTCGCACCCGCCGTCACCACCGCCGTCGTTCCGCGCGGTGGCTGACCGCCTCGCCACCGGGCTCGCCGACCGGCGGCCCAGCCCAGCCGAAGGGAGGAGCTCCATGCTGAAGGTGATCATGCTGTTGAAACGGAAGCCCGGGCTTTCCCTGGCCGAGTTCATCGAGCACTACGAGAGCGTCCACGTCCCGCTCGTCGAGAAACTCGCCACCCGGGCCAAACACTACGAGCGGCACTTCCTCCACCCCGCGGGGAACGTCGTCCTTGGCGGGGAGCCCGTGGAACCGGAGTACGACGTCATCACGGAGATCTGGTACGACGACATGGCGGCGTTCACCGACGAGCAGCGCGACGCGCGGCAGCATGCCGGCCTGGTCGCCGCCGTCATCGCGGACGAGAAGGTCCTGTTCGACCGCGCCAAGACCCGCGTCGCGTTCGCCGAGGACCGGGTCTCGGACCTCACGATCGCCTGACGTCGCGGCAGTCGAGCCCGTCCCCGCCCACGGTCATTCATGACCGCCGCGGACGGTCGTCGTGGTCGTGGTCGTGGTCGCGGTCCGGCCGGATGTGCGGCTACGGCCGACACGTAGGTGGTGATCTACCAGCTGCGTGGCGGCGGCGAACGTCTGGTGGAGGCGGCGCCGGGCGGTGCCGGAATGCTGGACATGGTCTCGGCGGGCCGCGCCGTAGGACGGACATATGCCGGCGAGGGCAGAGCCGGCCGAGTAATCCGGGTACGCCGGATCCGTTGGAGATGAGCATCGACATGGTTGATCCAGAGGTGTCCCTTGAGGTGTCCTGCGGGCTGCCGCCGGGGCCGGACTTCGCCGACCTGGCCGTGCTGGCCGAACAGCTCGGCTACCGCAGAGTGTGGATCTACGACTCGGCGCCGCTGTGGGAGGACCCGTTCGTCCACCTCGCGCTCGCCGCGGCGCGGACCACCCGCATCGGCCTGGGCACCGCGGTCCTCGTCCCCGCCGAGCGGTCGGTGATGGCCATGGCCACCGCCGTCGCCGCGATCGCCCGCATCTCCGACGGGCGGTTCCGCGCCTGCTTCGGCACCGGCTTCACCTCCCGGATCGCCGCCGGCCAGCGCCCCATGAAGCTGGACGCCCTCGCCGACTACGTGACCGCCCTTCGCCAGCTGTTGGCCGGCAAGACCGCGGCCGCGGACGGCAAGCCGGTCCGCATGCTGCACGGGCCGGGCCTCACCGGCACCCGGCCGCTCGACGTACCGATCTGGCTCAGCGTCTTCGGCCCGAAGGGCGCCGCGCTCGCCACCGAGGTCGCCGACGGTGTCGTCGGCCCACCGCACCCCACCCTCCCCACCGCGACGATCATGTCGGGCACGGTGCTGGACCCAGGCGAGGACCCCGCCTCCGACCGGGTCCTGGAGGCGGTCGGACCGTGGCGCGTCCTCGACTGGCACAACGCCTACGCCCAGGGCGGCGCCGAGGCCGTCGACGCGCTACCCGGCGGCCGGGCCTGGCGCGAGGCCCTCGAGGCACTCGCCCCCGACGGCGAACGCCACCTGCTGACCTTCGAAGGGCACGTCACCCACCTGCCCGAGCGCGACCGTGCGCTGCTCGAACACATCGACACCCGCACCTTCGTCGGCGACCCAGAGCGCATCCGACGCGGGCTCGCGCGCCTCGCCGGCTTCGGCTTCCGCGAAATCGTCTACACGCCGACCGGCCCCGACATACCGCGCGAACTGACCACCTTCGCCGGCGCCGCCCACCACTCCTCATAGGCGGGGGTGGCAGCCGCGGGTCAGCGGGTCCCGAGGGCGAGGAGGCACAGGTCGTCCTCGCGGTCGGTGACGCCGGCGACCACGCGGTCGACGGAACCACCGACTCGAACCGGTCGTCCTCCATCCCACCCGCCCTTACCGGCGACGCCCGAGAAACTCCCGCCCATTGCCGCGGCCGGACTGCCCTCGCCTGACAGCCGTCCGGTTATCCCTCGTACTCGCCGCGCAACCGACCGAATCGGATCTGAGTACGGTTCAGTCGATCGGGCTCGCGGCGTGGCGACGGCGCCGGCCGGACTGGTCTGAAGTGGCGTCAGATCTCGGCGATGATCTGGTCGCGCTTGGCCGCGTACTCGGTATCGGTGATGACGCCCGCGGCGCGTAGCGCGTCGAGTTCGTCCATGCGCTCCACCGCGGACCGCTTGGGTTTGGTCAGCAGCGTCGACGCGGCATCGGCGGCGGTCGGCCGGGCCTGGGTCGCCGCGGCCTCGGGCTGCGTGGCCTGGGTCGCCGCGGCCTGGCGCACGACGGCGCGCAGCTGGTCGCGCAGGGCCGGGTTCGAGCGGGCGTCGACCATCCGGTCGAACGGGACGCCGTGGGCCTTGAGGATCCGGAGGATCTCCAGCAGCGGGCCGGCCTGCCCGGTCAGGTCGTAGGTCGTGTCGTCCTCGGCGAGGGTGAACCGCGCAGCTACCTGGCCGTTGACGAGCGCGCTACGGTCCCAGTCGATGGCGATGGCCTGGGTGGCCGGGTCGACGAGGACGACGACCTTGCGCGCGTTGAGGGTGGCCATGCGGGTCACCTTGGCGATCACCTGGTCCTGGGTGTCGAACGCGAAGCCCGGCCCCTCGACCCGCAGGCGGATCGCGACCGTCGGATGGTCGTTGATACTGATGCCAGTCTCGGCCATGCCGGTGATCTGGGCGAGCACCAGCACGCCGTCACGCTCGAGCGCGGCGGTCGACGCGGCGCCTCTGGCGTCCACCGGTACGCCGCCTCTGGTGTCCACCCGAGCCAGCAGCATGGCGGCTTGCATGCCCCCGCCGGCGCGGGTGATGAACACGGCGATCGCCAGGTCGACCACGGTGATCAGCAGGCCGACGACGAGCATCCACGAGAGCAGAGAACGAGTCTCCGAGTCGTTCAGGAAGTACACGAACAGGAAGATCGGCCCCACCAGGCCGCCCGACATCAGGACGATCAGCAGTGCCTTGATGTAGCGCCAGAGCATCGAACTGCCCCTGTCCCGAAAATCGATCGCCGGTCGGACCGCGGCCGGTCACCCGCCCCCTCCGAACCAGCCGGGTCCTGTGGGGCCCGATCCGGCGCGCACTGCTCGCGGCCCGGCCACCTGAAGGTCCTCGCCTGGTTCGGCCGAGCCGACGTCCGCGACGCACGAGATCCTCCGCCTCGCCGTTGCGCCCGGCAAGGACGAATGTGCGTCACATTCCAGATATGTCTGGTCGGGCAGGTACCGCCGAGCAGACCATCCTCTACCAGGACAGGTACCGGCGCGTGGCCGGCGCCTGGAGGTTCGTCTCGCGCAGGCACGAGCTGTGGTTCGGCGTCGAGCGGGGCGGGGCGCCCTGGCGCCCAGGCCCTGCCGGCCTGGGTCGGAGGTTCCACAGGCTGCTCACAGCAGGCGCACAGCGGGGCCAAAGATGTCCCCCTGATGCTGTGAAGCGCGCAACCATCCGATCGTCAGAGGAGAACGCACGTGGCGAAGCACCAGCGTCCCGGCAGGATCTCGTCCTATGAGGGACGTCCACTCGCCCGGCCGGCGGAGGACCTCGTCGATCAGGGACTCGCCTTCGACATCGGCACCGTGCTGAGCCGGCGGCGGATCCTGACCCTGGTGGGGCTGGGCGCGGCGACGGCGGGCCTGGCGGCGTGTGGGTCCGGCTCCGCCACGTCGGCGGGCGCGACATCCGGCTCCACGGCGTCCGCTTCGACCGCGTCCACGTCAACGAGCGGCGCGTCCGGGGAGATCCCGCAGGAGACGGCCGGTCCGTACCCCGGCGACGGTTCCAACGGTCCTGACGTGCTCGAGCAGAGCGGCGTCGTGCGCAGCGACATCCGGTCCAGCTTCGGGACGGCGACCGGCACCGCCGGCGGTGTTCCCATGACGTTGGAACTGGCAATCACCGATCTCGCCGGCGGTGGTGGCGCATTCACCGGCGTAGCCGTCTATGTGTGGCACTGCGACCGGGAAGGTCGTTACTCGATGTACTCGCAGGGTGTCACCGAGCAGAACTACCTGCGCGGCGTCCAGGTCGCCGACACGGCCGGCAAAGTGCGATTCACCAGCATCTTCCCGGCGTGCTACAGCGGACGATGGCCACACATCCACTTCGAGGTCTACCCCGACCAGGCCAGCATCACCGACGCCACCAAGGCCATCGCCACGTCCCAGGTCGCGCTGCCCAAGGACATCTGCGACAAGGTCTACGCGCAGTCGGGCTATGAAGCGTCCGTAGCGAACCTCTCCAAGGTCAGCCTCGCCAGCGACAACGTCTTCGGGGACGACGGCGCCGTCCGCCAGCTCCCCACCGTGACCGGAAGCGTCACCAGCGGCTACACGGTCTCCCTCGCCGTCGGCGTCGACACCACGACCACCGCGGGCAACGGCCAGACATCCGGCGTACCCGGCGGTCAGCCGGGCGGCCAGCCGCCGGGCGGCCAGTCAGGCTGACCCGCGCGGGCGAGTGTCCGGCGACCAGCGGCGGTCGCCTCGCGACGCCACGCGACACTGGCCCGTCACGTGGCGTCGACGGGCGTCTCCTCAGGTGGTCACTCGCTCGATGCGCCGCGGTCGTGCTTGTCGGTGATGGTGGACGACTCGGGACGGTAGATGACCAACCCGCCCGTGCCCTCCCGTTTGGCCGCGTACATTGCCTCGTCGGCTTGGTGAAGGAGAAGGTCGGGAGTGGTCGGCTGGGCGGAGGAGTCGAGGATGACCAGGCCGACGCTGGCTCGTGGGAGGTACGGCTGACCCGCTAGCAGGCATGGCTCTCGGACGGCTTCCGCCAGTCGTTCACCCGTACTTCTGACGTCCGGTTCGTCGCCGTCCAAGATGACGCCGAACTCGTCGCCGCCGAGGCGAGCGACCGTGTCCGCCGCGCGGGTTCCCGCCCGCAGCCGATCCGCACTGATCTTGAGTAGCTCATCCCCGGCGGCGTGCCCGAAGGCGTCGTTGACCTGCTTGAACCTGTCAAGATCCAGGAAAATGACGGACACCGGCGCGATGGGGGATCTGGTGCCATTGACCTTATGGCCGAGTGCTCGCTGTAGCCGTCGCGCGAACAGGGCCCGGTTCGCCAACCCTGTCAGCGGATCGTGGTACGCCTGGTAACGGAGCCGTCTTTCGCGTTTCTGGATCTCGGCGAGGAGCTCGGTGTTCTCGGCTAGCGTGAGCATCTGCCGGACCAGTGCCACTAGCAGCAGCCCTACCGTACCGTAGGCCTCGAACCCGTCCAGCGGCCCGCCAGCGAGCAGTTTGACACCGACCAGTAGGCCCGCGATGGCGAGCGCCGCATACGGTAGTACGACATGGGCCCACATGGCCCGCGGGCCGGGCGGCGGTGTCAGCTCATGGTCTGGCGTTGCTTCCCGGACTGGTACCAGCGCCGAGAGAAACAGCAGCAGATCGGCGATGGTGAATCCTATGTAGGCCGCCGCCGGAGGGTTGTAGATTTCGCGGGCGGCGAGGTAGACGAAGACGTTGCCGCTGACGGCGAAGATCAGCAGTCCTGTGCCGAGCAGCGCCAGCGTCGTCGGAGAGTGGGGCCGGCGGAAGCATGCGACGAGCGCGACCGCCGTGGTCAGGATCAGACTTCCAGCCGGGGTGCCCGCGACCACCAGTAGCTGCGTGAGGTCGGGCGTCCCCGCCTTGACGATCGCGCCGATCACCGTGGCCCACTCGATCAGGGCGATCGAGCCGACGATCAGCACGCAGTCCAGCAAAGTTACGACGTACCAGCGATAGCCGCCACTCCGCGCCGACCGGGTGCTTTCGGCCTTGTTCTCCATGGGGTCCGTGGGCAGTGACAGCAGGCCCGCCAGCGCCACCGCATAGAGGACGAGAAAGACCGCCTGCGCCGGAGAATAACGGCCTATCGCGGAGCCGCCGGCCGCCATCGCCTGCGTCGTTCCGACGCTGATGCCAACCCCACCGGCCGCGGTGAGACCGATGAGAAGCCGCCAACGCCGCTCGGCGCCGCGGGTACGGCGGGCGGTCCAGAAGCACGCGGCGGCCGTGGCGATCAGGACGGCTCCCGACGTGGCGTTGATGGCGGCCCCTGCTGCCTGCCGGTCGAGGAGTACCGCGAAAGTCACGAGCAAACCGGTGATGGCCGCCGATGCCGCGACCGCATACCGAAGAACCCGCGGCGCGCGACCCTGACCGGCTGGACGCCGCGGACTTGGTGCGGCGCCGCGTGCTCCCGACATCTCTCCACCCTCGAAGTAGCATATCGCAGCCCTTTAATTGCAGGTCGTGGTCATCTGGGAGATATGCGCCGGTTGCGATATGTGAACACTCATTAGTGCTTCTGGGGACGGAGCCTCCGGAGGTGCGAAGGAGGAGCATTTTCGCACCTCCTTTGGCCCTCTAGGGCGTTGCTTCTCTGGGTGCGCTTGCCCGCCGGCGGGGTCGCCGGCGGCCAGGGTGGCGAGCGCGGCGGCGCGGGCGACGGTCTCGTTCGGCGGGATGGCGGTCCGGCCGGCGGGATGATCTTTGGCTGTTGAAGGACGTCGACGTCCCAGCGAGGGGCTGTCTGGCTGGCGGTGCGGGTGCCCTGACCGGGGTCGCCATGAGCACGGGCCTGCCTTCGCGACCGGTGCGCCAACGTTGGCCGGACGGCGACCTCGATCTCGATCACTGGGAAGGTGTGCCCTCCCCAGCCTGTCCACGGGTCTCAACCAGTGCTTGCGGCGAGGGCGGGGTGGTAGACGACGAGTCTGCCGGCTCGTTCCCGCTTGGCTGTGTACATGGCGAGGTCGGCTTGGTGGAGCAGGATGTCGGGGGTGGCGGGTCGGGTGGCGGCGCTGTCGAGGGTGACCATGCCCAGGCTGGCGCTAGGGGTGTAGCGCTGTCCGACCAGCAGGCAGGGCGCCTGGATGGCGAGGGCGAGCCGCTCGCCGACGTGGCGGGGGTCGTCGGGGCCGCCGCCGTCGAGGATGACGGCGAACTCGTCGCCGCCGAGGCGGGCGGCGGTGTCGACCGCGCGGGTCTCCGTCAGCAGCCGGTCGGCGATGATCTTGAGGAGCTCGTCGCCGGCGGCATGGCCGAACGTGTCGTTCACCCGCTTGAAGCCGTCGAGGTCCAGGAACAGGAGGGACACTCGTGTGTCGGGGGCGTAGTCGGCGGTGATCCTGGAGACGTCGCCATCGGGGACGCAGGCGAGGACCCGCTGTAGACGTCGGGTGAACAGCGCCCGGTTCGCCAGGCCGGTCAGGGGGTCGTGGAATGCCTGGTGGCGCAGTTGCTGCTGCTGTTCCCGGGTCTCGGTGAGCAGCCGGGTGTTCTCGGCGACGGTGACCATCTGTCGGATCAGGGCCACCACCACCAGCGCGATCATGCCGTAGGTCTCGAACAGGTCGAGCCGGACGCCGGCTACCCGCTTGTCGACGACCAGGAGGCCCGCGGCCACGAGCGCCGCGTAGGGCAGCACGGCGTGTGCCCACATCGCCCGCGGGCCGGGTGGAGCGGGGTCGTCCGGGTGCGTAGGGCGCGGAACGGGGGCGAGTGCGGCGATGAAGATCAGCAAATAGGCGAGGGCGAACCCGATCATGCCCCAGGGCGGCAGCTCTAGCCCATGCACCGCCGCTATGTAGGGCATGAGATTGGTGGTCACGGCGTAGGCCAGCAGGCCGGTGCCGAGCAGGGCCAGTACCGCCGGGGCGCGCGGCCGGCGGAAGGTGGCGATCAGCACAACCGCGGTGGCGAGGACCAGGCCGGCTACCTGGTGGATCATGGCGAGCTCGAACGTCTCGGTGTGGTGGCCTGCCTGGACGAGCGAGGCGAGCGTCATCCCCCACTGCAGCAGGATGATCGAGCCGACGATCAGCAGGCAGTCCAGCAGGGTGATCGTGTACCAGCGGTAGGCGCTGTGCCGCCGCCGGCCCGGACCGCCGCCGTGCTCACCGACCCGGTCGGTGGGCACGCACAGCAGACCGGCCAGAGCCAGGACGTAGAAGATGAGGAAGGCGGCGTACCCGGCGGAGATGCCGCCCTGGTGGGGCATGTGGCCGGCCAGGAGCGCCGGCGTCACCGACAGGCTCGCCAACATCGCGCCCGTGGAGGTGATGGCGATGAGCACCCGCCAGCGGCGCTCCGCGCCGTGTACCCGCCGGGCGGACCAGAAGCAGGCGATCGCGGCGGCGAGCTGGATGGTGGCGTTGACGAGGGTCGTGGCGGCGCGGGCGGGGTGCAGCTCCAGCAGCGCCGCGAGGGCGACATCGAGCCCGAGGAGCGCTACGGAGGCGATGAGGGCATACCGCAACAACCATGGCGCGCGGCCCAAACTGGCCGGACGCCACAGCCTGTCTGCGGCGTCGACGACGCCGCGGAGTCCGGACATCACTACATCCCAGTGGTAGCCTACCGCAATCAACTGAATTCATTCAGTGACGACCTGGCGGGTCTGGCCGACCGGCCGCACCCGCCTCTGCCCACCGGGGCCGGACGCCCTCACGTGCGTCAAACCGTCGTAGCCGATCTTGTCTGACGTGTCGCCGTCGGCGGCCTTCGCCAGGTGCGGATGCGGACCTGCGGCCGCACGTCGACAGCGCCTTGGCTGCCCGTGCGGACGGTGGGGCTAGGCCCACCCACAGTGGCGGTTCAGGCCCCTCGTGTGCGGGCGGACCCGTTCCTAGCGTGAGTGTCGCTACCTGCCACGAACGGCCACTCACCTGGAGCGACCTCATGACAGCCCCGCCAGTCGCCTTCGCGCTGGAGGCACAGGGCCTGACCCGGATCTTCGGCGCGGGCGCGGGAACCGTGCACGCCCTCGACGGCGTCGACCTCGCCTTCCCCCGCGGCACCTTCACGGCCGTGATGGGCCCCTCCGGCTCCGGCAAGTCCACCTTCCTGTCCTGCGCCGCCGGGATCGACCAGCCGACCGGCGGCCGGGTGCTGGGGCACCCTGATCGTGCTCTTCTCGGTCGCCTCGACGGTCGGTCTCACCGCGGCGCGCCGAACCGGCGAGATCGGGTTGCTGCGCACCCTCGGCGCGACCCCGCGCCAGGCCCGCCGGCTGATCCGCCGGGAGGCGCTGGCCGTCGCGGTCTGCGGCGCGCTCGCCGGCGCCGTGCTCGCCGCCGCCACCGGCTGGCTGCTGCTGGACCTGCTGCGCGGCCACCTCGTCTCCGCCTCCGTGGGGTACGCGGCCGGGCCCGCGTCCCTCGGCGCCGCCGCGGGTCTGGTCGTGCTCACCAGCGTGGCGGCAGCGGCCGTCGCGGCCCGGCGGTCGACCCGCGCGCCCGCCGGCGTGACGCTGCGCGACAGCGACGCGGAGACGGGCCGGATGCGCTGGTACCGGGTGGTGGCGGCGCTGCTGCTGATCGCCTACGGCATCGGCGGGGGCATCGTGACGATCAGCGTGACGGCGAACTCCGACGACCCGTACGCGGCGATGCAGACGAGTGGGAGCTGCTCCATCCTGGTCGGCCTCGGCCTGGCGCTGCTCGCGCCGCTGCTGCTGCGCTGGCTGTCGGCCCCGCTCGCGGGGCTGGTCACGGGCCTCGGCGGCCGGGGCGCCGGCTACCTCGCGGCGTACAACGCCCGGCGGCGGGCGCACCGGCTCGCGGCCGTGCTCGCCCCGGTGATCGTGCTGACGTCGGCGGCGATCGGGACGCTCATGCTGGTCAGCATCGACACCCGCACCCTGCCCGGCGGAACCGAGGACTCCGACACCATCAACCTGTTGAACAACGTCGTCGTGGGCATGGTCTCCCTGTTCGCGGCCATCATGGTCGTGAACGCGTTCGCCGCGGGCGTCGCCGACCGCCGCGCCGAGCTGCGCCGCCTCTGGCTCATGGGCGCGACCCCGACACAGGTCAGGAGCTCCGTGGTCGCGGAGGGCGCCGTCGTCACGGCCGTCGGCCTGGTGCTCGGTGCCCTGGCCTCCCTCGCGACCGTGATCCCCTTCTCGGTCGCCCGTGACGAGGGTGTCGTCCCGGACGGCCAGCTGTGGATCGCGCCGCTGGTCGCCACCGTCGTCGTCCTGCTCACCCTGACCGCCGCCCGCGTCGCCGCCGGCGCTAGCATCCGGACCGCCCTCGGGGAGGTCAGACGTCCCGCCACATGACGACGTGCGGGCCGATCCGTGGCTCCTCCCACGGCTCACCCCGCGTGCGCAGCCCTCCCCGCTCGTAGAAGGGGACGGCGCGCACGCGGGCGTTGCACCACAGCAGCCCGCCGCCGTGGCCGCGGACGTGGTCGACCGCGGCCGCGAGCAGCCGGGACCCGATCCCGAGGCCGCGCATCGCCTCGTCGGTCGCCATGCCCCGCAGCCGCCAACCGGCCGCCCCCCACGGCGCCTCCTCCCGCATCACCGACACGGTCCCGACGACGGTCCCGTCCGCCAGTACTGCGACCACATGGGCGCTGTCCGGCTCGTCGTCACCCGGGAACACCACGTCATGAACCGCCTGGTGCGGCCGCAGCACCCGCTGCCGCAACGGCAGCGTCACCTCGGCCTCGACCCGCTCGAGACGGACCCCCGCCGGCTCGTCAGCGCTCACCGACCTGTCACCTGTGCCTGAGCCCCATGCCAGCGTTCCTGACGGGTGGCGAGGGCGAGGAACCGGTGTGCTGGGTCGTCGTAGCTGTCCAGGCGCCAGCCGGTGGCGGCGAGCAGCGGCTCGAGGCGGCTGGCGGCCAGCGGCTCGTCCGGGCGCAGCGCTCGGCCGTGGCGGGCCGCCAGTGCGGTGCGGCCGGAGGGGTGGAAGATCGCCAGCGTTCCGCCGGGGCGGCTGACCCGAGCGAGCTCGGCGAGCCCCGCGGACATGTCCGGCAGATGGTGCACGAGGCCGGCGGCGAAGACCGCGTCGACGGCGCCGGCCGCGATGGGCAGCCGGCGGGCGTCGGCGAGGACCAGCGCCGCGTGGGTGGCGCGACCACGCTGGCGGGTGGTGACGAGCATCTGCGAGGTCACGTCCAGGCCGATCACTGTGCCGGCCGGCCCGACCGCGTCACGCAGCGCGGGCAGGGCCCGCCCGGTCCCGCAGCCCGCGTCGAGCACCACCGCGCCGGCGCGCAGCCCGATCTCGCGGACGGCGGCGGCGTAGGCCGGCAGGTCGTCGCCGAACTTCGTGTCCCAGGTGGCCGCGCGCACGGCGAAAAACGCCTGGCTCTCGCTGACATGCCAGCTCCCGTCGCCGGCCAGCCGGGACGCGACGTGCCTGATCACCGGCCACGCCGGGTCGTCCACGTCGACGACGACGTCCGGGCCGCGCTCGTCGTCGCGGTCGTCGCGGCCCGCTGAGCGGGTTCGCAACCAGACGACGACATCCCACTCGCCGCCTGGCGGCGCGGCGCGCCAGCGAGGGCCGTCCGCCAGCACCGCCAGGTCGGCGGCACCCTCGTCGAGCGTCGCGTCGCCGTCCGCCTCCGACGCGCCCGCGTCCGTCGCCGACGCGTCCGCCAGCCGGCGGCAGGGATGCCCGTCCGCGCGCAGGTGGGCCGCCAGCCGGTCCGCGAACACGGCGGGCAGGCCTTCGCCGTCGGCTCCGTGGACGAGGACCCGAACGGCGCCCGGCGGGACCATCCCGGCGACCGTGCCGACGACCGTCTTCCAGCGGCCGACCTGCTCGCTCGTCATCTCCAACTCCACGGCCGCCGCCGCTCCACCGTCCGCCACGGGCACCATGATGGCCACCCGACCAGACCGGGTGGCCATCGGACCGGACAACCGGGCCGCGCCTCGTTCGGTTAGTCGTTGCGCGCGGTCTCCGGGCCGGTGATCCGCCGCAGCAGCGGCAGTGTCGACGCGATGACCGCCAGCGAGAGTGCCAGCCCACCGGCGACGACCGTGTAGTACGCGGGGCCGGGTGCGACCAGCGTGTAGTCGAGCTGCGCGCGCAGGAACAGCTGCGCGGCGACGAACCCCATGCCGATCGCCACGGCGGCGGTGACCAGCAGTGGTACCACGCTCTCGATCGCGACCACCCGGCGCAGCGTCGCGAGCTGTACCCCGGTCAGCCGCAGCAGGCTGAACGGCCGTCTCCGGTCGCTGAGCCCGCCGGCCACACTGACCGCCAGGCTGCAGCCCGCGATCGGCAGGCTGCACAGGATGACCACGTTGGCCAGCTGCTGGAACCTGACCAGCAGCCGGGCGTTGTCGGCCTCCCACTCACCCTCGCTCGCCGGCAGCTGCCCCTGGGGGAACGCGTTCTCCAGCATGGTCCTGGCGCGCTCGAAGGCCGCCCGGTCGGTGGTGTCGACCACCACGGACATGACGGGCATCCGCGCGACCTCGGCGGGCACGACATCGGCCGCCTCGATCTCTGTGCCGGCCACGCCGACGAGGCCGGGCGCGACGGTGGCGACCTGTGCGCCGGCCGGGCAGTGGCCATACACGGCCAGGCGGTCCAGCTCGGCGCACGTAATCACTGGGCGTCCCTTGAGCGGGTCGGTGTCGCGGTGGACCACCGTGACAGCGCGGACGCCGGGGATCGCCCCGAGCCCTGCCGGGATCTGGCCCGCCGTCGGCACCGGGCCGTCCTCGGGCCAGAAGATCTTGTGCAGGGTCGTCGCCGCCACGGAGTCGGTGCGGGGCGCGCCCCGGTTGGCGACGAACGTCGTGATGGCCCCGGTCGCCACGCTGGTCACGAACAGGGCCACGATCAGCCCGCTGACCGACCGGAAGCCGGCCCGCGGGTCGTCGGCGAGGCGCCGCCCGGCGATGAGGGCGGCCGGTCGGCTCGCCCGCCCGGCCAGCACACGGGCGGCCAGCATGGTGAGCCATGGCCCGGCCAGCACCAGCCCGCTCAGGATCAGCACGAAGCCGGTGAAGTACGCGGCGAGCTGGCCGCTGGTCGTGTCGGGCCGGCGGCCGATGAAGTAGGCCAGCTCCGCGAGCCCGGTGGCGAGCGGGAGCACCCGCCAGGCCCGCGGCGGGCGGGGCGTGACCCGCCGGCTCACGCCCAGCGGCGAGATCCGCACCCGGCGCAGCGCCAGCCCGGCCGCCACGACGGCGCCGGCCGGGACGCCGAGCGCGACCACCAGCACGTCCAGCGCCGTGAGTGACAGGTCGGCGCGGAAGAACCGCTCGCCGGTGAACGCTATCCCGGCCAGTCCCGGCCGGGCCGCGAAGAACAGGGCGAACCCGACGGCGGTGCCGGCCGCGGCCGCGAGCGTCGACTCCACCGCGGACAGCAGCGAGATCTGCCGCGGCGTGGCGCCGACCAGCCGCATCGCCGCGAACCGCTGCTCGCGGCGGGTGGCGGCCAGCCGGGTCGCGGTGCCGATGAAGATGAGGACAGGGAAGAGCAGCGACGCGGCCACGACGGAGAGGGTGACCGCCATGGCGTTGGCGTTGAACCCCACGTAGCAGTCGTGGCAGGCGCTCGGCGTGGTGGTCATGATCTGCGTGACCCGCGTGGCGCCCAGCCTCTCCAGGTCGGCGCGGGCGCGGCCGAGGACGATGAGCAGCGAGTCGGGCGAGGGCAGTGCCGAGCCGCCGATGGTGCCGATCTCGTGGCCGGGGAAGCGGTCGCCGAGCTGCGCGGCGGGTGTGGTGCGCAGCAGCTCGCCGAGCGCGGGGGAGACGTAGTACTCGCCGGGACCGGGCAGGCGCGGGATGCCCGGCGGTACCGGCGCGTCCGCTCCCAGCGCGGCGACCTCGACCCGGCCGATCGACCGGCCGTGGTAGTAGTCGCCGCGGACCAGCCACAGCATCGCGTCCTGGCCCGGGGCGGCCGGGGCGACGGCGGTGTTGAGCCAGGCGTACCGCTGGTTCTGCGCGCCCACCGCGTTCACGCCCGCCACGGGGGCGAGCAGCAGCGCGACGCCGAGCGCCACCGCGCCGGCGATGATGACGAGCCGGGTGACGGCCTCCCGGCCGCCGGCCAGGGACAGCCGCACCGCGAACCGGATCATGAGTGCACCAGCGCGTTCACCTTGCCGTCGCGCACGATGACCTGCCGGTCGGCGTACGCCGCGACGCGGGCCTCGTGGGTGACGAGGACGACGGTCGTGCGCTGCTCCTGGGCGGAGTCGACGAGGAGGTTCATCACCTGCTCGCCGGTGATGGAGTCGAGCGCTCCGGTCGGCTCGTCGGCGAACAGGACGCTCGGCCGGGCGACGAGGCCGCGGGCGAGCGCCACCCGCTGCGCCTGGCCGCCGGACAGCTCACCCGACCGGCGCCGTTCCAGCCCGGCAAGGCCCAGCCGCTCGAACCAGGGCAGGGCCGCGGACATGGCGGCCCCCCGTCGGACACCGCCGAGCAGCAGAGGCAGCGCGACGTTCTCCTGGGCGGTCAGCTCCGGCACGAGCTGCCCGAACTGGAAGACGAACCCGAACCGGTCCCGGCGAAGGACGCTGCGCTCGATCTCACCCAGCCGGTCGACGCGGCCGCCCTCGAAGTGGACCTCGCCGGCGCTAGGGATGAGGATCCCGGCCAGGCAGTGCAGCAGCGTGGACTTGCCGGAGCCGCTCGGGCCCATGATGGCGACGATCTCGCCCTCGTCCACGGCGAGGCTCGCGCCGCGCAGCGCCGGGGTCTCGCCGAACGACAGGACGACGTCGCGCGCCTCGATCGCCGTCACGCCCCCACTGGCCGTCATGCCGTCACCACGGTACGCAGCGCGTCCAGCCGGACGACCGTCGTGTCGATCCAGTGCAGGTCGGCCTCCAGGTGGAACAGCCCGTGGTCGGCCAGCAGGACGTCGACGAGGTTGCCGCCGCGCTTGACCGCGGTGAGCTCCTTCATCCGCCGCAGGTGCGCGGCGCGCTGCGTGTCGAGGTACTCCTCGGCGGGGCGGCCCAGCATCAGCGCCAGCACGACCTTGCTGAAAAGCACCGTCTGCAGGTTGGGCTCCGGCTCCACCGGTTCGGTCAGCCACGCGTCGACCTCGGTCACGCCGAGCTCGGTGATGACGTAGCGCTTCCGGTCCGGCCCGACGCCCGGTTCCACGTCGCCGATCATGATCTTGCCGTCCCGCGCGAGCCGGCCGAGCGTGGCGTAGACCTGCCCGAACGGCAGGGGCTTGCCGCGGTTGAAGAAGGTGTCGTAGTCGCGCTTGAGGTCGTAGCCGTGGCTGGGCTCGCGTTCGAGCAGGCCGAGGAGGGTCAGTGGAACGCTCATGCGAGCACCATACTCTGAGCGTATACCTCGCGTATATACCTCGGGCGTACAGCGAGGGTCGTGATTCCGCTGTCAAGGTCAGGCATTCGGGCGGCGGATGCGCGCCAGTGCCCGCCAGGAGGTCGGGCAGGCGGCCGGCTCGCGGTGCTACGGCCCCTCGGGCTGTGGCTGACCGCGGGGGCGGGTCTCGGCCGGGACGCCGGGCCGTTCGGGATGCCAGTCCCCGAAGAGCCGGCCGGACGCCTGGCGGCAGCCGATGTCGTGGGCGCAGGCGGCGGTGCACTCGTCGGCGACACCGTCGGCGATGGTGGTCAGCCCGAGCCGGAGCGCGGCGGTCAGGTAGGCGTGGGAGAGCGCGGCCGTGGCCGGGTCGTACAGCGTCCCGCTGAGTGCCGCGATGAGCGACTCGTGCAGGACGACCATGTCGATGGGGAGGATGCGCAGCGCGTCGGGGATGGTGTCGGTCGTGCCCACCTCCGCCAGCGAGATCCGCACCCCGAGGTCGTGCAGGCGCCTGAGCGCGCGCGCCGTGGTGTGCAGGTCGGGTGCTCGGGAGGTGCCCGCGAGCTTGAGCACCAGCGTCTGCGGCCGTACTCCGGTGGCGTCGACGGCGGCAAGGATCTGCCGGGTGATGTCCTGGCCGGCCAGCCGGGCCGCGGAGAGGGGGATGTGGACCGGCAGCGGCCCGCCCGCCGCGTCGGGGTGGCTGGCGGCGTGCGCGCAGGCCGCCTGGAACAGCAGCTCGTCGAGGGCGGGCGCGAGGCCGGCGGCGGTCGCGGCGGTCAGCATCCGGTCGACGGGCACCGTGCCGAGGGTGGGATGGTGCCAGGTCAGCCGGGCCTCGTGTGCGACCGAGGTCCTGCCGACGAGCTCGACGACGGGCCGGTAGTCGACCACGAGGCGTCCGCCGGCCGGATCGCCGCGGATCGCCGCCCCCAGCGCCGCGTGCAGCGCGGCCAGGGTGTCCGGCCCGGCGAGCCGCGGGCTGTACAGGACAAGCCCACCGTCACCCTGGGCCTTGGCCGTGTACATCGCCAGGTCGGCGTGATGGAGGAGCGTCTCGGCGTTGACCGGCCCGGCGGCGGGTTCGACCACGGCCAGCCCGGTGCTGGCCCGGACGACGTAGTAGGCGCCGGCGAGCAGGAACGGCTCCCTGACGGCGTCCGTGAGCCGCCGCGCCACCTCCGCCGGGTCGGCGGCCTCCAGCAGCACCGCGAACTCGTCGCCGCCGAGCCGGGCGACGGTGTCGGAGGCGCGCACGGCGGCCCGCAGCCGGCGGGCCGTCAGCCGCAGCAGCTCGTCGCCCGCGGCGTGCCCGAGGGTGTCGTTGACGCGCTTGAAACCGTCGAGATCGCAGAAGAGCACGGCCAGCCGGCCAGGGGCCCGGGCCTGCCGGCTCAGGGCGTGCGCGAGCCGGTCAGTGAACAGCGCACGGTTGGCCAGCCCGGTCAGCGGGTCGTGGAACGCCAGGTGGCGCAGGGCGACCTGGTCCTCCTCGACCCGGTCCACCAGCCGGAGGTTGTCCGCGAGGGTGACCATCTGGCGGGCAAGGGTGAGGGTCAGCAGCGCGAGCAGCCCGCACATCTCCACGGTCAGCCCCCGTTGCCCGGCGACCGCGGCCAGGGCGGCTCCGCCGGCCGCCACCAGCGGCACGTAGGGCAGCGCGGCCTGCCACCAGCGGCGCCGTGGGCGGCGGAGCGGTGCCTCGGGCAGATCGGCGTCCGCCGGTAGTACGGACGGCGCCGATGCCGGTGCGGAGGCTGATGCCGTCGGCAGCAGGGTGGCCAGCGCGATCAGCGGCGGCCCCACCACATAGCCGAGATCGAACAGGCGCAGGTAGTCCGTCAGCCCGCGGACCTCGGTGAAGATCTGCACGAACAACGGGAAGATGCACGCGAACTGCCCGAGGCCGAGCAGGATGAGGCCGCCCGGGCGCCGGAGCCGGCGGAAGGCGAGGACGAGGACCACGGCGACTATCTGCACCACCCCGACCGTCGTGAGCCCGAAGGAATACAGCTCCTCCGAGGACCTGGTCCCGGGGCGCACGAGACTGTCGAGGATGATGATCCAGGCCAGGAGGGCGAGCGCTCCGGTCACGATGAGGCTGTCCAGGACGATCACCAGGAGCCAGCGGCGGTCATGGTGTCCGGTCGGGCCTCGGATGGTGACGTCGTACGGCTGGGACGGATAGAGCATCAGCCCGGCCAGCCCGCACGCAAAGGGCACGAGGAACACCAGGACGGTGGCGTCGAACTCGGGAATCGCGTTTCCCTGTTCCGCCACGCGGAGCAGGAACGGGACGGCTATCACCGCGCCGAACAGGAGCATCACGCCCACCAGGGCGCGCCACCATCGCTCGACCCCGTGATGCCGGCTCGCCGTCCACGCGCAGATGACGGTGCCGACCATCGTGGCCGCGGCGTTGGCCGCGCGGATGGCGGTCAGCGCCTCGTGGGAGGGCAGCACCAGTGCGCAGATCACCACGGCGACCGTGAAGCCGGCGAGTCCGACGGCGAACCGGCGAGCCGCCTGACCCGCCCGCGGACTGGCTGTTGTCATCCCACCGTCGCCCATACCCCGTCCAGTCCCTCCCGCCGGCCCTGAGCCTGTGCGGGCAAGGGGCACCGCGGGACCGGCCGCCACGGATGTCGTACCCTGACATAACCAGTTGTACGCCATCGGACGCATAGAGTGATGATGATTGAAGCGGCCGATGGCTGGCACGGTGGCCGACGTGATGGTGGCGACGCTGAAGGCGTCCGGGGTGCGACGGGTCTACGGAATCCCGGGCGACTCGCTGAACGGGTTCACCGACGCGTTGCGCCGCGACGGCGCGAGCAGATTGGCCGCCGGGTACCGGCGCGGGTGCCGCTGGTCGGCACAGTCAAGGACACGATCGACGCCCTGCTGCCGCTGATCACCCCCAAGAGCGACTCCGGGCGTCTCGACCGGATGACCGCGCACTACCGCCGGGCCGGGCCCGGCCGGACAGTTTGGCCCGCCCCGGCCGCGACGGCGCCCCGCTGCACCCGCAGTACATCGCCGCCACGATCGACCGGCTCGCCGCCGCCGCCGCGGTCTTCACCGCCGACGTCGGCACGCCCTCGATGCAGCTCGCTGGCAGGCGCGGGGCCCTTCCGACATTGGTCCGATCCATGACAAATCGGTCGAACCTGTCGGTGGCTCGGTCTACGGTGGCCACTGCTGGAGATCCACGCGAGGAGGCGGGCAGTGACCACACTTCCGGACCGGCCGAACACCGCGCTGCTCGTGGTGGACGTGCAGAACGCGGTCGTCAACAGCGCGTACCAACGGGACGCGGTCATCGCGAACGTGGCCTACCTGGTCGAGAAGGCGCGGCGGGACCAGGTGCCGGTCATCTGGGTGCAGCAGACCGACGAGCACCTCGTGCCGGAGAGCGACGGCTGGCGGATCGTCCCCGAGCTGCTCCCGGGCGACGAGGAGCGGCGCATCGAGAAGCGCTACGGCGACTCCTTCGAGGACACGGGCCTGGCGGGCGTGCTGGCCGGGCTGCGTGTCGGGCGGCTCGTCGTGGTCGGTGCGCAGACCGACCAGTGCATCCGCTCGACGCTGCACGGCGCGCTCGCCCGGGGCTACGACGCGACGCTGGTCAGCGACGCCCACACCACCGAGGACACCACGGCGTGGGGCGCCCCGCCGCCGGAGGCGGTCATCGCCCACACCAACCTGTACTGGACCTACCAGACAGCCCCGGGCCGCACGGCCGGCACCGTCGAGACCAAGAACGTCGACTTCGCCGGCGCGTCCTGAGCACCGCTTCGAGCTGAGACCCGCCGCGGCGGGCACGCCGGCATCCCTCCGCCAGCTGTCGGCCCGGTCTGTGCCGGCCGGGCCGGCGTCGTGGACCAGCACCGCGATCTGGGCGCGGTTGTTCAGGTCGAGCACGGGGCCTGGCACGGCGCCGGCCGCGCCTCCGGTCCGGCCTCCGGTCAGGCCGGCCATGGCAGCCACGCCCACTTCGGCGGGGGCATCGGCCAGGTGAGCATGCTGCTCGGGACCGCCGGGCACGCGGCGAGCGCGGTCACGTTGGTAGACCGAGGCTCGCTGGCCGTCGCGCTCGGCCTCTTCGCGCTCACCGCCTTCCATCTCGTCGTCGGATGGAAGCTCCACCGGCTCTCCCGGACCGGGTCGCTTACCTGCGTCTCGACCGGGCAGGGCCTGTCGTGGCGAGGCGCTGGGAGCCCGCCGCAGGGGTCGTCTCCTCGCGGGTGGCATGGCTCGTCGACAGTGCGGCCGGCCGCCGAGGGTCATTGCCGCCCGCCTCACGACCTGGCAGGCAGGCCGAGACCCTACTGGTACTTCGGCTGCTGGTCGTTCCCGTCGCATCTCGAGGAGTCGCTGAGGAGCAGCTGATGGCGAAGGCAGTTGGCATCGATCTGGGCACGACCAACTCGGTGATCGCCGCGTGGGAGGGCGGCGAACCACGAGTCATCCCGAATGCCGAGGGCTCGCGGACCACGCCCTCGGTGGTCGCGTTCACCGAGGGCGGCGAGCGGCTGGTCGGCCAGCTGGCCCGACGGCAGGCGATCCTCAACCCGAAAGCCACGATCTACTCCGCCAAGCGGTTCGTCGGCCGGCACTACGACGAGATCAGCGAAGAGGCCAAGGCCGTGACCTTCGACGTCGTCCCCGGCCCCGGGGGCGCCGTCCGGTTCAACGTGCGGGACAAGCCGTACTCGCCGGAGGAGATCAGCGCGCTCGTGCTGCGCAAGCTCGCCGAGGACGCCGCGAAGAACCTCGGGGAGAAGGTCACCGAGGCGGTCATCACCGTGCCCGCCTACTTCAACGACGCGCAGCGCACCGCGACCAGGGACGCGGGCCGGATCGCCGGGCTCGAGGTGCTGCGGATCATCAACGAGCCGACCGCCGCCGCGCTCGCCTACGGGCTCGACAAGCACGGCCACGAGACCGTCCTGGTTTTCGACCTGGGCGGCGGCACCTTCGACGTCAGCGTCCTCGACGTCGGCGACGGGGTCGTGGAGGTCCGCGCGACGGCCGGGGACAGCCACCTCGGCGGCGACGACTTCGACCGCCGGCTTGTCGACCACCTCGCTGACGGGTTCCACCAGGAGCAGGGCATCAACCTGCGCGCGGACCCGCAGGCGCTGCAACGGCTGTTCGAGGCCGCCGAGAAGGCGAAGGTGGAACTGAGCTCGGTGACCCAGACGCAGGTCAACCTGCCGTTCATCACCGCCGACGCCGCCGGGCCGCGGCACCTGACCACCACCGTCATGCGGTCCACGTTCGAGCAGATCACCGCCGACCTGGTGGAGCGCACGCTGGGCCCGGTGCGGCAGGCGATGGAGGACTCCAAGGTCGCCGCCGAGGACCTGGACGAGGTGATCCTGGTCGGCGGCGCCACCCGGATGCCCGCGGTGCAGATCCTGGTGCGCCGGCTCACCGGCGGCAAGGAACCGAACATGAGCGTCAACCCCGACGAGGTGGTCGCGCTCGGGGCGGCGATCCAGGCCGGGGTGCTCAAGGGCGAGGTCTCGGATGTGCTGCTGCTCGACGTCACCCCGCTCTCGCTCGGGGTGGAGACGCGTGGCGGCCTGATGACGAAGATCGTCGAACGCAACACGACGATCCCGGTCCGCCGCTCGGAGGTGTTCTCGACCGCGCAGGACGACCAGCCGGCCGTCGACATCGTGGTGCTGCAGGGCGAGCGGGACCGGGCCTCGGACAACCGGGCGCTCGGCCGGTTCCGGCTGGAGAACATCCGGCCCGCGCCGCGCGGCGAACCGCAGATCGAGGTCACCTACGACATCGACGCCAACGGCATCCTGAACGTCACCGCCCGCGACAAGGACACCGACGCGCAGCAGGGCATCACGATCAGCGAGACCTCGAACCTCCCGAAGGACGAGGTCGAGCGCATGATCGCGGAAGCCGAGCGGCACCGGGCCGAGGACCACGAGGCCCGCGCGGGCATCGACGCGCGCAATGAGCTGGACTCCGTCGCCTACCAGGTGGAGCGCCTGCTGGCTGAGCTCGGCGACGGCGCGCCGCCGCACGAGAAGGCGCGCGCCGACCTGCTGGTCGCCGAGGCCCGCCAGGCGGTCAAGGAGGAGGCGCCGCTCGACCGGGTCCGGTCGCTGACGTCCGATCTCCAGCAGGTCTACCACGGCCTCGCCGCCCCCAGATCCGGAGCGGCCGGCCCAGGCGGTCCCACGGGGGACGCCGGGACGGGCGGCCCGGCCGGCGGCCCGGGGCAGCGCGGCGCGCAGCCGCCGCCGGCTGGCGGGGCGCCCGGAGCCGACGACGTCATCGACGCCGACTTCGACCGGGGCTGATCCGATGATGACCACCGAGCAGGGGCGGGGAGAAGATCCGGGCCGGTTCCAGGAGGAGCCCGCCGCCGCGGAGCCGGCGGAACTGGCCCGGCGGTGGCGGCAGGCCGCCGCCGACCTCGACAACCTTCGCAAACGGTTCAGCCGCGACCTCGACCGGGAACGGGACGCCGCCAGGGACGGCGCGGCCGCCGCCTGGCTGCCCGTCGTCGACCACCTGGATCTCGCGCTCACCCATGCCGACGCCGACCCGCGCTCGGTCGTGGCCGGCGTCCGGGCCATCCGCAACGAGGCGCTCGGCGTACTGGACCGGCTCGGCTACCGCCGCCACGAGGAGGTCGGGATGCCCTTCGACCCGGCCCGGCACAGCGCGGTGGCCCTCGTCGACCAGCCGGACGTGCCGCCGGGCACGGTGGTGGCAGTGGTCCGCCCCGGCTACGGCGACGCCGAGCGGCAGCTACGCCCCGTCGCCGTCGCTGTCGCTCAGCAGCCGCCGAAGGCCACCGCCGCCGAGGACGCGGCGCCCGACGGCGGCCGGGACCGCGCGCGCCCACCGCGACCGGCCGGCGGGCAACCGGGGCAGGCGGGCGGCCGTGGCGCCGCCCGTCCCGCGGAGTGACCCGCGGTGGCCCGTGACTACTACGAGGTTCTCGGCGTCGGGCGGGGCGCCAGCGCCGAGGAGATCCAGCAGGCCTACCGGCGGCTCGCCCGCCGCTACCACCCGGACGTCAACGCGGACCCGGCGGCCGAGGAACGGTTCAAGGAGGTCGGCGAGGCGTACCACGTGCTGTCCGACCCGAAGACGAGGGCGCGTTACGACCGGTTCGGCGAGGACTTCCGGCGGCTCCCAGAGGACTTCGACGAGCGGGTGGCCGCCGGAGTCGGCGCGGACACGGGCTGGGCCCGCGGCGGCGGCGGCCGGGTCCGCGGCGTCCGGGTCGGCCCAGGCGGCACGGGTGGTCCGGGGGGCTTTGGAGCGGGCGGGTTCGAGGACCTGTTCGGCGACTTCTTCGGGGCTGGCCGCGGCGCGCGAGGTGCCACGGGGCCGATCCCCGGCGCGGACCAGGAAGCCGAGCTGGCGGTGACGGTCGAGGAGGCGTACCGGGGCGGCCGGCGGCGGGTGGCACTGGCCGGCCCGGACGGCCCGCGTAGCTACCAGGTGACCATCCCGCCCGGGGTGGTGGACGGGCAGCGCATCCGGCTGGCCGGCGAGGGCGGCCGCGGCAGCTCCGGTGGCGCGGCCGGCGACCTGTACCTGCGGGTGCGCCTCGCGCCGCACCCCCGCTATCGGCTGCGCGGCCGCGACATCTCCGTCACCCTGCCGGTCGCCCCCTGGGAGGCGGCTCTGGGCGCGACAGCCCCGGTCACGACGCCGGGCGGGGAGGTGAAGGTACACGTTCCGGCCGGCTCGTCGACGGGCCGCCGGCTGCGGCTGCGCGGCGAAGGGATGCCGAACCGTGCCGGAGCGCCCGGTGACCTGTACGCGGAGGTCAGCATCGCGGTGCCGGCGACGCTGACCGAGCGGGAAGGGGCGCTGTTCCAGGAGCTCGCGACCGTGTCGGACTTCGACCCGAGGGAGGGCCGAGCACGATGAGCACCCGATCACAGGGGGCGCCACAGGTGCCGTACGGCGCGGCCGAGGGGCGCCGCTACCCGCTGGCACCGGCTCGCCCGCGGCCCGCCCTGGCCGTGGGGTCACGGCTCACGCTGGAGACCGTCGCGAGCCGTAGCGGGCTGCATCCCGACCTGGTCCGCCGGTTCGTGGCACTGAGCCTGCTGGAGGCGACCCGGGACGACCGCGGCGATCTCTGGTTCCCGCCGAGGACGCTGGCCACGATCGCGCGGATCCAACGACTGCGCGCCAGTCTCTGCCTGAACTATGCCGCGATGGGCCTCGTCCTCGACCTGCTCGACCGGATCGAGGAACTGGAGGCCGCGGCGCGCGCGGGCGCGTCGGCCATGGCGGCGCCGCCAGGTGGGCCGGCGCCCCGCGACCGGCCACCGACGGTCCGCTAGCAGCCGCTGACGGTTCTGAACAGCCGCCCATCGGGAGGGACCGCGGACGGGCAGGAGCTCCGCTATCGCGGTGCGGGGCGTGGGAGTGTCGCCTCCACTCTGTTGCGTCCGCCGTGTTTTGCCCGGTATAGCGCCGTGTCGGCGAGTTCGACGAAGGCTGTCGGGTCGTCGTCGGGGGTGGGGGTGATCGCGGTGACGCCGATGCTCACGGTGACGATGTGGTCGGCGACCGGCGGGTGTGGTTCGGCGAGCTCGGCGACGGCGGAGCGGAGCCGGTGGGCGATTCGGGTGGCGACGCGAAGGTCGGTGTCGGGCATCACGATGGCGAATTCCTCGCCGCCGTAGCGGGCGGTCAGGTCGGTGTCGCGGGTGTTGTCGCCGAGGCAGGCGGCGACGTGTTGGAGGCAGCGGTCGCCGGCGGTGTGGCCGTAGTGGTCGTTGTAGGCCTTGAAATGATCGATGTCGATCATGGCGAGCCCGATGGGTGCTGCCTGGTGCGTGGCTCGGGGCCATTCGGCGTCGAGGACCTCGTCGAGGCGCCGACGGTTGGCGAGCCCGGTCAGTGGGTCGGTGATTGTGAGCTGTTCGAGGCGCTGGTTGGCGGCCGCGAGTTGTCGGGTGCGTTCGGCGACCTTTCGCTCAAGGGATGCGTAGACCGTTGCGTTGTCGAGGGAGACGGCCAGTTGTCCGGCGATGAGCATGATTCCTTCGAGGCGTTCGGTGGTGAAGGCGCCGCGGATCATCCGGTTCTCCAGCAGCAGCATCGCCCGTAGCTCACCGCGGATCATGATGGGAATTGCCAGCAGGGAGCAACGGTCCAGGTCGGTGAGGTAGGCGTCGCGGCGGAACCGGTCGTCGCGGGTGGCGTCCGCGATGATGACGGGTTCGTGGGTGCGTTCGGCGTACCAGACGACCGAGAGTGGAAGTAGTCGCCGCCGGCCGGCCTCCCGCAGCGAGACGGTGCTGGCGTCGCCAGCCGGCACCGACCAGTCCCGCAGCTCCTGATCGCGCAGCAGCAGGTGGACGCCGGTGGCGCCGGTCATCGTCGACAGGATGTTCACGACTCTGGCTCGTAGCCCCTCGACGCTGGTCTCGGAGCTGAGTGCCTGGGAGGCGGCGACGACGCCGAGCAGGTCGATGGTGCCGGTGGTGATGGTGGCGCGGCGCGCGGCGGGCCGCGCCGGTGGTCGCGTGGCCGGCTGGGCGCCAGCGGGCTCGGCGCGTAGCGTCGGGTGGGCCCAGTCGAGCTGGCTGACCTTCGCGGTCGCGCCCCAGTCCAGGTACTGGCGACGGGCGGCGTCGAGCAAGGCACTCCCGCCTGCCGCCATGCCGTGGGCGAGGTGGAACCGGGCGGCGCGTTCCAGGATCAGCGCCCGATGCCACGGGCGCGCCCGTACCGGGGCCTCGCACTGTGCCACGTCGAACGCGTACGCCGCCGCGCGGAAGTCGCCAGCGGCCCAGGCCCGCTCCGCCTCCGCCAGGCGCAGCAGGTGCAGGAAGTTGACCGGCGCGTCGGCCGCACGCCCGGCCAGCCACTCGACCGACTCGTCCAGCTCGGCCAATATCGCCTCGCGCCGGCCCATCTCTGTAGTTGTGCGGGCATGCCAGGCCAGTGCCATGGCCCGCAGCAGGTGCGCCCTCGCCACCACATAGGTCGGCCCGAGGAAAGGCAGCAATGGCATGACGGCTTCCGTGCACTGGGCAAGCTCAGCCGGGCGATCGAGGATGGCCGCGGCGAAGGCCCGGTTGAGATGCAGGTAGGCGGTGGCGATCGGGTTGGCGGCCAGCCTGCTCAGCTTTGCCGCCTCGTCGGCCGCCGAGTCGATGGCCTCGCCGCGCAGTACCAGGGCCAGCTGGCTCCAGGTCCGCAATGACTCCTCGGCGTGGCCATTGCCGGTGCGTGTGGCGAACGCCAGCGCGGCGTCGACCTGAGCGACCAGGGCGTCCAGCGACGGCGCGCAGTCCAGCAGGTCGATTACCAGTACGATATGGGCCCAGCACGCGCTCTGCAGATTGCCATTCTGGACAAGTTCTTCCAGCGCGTGGCGCGCCTCGGACACGTTGTCCTCGAGCGGGTCGAACCAGTGACCGGTACTGAGCACGTACAGGAACCGCGCCCGCGACATGTCCGGCTCGAAGCCGCGTTCCCGACCGACCGCGAGGATCCGCCGCAGGATGCGATACCCGGTGCGGTAGTCCTGCCTGCGGGCGCTAGTCACGAACATGGCATGGCCGGCCGGGCCGAGCAGGGCGGGATCCGGGCCGTGCCGTGCCCACATCCGCAGCGCCTGCACGGTCAGCCAGGCCATCATCGCCTGGTCGCAGAAGTGCGCCGCGGGCATGACGGAGTCGACGACCCTGAAGGCGTCGAGCCGCGAGCGATCGGTGACTCTCGGCCGGCGCAGATCGTCGGATTCGCTGGTCTGGTCTATCCATTGATAGACCGCGTCAAGTCCGCGGTCGATCTCGGCGTCGAGATGGTCGCGGTCCGGGACGGCGAGGCCGAGCTGGCGCAGCTGGTCGAGGCCGAGCCGCATCGCCTCGCCGGTCCGGCCCCGGTTGGTGATGCTCCTGACCTGCACCACGGTGGCGTCCGTGCGCTGCGCCGGGTGGATGCACAGCCGGGTGATGGTCTGGTAGACCTCGTCGGCGTCGTCCAACCTTCCGAGGCCATACAGGGCGGCGTGCCGGCCGGTGTGGACCGCGATCAACTGGTCGGTGTCGGTCGGGTCGATGAACGTCGCCGCCGCGGTCAGGAACCGCTCCACCAGTGGGTCGTTGCTCAGCAGTTTCGCCTCGTCGGCGGCGCGCCGGAAGAGCTTTGTCATCCGCTGCCGCTCCGCGGGGTCGTGCACGGCGTCGGCCACGGGCAGGTACTGCTCCGCCGCGACGGCGAACAACTCACCTCGGCCGGCC
Source organism: Pseudofrankia coriaricola (assembly GCF_001854805.1). Classification (GTDB taxonomy): domain Bacteria; phylum Actinomycetota; class Actinomycetes; order Frankiales; family Frankiaceae; genus Pseudofrankia. Next base: position 27,958 of record NZ_MBLO01000191.1, read on the forward strand.
AGGCGTCGGGCCAGTCGCAACCGCTCGGCGCGTAGCGCCTGTGCGCCGAGGCCGCGCAGGACGGACTCCCGCGTCCGGTCGTGGTGAAACCGCACGCCGGGCCGGCCGTCGGACTCCCGCACCAGCAGGCCGTTGGTGAACGCGGGACCGAGCCGCCGCTCGACCTCGTCCACCGGCAGACCGGCCGCGGCCTCGAGGAGGTCCAGGTCCACCCGGCCGGCCAGGCAGGCCATCACCGCCAGCACATCCCTGGTGTTCGGCGGCAACGCGGCCACGTGCGCGGCCAGCAGTTCGGTCACGTCCACGTGCTCCAGCCGGCCGCGCAGCGTGGACTGATCCCATCGCCAGCCACGATCATCACAGACCAGTACGCCCTCGTGGCGAAGCGAGTTGAGCAGCTCCACCGTGTCGTTCGGATTGCCTCCGGTGGCTGGCGCGATCAGCCGCGCCAGCTCGGCGGCGGGCCGCGGGGCCAGGCGCAGCAGGTCGGCCACCATCCCCGCCTGACCTTCCGGCGTCAGGTTGCCCAACCGCAGGTGGTACGGACCGACCGGCTGCCGGCGCCACCGGGCGAGCATCGGGGCCAGCGGATGAGCGGTATCCACCTCGCTCTCCCGGTACGCGCCGACCATCAGCAGCCCCTCGACCTGCTCCTCGCCGCCGAGGAGCAGGTCGACGAAGCCCAGTGGCGTTCGCCCGGCCCACTGCAGGTCGTCGACGAAGAACACCACCGGCCGTTTCCGGGAAGCGATGGCGCGCAGCATCTCGAATCCGGCGCGTTGAGCTCGTACCTGCGCGGTCATCGGATCGCCCTGCGCTGGGGGGACCTTGAGCAGCGCCGCCATCTCCGGCACAACGGCGCTGATCAGTCCGGCGTTGGCTCCCAACGCCCGAAGCATCCGCTCCCGTAGCTCGACGACATAGTCCTCCGGCTCGGCCAGCAACAACCGGCCCAGTGCCCGGAACGCCTGCCGAACCGCGTCGTACTCCTGGTCCCGGCGATACTGGTCGAACTTGCCGGCCACGAACCAGCCATCGCCACCGGCCACGACGGGCCGCAGCTCGTTGACCAGGGACGTCTTGCCCACCCCCGGTGCGCCACCGACCAGGAGCCCACGGCAGCGGCCCGCCATCGCCTCGACGAAGGCCACGCCCAGTTCGCCGATCTCCTCCCCACGCCCGGCCAGCCGGGACGGCGTCAGCGGCCACGCCGGAAGATCGTGGTCGCCGGGATGTACCGCCACGCCGCGGCCCAGCAGTGCGAGATCATGCACCAGCCCGTCGGCGCTCTGATAGCGATCGTCTGGCTCCTTCTCCAACAGATGCATGATGATCGCCGACAGGCCGGCCGGCACCGCCGGGTTCACGGCCGACGGCGGTGCCGGTGCGCGCGCGAGATGGTCATGGATGATCCGCAGCGGTTCGCCCGTGCCGAACGGCGGCGAACCGGTCGCCAGCTCGTACAGGGTTGCCCCAACGGCGTACAGGTCGGCCCGCTGGTCGACCTGGCGACCGGTTCGGCCGGTCTGCTCCGGCGCCAGGTACGGCAACGTCCCGACGATCTCGCTGTGGTGGACGAACTCCGGCTGGACTGCCGCGAAGGTCGTAGCCAGCGCGAAGTCGATGAGGCAGGGCGTGCCCCGGTCGCCGCTCACCACGATGTTCGCGGGATTGATGTCCTGATGCACCAAACCCCGGTGATGCACCCCGGCCACGGCGCGCGCGAGCGATCCGGCCAGATCGACCAGCTCGGCCGCCGCGAGTGGCATGGCCCGCTCGGACAGAGCTGTGCCGCCGACATCGACCAACAGGACCGACCCACCCGACGGCGGCACCCCGGCCGCCAACTGCGCGACCCCCTCGACACCGGACAGCTGCTCGAGGATCTCGACCTCATGCCGCAGCCGTCGCGGCGCGTCAGGACCCAGCGGTTCCTTCCGGATCACACTTCCGGATGGCGGCACCAGCCGCGAGACCCGGGTCCGCGCCGTCTCATGAAGCAGCTCCACTCGCGCCGCCGCAAGCGGCGGATCCCGACTCGGTCCCGTTCGCTGGAGCCCCATCTGCCAACCTCACGCCGTGTCACAAACGGCTCACCCTTCCAGCCTTCCCGCGACCACGGTGACGCAACAGGGCAGCCGGACTCAGGTCGAGGCGAGCCGGATGCGGCAGCAATGATCCCCAACAGGGACTCGCCCTGGACGATCAGTGGCGTCCGGCATGTGACACGCTATCGTTTTATATGTAAGAATCCTCTTACAGGTGAAGGAGGGACATGACGGAGGCCCGGCCGACCGGTGACGAGCTGGTCGAGATGCTGGCGGCCCTGGCCAACCCGTTGCGGCTGCGCATCGTCGCCACGTTGGCCACCGGTCGTGACTATGTGAGCCACCTGGCTCGGGTGATCGGCGTGAGCAGGCCGCTCATGCACATGCACCTGCAGCGTTTGGAGGCTGCCGGCCTGATCGTCGGCAGCCTGGAGCTCTCGGAAGACGGCAAAGCCATGAAGTACTACGAGGTCACCGATTTCGACCTGCGCCTGACGGCGTCCGCGCTGGCCGTCGCGGCACGCAGCCTGACCAGCCATGACCCGGACAAGGGTCACGCACCCAAGGAGAGCTCCTGATGTATCTCGCCGAGGATGACTTCGGCGCCGGCACGGGGATTGCCGCCGCCGCGTTCATGATCGCCGCCGCCGCCGTGATCATCGCCATCCTGTGGTTCACCTTCGACTACCGCAAGACCAAGCTCCGGACCGCGCAGACGGAGGACCTGCGGCAGCTCGTCCAGCGGTTCGAGCAGCTCGCCGAGAGCTCGATGGATGCCCAGCAGCGGGTGGCCACCGACGTCGCCGAGCTCCGGGGCCGTACGGCCTCGATCGAGAAGATCCTCAGGTCCGTCGATTAGCTGGTACACGGCCACGGGCACCTCGTGGCTCTCGCCCTCTCGCCTGGCCAAGCCCGGAGCTCGCCCAGGACATCCGGGCACACTCCGCACCGCACCCCCAGCTACCCGTCCACCTCGTCCAGGTCGCGGCCTGGGTCACCGAGCAGCGGCTGCGCCAACGCTTGTGAAGGCTCGGTCAATTGCCCGATGCCCGCGCCCGTTATCCGTGCTAGCAGGGAGATCGAGCCGGCGGCGTGCCGGTAGTTTGACCGATGGCCGGCCCCGTGCGGCAGTCCTAGCGTCCACCCCATGTCACGCGCTTCGAGGCTTGCGCCCCTGCCCGCGGCGGGCGAACAGCCGCCGCGCGCGGTGCTGCGTACCCTGACCGTCCCGTCCCGCTTCTGCGGGCCGCCCGACAGCGCCAACGGTGGCTACGTGGGCGGTCGCCTCGCCGGGTACCTCGACGGCCCGGCTACGGTCACCCTGCGCCGACCGCCGCCGCTGGCCACACCCATGACCGTCGAGGCCGGCGCCGAGGGTTCGGTACGCATCCGTCACGCTGGCACGTTCATAGCCGAGGCCGCGCCCGCCCAGGACCGCCCGGCGCTGCGCGTACCCGACACCGTCTCGATGGCCGAAGCACGTGCGGCAGAGGGCCACTCGCGATACTTCCAACGTCCGGAGTTTCCGACCTGCTTCGTCTGCGGCACTCGCCGTGGGCGAGGCGACGGCCTGCGTATCTTCCCTGGGCTCGTACGCGGCCGGCCCCTGTGGGCGGCGCCATGGACACCGGATGCCTCGTTGGCGGCCGGCGGCCCGAGCGTGCGCCCGGAGATCGCCTGGGCGGCACTGGACTGTCCCAGTGGGATCGCCGCCATCGAAGCCCATGACATCAGCGAGGATGCCGCCATCCTGCTCGGCCAGATGACCGTCAACGTGGCCTCACTGCCGGCGGTCGGACACGAGTACCAGGTGGTCGCCTGGTCGATCAGACGTGAGGGCCGCAAGCTGATCGCCGGCTCGGCCCTGCTGGTGCAGGGTGGCGAGGTGCTCGCGGTGGCCAGGACGGTGTGGCTCACCGTGCAGCGCCCGGTCCCGAGGATGACCGTGGGCGCGGAAGCGGCGTCATGACGGTGCGGCGCGCTGTGGGGCTCACGCCCGTGGAGACCCGGCGGAGGTCATCGTCAAGGCCGCGGTGCTGGCCGAGGAGCTGGGGTACGAGAGCTTCAGTTTCACCGGCTGGTCTCGGTGCTGTCCGGCTCGATGTCCACGATGAGCATGCCCCGACCAGACCCAGCAACTCCACCGCCGCGTCGTTCAGGCTGACCGTCAACATGCGGCCCATGGTCCCAGCCCTCGCCGACATCCGGCCCAGCAAGCTGGCAACTCGGCATTCTTGGGCATGACGTGCACGAATGCGCAGTGCGCGGCAGGTGTGGAAACGAGGAAGCGCTGGAAACGCTGACTGTCAGTCGGGAACGACCGCCATGCCTTGGAGGCGTTGGGCGTCGAGGGCGGGCGGGAGCCCGAACAGGCGACGGTATTCGCGGCTGAACTGGGAAGCGCTGTCGTAGCCGACCTCGTGGCCGACGGCGGCGATGGTGCCAGGGCTGGCCAGCAGCCTGAGCCGGGCACGCTGCAGGCGGAGCTGCTTCTGATATTGCAGCGGGCTCATCGACGTGGCTGCGCGGAAATGGCGGTTGAGCGTCGAGACGCTGAGCCCGACGCCGGCGGCGAGGTCCGGGACGTGCAGCGTCTCGTCGTAATGATCCCTGATCCAGGCGATCGCGCGGGCGACCAGCGCGATGCGGCTCTCCGCGAGCCCGATCTGGCGGACCAGGCCGCCCTGGGGCCCCGAGAGAAGCCGCCAGTGGATCTCACGGCGTACCGCGCGGGCCAGAACCGGGCGGTCAGCGGGAGAGCCCACCAGCCGCAGCAGGCGCACGACCGCGTCCAGCAGGTCCTCACTGGCGGTGCTGACCGCGAGCGGCGGTCCGTCGTAACGCGCGCCCGGCGCGGCCTCGGTCTCCAGCAGCAGCTGGGCGATCATGCCCGCCTCCAGCGGCATGCTGAACGCGAGGAACGGCTCGGCCGGTGAGGCCGCCGCGATGTGCGAGGTCAGCGGGAGATCCAGAGTGACCACCAGGAACTGGCCCGCGCGGTACTCGAAGACCTCCTCGCCCAGTGCCGAGCGCTTCACGCCCTGCGCGACCAGCGCCACCGAAGGGCGCCCCACGGTCCCCATCGGCGCCGTGGCCGCCGCGGTGGCGAAGACGCTCAGGTCGTCGTCATACCAGCGCGGCGCGGCCGAACCCACCGCCAGCGCGGCGATTCGCTCGCGAAGCTCGGGCAGGCGGTCCTCCACGTCCCCCACTACACCACGTCGACGGCGCCGTCCGCGGGCGGATCGGACCGCCGGCGCGAGCGGATCGTGCAGACCTTCGCACCGATCGTCCTAGGAGCCGGCCCGCCCCGGCGGTGGACTGAATCCATCACCACGAACCCTCTCTTCAGGAGCACCATGTCCCTGACGTCCTATGTCACGCTCGGTCGGTCCGGCCTGCGCGTCAGCCCGTTCACGCTGGGCACCATGACCTTCGGAAACGACCACGGCTGGGGCTCCGGCCCGGCGGAGTCCAAGGACATCCTCGCCGCCTACCTCGGGGCCGGCGGCAACTCGATCGACACCGCGAACATCTACACCAACGGCCACTCGGAAGCGATCATCGGGGAGTACCTCTCGGCCAGCCCGGGCCTGCGTGACCGGATCGTGCTAGGTACCAAATTCTTCTGGAACCTCCACTCCGGCGACCCCAACGGTGGCGGCCCGGGCCGCAAGGCGACAGTGCGCCAGCTCGAGGACTCGCTGCGCCGTCTGCGCACCGACTACGTCGACCTGTACTGGCTGCACAACTTCGACCCGGTCACCCCGGTCGAGGAGACCCTGCGGACGCTCGACGACCTGGTGACCGCGGGGAAGATCCGCTACGTCGGCTTCTCCGACGTGCCCGCGTGGGCGACCGCCGAGGCGGCGACCGTCGCCCGGTTCCGCGGCTGGGCGCCGGTCGTGGCGCTGCAACTGGAGTACTCGCTGCTGGAGCGGACCTCCGAAGGAGAGCTGATCCCCATGGCCCAGGCGCTCGGGATGGGCGTACTGCCATGGAGCCCGCTGCGCAGCGGCTTCCTGTCCGGGAAGTACTCCAGCGCCACCACCGGAGCCGACGCGTCCGGCGTCGACACGACACGCGCGGCGATGGTGGGCGCCCCGCGTGCCGAGGACTACGCGGTGATCGACACGGTCAACGAGATCGCCGCCGAGCTCCGCGTCTCTCCCGCTGCCGTCGCGCTGTCATGGGCGCAAGGCCGCCCCGGCATCACCTCGACCCTCATCGGCGCCCGCCGCGTCGACCAGCTGGAGACCAACCTCGCCGCGCTCGACCTCACCATGGGCGACCAGCACCGCGCCCGGCTCGACGAGGTCTCCCGGCCACGGCTGAACTTCCCAGCCGACAACAACGCGGCCCTCTCCCGGCTGGCCCGCAACGGCGGCACGACCGTCGACGGCGTACCGACACCGCTCTCACCGCTTCTCGCCGCCAGCGCCGCCCGCTACTGACCAGGCACCACCACCCATGACAACGAACGCCTTGCTCCCCAGACAACGGACCGCCCATCTCCCAGAGGGCCGAGGCATCGACATCAGTCCCCGGGGGTGGCCGGTCTGGTCACGCCCGACGTCGGCGCCGCCGGTGGCGAGGACATGGGTGAGGGCATGTGGGTCTGGGGGGTCCCCGGCCCACTGCCGCACGCCGGCACCTGGCCGCCCAGCCTGCCGGACCCGTCTTCGGCAGCTCATGGAAACGCGCTCAGGCGTCAAATTCGGTTGGGAATGTGATCCGCAGGTCTAGTCCGCCGTCTTTGCCGGGAAGGGCGGCGATGCGCGCGTGGTGGCTGTCGGAAATGGCCTTGACGATCGCGAGGCCGAGGCCGAACCCGCGGCTGCCGGTGCCGCGTGTCTGGTTGGGCCGGCCGCGCCGGAAGGGTTCGAACAGCCCGTCGATGTCGTGGGGGAGGAGCCGCGGGCCGCTGTTGGCAATGGTGAGGTGAGCCCAGGCGCCGGTGATACCGGTGATACCGGTGGTGCCGGTGGTGCCAGTGGTGCCAGTGGTGATGGTGACCCAGCCGTCCGGCACGTTGTGGTCGATGGCGTTCTCGACGAGGTTGCGGACGAGCTGGTGGAGCAGGATGGGGTCTCCGAGTACCGGGGCCGCCGTTAGATTGGCGTCGATCCGGGGGCTGCTCGGGCTGTCCGTGCCGGTGTTGGCCAGGATGTCGGCCGCGAGGTCGGCGAGGTCGACGGGTACGGGCTCGGTGAGTTCGTTGGCGCCGTCGGCGAGAGTCAGGAGCCGGTCGACGAGCTCGGCGTTCCTGGCGTTGACGGCCAGCAGGCGGTCAGCGAGGTGAATGGTGTCGGGGTGAGCGTCTGGCCTGGTGGCCTCGAGCTCGATCACGGCTCGTTCCAGCGCGAGCGGGGTGCGAAGCTCATGCGAGGCGCTCGCGACGAAGCGGCGCTGGCCGTCGAAGGCCCGGTCGAGGGTTTCGAGCATGGCGTCGAAGGCGTCGGCGAGCCGTTTGACGTCGTCGCTGTGTCCGGTCAGCGCGATGCGCCGGCCCAGATCGCGGTGGGGGCCGGTCGACCGGGCGATCTGTTCGGCGGTGGTGGTGATGGCATGGAGTGGCCGTAGACCGCGTCCCGCGACGATCCAGCCGGTGCCCGCGGTGGCCAGGCTGATGACGAGGACGATGCCGCTGCCCGGCACGAGCAGTGTGTCCAGCGCAGCGTTCCTGATCTTCTCCTCGTTGTCCCTGATCTGCCCGACGAGCTCCTCGAGGCTGATCCGGCGCCCGTCGGGCGTGGTGATCGTCGCGTCTCCTGTCTGACCGGCCTTCTGCCGAAGGGCGGCTATACGGGAGTCGGAGTCTCCGGCGAGCTCGGCGTCGAGGCGGGCCTGGACGACCAGGTAGAGGACCGTCAGGATGACCGCCCCGGTCAGAAGGGACAGCACTCCGTAGAGCACGGTGAGGCGGGCGCGCAGGCTCAGGCGGTTCACGGGATGCGGTATCCCGCCGCCGGGAGCGTCTCGATCAGCTGGGGTGCGCCGAGTTTGCGCCGCAGCTTCATCACCGTCACGCGGACGGTGTTGGTGAACGGGTCGATGTTCTCGTCCCAGACCTTTTCCAGCAGATGTTCGGCGGACAGGACGCCGCCGTCGGCGCGGAGGAGTTCGACAAGGAGCGCGTACTCCTTGTTCGTGAGGGTGATGGGCTGGCCGTCGCGGGTGACGGCCCGGCTGGTCTGGTCCACGCGCAGGCCGGAGCGTTCGAGAACCGGTGCGGCGGCCGGCAGGGTGCGGCGGGCGAGGGCGTGCACCCGGGCGGACAGCTCGGCCAGCGCGAAGGGCTTGACGAGGTAGTCGTCCGCGCCGATCGCGAGCCCTTCGACCCGGGCGCGGATCGCCGAGGCGGCAGTGAGCATCAGAACCCGTGTCGGGCGCCGGGCGGCCACGATCGCGCGGCACACGTCGTCGCCGTGCACGACCGGCAGGTCGCGGTCCAGGACCACGACGTCGTAGTCGTGGGTGGCGCACTTCTCCAGGGCCTCGCCGCCGTCGTAGGCCACGTCGACCGCGAACGACTCCCGCCTCAACGCCTCGCGCAGCGCGTCGGCGAGCTGCGGCTCGTCTTCCACGATCATCACCCGAACCACGGCGCTGCCTACCCCTCTCCTGGCCGGCGCTGACCTGTTCAGCCCTGTTCAGCGTGGCGCCGCCGGCATAACCAGGGGATAACCCGTGCCGCCGGTCGTTACGGGCTGGTTATCCGCGGCGCCGTCCACTGGCCATGTACTCGGGCACCGCCCGACCGGCTGATGGAGGAAGCGGACGATGCGAACTACACGACGATGGGCGGCCACGACCGCCGGGCTGAGCCTGGCCGCCGTGGTGCTGGCCGGGTGCGGCTCCGGGGACGGCGCGAGTGCGGCACCTGATGGTGGCGGCTCGGCGACGCCGGCAGCGCAGACCTACGCCGAGTGTATGCGCGACCACGGTGTCGACATGGCTGACCCGGACCCGTCCACCGGGGTTCCGCAGCTCGGGGAGGGTGTCGACCCGGCCGACCCGGCCGTCAAGCAGGCGTCGTCCGCCTGCCAGGATCTTCTTCCCGCGGGCCGGGGGGAGCCGGGCGCGGCGGATCTCGACGTCTATGTGGCCTTCGCGCAGTGCATGCGCGACAACGGCCTGCCAGACTTCCCCGACCCGCAGCCCGGCTCGTCCGGCGGCCTGTTCGCCGGTTCCACCGTGGACCGTGACGACCCGGCGTTCCAGCAGGCGTCCCAGCACTGCCAGGGCATCCTCGACAAGGCCGGTGCGTGACCATGGCCGGGACCGGGACGAACGAGACCCGGGCGGGAGAGCCGCCCACGACCGCCCCGCCGATGGCAGCCCCGCCGGCGGTGGCCGAGCGGACAGCAGCCGAGCAGACGGTGGCCGAGCAGGCGGCGGGTGGCCGGCGGGTGCCGGGCAGGACCGGAGCGCGGGCGCTGGTCGCCCGGCTGGTGACCGCGTCACGGCACCTGTCCGGCCGGCACCTCCTCATCGCCGTGGGGGCGGGAATCGTCGCGTTGCTCATCGTCGCCGCGGTGGGATTCGGCGGCGGCCCGGCGACGCCTCCGGCCGGTCCGGTCGCCGTGGCGACCGCGAAGGTCGAACGGGGCACCCTCACCCAGACACAGCAGGTCGGCGGCCTCATCTCCTACGGAGAGCCGGTCGGCCTCGTCGCCCAGCAGCAGTCCGGCGTCGTCACCTGGATCGCCGCGCCGGGGGCGACGGTCAAGATCGGCCAGCCCGTCTACGCGGTCGACGGCAGGCCGGTCATTCTCCTGCACGGCACCGCGACGCCGTTTCGGACACTCGCCGCCGGCACGGTCGGGCCCGACGTGAAGGAACTCGAAGCCAGCCTCGACGACCTCGGCTACACCGGCCTCACCGTTGACGACACCTTTGACGCCGCCACCGGGTCGGCCGTGCGGGCGTGGCAGGCGAAGAGCGGCCTACCCGTCACGGGGACCGTCCCGCCCGACGAGATCTTCGTCCACGAAGGTGACATCCGGGTCGCGCTGCAGGCCATCCCGGTCGGGAGCCATCTGGGCCTGCAACCCAACCAGCAGGTCATCACGTACAGCGGCACCAGGCAGGTCGCGTCGATCCCACTGGACGTGTCCCTGCAGCATCTCGTCCACACCGGCGACCCGGCGACCGTAACCCTTCCCACCGGTCAACGTCTCGCCGGCACGGTCAGCAGCGTCGGCACCGTCGCCCAGACCATCGAGGAGCAGAAGAAGACCTTCGTCACCGTGATCGTCTCCTTCGACGATCCCTCCGCGCTCGCCGGCGGGTTCGACTCGTCGCCGGTCACGCTGACGATCGTCACGGGTCAGCGGATGAACGTGCTGACGGTTCCGATCACCGCGCTGATGGCGAACCCGGACGGCGGATACGCGGTCCAGACGGTCCGGGACGGGCGGTCGACGTTCGTACCCGTCACCACCGGCATGTTCGCGAACGGCAAGGTCGAGATCAGCGGTGCGGACATCGCCGAGGGCGCCACCGTGCGAGTCGCCCAGTGAGCGCCGCCGCGACCGCCATCGTCGTCCTCGACCGGGCATCCAGGTGCTTTGGCACGGTCAGCGCCCTGGTGGACGTCAGCCTGCGGATCGACCGCGGCGAGCTCGTCGGCATCGTCGGGCCGTCCGGGTCGGGCAAGTCGACGATGCTCAACCTGCTCGGCACCCTCGACGGGCCGACCACGGGAACGGTGACCGTCGAGGGCCATCCGGTCCACGCGCTGAGCGACAACCAACGGTCGGCGCTGCGCGCATACCGCATCGGGTTCATCTTCCAGCAGTTCCATCTGGCCCCCGGCGTAGCGGCGTTGGAGAACGTGGCCGACGGGCTGCTGTACGCCGGCGTTCGCCGCCAGGAACGGCTCGAACGCGCCCGCGCCGCCCTTGCCCGAGTCGGCCTCGATCACCGAGTCCACCACCGGCCGCACGAGCTGTCCGGCGGCGAACGCCAGCGCGTCGCGATCGCTCGCGCCGTCGTCGGCGAGCCCTCGCTGCTGCTGGCCGACGAACCCACCGGCAACCTCGACTCCTCGGCCGGGGCCGAGGTGATGGCCCTGCTACGGCAACTCCGCTCCACCGGTACCACCGTCGTGATCATTACGCATGACCGTGACATCGCCGCCGCCCTGCCGAGACGCATCGAGATGCGAGACGGCCGCAAGGTCGGCGACAGCGCCGACGTTCGGACGTCTCAGGGAGCTCCCGCATGACCGCCGCCCGACCCGCGACCGACCCGTCACCGACAGCCAGCGCCTTGCCGACGACGGGCGCCTTGCCGTCAGAGGGCGCCTCGCCGCGGACCGGCTCCGCACCGAGGCGCGCGACCGGATCCGCGACCGACGCCGGCCTCGCGCCCGGCCCGACCCATCTCACGGCACGTGACCTCGTCCGGGTCGCCGCCGCCGGCCTGCGCTCGCGACCGACCCGCGTGGCGCTGTCCGCCCTCGGCATCGCGATCGGCATCGCGGCCATGATCTCGGTCATGGGCGTCTCCTCCTCCAGCCGGGAGGACTTCCACCGCCAGATCGCCGCGCTCGGCACCAATCTGCTCACCGTCGGCCCCGGCCAGAATCTCTTCGGCGAGCAGGCACACCTGCCGGCCGAGGCCGTCACGATGATCGACGCCATCGGCGACGTCAAGTCGGTCAGCGCCATCGGACTGGTCCCGGACGCGAGGGTCTACCGCAACGACCACATCCCGGCCGCGGAATCCGGCAGCATCGCCGTGCTGGCGACCAGACTCGACCTCCCCGGCACCGTCGGCGCCGACATCCGCACCGGTACCTACCTCAACGAGGCAACCCAGAACTATCCCGCCGTGGTGCTCGGATCGGCGGCGGCCGCCCATCTGGGCGTCGACTCGACCGGACCGGCGCAGCAGGTCTACCTCGGTGGGCAGTGGTTCACCGTCGTCGGCATCCTCGCCCCCGTCGGCCTCGCGCCCGAGCTCGACCGCGCCGCCCTCGTCGGCTGGCCCGCCGCCGCCGACCTGCTCGGCTTCGACACCTTCCCGACGACCGTCTACACCCGCGCGAACCCCGACCACGTCGAGGACACCCAGATGCTGCTCGCACGCACCGCCAACCCGTCGGCCCCCAACGAGGTCGACGTCTCACGCCCCTCCGACGCACTCGCCGCGCAGCACGCCGCCGACTCCACCCTGGGCGCGCTCCTGCTCGGCCTCGGGTCGGTCGCGCTCCTCGTCGGCGGCATCGGCGTCGCGAACACGATGGTCATCTCCGTTCTCGAACGGCGCGGCGAGGTGGGGCTTCGCCGCGCGCTCGGGGCCACCCGCGGCGACATCCGCAACCAGTTCCTGACCGAGGCGCTGCTGCTGTCCACACTCGGGGGGATCGCGGGACTCGTCCTCGGCGTCGGCGTCACCACCGGCTACGCCACGCTGCAGGGCTGGCCCACCGTCGTCCCGCCCTGGACGATGCTTCTGGCCCTTGGAGCTACCCTCGCCATCGGCGCCGTCGCCGGGCTGTACCCCGCGACCCGCGCCTCTCACCTCCAGCCCACCGAAGCCCTCACCGCGCCCTGACCGGCGCTGGCGATCATCTTGGGCGGGTGAGCGGGGGGCGGTTCAGGGGCCGGCGTGCGCCGCCGCGGCGTTGGCCGGCTCGCCGGCGACGTCGGCCAGGCGGTGGCCGCGGACGAAGACCGCGCGGATGCGGTGCAGCGCGTCGGGATCGGTGAGCGGGTCGCCGTCGACGGCGAGGATGTCGGCGTCGTAGCCGGGGGCGAGCCGGCCCTTGCGGTGGGCGAGGCCGCAGACGGCCGCGGCCTCGGACGTCGCGGCGCGCAGCGCCTCGGCCGGCGTCGGGCCGATCCGGGTGAACTGGCCCACGGCCCAGCGCAGCACGTCGGGCGGCTTGACGCGGCCGATGCCGGCGTCCGTCCCCAGCACGACCGGCGCCCCGGACTCGAACAGGCGGCGGCCATTCGCGACGAGCGCCGGCAGGCGGGCGGCGATCTGGGCGGGTACGGCGGCGCCGGGAACCGGGGCGGTGCCGAGCGTGAGGCCGAGGACGATCCGGCGGTCGGCGATCGTCGCCACCAGCCGCTCCGGGGCCGGGTCGACGCCGTCGCGGGTCATGAAGGAGACGTGTTCGAGCCCGTCGACGCCGGCGGCGACCGCGGCCGCGATCGCCGCCGTGCCATGGGCATGGGCGGTGACTGGCAGGCTGTGCCGGTGGGCCTCCTCGACGGCGGCGCGCAGCTCGTCGGGCCCGAACTGGGGCAGGTCCGGGCGCGTGCCCGGCGTGAGGTTCCCGCCGCTCGCCATGATCTTGACGAGGTCGACCCCGCGCTCGGCGCGCGCCCGCACGGCCGCCCTGACGGCCTCGACGCCCCGCACCGCGCCACCGAGGTAGTGGCAGTGCCCGTCCGGCGTGGTGAGGGGCGGCCCCGCCGCGACGATCGTCGGGAGTGTGGCGCCGGATCCAGACTCGGGTCCGGCGCCGGATCCGGCCCCTGGCGCCGGGCCGGCCGGGCCAGCCCGGCCGGCCGTGGCGGCCGTCCGCAGCGTGAGGCTGAGGTAACCGCGGTCGCCGAGGTCGCGCACGGTGGTCACGCCGCCGCGCGCGGCGTGCCGGGCGGCGGCCGCCATCGCGGCCATCGCGGCGTCGTCGTCGCGGCGGGCCAGGTTGCCGACGGGGTCGTCACTCGCGTCGAACGCGAGATGGACGTGGGGGTCGACCAGGCCGGGCAGCAGCGTCGCGTTACCGAGGTCGATGACCGTCACGCCGTCGGCCCGGGCGGCCTCCTCGTCTTCGAGCCCACCCGGTAGGGCCGCACCGATCGGTGCGTTCGTGTCGACGGCGACGATGGTGGAGCCGTCGAGGACGACGGTCGGGTTCGCGACCAGCGTCAGGCTGACGCCGTCGAACAGCCGGGCGGCCCGCAGGACGACCCGTCGAGGGCGCGCTCGCGCCGCCGTGACGGCAGGGGTGGCTGAGGTCATGCGCCGCAGCATGCGGTCGAGCCCTGACCGGCCGCGTCGCGGAAAGTACTCATCCCGGGTACTCAGATCCGGCGAGCTGCCCCGCCGCCCTTCCGTACGACCTCCGTCGTGACCGCCGCCGTCGCCGCGGACGTCGGCGCCGACGTCCGCGGGCGGATGTGGTCGTCGGGGACGCGCGCATGTGGGCGTCGGCGTGTTCAGGCCACTGGAGGGCGCGGGTGGCCCTGTCCCGCCACCCAGGCGGCGATCTGGGAACGGCTGGTGAACCCGAGCTTGCCGAGGATGTGCTGGACGTGGTTCTCCGCGGTCCGTTCGCTGATGTGCGTGGCGGCCGCGATCTGCCGGCTGGTCAGCCCCTGCGAGACGAGGACCGCGATCTCGCGTTCCCGCGGGGTCAGCGGGCTCCCGGCGGCGAGTCCCTTCCCGCGCCCGGACCCGCCCTGGGCAAGGGATTCCACCAGCTCCTGGCACCAGCGCCGCAGCGGTCGCATGCCCAGCCTGGCGGCGAGGGCCTCGGCGGACCGGGCCAGCGCTGCGCCCTCGTCCCGGTCACCCGGGCGGCGCCGCCGGCCCAGCACACGCGCGAGCTGGTAGCGGGCCGTGGCGACCTGCGGTGGCACGCCCGCACGCTCGTGGATCTCCACCGCGGCGCGGAGGTGGCGCACGGCGTCGTCCAGCCGGCCGAGGCACGCCGCGGCCAGGCCGAGGGGCAGCCGCGCTGAGCCGAGGACGGCGACGATGCCCGCGCCGCCGCAGACGAACCGGTCGGCGAACGGGGACAGCAGGCGGTACATCTCGCCCGCCGTCTCCCGGTCGTCGAACTCGGCGGCGAGCTCGGCCGTGCCGGCCAGCGCCGGCAGCAGCATGAAGCCGGGCAGTGACGTGGGAGGCGCCATCGTCCGATAGATCTGGCGGGCCTGCTTGCGCTCGCCCTGCATGAGCAACAGCAACGCGCGGATCGGTCTGAGCCCCGGCATCGCCGCCGGGCTCCAGCCGAGCAGCTCGTCCAGTTGACGGTCGGCCTGGCCGGTCTGGGCGCGCACGACCAGCAGGAAGCCGAGGGTCGGCAGGACCGCGCTGTCGTGGCCGGCCCGCCGGGCGAGCCCGAACGACTGCTCGCCGAGGGCCTGGGCGTCGTCGAAGCGGCCGCGGGCCAGCGCGATCGCCGCCTGGCAGCGCAGCAGGTGCCAGCGGGCGAGCGACGAGCCCGTCCGTTCGGCCGCCGCCGCGACGAGGTCGACCTCCGCCTCGGCCCGGTCGATCTCTCCGAGCTGCGCGAACGCGTCGAAGCGCCACAGCCGTCCCCACAGCACCGCCTCGTCGTCGCGGTCGGCCACCCCGATGGCGAGCATCCGATCACCGAGGGCGAGCCGCTGCTCCGTGCCGCCCGGGCCGCTGAGCGCGATCTGGCGGGCCCGCAACGCGTCGAGGACGGCGCGCCGGTCGCCGACGCGCTCGGCCATCGCCAGCGCGGCGACCGACATCCGCTCGGTCGCCGCGAAGGAGCCGCCGGCGTCGTTCACGGCGAACTGGGCGAGCAGCCGCGCCCGCAGTGGGCTGTCCTGTTCGGGGATGGCGGTGAGTGCCTCCTGGTAGAGCGCCCGTCCCGTCGCCTCCCACCAGATGAAGTCGCCGACGCCTTCCAGGGTGAGCACGGCCTCGGCGATGGTTCGCGCGTCCCCCGCGCGACGCGCGATCTCGGCGGCCGCCAGCAACGACCGCCGAGCACCCGCCATGTCGGCCGACCGCATCTGGGCGCGCGCGCTGGCCAGCAGGAGATGGCACCGATCCCGCTCGCCCAGGGCGGCGTCGGCGGCGACCGCCAGGGCACGGCCGTAGAAGGAAGCAGTCTCCTCCCAGGCCAGCTGCCTCTCGGCCCGCTCGGCGGCCCGCCGCGCCCAGGAGACGGCCTGCGCGGGATCCCCTGCGGGCAGCGACTCGAGCCAGTGGACGGCGACCTCGCTGACCCGCTCGGCCGCGTCGACACGGCCCGCGAGGTACTCGGCCATCCGCCCGTGCAGGGCGAGCCGGTCGGCCGTGGGCATCTCGAGGCGGGCGGCCTCGCGGATGAGGTCATGGCCGAACCGCCACGTGCCTGGACCGACGGCGCCATCGCCGAGACGTGCCCGTTGCTCCGGCCCGAGCGTCGTGCCGGTCACGATCCCGGCGGCTTCCGCCTCGTCCAGCGCGGCCAGCACCCGTTCGAGCGCCCATCCGGTCGCCACGGCGAGTGAGGCCGGCTCGACCTCGGTACCGAGGACCGCGGCCGCCGCGACCACCCGCTGGCACGAGGCCGGCAGCCGGGCGAGCCGCCCCCGGATGGCGTCGCGCACACCGTCGGGCAGCGGGCCGTCCCACGAGCCGTCGCGCGCCCCCCCACCCGCGCCCGCGCCGACGGCCGCACGGGCCTCTCCGGGCGGCTCGGCCGCCAGCACTCGGCCGATCTCGGTCACGAAGAAGGGGTTGCCCTGAGTCCGCCGGCTGACCGCGGCGGCCACCGATGCGGGCGCTTCCCAGCCGGCGACGCCGGACAGCAGCCGGCCGACCTCGGACTCGGTCAGGCCGACCAGCCGCAGCCGGGTGACCGACGGCTCGCGGGCGAGGGCCGCCAGCGTCCGCCGCAGCGGCGTCCCCCCACCCACCTCGGTGTCCCGGTAGGTCGCCAACACCATCAGCCGGGACAGGGCGACGTCCTGAGCCAGGTACGTCAACAGCCGCAGCGACGCCGGATCGGCCCACTGCAGGTCGTCGAACACCACCAACATCCCGCTCGGATCGGCGGCGGCGGCGAGGAACTCGGCCACCGCCTCGAAGGCGCGCAGACGCTGTTCGTCGCCTGTGCCCGCGTCGCCTGTGCCGGTACCGCCGGCATCCGCGCTGCCGGCGGTCGGCGCGGCGGCCGCGGTGGCGTGCGGCTGGGTCGGGCCGCCCGGGCTCGGTGCCTCGAGGTGGTCGAGTTCCGGGACGATGAGAGCCAGGTCCGCGCGCGCGACGCCGAGGGAGGTCCGTGCTGGCGACGGGGCCGCGGGCTGTGCGAGCGGCTGCGCGCGCCACCACGGATCTGAGCGGGAAAGCGCGCGGATCAGCTGGCGGAACGGCCAGTACGGCGGGCTGCCGTCCTCCTCGGGCGACCGGGCCCAGCAGGTACGCAGGCCCAGCGCACTGGCCTGGTCGCGGATCTCCTCGGCCAGCCGGCTCTTGCCCGCGCCGGGCTCGCCAGCGAGCAGGACCACCTGCCCAGCGCCGCCGGCCGCGGCCCGCAGCCGGTCCGCGAGCGACGCGAGCTCACGCTCGCGGCCGACGAACCCGGCGCGCGATGCGAACGGCCTGGTCGTCGTCATCGCGGCTCCTGACCGGCGTCATCCGGGGCCGCGGACCCATCCACACGGACATTGTGAGGCAGCCGCCAGGGGACGGCCGCGAGCGAGGCGGATGGAGGTGGTCACTCCAGCCCGGCCGCCTTGCGCAGCAGCACCGATCTCTCCCGGGCGTTGCGGCACAGCCGGGCGGCGAGCTCCAGCTCGGCGCGTGCCTCGGCGGGCCGGCCGAGCCGGATGAGCAGCTCGCCGCGCACGCTGGGGAGCAGGTACGACCCCGACAGGCGGTCGGAGGCGACCAGCTCGTCTACGAGGGACAGCGCCTCCAGCGGTCCCTGCGCCATCGCGACGGCGACGGCCCGGTTGAGCTCGACGACCGGTGACGGGGCCACCCGGCCGAGCGCCTCGTAGAGGAGCACGACACGCTCCCAGTCGGTCGCCGGGACCGACGGGGCCGACGCGTGGCAGGCGGCGATCGACGCCTGCAGCCCGTACGGCCCGAGCCCGCGCCCCAGCATCGAGGCCCGGCCCAGAGCGGCCTGGCCGCGGCGGATCGCGGACCGGTCCCACAGCCGCCGGTCCTGGTCCTCCAGGAGCACCGCCTCGCCGTCGGGCCCGGTGCGCGCGGGAAAGCGTGCGGCGGTGAGCTCGAACAGCGCGAGCAGCCCGTGCACCTCCGGCTGGTCGGGCAGCAGAGCGGTCAGCATCCGGGCCAGCCTGATCGCCTCGTACGCGACGTCGGGGCGCAGAAGGCGGTCGCCGGCCGTCGCGGTCGAGCCCTCGGTGAAAATCACATAGAGCACGCTGAGGACGCCGCCGAGCCGCTCGCGCCGGTCCTCGGCCGGTGGCAGCTCAAACGGCACACCCGCGGCCGCGATCGTCTTCTTCGCCCGGGTGATCCGGGCCTGCACGGTCGGCACAGGCACCAGGAACGCGCGGGCGATCTCCTCGCTCCCGAGCCCCCCGACCACGCGCAGCGTCAGGGCCACCCTGGCCTCCGGCGAGAGCACCGGATGGCAGGCCACGAACATCAGCGCGAGGATGTCGTCGTCGACCCGGTCGGGATCCCACAGCAGGTCGTCCGCCCCGCTCCGCGAGGCCGCGCCCGAGCTCGCCTCGCCCTCGCCGAGCTGGCCGGCGAGCGCCGCGTACCGCTCGTCCAGCGCCGACCGGCGGCGGAAGCTGTCGATGGCGCGCCGTCGCGCGGTCGTGAGCAGCCAGCCCACCGGATTCGCCGGCGCACCGTCTCGCGACCAGGTGACGAGAGCCTCGGCCACCGCCTCCTGCGCGACGTCCTCGGCGAGCGCGAAGTCTCCGGTGTGCCGGGCCAGCGCGCCGACGATCCGCGCCGACTCGATCCGCCAGACGGCCTCGACGGCCCGCCGCGCCGACTCGGCACTCGGCGGGCCGTCCGAAGCCTCGACCATCAGAGCTGGCCGGTCCGCTCGCGCCACGCCCGCTCCATGACGACCCACTCGTTGTCCTGTGGGAACTCGTCGATGCCCGGCACACGGCGGATCTCGCACTTCGAGCCGGCCATCGCGGGGATCCGCTTCGCCCACTCGACCGCTTCCTCCTTCGAGGCGACGTCGATGATGTAGTAGCCGCCGAACAGCTCCTTCGTCTCGCCGTAGGGACCGTCGGTGACCACCGGTGTCTCGCCGCCGAAGTCGACCACGACGCCCTGGCTCGGGTCGTCCAGGCCCTCGGCCGCGACGAGCACGCCCGCGCGGATCAGCTCCTCGTTGAAGCGGCCCATCAGCTCGAGCATCTGCTCGAACGGCGTGTCCATCATCTTCGCGACGGACTCGTCCGTGCCTCGCATGATCAACATGTACTTCGCCATCTTCGATCTCCCTGATCCGGGGGCCGCCCTTCGACCCTCACACTCACAGGTCGAACGGGACAGCCCCGGATCGACACCAGCCGTCCGACGTCATTTCGGCGGCAGGTCACGTCGAGCTGTCTCCAGATTTTCCGCCTGGAAGGCGGGAGTTCGCCCGAACGTCGGATCTCACAGCTGGCGGTGCTCGTCCGTCAACTGGTCCAGAAGTCCACGAGCCGCGTCGACGCACCGGCCGAGGCGGTCGCGTGGCCCGATGCCCGCCTCGGCCTGGGAGCGCAGCGGGACCTCCAGACCGATGACGAGGCCGGGCGGCAGCGCCGTGAGCATGTCGAGCAGCGGCAGCTCGCCTGTGCCTGGCACCATCCGCTGGTCACCAGGGCTTGGGGCCCCGGGCGTGAATCGCCCGTGGGCCATTGCGCTGGGAGCCGGCGCTAGTCGCTGTCGGGCTGTGGGGCGCCTTCGACCACTTCGATGGTGTTGCCGTCGGGATCGTGGACGACGGCGATGCGCACGCCAGGACCGATGTCCATGGGGCCGTGCAGGACCTGGCCCTTGCGGGCCGCGACGCGTTCGAGGGTTCCGTCGAGATCGGTGACATACATCGTCAGGTAGCGCAGACCCGTCGCGCCGAGGAAAGAGCCGATCGGTTCGGCGGGGCTGGGTGGCACGGACGGCACCATCACTTTTATCGCCACACCCGGCGCCTGGACCCGGTGCACGATGCCGGCGCCTGACCCGATGGGCGGCAGCCGTTCCAGCTCGAACACGTCCGCGAAGAAGTCGACCAACGCCTCGTCCATACTGACCAGCCCGATCTCGACCCGCTGTAAGGCCACGGCACGCTCCGTTTTCTCGACGTCGTCACTCGTTCGCCCTGAGATCCGCCCCGTCAGGCGACCGCTCCCGCTGATCCGCCGACGGTGCGCCGGCGCTCACGGGCTCCCGTGGGCTCCCGCCGGGCCGAGTACACCCCGGCGCCTCCCACGTTATGACTCGCGAGCTTGATCAGCAGTTCTGTATCCGGATCCGAACTGGCGGCGGCTCGGAGTTCGGATCCGGATACAGTCCTGGCGATCTTCCTAGCGGCCGCGTTCCCGGTACATGCGCCGCTGCTCCTTGCTGATCGATCTCCACTGGCGCTCCTGCTCGGCGCGCAGCCGGGCGTCGCCACGAGCCGCCGTGTAGGCGTTCTCCCGCAGCAGCCGGCGGTAGCTCGCCAGCCGCCGGGCCGGCAGCGTCCCGGCGTCGACCGCGGCGAGCACCGCGCAGCCGGGTTCCGTCCGGTGCTCGCAGTCGCCGAACCGGCAGCCGGCGGCGAGCTCCTCGACGTCCGCGAAGGCCTGGCTCAGCCCGTCGTCGGCGGCCCACAGCCCGACCCCGCGCAGCCCGGGGGTGTCGATCAGCACCCCGCCGCCGGGCAGCGGCAGCAACTCGCGGCGGACCGTGGTGTGGCGGCCCTTGCCGTCGGCCGACCGCACCGCGCGGACCTGCTGGGTCTCGGTGCCCAGCAGCGCGTTGGTCAGCGTCGACTTGCCGGTCCCGGACGTGCCGATCAGCACCGAGGTACCGGCGAGAAGGACGGCCAGGGCGTCCAGCCCGGACCCGTCGGCCGCGCTGGTGGTGACGACGTCGACGCCGGGTGCCGCCGCCTCGGCCTCGGCCTCGGCGGTCCGGACGGTCTCGGACCCGGCGCCGCCGGCCTGATCGGCCTTGGTCAGCACCACCAGCGGGCGGGCGCCGCTCTCCCAGGCCAGGGTGACGAGCCGTTCGAGGCGGCCGAGGTTGATCGGGGCGGTCAGCGCCACGGCCACGGCGACGATGTCGACGTTCGCGGCCAGCGGCTGCGGGTCGGACCGCCGGGACGAGGACGCGCGGACCAGCGCGGTCCGCCGGGGGAGCAGCGCGGCGACGGCCAACCTCTCGCGCGTGGCCGGACCGGCGACGGGGCCGGGACGCAGCGCCGCCCAGTCACCGGTGCAGGGCACGGTGTCGGCCGGCCCGGTCGGCGCCGTCGCCGGCCACGAGCGGCCGCCCGCGGTGACCACCTCGCAGCCTCCCCGGTCGACGCGGGTGATCCGGCCCGGGACGAGGCCGGCGACGCGGTAGGGAGCGAACGCGTCGTCCCAGCCGGCATCCCAGCCATAGGCGGAGAGGTCCTCGCCGACGCCGACGCCAGGGTCGGAGCTGGAGGCGGGCAGGGCAGGGGGAACGGGTGGGTGAACGGACGTGGGGGAGTGAACGGCTCCGAGGTCGAGGTCGGAGCCGGACGGGCGGCGATCTGGGTGGGCATGGTCCGGGTGCGGACGGCCGGGTGGAGACGTGTGATCGCCAGTGGGAAACGCGAGCAACGGAGGAAACCCCTCGGGATTGCTCCGGCGACCGGCGGCGGACAGGCGGTAGCCAGGTCCGGCCGCGGCGTGGTGGTCAGCCGGTGGCGGTGGATGGTCGGAAGGATCGGGGGCGCGCGAACGCGACAGTCACCGCGGCGGCCATGCCCCACCTCTTCGCCATCCGGGCCGGAATGATCGCCAGCTGCGACCTGCCCGACCACTACATCGTCCGGGCGGCAAGTTACCACTCACCACCGAACACCGCCGCTGAATTTCCGGCGCCAGATCTCCGACCCGTCCGCGTGCGGCGGAGTCGGGCACGCTCCTCAACTCTCGGCAGAGTGACCACTCACTCTGTTACGTTGCTGCGGTCTTGGTCCGCCCCCGGTACCTGCCGGTCTGGCGTTCGGCCACATCGAGGAGTCGCCGCGATGACCACCAGCGCAGAGATCCTGTTCGACCCGTCGAGCCCGGAGTTACGCCGGGACCCGTACCCGGTCTACCGAAGGATGCGGGAGCAGGCGCCCGCGTGGCGCTCGCCCGACGGGGTCTGGTACCTCTCGCGCTACGCCGACTGCTTCACGATGTTCCGCAGCGCGGCGCTGAGCTACGACGTCACGGCGTCGCCGAGCGTCCAGCGGAGCCTCTCGCCCGACCCGGACAAGCGCGCCGAGCAGCTCAAGGCGATCCGGCGCACCAGGTCGCTGCTCGACACCGACCCGCCGGAGCACACCCGCCTGCGTGGGCTGATCAGTTATGCCTTCACCGCTCCGAGCGTCGAGCGTAGCCGCCAGGCGATCAACGACCTCGTCGAGCAGCTGATGGACGAATTCGACGGCCCGACCGTGGACGTCGTGTCCCAGTACGCCTCCCTGCTGCCGATCCTCGTCATCTGCGACATGCTCGGCGCCCCGCCGGAGGACCGGGAGCAGTTCATTGACATCGGCAACGAGATCGCCCGTTCCGTCGACCCGGGCGTTCCCGCCGACGAGCGCCTCGCGGCCGTCCACCGGATGCGCGGGTACATTGCGGGCCTCCTGGAACGGCGCCGCCGGGACCCTGGAGACGACCTGATCACCAGGCTCATCGAGGCCGGCGAGGACGGCCGGCTCGCCAGCGAGGACGAGCTGCTGACGAACACCGGCGTGCTCCTCATCGCCGGCTTCGAGACGACCACCAACCTGATCACCAACGCGGTCTACCAGCTCCTGCGCCATCCGGACCAGCTCGCCCTGCTGCGCGCGGACCCGTCGATCATCCGCACGACGATCGAGGAGGTGCTGCGGTTCGACCCGCCGGTGCACATGATGCGGGCGCGTCCGATCATCAGCGAGATGCGGCTCGGCGACGTGGTGCTGCGATCGGGGGAGGGTGTCGTACCACTGATCGCGGCCGCCAACCGCGACCCGGCGGAGTTCGAGGACGCCGAGACGTTCGACGTGCGGCGCAGGGTGAACCGCAATCTCAGCTTCGGGCTGGGGCACCATTTCTGCGTCGGTGCGGCGCTGGCGCGGATGGAGGCCCAGACGGCCGTCCTGCGGCTCTTCGAGCGCTTCCCGAACCTGGCGCTGACCGACGAGGAGCCCGAGTTCCGCCCCAACCTCACCCTGCGCGGCTTCTCTCGGCTGACCGTGTCCCTCTAACTCCGTCCGCCTGACACCGTGTTTCCCTGGCGAGGTCCCGCCGGCGGCCCCCGGCCTACTGCCACCAGCCGCCGGCATCGCCCCAGATCGGGTAGAGCGACGGGCCGCCGTCGGGCAGGGCGATCTCCGGGCCGATCCGGCGTAGCCCCAGCCGCAGCCACAGGGCGAGGCTGCGCTGGTTGGAGGCCTCCGCGTAGACCCCGGCTCCGGCCGCGTTCGCGACCGCGGCAAGAGTCCTGCTGACGGCGGCGGCGTGGCCGCGTGCCTGATGCCCGGGACGGACCCCGGCGAACAGCACGTGGAGTGCGGTGGCAGGTCGGCCGGGTGGGCGGCGTCCAGCGCCTGCATGATGACCGCCGCCCGCTCGCCGCCCTCGCCGTACGCATTGAACAGCGCGTCCGCTAGTCGGCCCGGGCGCGCATGGCGGCCCGGTGCGCATCCGGGTGGGCGCACAGCACCACGCCGCAGTCGTGCGGCACGTTGAGCCACTTGTGCGCGTCGGTGGCCCACGAGTCCGCCCGCGCCAGCCCGGCGAGCGCGGGCAGCTCGGCGCGCAGGCGCGGGCTGGCCGCGGCCCACATGCCGAAGGCCCACTCTGGTTGTTTGGGTGCCGTTTCGGCTCGACATCGCGACCCGTCCTGTGAGCAGGACTACATCCACCTGGGCGGCACCTCGGCGGCCGCGTCGGCCAACACCGGGCCGCCGGCGGTCGCGCCTGGCGGCGATGTTCGACCCTGACGTCCCGCGTGGCTCTGCCCGCGGGGTGGCGTTCAGCACGTGAGCCGCTAGGCTGCGCCGGGACTCAGCAGTGATCCGGGTCCAGTTGGAGCCCTTCGGCCGGGGCCGGATGAGGCCCGTCGAGCTGGGCCGTGGCGGGCGCCGCGGGCGGCCGGAGCCGGGCAGACGGTGCCACCGCCACGCGGGCGGCCACCCGCCCTTCCCGCCTGGACATAGCGGATACTTTTGACAAAACGGTCATCCAGTCGCGGTGAGCGCATACCGCTGCCGATTTGGATAGTTCGCCCACGTTTCCTGCGTTAACCTGCCCGCCACGCCATCGTGCGACTAGGCGTCGTCAGTTCGCTACGCCCACTGTCGGCTGTGGTGCGGCGGGTGGGAACGGTGGTTCCCGGCCCTGACCGCTTGGAAGTGGGGGATCTCGGTGCCGGGCGACGAGCAGGAGCTGTTCGGGCTGGACGAGACGGGCCTGGCAGTTTTCCGGGCCGCGGCCGGCCACCACCGGGCCACCATCGAGATGCTCGCGGACCGGGCAGGGCTGCCCGTGGAGAAGGTGACGGCCGAGGTCGACCGGCTCGTGGGGCGGGGCCTGCTGCGCAAGATCGACGAGGGCTGGGAGGCGCAGGACCCCTCCATCGCGCTGTACGTCGAGCACGCGATGCGGGAGCGCGCTCTGGAGCTGCGGGAGGCGGCGCTGTCCGCGCAGCGGACCGCCCTGTACCGCAGCCGGCTGCTGTCGGACTACGTCGCCGGCCGGCACCGCCCCGACAACGTCGACGGGGTGGCCGCGCTCCTGGACCCGCACCAGGTGTGGGTGCAGATAGCCGAGCTGGTCGAGAACGCGGCCAGCCAGATCGGCTTCCTGCTGTCCGGGCCGACCCCGCCGCGCCCGGCCGCGGTGGACATGTTGCAGGGGCTGGCGCGGGCGGCTGGGCGGGGGGTGCGCGTCGCCTCGGTGTGGACGCCCGACCAGGTGGCGGCGGCCAGGGCGCTGGGCGGCGGCCGGCTGCCGGCGGTCGGCTGGGTGCGCCAGAGCCCCCTCGTGCCCATGCGGGTGATGATCGTCGACGGGCGGGAGGCGGTCCTGCCGGTCGACCCGGACGACCTCGGCCAGGGCGCGCTGCTGGTGCGTGCCCCCGGCCCCCTGTCCGTGATCAGTGACCTGGTCGAGCGGGTGCACCGGGACGCGCAGCCGCTGAACGGCCCGCGGCCAGCCGCCGACGGCTCCGAGCAGGCACGCCGCGGCGCGGTGCTGGCACTGCTGGCCCAAGGCCACACCGACCAGGCCGTCGCCGACCGCCTGGGGATCACCCCGCGTACCGTCCGCCGGGACGTCGCCGACCTCTATGTCCAGCACGGCGTCACGAGCCGCTTCCAGTTGGGCGCCATCACCGCCCGCCTCGGCCTCCTGCCGCCGCCCCGCCGCTAGGCACCCCGCCGCTGGTGCCGCCCCCGCAAACGTCTGCTCCCCGGAGAGCGCCCGGTTCTCGTACGCCGCCGCTCTCCTGACCGCCGTCTCGCCCAACCGCTGTCTATACCGGTGCCGGTGCCGGTGTCGGCGCTGGTTCCGGTGTCGTGGGCGCCTCGCTGCCCGCCGTGGCCATGGCCGGTGCGCCGACGTCGACGAAGCGTTCCTCGGCGACCCAGTCGGTGAACCGGGCCAGGCCGAACGCGTCGACAGTCGGTCCGATCTGGGTCGCCATCGCCCGCAGCGCCACCACCTTGCGGTCGAGCTCGGGCCCGTCGAGCGCGACGCGCAGGGACAGGACGTCCGCGGGCACGCCGGCAGGGTGGGCGTCGGTCATGAACACCTGGAACTCGTCGTGCAGGTCCGCGAAGCGTTCGAGCGCCTCCGCCGTCCACGCCGCCTCCAGCAGGCGGAAGCCACGGCCCCGCTCCTCCCAGGCGTGGCGCACCCAGCGGTGCACGGCGACATGGTCGGGGTGGAAGGTCGTCCCGTCCGGCCCGAAGGTCACAACGGTGTCGGGCCGCACCTCGTCGACCACCTGACCGACCAGCCGGGCGCCGACGGGGCCCCAGGCATCCAGACCGCCGTCGGGCATCCCGATGATCCGGTGCTCCCGGACTCCGAGCACGGCCATCGCGGCGCCCGCCTCGAGCCGGCGCACCGCGCCGAGCCGCTCCGGCGGCCACGCCGCGGGGTCGTCGGTGCCGCGCTCGCCGGCGGTCAGCGCCACACACGCCACCCGCTGGCCATTCGCCGCGGCCGCGGCCATCAGCCCGCCCGCCAGATAGGTCTCGTCATCGGGATGCGCCCACACCGACAGCACGGTCCCAAGGTCAGCAATACGCAGTCGATCCATGCCATCCACCATCGCCCGCGCCCCTTCCCCCGGCCTTCTCGGCGCGGGTCGCGTACCGGACAGCGACCGATCGGACCGCCGGGCCAGGTCAGGCGGCCTCAGGGGCCGGATCCGGAGCCCCGTCCGCATACCCAGCCGGCGGTGCGGGTCGCGCAAGCGACCTTCCCGCCCAGCGGCGCCCTAGCGGTGGTAGGCGTGGCGGCTGGCCAGGACGGCGATGGCGGTGGTCAGGCGGTGGGAGGTGGCCGGATAGAGCATGCGGACGTCCAGGAGCACGTCGCAGCGCATGGCTGGGTTCCGCCAGATGCACAGGGTGCGGTTTCTCGGGATCCACCGGGCGGGTCGGTCGAGGTCGGGCGTCCGCAGCGCCCACTCCGGCGTCGGCCAGACCGCGACGACCTCGCGCTGGCCCAGGCGGATGACCCGGGCGCCGCGTGCCTGCGACCACGGGATGTCGTAGTGACGCCCGCCCGCCCGCGCCTGGATGCCGCCGGGCGTGATCGAGAGCCAGGGCGGGCTGGATGCCAGGTGGAGCCGCCACACCGCGCGTCGCAGGCCCGCGATGGCGAGGAACAGGGCGCCGGCGCCGACGAGCACGCTGAACAGTCTTGTTCCGGCTCCGACGGTCGGGTCGTTGCCGCCCAGGGTCGTGAGGCAGATCAGGACCGCGAGCAGCGCGAGCAGGGCCGCGAGGAGCGTCAGGACTCCGGCGACGACGTTGGGCCACCGTCTGCCGGTGAAGACGCAGGATTCGTCGGAGCCGTTCTCCGCCAGCGCGACCCTCGTGGGCGCGAGCGGCGGGTAGCCCGGCGCCGGTACCGGCAGGCGCTGGACACCCGGCACCACCACTCCCGGCGCCGCCCGAGTCGGCAGTCCAGGTGGTCGCGCCGCCCGCTCGACGGGTGCCGGCGGCCGTGGCGGCGCCGCGCGGACCACGGCCTGGTGCGCCGCGGCGCCTGGCGGTGGCAGCTCTCGTCGTGTCGGCTTCAGCGGCGCCAGGCCGGGCGAATCCGGAGACCGCGGCGCCAGCGCAGGTTGCTGCAATGCCGGTGCCGGTTGCGGTGCCTGTCGTTGGGGGGATGCTGGTGCTGGCGGCGGCGCCGGTGTCCCGCCGGGCCGGGCGGCAGGTGCCAGCGGGAGGGCGCGTGGCGGCGCGACGGCGAGCGCGGGCGGGCTGGGGGTGGCCGGCAGCCAGGCCGCGATCTCGGCCTCCCGCTCGCGGACCAGCCGAGCCACCTCCGGCGGCCAGGCCGGCGACGGGCCGAGATCGGCGGCGAACAGCTTGAGCAGCGTGGCCGGGGCCGGGCGGTCCGACGGGTCCTTGGCCAGGCAGGGCCGCAGGCGGTCCCGCAGCGCCGCGGGCACCCCGCGCAGGTCGGGCAGGTCGTGCACTATCCGGAACAACAGCGCCGCCGGGTCGCCGGACCCGAACGGGTCGCGGCCGGTGGACGCGAAGATCAGGACCAGCGCGAACGCGAACACGTCGCAGGCAGGGCCGACCTCGCCGCCCATCGCCTGTTCGGGCGACATGTAGGCGGCGGTGCCGAACACCTCGCCGGCGCGGGTCAGTGCCGTCTGGTCGGCGGCCCGGGCGATCCCGAAGTCGATGAGCCGCGGGCCGTCGGCGGCGAGCAGGACATTGTTGGGCTTCAGGTCCCGGTGGGCGATGCCGTCACGGTGGACGGCCATGAGCGCCTCAAGCATGCGGGCGCCCAGCATGAAGCAGGCTTCCAGCTGCAGCGGGCCGAGCACCTCGACGGCGTCGCGCAGCGAAGGGCCCGGCACGTACTGGGTGGCGAGCCAGGGCCGAGGGCCGTCCGGGTCCGCGTCCGCCACCGGCGCGGTGAAAGCGCCTGCGATCCGGCGAGC
This sequence comes from Pseudofrankia coriaricola, assembly GCF_001854805.1. Taxonomy (GTDB): domain Bacteria; phylum Actinomycetota; class Actinomycetes; order Frankiales; family Frankiaceae; genus Pseudofrankia. The sequence goes on from NZ_MBLO01000191.1 coordinate 56,061, forward strand.
CGCCGCGACCTCCCGGCGGAACCGCTCCCGGAAGACGGGGTCGCCGGCGACGGTGGGGCTGACCACCTTGACCGCGGCGAGCCGTCCGGCCGGTGAGCTCGCGAGGTAGACCCGGCCCATCCCGCCCTCGCCGATCAGCGCGCGGACCAGGTATGGGCCGATCGTCGTGGGATCTCGCGGCCCCGGGGCGCCCAGGCGCCCAGCGGAAGACGTCACGGGCCACCATTCCGACCAGCACCGGGTCCGACCAGCTCAGGGCAAGCCACCCGAGCGCGGACGACTCATCCCGGGCCGCAGATTACCCCACCCGGGCCGCCCGCTCACGGCGCACCGGCCCGGGTCCGCCGAACGGCCGCTAACGCCCCGCGAGGTCGAGAAAGAAGTCGAGGCCGGTCCACGTCGGCTGGGTGACGACGCCGTCAGCCCGCAGCGACGGGTTCTTCGCGCGGCAGAACTCCTGGAAATCGCGCACGGCCTTCTCGGTCGCCGCGTCGAAGACACCGTTCGGGTCGAGCAGCCGGTTCGCGCCCTCGCGTTGGGACGCGATGTTCAGCGCGTTCTGCACGGTGACGACCGGATGCGCGAGGTCGGGGAACACCCCGGTAGGGCCTCGGTCGCGCGCGCCCAGCCGCAGGTCAGGGAAATGGCCGAAGCGGTTGCCCGCCTGCGCCACCTGTGGCCGTAGCCCGGCGGGCACGCCGCTGAACAGGTGCTGCCAGCTGACGCAGCCGGCGATGAGCTGGCCGCCGGCGGTCCAGGTCTTCGCGAGAACCTGGTCGTCGCCGATGTTGCCCTCGACCGTCTGGATCTGGCCGCCGGACCGTCCGACCACGATGCCGGTATGCGTCTCGGCGGTGAGGGCCTTCTCCACGCCGGTCCAGTCGAAGACGATCTGGTCCCCGGGCTTGCTGCTGGTCGACGGAATGGCCAGGCCGTGCGCCTGCGCCCACGACCAGATCGAAGGCACCCAGGCCGAGCGGATTCCCGGCTGAACCCCGACGTCCTCGTACATGCAGTAGGCGAACATCGCGCACCATGGGCTTCCCGGCGCCTGGAAGCGGTCATTCCAGAGTGTGTGGTTCTCCTGCGCCGGCTTGAAGCCGACCTGGTCCTTGCAGTGCTTCACGAACTCGTCCACAGTCGCCATGCCCGCCGTCCCCCGGTTCTGTGCGTGGCTGCCGGCCAGTCGCTCAGCGCGATGGCGGCGGCATTACCATAATGGAGAGTGCACCCCGCCGATCGATGCGTCCGTTCGGCCCGGGCGCTGCTCCACGCCGAGGGCGTGGCTTCCGGCGGCATAGGCTGGGCTCTGGCGCCGCGTGCCGGTCACCGGCCCGGTGAGGCATGGAGGCGCCAGAACGCCCTCGGAGACATGTTCATGCCCGTCCACCTGAACCACACGATCGTGCATGCTCAGGACAACCGGGAGTCCGCCGAGTTCCTCGCCGGCATCCTCGGCCTCGAGGTCGGCCAGGAATGGGGCCCGTTCATCCCCGTCGCCACCGGAAACGGTGTCACGCTGGACTTCGCGACAGCCCCGGCGGACAAGATCGCCACCCAGCACTACGCGTTCCTGGTGTCGGAGCCGGAGTTCGACGCCGCCTTCGCGCGAATCCAGTGTGCCGGGGTCGTCTACTACGCCGACCCGCACGGACGGCTGCCAGGCCAGATCAACCACAACGACGGCGGCCGCGGCGTCTACTTCCTGGACCCCTCCGGCCACGGCATGGAGATTCTCACGCGCCCCTACGGCGGCGGCCCCGCGCTCGCCTCTTAGGACAGAACCGCGGCCGCCGTCGCAACCAGGCGACGGGCTACGCCTTGGGCCCGCTGGTTGTGGCGGCCGAAAGCGATCTTCGCTGCGCCGGCCGGGTGTGCGCGCCGTCGCTCGTGCGTAGCGGTCGGGGTCACATTTGCGACCGCATCAAGCGAGCGGTGGCAGAGAACCTCGAGGTGCCGAAGAAGATCCAGGAGAGCTAGTCCCGCCCCAGCAAATGTTCACCCCGTCGCTGGCACCATCGGAATCAAGATCAGTCAGACGTTGTGTGTCATCGGCGGCGCGTAACGCCTGACTGATTCTGGAAAGATCGTTCCGAAATGAGGGGAACGTTGCCGGAGGCGGTCCTAGTCCCTGATCTACAGTGATCGCAAGCTGGGGCGCGCGCTCGGCGCGCCGCAGTGCCCTGACGCCGCCGTGACGCCCGGGCCGAGAGGCCCCTACCCAGCCCACGTTTGTCAGGTTATCCTGACATGCATGGCTAAGGGTAGGAGCGGTCCGTGGCAGGAGGGCCGCCGAGCGTGGGAGCGGCTGGACAACTGGCGGGACCGCGTGTTCGGCCGCCCAGAGAGCATCGACCATGGCGAGGCGGCGCTCGGCGCGCTGACCGACATCGGCACCCTGCGTCGGCTGCTCGACCAGACCGAGCTCGAGGCGGTTCGCGCGGCCCGCTTCCACCGCAAGTCGTGGGCGGAGATCGCCACCCGGCTCGGTGTCTCCCGCCAGTCGGCCTGGGAGCGCTGGCGTGACCTCGACGAGAACCTCCCGCCGCTCACCTCCGGGCCGGCCGCGGGCCCCGTCAGGCTCCAGGTGCCCATCGACGACGCCGCCGCCGAGCAGGTCAGGCGGGCGCGTGCTCTCGCCGAGGAAGTCATGAAGGACTCCAACGCGACCGACGCCCCACCCGAGGTGGGAGCCGAGCCGGCCTCGGCTGCCGGCGCCGGTGCGGCGGTCGCGGCCGGCGGTCGAGGGGACGAGGCGGGCGGCTCCGGCCGGCGGGCGCGGCGCCGGTCGGGCAAGACGGTCGTGGTGCCGAACGTGGTCGGCCGGACGTGGGAGGACGCCCGGTCGGTGCTGGCGGGCTGGGGCTTTCCCGCCGTCGCCGTCGGTCTGTCGACAGAGCCTGGTGCCGGGCTGGTCGAGGTCGAGCCGGACACCGGCTCGCTCGTCACCGGCCAGGCGCCGGAGGCCGGCGCCAAGGTCGCGTCCGGCACCCCGGTGCGGCTGTGGATCGGTGGCCGCGGCGACGGCTCCGCGGGTGTCCGCGAACCCCGGCGCCCGTTCCCGTCCTCCCCGCCGGCCCTCGAGATGCTCCCCGAGTCCGTCACCGAGGCGGTCGGCTGACCGTGCCCGGCGCCGCGGGACGCGGCCCGGCGCCCGGCCGCCTGGTGTCTGGTACCTGGCCGCCGTCCCGTCGGTGATCCTGGGGACAACGGCCGCCGGGCGTGCGAAGGAAGATCATTTTTGCACGCCCTTTGGCCCTCTAGTGATCCTGGGGACAACGGCCGCCGGGCGTGCGAAGGAAGATCATTTTCGCACGCCCTTTGGCCCTCTAGCGCGGCGCCGTCCCACGCTGACGGCGAGGCGTGCTGGGGCGCCGGCTGGGCCGCCCTCGCGCCTGCCTGCCAGAGGGAATGTTGAAGGTGTCGACATTCGGCGGAACTTCGGGCATGATGAAGTGCATTGCCGGCTGTGCCGGCGCGGACCCCCCCGTACCGCGCCGGCATGGTCGGTTTTGTCGTTCCCCGCACGCCAGTCCGCGGGCTTGGTGCGCGTGGCCGGGGGATGACCTCGCCCGGTGGGGGTAATCGGCCTTCGTGAGGTCTCCGGCCGTGAGCGTGACGGCGGCGGGACCGGTGCCGGCCGTCGACCGGCACCGCCCTGGCGACGCCGGCGGCGGCGAGCGAGTTCCCCGCCCGGTCGGATGGGCGCCTGCTGGGTGCCCGCGCAGTTCGCCTATCGACTGCCCGTGATCATCTGGGTCGGGTGCGTCAGGTCGGCGGTGGAGATCGTCGGGTCCAGGCCCCGGCCGGTCGGCGTGGTGACTTTTCTCGCGGTCGGGAGGGGAACCTGGGGTAGCTCGGGGGCCATGTCGGGTGAGCGACAGGGCGCCCGGATCGGGCCCGGAGCCGGGCCGCGGGCGGGTCCGCTTCGGGCGCAGGTGCCCTGGTGAGGTGACCGGGCCGCCGGCGGGGAGCGCTGGTGGGCCGGTCGGCCCGGCGGGGACGGCCGATGGGCCGGGGACGATGTGTCCGATGCCGGTCAAGCTGGGCGTATGACCTGGCGTTAAGGTAGGGCGTAGGGGGGCAAAGGTGCCGCCGCGAAACGCCGGCAGGCTCGCCGACGGCGTCGGCGGTCATGATCGCTCGCTGATCACGAATTCATCATCGCCGCGCCAGGGAGGCTTCCGATCGACCGCAACGAGCTCATCGACATCACGCGGCGAGCCCTGAAGATCGCAATGGACAAAACGACGGACATGATGCCCGGCGAGCGCATCCTTCCGGCCGCGATCTACACCAGCCAGGAGCTTTTCGAGCGCGAGCGCGAATTCGTGCGCAGCTCCCCGCAGCTGGTCGGCTACCGCTCCGAACTGCCCGGTCCGGGTACGTACACCACCAAGACGGTGATGGACGTCCCGGTGCTGCTCACCCGCGACGACGAAGGCACCGTCCGCGCGTTCCAGAACATCTGCGCGCACCGGCAGGCCAAGGTCGCCGAGGACTGCGGCGAGGCCGAGCGGTTCACCTGCCCGTACCACGCGTGGAGCTACAACAACAAGGGCGCGCTGGTCACCTGCCCCGGCCGGGACGGCTTCCCGGCGGTGATGGCGAACAAGCCCGGCCTCACCGAGCTGCCGGCCGCCGACCACGCCGGCTTCCTGTGGGTCGGCCTCGACCCGGACGGCGGCCCGCTGGACATCGAGGGCCACCTCGGCGAGCTCGGCCCGGAGCTTGCGTCCTGGGGAATCGGAGACTGGAACTCGGTCGGCGAGAAGGTCCTCGACGCGCCGGTGAACTGGAAGCTCGCGCTGGACACGTTCGGCGAGAACTACCACTTCCCGACGGTGCACAAGAACACGTTCGCGCTGCTGGTCCGCGGCAACTGCGCGCTGTTCGACACCTATGGTCCGCACCACCGGTTGATCTTCCCGATGCAGAACATCACCGAGCTCGCAGACAAACCGGAGAGCGAATGGGAGCCACTGCACTACTTCGTGGTTATCTATGCGATCTTCCCGAACATCGTCATGTCGGTGACGTTCATCAACGGTGAGATCTTCCGCGTCTACCCGGGCAGCGGGGCCGGCAACTCGGTGACCGTTCACCAGAACGCCACCACCCTCGACGTCTCCGACGAGGCGGGCCGCGCGGGCGCGGACGACATCTTCGAGTACGCCCACGCCAGCGTCCGCGACGAGGACTACCCGCTGGCCGCGAAGGCCCAGGCCAACATGGCGTCCGGCGGGCGTCCTCAGCTCGTCTTCGGCCGCAACGAGCCCGGCCTGCACCACCGCCACGCCAGCATGGAGACGGCCCTGGGTATCAGCCTCGACGCCTGAGCGCTCGCGGCATCCGGCTCCGCCCGACCCGCTCCAGGCCAGCCCCGGCTGACCTGGAGCGCGTTGGTGTGCGGACCAACGGGGTTCTGCGGACCACCGGCGCTAGTCGATCTGCGCGGTGGGCCCGTCGGACAGGCCGGTGTGTTCGGCCTGGCGACGGGTGGCCGCGAGCAGGCGGCGCAGGCCGGCGACGTGGCCGCCACTACCGATGACGAGCAGCCGGTAGGTGCGGCCGAGTATGCCAGGGAAGGCGGCCCTGGTCTCGGCGCGCAACCGGGTGCGGCCCCCGCCGGCGTCGTCGAGCCGGAAGATGAGGGTGTAGTCGGAGAAGCGGTGGCGCCCGGCGAGCATCAGCCGGGAGCCCGGCTCGGCCGCGACAACCCGGAAGCCGACGATCGTCGACCCGGTGGCGAGCGGCCGCGGCCCGGACGGCGCGCACTCGGCGCAGCCGACCGCGCGGGCATAACGTTGCGCGCCCGCGCCGCCGAACGACCGGTCCAGCCGTTCGGCGAGCGCCAGCCAGACGTCCTCGGCGGCGGCGTCGACGACCGTCGCGTGCTCGTCGACGAACGGCAGCTCGGAGATCACTTCCGCGATTCTCCCAGCTCCGTGCTCGCCAGGAAACCGTTTGACCCGGAGGCTTTGCCTTCGGCGGAGTCTGCCCGCTATGGAAGCCCGCTGGGCGCGAAGACGGCGCCGGGGTTGAGGATGCCGAGCGGGTCGAGGGCCTGCTTGATGCGCAGCGACAGGTCGAGGACGTCCTGGCCGACCTGGGGGAGCAGCCACGACCGCTTGAGCCGGCCGACGCCGTGCTCGCCGGTGATGGTGCCGTCGAGGCTGATCGCCAGGTCCATCACCTCGCCGAACGCGAGCCAGGCCCGCTCGGCCGCGGCGGCGTCGGCGGGGTCGACGACGATCAGCGGGTGGGTGTTGCCGTCGCCGGCGTGCGCGACGACCGCGATCGTGACGTCGCGGGCTGCCGCGATCGCCTCGACGCCCGTCACCAGCTCCGGCAGCCGGGGCAGCGGGACACCCACGTCCTCCAGCAGCACCGGGCCGAGCCGCTCGATTGCCGTGATCGCGCAGCGGCGGGCGACGACGAACGCCTCGCCCTCGTCCGGGTCGTCGGTGGCGAGCACCTCACTCGCCCCGGCGGCCTCGCACGCGGCGACCATGGCCCGCAGCTCCTCCTCGCCGGCCCGGTGGGGGGCGTCCGTGCGGGCGAGCAGCAGCGCCGCGGCGCCGCGGTCCAGGCCCATGGTCAGCATGTCCTCGACCGCGTTGATCGACGTCCGGTCCATGAGCTCGAGCATCGCCGGGCGCAGCGCCGAGGTGATCGACAGGACCGCGGCCGTGGCCGCCGCCATGGTCGGGAAGCTCGCGACCAGCGTGCTCGCCGGCGGCTGAGCGGGCATCAGCCGCAGGGTCGCCTCGGTGATGATCCCGAGCGTGCCCTCGCTGCCGACGAACAGCTTGGTCAGCGACAGGCCGGCGACGTCCTTGAGCCGCGGCCCGCCGAGCCGGACCGCCGTGCCATCGGCGAGCACCACCCGCAGGCCGAGCACGTAGTCGGTCGTCACCCCGTACTTCACGCAGCACAGGCCGCCCGCGTTGGTCGCCACGTTGCCGCCGATCGAGCAGATCTCGAACGACGACGGGTCCGGCGGGTACCACAGCCCGTGCTCGGCGGCCGCCCCCTTCACCTCGGCGTTCAGCGCCCCGGGCTGGGCGACCGCGATCCTCGTCACCGGGTCGACGTGGACCGCCCGCATCCGCTCCGTCGAGAGCACGATGCCGCCGGTCACGGCCGTCGACCCGCCGGACAGGCCGGTGCCGGTGCCGCGTGGCACCACCGGCACCCGGTGCCGCGCCGCCCAGCGGACCGCCACCTGCACCTGTTCGGTCGACTCCGCCCGCACCGCGGCGAGCGGAATCCCGGCGTCGGGATCCGCCGCCCGGTCCCGCCGGTACTTGTCCAGCAGGTCGGGATCCGTCGCCACGACACCCGCCGGCAGCGCGTCCACGAGCTCGGCGAGCTCGGCGAGCGTCACACCCACGGTCCGCCTCCCAGTTCCCGCCCCCGCTGTGTCCCGTCAGTGATCCTGGGGACAACGGCCGCCGGGCGTGCGAAGGAAGATCATTTTCGCACGCCCTTTGGCCCTCTAGACGTTAGGTGGCCGGGTGGTGTCATGTCAGACGGTGTGAACGACACGAACGCGATCTGGGACTCCCCGCGGCGTCGGCATCTGCCTGCGGGAAGCGGCGACGAGGCAGGCAATATTGGGGTCGAGGACGCCGATTCCACTCGAATATCGACTGCCTCGTCGCCGCCACCCACGACACCGCCGAACCGTCGGCGGGCGACCAGTCCGCCCACCGACGACTACCGCCGGTCGACTGTCGTTACAGATCCGCCGAAACGGCCTGACAATCGGATCGGAGCATCCAGGCTCAGGTGGCCGGCGGAGGCCCGGAGCGGCGGTCGCGGGCCCATGGTCGCCGCGCCGCGACGGCCAGCCCGACGGCAAGCGCGAGCAGGGCGATCAGGATGGCGAGCAGGGCGGTTGCGCCCGCTGCGCGGACCCAGTCGGCGAGCGTGCCCTGCAGGCGGGTCGCGGCGCGGACCACGGGGTCGGCGGCGTCGGCGCCGCCGAACACCCGCAGCTCGTAGACGCCGTAGTAGATGACGTAGCAGCCGGCGGCGACGAGCAGCGCGCCGCCGGCCCGGCCGGCGTAGGCCTGGGCGCGGCGCAGCCGGCGGGTGACGCTGTCGCGGGCGAGCGCGGCGGCGACGGTGACGACGCCGACGACCAGGCCCATCCCGGCGGCGTACACGACGAAAACGGCCACGCCCGCGGCCAGGCTCGCCGACGAGAAGGTCGACGTCGTCACGGCGAGAAACGGCCCTACGGTGCAGGACAGCGAGGCCAGCGCGTACGACACCCCGTACAGCGCGGTCGACCAGACGGTCCCGTCGACCCGCGCCGAACGCGGCTTCGGTAGCCGCACCCACGTCTCGCGCCCGGCGGCCATGGCGACGCCGAGCGCGACCAGCCCGATCCCGACGACGATGGTCACCCACGGCAGCCACCGTCCGACCGACAGCGCCAGCGGCGTCACTACCAGTCCGAACAGGCCGAACACCAGGACGAACCCGCCGGTCATCGCCATCGTCATCCCGGCGGCCCGCCGCAGCGCCCCGAGGCGGGCCGGCCGGGTGTGGTCGACGACGACCAGCGAGACATAGCCGGGCAGCAGCGCGAAGCCGCAGGGGTTCACCGCGGCGACCATGCCGGCCGTCAACGCGAGCGCGTACGGCGTCCCGGCCATCAGCTCGTGCCCGTCAGCCTGGCGGACGGTCGTCGGCTGGCGTCGGTCAGCTCGTCACCAGCCGCTCCGTGTACATGTTCAGCTCGGCCTCCGACAGCAGGCCCTGAAGAGTCTTGACCTGTCCGTCGGCGGTGATGAACGACAGCGCGGGCTGCTCGTCGACGCCGAACGAGGCCCACAGCGCGCCGTGGTCGTCGACCGCGTGTGGGAATGTGCCGAGCCCCGTGTCGGCGACGAACTTCCGCATCTCCGCGACGGTCCCGAGCCCGGCGATGCCGACGAACTGGACCTTGTCGCCGAACTTCTTCTGCGCCCTGGCGATCTCCGGCGCCTCGCCCCGGCAGATCGGGCACCACGGCGCCCAGAACCACAGCACCGCCGGCCGCCCGGCGAGCGACGCCCCCGAGAGCCGCCCTCCATCGACCGTCGCGGCGTCGAACCGCAGCTGCGCGGGCACCGAGCCCCCGCCGGTACCGACGGCCGCCGGTGAGCCGCCACCGCACCCCGCGATTCCCACCAGCCCGGCTACCACCAGCCCGACAGCCACCAGCCTCGCCCCCGCGAGCCTCACCCGCGTGAGCCGGGGCCGCCGGGTGACCCGCGCACGCGCCAAGATGTCCACCCGCCCATCGTCGCTCGCCCCCGCCCTGCCTCCGGGCCGGACTGTCGCCCAGCCGACGCTCGGCGCGGGCGCGGTGGCGGGCGCCGGTGCCAGCCGCCGCGGGGTCAGGTGATGCGCATGTCCTCGGTGTTGCTGAAGCGGCGGGTGCCGAAGACCACGAGCAGGACGCTGAGGGCGAGGGTGACGACGATGCCGAGCCAGGCGCTGCCGGAGCCGAGCATCAGGGCGCGGACGGCATCGACTGTGTGCCGCAGCGGGTTGGCCTCGGCGGTGTCGTCCAGCCAGCCCGGCGCGAGCGTGAGCGGCAGGAGCACCCCGGACAGCAGCAGTACCGGCAGCGACACGCCCTGGACCACCGGGGCGAGGGCGTCCTCGCTGCGCAGGATGAGCGCGAGGCCGTAGCCGAGGCAGGACAGGCCGACGCCGAGCGCCAGCAGCACCAGGGCGGCGATGATCATTCCGGCGTGGATGTGCAGCCCGAGTGGGATGGCGAGGCCGACGAGGATCCCGCCCTGGATGATGACGAGCGTCGCATCCCGGCCGGCGCGGCCGAGCAGCAGCGCGAGCCGGCTGATCGGCGTCACCGAGAGCCGTTCCAGCACGCCCTGGCGCATCTCGGACAGCAGCGCGAACCCGTTGAACGCGCAGTTGAAGAGGACGAGCTGCACCAGCAGGCCGGGGATGAACACGTCCCAGCTGCTGGTTCCCGCCGGCCAGCCGCGGGTGACCCCGCTGTTGTCGAGCATCGGGCCGAACAGGTAGAGGTAGAACAGGGGCTGGGCGAGCCCGATGATGATCCAGCTCGGCTCCCGCAGCACCGCGCGGCATGCGCGGGCATAGGTGAGCTGGACGTCGGAGAAGAAGCGCATGGACGGCTTCCCTTTCGGGGGCGAGGGCGGCGACTAAATGCCGGCGGTGGCCAGCGGGTGGCCGGTGGCGGTGAGGAAGACGTCGTCGAGGCTCGGGCGGGTCAGCGTCAGCGTGATGACCGGGGTCGACAGGCTGTCGAGCAGGCGCAGCAGGTCGGTGACGGCGCGGGAGCCGTCGTCGACGTAGACGCGCAGCGTCTTCGCGTCGACCTCGTCTACGCCGCGGCACCACGGCTGCTCGCGGACCACCGGGGCGACCGCCTCGGGCCTGCCCGCGGGGAGGGTGACGACGATGCCGTCCCCGGCGACCTGGCTCTTCAGCTCGTCCGGGCGGCCGGTCCGCGCGACCTTGCCCTTGTGGATGATCGCCACCCGGTCGCAGAGCTCGTCGGCCTCCTCCAGGTAGTGGGTGGTGATCAGGATCGTCGTGCCCGCGTCCCGGACCGCGCGGATCTCGGCCCACACCTCGGCGCGGCTCGCCGGGTCCAGCCCGGTGGTCGGCTCGTCGAGCAGCAGCAGCTCGGGGGAGTTGACGAGCCCGATGGCGATGTCGAGCCGGCGGCGCATGCCGCCCGACCAGGTGCCGAGGCGCCGCTCGGCCGCGTCGGTCAGGCTGAACCGGCCCAGCAGCTCGTCCGCCCGGGCGAGCGCGTCGGCCTTCGACAGGCCGAACACGCGTCCCTGCATGACGAGCTCGGCGCGCGCGGTCTCGGCCGAGTCGGTGCCGCCGCCCTGGGCGACGAACCCGATCCGCCGCCGCACCGCGGCCCGTTCACGCGCCACGTCGTGGCCGGCGACGATCGCGGTACCGGAGGTCGGCGGCAGCAGGGTCGTGAGCATGCGCATCGTGGTCGACTTGCCGGCGCCGTTCGGACCGAGCAGCCCGAAGACCTCGCCAGGGTCGACCTTCAGGTCGATCCCGTCGACGGCGACGACGGGTTCGGCGCGCTTCGACCGGCGGAACTCCCGGCGCAGCGCATGGGTGGCGATCATGTGACGTCCGTTCGTCGGGGTGGGGACCCAGCCGCCCTCCAGGATCTCGACGCCATCGTGACCGCCACCACCGACAGGTTCGGGGCCGTGACGAGCGGGGCGAGGCGGCCGGACCGTGCCAACGGAACCGTGGGGCTGGTGACGGTTTCCTCTGCGTGAGAACTTGTCTGAGTGAGTAAGACAATGCGATACTGAGAGAGTGACGGCCAAGGTGTCAAGGTTTTTTCGGGGCCGGCGGTGACCGCCGGCCGCGCGCGGGACCGTGCCGTCGACGGTGCCGTCGACGGCGACGGCGACCTGGACGCACTGCTGCGCGAGCTGGTGTCGGCGGCGCAGCTGTTCCAGGCGGCGGCCGGCGTGCGCGCCCGCCTCACGCCGACCGAGCTCGCCGTGCTCACGATCCTGCGGTCCAGCCCGCGCCTGGCCGGGCAGCTCTCGGCGGCCACCCGGCTCACGACCGGCGCGATCACCAAGGTGCTCGACGGCCTGGAACGGCGCGGCTTCCTTACCCGCGCGCCCGACCCTGGCGACCGGCGACGGGTCATCGTGACGGCGGTCGCCGAACGGGTCGCCGCGCTCGACGTGCTCCTCGGGCCCATGACCGACGCCGCCGCGACGATCCAGTCCACGTTCAGCCCCGCCGACCAGCGCACCATCGCCCGCTTCCTGGCCGCGACCACCGAGATGCTGCGCGACCAGACGCAGTCCCTGCGCGACGGCCCGGGCACCACGGCCTCGCCTGTCACCCAGGGGGCGCCGCTCGGCGTGGCCTCCCGGGCGCGGCTGCGCCTGACCGGCGGGGTCAGCCATCTGGTGATCGTCGGTGGCGGGGACGACCTCCCCGGCGACAGCCTCTACCAGGGCACCTTCCCCGGCGGCGGGCCGACGAGCAAGGTCCTGGTCCGCCCGGACGAGACGGAGGTGCGCATCCAGTTCGGCCGGAACCGGTCGCTGTGGCGGGCCGGCGGGCGGGCGTCGACGCTCACGCTCAGCCCACGCGTCCCCTGGACCATCGACATCGGCGGCGGCGCCGACCACCTCGTCGTCGACGCCGCCGGGCTCGCCCTCGTCTCGGCCTCGCTGACCGGCGGCGCGAACAACCTACGGCTGCGCCTGGGCTCTCCCCGGCCGTCGGCCCGCATCTCGATCACCGGTGGGGTCAAGGCGCTGCGCGTCGAGCGGCCGGCTGGTGTGCCCGTCGACCTGCGGCTGCGCGGCGGCGCGAGCCAGGTCGTCGTCGACGGCAGGCGCCTGGGCCCTCAGGGGACCTGGTCGCAGCCCGGTGCCCTCGGGAAGGACCGCTATGAGCTGGCCGTCACCGGCGGCGTCAAGCACCTCGAGATCGCCCCGCTCAGCTGACGGGAGCCGTGGCGGCCTTGCTCAGGGCCTGCTGGAGCGAGTGACGGTGGCGACGGTGTAGGGGCGGCCGGCGGAGCCGTGGGAGACGACCCGGTAGACGCTCACCGAGCGGCCGCGGTTGACGACGCTGGCGGTGAAGATCACCGGCTCGCTGAGCAGGGCCGGGCGCAGCAGGTTGATCCGCAGCGAGGTCGTGTAGTCCGCCGCGGCCCGCGGGCCCAGCGCGCCGGCGAGCCCCGCCGCGGCCAGGTCCGTGCCGGCGAACAACAGGCCGCCGTGCATCGTCCCGCTCCCGTTCCCGAACGCCTCCAGCGGCGGCACGATCAGCTGGGCGGTCGTCGGCGGGGCGGGCGTCGCGGACGGCGCCGGGCCGCCGGCCAGGACGGCACCCGCGGCCTTCCCGTTGTGGGCGACGGCCGCGGCGACCTGCGCGGGCCAGTCGTCGGCGGTCGGGCGCGGGGCGGGGACGAAGGCCTCGGCACTCGGGCCGCCGACCGACGGCGGCCGGCGCAGGCCCGGGTCGGCGTCGCCGCCGAAGCCCAGGATCAGCGAGCGCCCCAGGTCCGCGATGTCGAGCACCTGGAGGATGGTGCGGTGGTCCGCCGGCTCGATCCGCTCCGGTGGCTCACGCTCCACCTCGGCGACGCCGGCGTGGATCCCGGTCGCGGGGACGAACCGGCTGCGGCCGCTCGCGATCGCCACCACCCGCCCGTCGCCGTCGCGGACCTCGCCGCGCGACACCCCGTCCGCCGGCCCGGCGCCGGCCAGCCGCGACGTGGCCACGAGCTCCGGGCCCGGCCACGGCGGCGGGAACACGACGTCCACCGACAGCTCCGTGGTGACCGAGTGGGTGCCCGCCGGCCGCTGGTTGTGGACCTCGATGCCGATGGCGTCGTCGATGATGACCCCGAGCGCGGCGACGGTCTGCTCGCCGCCGGGGGCCGTCATCCACGGCCCGACCGCCATCGGCACCCGCATGCCGTCGCCCCGGTCCATCGGCCCGACCCGCAACCTGGTCTCCGGGTACTCCCGGGCCGCTGCCCTCACCGCGGCTCTCCTCCCACCTTCACGCCCACCCGGCGACCTCCAGATCGGGCCGTACACGGCGTATCCGTCACCACCAGCGATCATCTCCCGCTCCCGGCCCCGCCGGACGGGCGTGTGCCCAACAACTCACCTCAGCCGTGATGGCTGGCGCAGTAGCTGTCGCGGAAGGCGGTCTGTGGCGGCAGGTAGAGGAACGCTGTGCGCAGAGTGACGGCGATGACGGCCGCCGTCTGCTCGATGGACGCCTCGACCAGGGCGCGCTGCCCCGGAGTCGACGCGCTGACCAGCCGCCAAGCATTGATCCAGGCGGCCTCCCGCCAGCCGGCGATGATCTGCATGAACACCGCGTAGGTAATGCCGTAAGGGCTTTTCAGGTCGTTGATGGTCGGGTCGAACCGCGCGGCGGCCTCGTCGAGCATCGACTCGGCGACCTGGTTGAGGAAGATGTTGACGCGCTCGTGGTCCTCGTGGCGGCTCGTCCCGTCCGGCGCGACCAGGCCAAGCCCGGCCAACACGTAGGGCAGGTCCCGGTTGATGTGGCCGTTCATGCCGAGCAGGATGTCGCCGAGCCCGGAGACGCTCCCGTTCCGCGCCGCCGAGAATGCCACCTGCCAGGCCCGCGGCACGGCGGGCGTGTTGCCCGCGTTCCAGTCGTCGTAAGCGCTGAAGAAATAGGAAGCGAAGAACACGTCCTCGACGTTGACGAACGCCGGGTCCTGGAAGAATCCGGGCGTGACGGTGGCTTGTTGGTATTGCTGGGTCGTGCGCAGGTAGGCGAGTGTGAACGGCGCCCGGTGGTCGCAGCTCGCCGCGAGCTGGCTGAGTATCGCGTCCATCCGCGCGACCGTGACGGGGACGCAGTCGGGGTTTCCGCCCAGGCAGTGGTCGATCTGGCCCGGGGTGTACCACGCCGACAGCGACGGCCGGTACGCGGGGACACCGGTGAGCTCCACGGGTGTGTCCGCCCGCGCGGGGCCGCCGCCGAGGGCCGCCGTCGCGGCCATGGTGACTCCGAGAGCGAGGGCCGCTGACGCTCGCGCGCCAGGCCGGCGCGCGGGCGCCCGGTGTTTTGGAATGTGGCGCTCGCGCCTGGTCGAGAACGGCATGGCGTCACCCTAGGGCCGAGAACCCTTCACCAGAATGCGTCTCGGCCGCGACCACTCGCGGATCACGCCGCCGATTCTTCGACGCATTGTTGTGGGGCAGGGTGGCTGCCCCCGGACCTGGCTAGGTGATGTCCACCAGGTCCGTGACATCAATGTGTCCAAGGGTCGTCCGTGGGTGTCGGAAGAAAGAACAATCTGTATAGAGAATGCGTGTCCGGTACTTACCGTTCTGTCGAGGGGAGGTGGGTGCGAAATCGGCTGACAGAGAGGATCGTCCGGGTTGTACCATGCCCTTTTGGGCTAGCCGGCGGCGGCCGTGGGGCCTCCGGTGGCGCGTCGCCCGCGCCAGTCCGGGATAAGTCCCGCCGCGTCGGCCCTAAGGTGTGAAACGGGTGTGGTGCCGCACGGATCCACACCCGCGTCGTGACGGGAACGGGGTCAGCGCGTACGGTGTCGAACGGTATCGAGACGCGCACTGTCGGGTGGGCGTCTGGCTGGGGACGAGCCGCTGGGTGCTGACCGAGACCTTGCCGGGGGCCAGGGGGAGTCTGGGGATGGCGTGGGCATGACGGATGTGGCGCGCGCCGAGGCCGAACGGGCGGACGAGGCCGTGGGCTGGCCGGACGACACGGTCGGCGCGGCTGTGGAGACACCCGCCGGGCAGGGTGCGCGCGGCTCGGTGCCGGCCCATGAATGACGACCACGGCGCGAGAACCGACCACCACGCGGGCGCCGAAAGCGCGTCCTCGGACAGCCGCGGCTACGGCGAGGGCGCGGGCCACGCTCCGGACGCCGGCCTCGACGCTACTGGACCGAACGCCGCCGTCGGTTTCGGCGCTTGGCAGGCCACCATGGCGGACGCGGGCGGCGGCCTCCCGGGCAGCGGCCAGCCTGGCGCGGACCCGCCCGGCGGCGACGCGGACCCCTACCGTGGCCAGGCCGAGGGCGCCCGGCCCGGCGGTGGCGAGTACGACCGCGGCTATCAGCCCGGCCACGTCGGCGACCAGCTGGGCCTGGACAACCGGCGCGGCGATGACGCCCGGCCCGGTGGCGCTGGCCGCATGGGTGTCGTGCCCGGCGGGTTCGGCTCGACGACGCCCGCGCCGCTCAGGCACCTCTCGCCGATCCGCCCCCCGGCGCCGCCCGAGGCGACCTCGGGCCTGGCCGGCACCGGAACGGCGCGGCCGGGCCAGCCAACCCCCGCGCCCGCCCAGATACGGCCAGAGGCCGGGCCATACCCGCCGGCTCCCGCCCGCGGGCGGGAGCCCGCCGCCCCGGGCGCGTCGGTGACGCCGGTCCCCCCACCGAGGCCGTCGGCCGCGGCCGGGCCGCCCGCGCCGACGGCGAGGCACCCGGTCCTGGACGGCCCGACCATGCCGGCCGCCCGCACGTCGATGGCGGCCGGGCTCGACGCCCTGAACCTGCTCGACACCCTCGCCGAGGTCGTGTTCCGTACTGACGCCGAAGGGTGCTGGACCTACCTGAACCCGGCCTGGACCCGGCTGACCGGGTTCAGCATCGCCGAGAGCCTCGGAAACCGGTTCATCTCCTATGTCCACCCCGAGGAGATCGAGCACACCATCGCCCTGTTCATGGCGGTGGTCGTCGGTGGAGCGGACCACTGCCATCACGAGACCCGCTACCGCATCGCCGACGGGACCTACCGCCGGGTGCAGATCCGCGCGAGGGTGCTGCGCGATGACGCCGGCGAGGTCGTCGGCAACATGGGCACGATCATCGACGTCACCGACGCCCGCTTCGGCGCGGAGATGGCCGGCGAGCAGAGCGCGCTGCTGGAGCTCGTGCCTACCGGTGGCAAGATCGACGATCTACCGGTCGGCGTTGTGATCTACGACCCCGGCCTGACGGTGCGCCGCGCGTCCCGCGTGGTCGACCGGCTGGTCGGCACCCAGACCCGGTCCGGCGACACGGTCGACGTGCTGTCCCTGCAACTGCGTCCGGCGGCGCTCGGCGGCCCGGCGCTCGGCGGCGAGTGGGGCCTTGTCGCCACGGCCCGCCGCACCCGGCAGGCCCAGATCGGCGACCTCGACGTGCTGCCGGCCCGCGCGGCCGCCACCCAGGACGCCGCCGCCGGGCGGCCCGCCGCGGGGGAGCTCCAGGGGGCCTCCCTGGGCCCGGTGCGCTCGCTGCGCGCCACCGTGATCCCGATGCACGACGACGGTGATACCCAGGTCGCCGTCGTGTTCTCCGACATCACCGACCTGCGCCGCGCCGAGCGCCAGCAGGCGGCGCTGGCCTACCTCGGCCAGCGTGCGCTGACCACGCTCGACGTGCCCGCCCTGCTGATCGAGGCTGTCGAGCTGGTCGCCTCCACGCTCGCCGTCGAGCGCTGCGACCTCGTCGAGTGCATCGAGTTCGCCACCCCGGCCGGTGGCCGGGCCAGCCGCGCCGGGTTCGGCGAAGCCCACGACGACGCCGCGGCCGCCTCCGATGGCCCTGGCGGCCCCGGCGGTGCCGTGGGCGTCGCCAGGATCGCCGACGTCGGAGGCGGCGGCGCGCGGCCGACGGGTGATGTCCAGGCGCATGTGCGCGCCTGCTACGGCCGCCACGGCGGCTCCTGGAACGCCGGGCTGGTCTCCGCCGCGCCCGGCTCGTTCGTCTGGACGGTGCTCTCGTCCCGCCAGCCGCTCGTCATCGACGACCTGTCCGGCCACTCCGACATCGCGACGGAGCGCTGGCTGCAGGGCGACGGCGCGGTGGCCAGCGTCGGCGCGCCGATTGGTGTCGGCAGCCGGGCATTCGGCGTGCTGGCCGCGCACAGTGGCACCCGCCGGTGGTTCACCAAGGACGAGGCGCACTTCGTCCAGTCGGTGGCCAACATCATCGCCGCCGCCGTCGAGCTCGCGCAGATGCAGGAGGACCGTGCTCGCCTCGCGGTCTTCGAGGACCGTGACCGGATCGCCTGCGAGCTGCACGACCTCGTCATCCAGCGGTTGTTCTCGGTGGGCCTGCGGCTGCAGTCGCTGACCCGCCTTGTCGCCGAGCCGGGCGTCGGCCGGCTGTCCGCCGCGATCTCCGACCTCGACCAGACCATCGACGAGGTCCGCCGCACCATCTTCGACCTGCGCCCGCCCTACGCCTAGGGGGCAGCGCGGCCGCCGTGAGGCCGCGCGCGGCCGGGATGTTCACGTAGTCGCAACAGTGGTGTTCGGATTCGGTGACACCGGAGGGCTTTGCTGATCTCGACTCACCACCACAGGTGAGGCGCGCCTAGGGTTCCGTCGCGGGAGCGGGCCTGGACCGAGAGGCGAGGCGGGGCGACCGGTCGGCGTCCGGGCGGACGAAGGTACGCCGACGCGGTCGCTCCGTTCCACGGCGGGACAAAAGCCCGGGAGGCCAGCCAGGCCTGGCTGCCTCCAGCCGGGCTCCGCCATAAGGAGCTCCGTGGGTCATCCACAGTCCCACTCCCATGGGCACGGCCATCCGCACCGCCACCTCCCGGAGGGCTTTTCCACCGACGCGTTGCACGAGAACTACGGCCCCGAGGCCCGTTACGCCGTCGCCGCCGAGGAGGCGCTGCCGACGACGAAATGGGACGAGGAGATCGCGCGCGGGCTGGAGTTCGGCCTGCCTGGCGCCGACTCGATCGTCGACCGGCGCATCCCGACGTTCTCCCGGGGAGAGCTGCCGCACTTCGCGGGCATCAACACGTTCCTGAAGGCGCCGTACGTCGAGGACGTGCGCAGGTGTGGCGAGTACGACGTCGTCGTGCTCGGCGCGCCGTTCGACGGCGGCACGACCTACCGACCGGGCACCCGGTTCGGCCCGCAGGGCATCCGGAAGATCTCCGCGCTCTACGGCCCGTACAGCTTCGAGCTCGGCGTCGACCTGCGCGAGTCCATCACGATCGCCGACGTCGGCGACGTGTTCACCATTCCGGCCAACATCGAGAAGACCTTCGACCAGATCACGAAGGCCGTCTCGCACGTCTACGCCTCCGGCGCCTTCCCGGTCGTCCTCGGCGGCGACCACTCCATCGGCTACCCGACGACCAAGGGCGTCGCCGAGAACCTGGACGGCGGCAAGCTAGGCATCATCCACTTCGACCGCCACGTCGACACCCAGGAGACCGACCTCGACGAGCGGATGCACACCACCCCCTGGTTCCACGCCACCGACCTGCCGAACGTGCCGGCGAAGAACCTGGTGCAGATCGGCATCGGCGGCTGGCAGGCGCCCCGGCCCGGCGTGAAGGTCGGCCGGGAACGCGGCACCACGATCATGACGGTCACCGACTGCGTGGAGATGGGCATCGAGGCCGCGGCCGAACGGGCGCTCGAGGTGGCGTGGGACGGCACCGACGCGGTCTGGCTGTCGTTCGACGTCGACTGCCTCGACGCCGCGTTCGTGCCCGGCACCGGCTGGCCCGAGCCCGGTGGCTTCCTGCCCCGCGAGGTCCTGAAGTTCATCCAGCTCATCGCGGACGCGAAGCCGCTCGCCGGCATCGAGGTCGTCGAGTGCTCGCCGCCCTACGACAACGCCGAGATCACCGCGCTGATCTCGGCCCGCGTCATCTGCGACACCCTCGGCTGCCTGGTGCGCGCCGGCCACCTGCCCAAGCGCCGCCCGGCCGCCTGACCCCGCTCCGGACCTCCGATCGCACGCGACCTCGACACCGCCGCGCGGCCCTGTGCGGCGCGGTCCGACAACAGATCCGTATCCGCACGTCCGCTTGCTTCGAAAGGACACCGGTCCGTGTTTCGCACCGTCCTGCGCGGCCTGCTGGGTCAGGGTAGGCGCAGCCATTCCGCTTCCGGCCGCCTGGCCGCCTCCGCCGACTCTGCCAGCTCCGCTGTTCCGCCCGTTTCCGGGATCTCCGCCTTCTCCGCTGGCCGGGCCCGCCGCCGACGGGCGCTCGGCGTCGGCGCGGCGGCTCTTTCGGTGGCGCTGGTCGCCGCGGCCTGCGGCGGCTCCGACGAAAGCTCCGACACCCCGTCCGGCGGTTCCTCGGCCAAGCCGATCACCCTCGCGTTCAGCGCCTGGCCCGGCTGGTTCCCCTGGCAGGTCGCCCAGGAGAAAGGCTTCTTCG
The DNA here is from genome assembly GCF_001854805.1 of Pseudofrankia coriaricola. Classification (GTDB taxonomy): domain Bacteria; phylum Actinomycetota; class Actinomycetes; order Frankiales; family Frankiaceae; genus Pseudofrankia. Next base: position 75,776 of record NZ_MBLO01000191.1, read on the forward strand.
AGAAGAACGGCGTCAAGGTCGACCTGAAGTACTTCGACAGCTACACCGACAGCCTGAACGCGCTCGCGACCGGCAACGTCGACGCGAACAGCCAGACACTCAACGACACGCTCGCCTCGGTCGCCGGCGGCGCCGAGGAGACCATTGTCCTCACGAACGACAACTCCACCGGAAACGACCAGATCATCGCCAAGCCCGGGATCAACAGCGTCGCCGACCTGAAGGGCAAGACGGTCGCGGCCGAGCAGGGCACCGTCGACCACTATCTGCTGCTGCTCGCGCTGGCGAAGGCGGGCCTCACGGAGAAGGACATCACCTTCAGCCCGCTGCTGACCGATGCCGCCGCCGCGGCGTTCGTCGCCGGCCAGGTCGACGCGGTCGGCGTGTTCGCGCCGTTCACCACGACCGCGCTCGGCCTCGCCGGCAGCAAGGCGATCGCGACCTCGGCGGACTTCCCCGGCGCCATTCCCGACCATCTCGTGGTCTCGAAGAAACTCGTGTCCGAGAACCCGCAGGGCGTGCAGGGCCTCGTCAACACCTGGTTCCAGACGATCGACTGGATCAAGGCGAACAAGACCGAGGCCTACGCGATCATGGCCAAGCGCGCGGGCGTCTCCGTCGCGGACTACGAGTCGTACGACAAGGGCACCACGATCTTCACCTTGGACCAGAACATCGCGGCGTTCACCCCGGGCTCGACGGACGCGAACCTCGACTTCCAGGCCAAGAAGATCTCCGACTTCCTGGTCAGCACCAAGCTGGTCGACGAGGCCCCGTCGCTCGACGGCGTGCTCGACGACACCTTCATCAAGGCCGTGAAGTAGGCCCGCAAGGCCTCTCAAGCCCTTTAGTGATCCTGGGGACAACGGCCGCCGGTGTGCGAAGGAAGATCATTTTCGCACGCTTTGGCCCTCTAGGGCACTCAAGGCCCGTCAGGGACCGCCGGAAGCCCGCGGGGACGACGCTCGGCGCCCGACCGAGTGCTGTCCCCGCGGGCGGATGGCGGCAGCCGACCAGGGAGAAAGTCAGGTCCGACGTGAGCTACGTGAACCGCCGTCCGGGGCGAGCCTCGTGAGCGGCGCCGAGGCGCCGCCGGCGATGGCGCCGGCGCCCGCCACAGCCCCCGCCGAAGGTCCAGCCCGGCCCGCGGCGGGCGGGCGGGACTGGGGCCCGCCGCCGCGGCGGCGCCCGGCGCGGCCGAGCCGGCTGCCCAAGCTGGGTGACGACGTGTCGCCGTCGACGCGGTGGGCGCTGCGGGCGCTGTCGGTCGCCGTGCCGCTGGTGGTGTGGGTGGTGCTGTCCGCCTCGGGCGCCGTCGACGACACGTTCCTGCCATCGCCCGCGGCGGTGGCGAGGGCCGGGGCAGACATGGCCCGCTCAGGCGAGCTGTTCTCCGACACGGCCTCGAGCGTGCGCAGGGTCGGCCTCGGGTTCCTCATCGCGGTGGCGATCTCGGTGCCGCTGGGGTTCGCGATGGGGTCGATGAGCTGGGCGCAGGCGCTGCTGGAGCCGGTCATCGGCCTGTTGCGTTACATGCCGGCGAGCGCCTTCATCCCCCTGCTGATCATCTGGCTGGGGCTGGGTGAGTCATCGAAGATCGCGCTGCTGGTGATCGGCGTCGTCTTCTTCAACACGCTGATGACGGCGGACGTCGTCCGCCGGATCCCGCGCGACCTGCTGGAGGTGTCGGCGACGCTCGGGGCGCGCCAGCACGAGATCGCCCGCAAGGTCATCCTGCCGTACGCGCTGCCCGGAATGATCGACGCGATGCGGGTGAACGCCGCCGCCGCCTGGAACTTCGTCGTCGTCGCCGAGCTCGTCGCGGCCACCTCGGGCCTCGGCTACCGGATCACCCGAGCCCAGCGCTTCCTGCAGACCGACAAGATCTTCGCGGTGCTCGTCGTCATCGGCGTGATCGGCCTCGTGATCGACATCCTGCTGCGCGTCCTGCGTGACCAGGTCGGAAGGTGGGCGCCGTGAGCGACACATCCCAGCCAGCGGGCGGCGGCTTCGCGGGACCCACGACCCAGCCCGGGCCCTTCGTCCAGTTCGGCCCCGCCGGGGCGACCGAACCCGTCGGGATGCGCAAGTCCGCGGGGCCGCCCGAGCCCGCGGCCGGCCCCGGCGCGGCGGGCGGCGCGCTGCGGCTGCGCGGCGTCGGCATGGACTTCCGCGCGGGCAGGCGCGGCCGCCCCCGCCGCGGGAGGGGCGGCGCGCCGGGCGAGGCGTCGGTCCCGACGCTCGCCGACATCGACTTGGTCGTCGAGCCCGGCGAGTTCGTCTGCATCGTCGGCGCCAGCGGCTCGGGCAAGTCGACGCTGCTGCGCCTGGTCGCCGGCCTGCTGCGCCCGACCGCCGGCGAGGTCACCCTGGACGGCGGGCCGGTTGTGGGCCCCGGCCCGGAGCGTGGCCTCGTCTGCCAGACCGGCGCGCTGTTCCCCTGGCGCACGGCGGCGGCCAACGTCGCGTTCGGCCTGGAGTTGCTGCCGCTCTCCCGCGCCGACCGGAGCCGCCGTGTCGCCTGGCTCCTGCGGGAGGTCGGCCTGGAGCCCTACGCCGACCGGCTGCCCGGGCAGCTGTCCGGCGGCCAGCGCCAGCGGGTCGCCATCGCGCGGGCGCTCGCCTGCGAGCCGCGGGTCGTGCTGCTCGACGAGCCGTTCGGCGCGCTCGACGTGCAGACCAAGGAGGACATGCAGCTTTTCCTGCGCCGCGTCTGGGCCGACACCGGCACGACCGTCCTCATGGTCACCCACGACGTCGAGGAGGCCGTCTTCCTCGGCCAGCGGGTCGTCGTCCTGGCCAGCGACCCGGGCAGGGTCGTCGCGGACATACCCGTGCGGCTCCCGGACGGCCGCGACCTCGCGACCCGCCGCGACTCCGCCTTCCTCGCCCTTCGGTCCGAGGTCGAGGACCTGGTCCGGCTCCACCACCGCGCCCACGCCCGCCGCCTCGCCGAAGCGGCCGGCTGACCCCGCGCGGACGGTCCCGAGGCGCGGCCTCGGCGCGCCCGGGTGACGCGGCCCGGCGGGTGCACGTCAACCACCTCGACTCCAGCCACGTCTGCCTGGTCGCATCCGGCAGCTCTCTCAAATAGTTGACCTCGACTAGTCAATACTGGATAGTCGGAGTCGAACAGCCGAGGGCGCGCCGGTGGACAGGGCAGGATGGAGGTGGCGGAAGTGGCGGGAGGAGAACCGGGTGGCGCGGCGCAAGGTCGGCAATCTGCTGGGGCTGGCCGTCCTGGCCTACCTGACGCAGGCCCCGATGCACCCCTACGAGCTCTCCCGCACGCTGCGGGACAACGGCGACGCGCGCAGCATCAAGTTCAACCACGGCTCGCTGTACATGGTCGTCCAGCAGCTCGCGAAGGCCGGCTTCATCACCGAGGTGGAGACGACGCGCGCGGGCCAGCGCCCTGAGCGCACCGTCTACGGCCTCACCGACGCCGGCCGCGCCGAGCTGCGGGACTGGCTGCGCGAGCTCGTAGCGGAGCCCGAGCACGAGTACCCGAGCTTCGTCTCCGCGCTGTCGCTGATCGGCGCGTTGCACCCGGACGACGCGGTGAGCCTGCTTCGGGCGCGGCTGGATCGTCTCGCCGAACGGCGGGCCGAGATCCAGAAGATGGTCGACGACGCGCTGGCCGCCGGCGTGCTGGAGCTGTTCCTGATCGAGGAGGAGTACCGCCTCGCTCAGGCGGCCACTGAGGCGGACTTCGTCGAACGCCTGGTCGCTCGCATCACCGACCCGGAAACCGGCTGGGCTCCCGCCTGGGCCCAGTTCCACGACGCCCTGGCCGCGGGCAAGGCACCCGAGCCGCCCGTGCCGTCCGCGGACGCGTCCAGCCAGAGGTAGTCCCGCGTTCGCGGTACTGCTGCCGCCTGCTCGCCGACGGCGCGGCGGCGGACGGCGCGGCCGAGCCTGGCCGCCGCCAGGCTCGGCCGCCCAGCGGCACAACGCGCTCAGCAGCGGATGTTCGATCGCGATGAGTAACCGGCTCCTACGCCGGTCCGACTGACTACCCGCGAAGCGCCCGTCGGGCGAGAGAGCTGGCCCGTCCACGCCCTCTGGGCGTTCCGGGACATCCGTCCCACAGCCGTGACGGCCTCCGCCGCGGCCACGCAACACCTCTCTTCGGAAACGTCTGCGCCCTGAAAGGCGGAACTTGTCATGTCCAGAATCCGGAGCGCCATCGTCATCGGCGGTGGGATCGCGGGCCCGGTCGCGGCCGTCGCCCTCGGGAAGGCCGGCATCGAGGCGACCGTGTACGAGGCGTACCAGACCACGGCGGACGGTGTTGGCGGGACGTTGGGCATCGCGCCCAACGGGCTCGACGCGCTCGCCGCCGCCGGCCTCGGCGGGATCGTCGAACCCGTCGGCACGCCGATCACCACCATGGTGATGCGCAACGGCAAGGGCCGCCGGCTCGCGTCGCTCGGCTCACCGGCTGGCCTGCCGAGCCAGTTGCTGGTCTGGCGCCCGGAGCTGTACCGCGCGCTGCACGACGCGGCGGCCCACCACGGCGCGCGGGTCGAGTACGGCAAGCGACTGGTGGCCATCGAGCAGCGCGACGCGGACCCAGACGCGGACACCGCCGGCGGCGTGACGGCGGTGTTCGCCGACGGGAGCCGCGCCAGCGCCGACATTCTCATCGGCGCGGACGGGATCCGCTCGGCCGTCCGCTCGCTGATCGACCCGGCGGCGCCGTCACCGCGCTACGTCGGCCTGCTCGGTTTCGGCGCCCGGCTGTCGGCCGGGTCCGTGGACCCGGGCCGGATCGACCCGACCGGCAGCGAGATGCACTTCGTCTTCGGCAAGCGCGCCTTCTTCGGCTATGTCCTGGCGGCGGACGGCTCCGGTGGCTGGTTCGCGAACCTGCCGCGGGCGACGTCGATGACGGCGTCCGAGGCGCGCGCCGTCGGCGCCGACGAGTGGCTGCGGGTCCTGCGCGAGGCGTTCGCCGACGACCGGCTGCGCACCGTCGACCTCATCAACCGGACCGATCCGGCCGAGTTCATCACCGTCGGCGGGATGGAGGACATTCCCACGGTCCCGACCTGGCACCGCGGCCGGGTGGTCCTCATCGGCGACGCCGCGCACGCCACATCTCCCAGCTCCGGCCAGGGTGCGTCGCTGGCGATCGAGAGCGCCGTGCAGCTGGCCCGCTGCCTGCGAGACCTGCCGTACCCGGAGGCGTTCGCCACCTACGAGGGAATGCGCCGTGACCGCGTGGAGCGGATCATCAAGATGGCCCAGCGCACCAACAGCGACAAGGCGGCCGGCCCGGTCGCCCGCGTGCTGCGCGACCTGATGATGCCCATCGCCATGAGGCTCATGAACCCCGAGTCGTTCTCCTGGCCGATGCGCCACCACATCGACTGGTCCGCCCCGGTCACCCCCGCGGGCGCTCCGGGCGCGGCGCCGCTGGTGTCCGTGGCCTCCTCATCGGCCTGACCACCTGACCAGCCGGCGTCTCGGGTGTCTCGCCCTGGCGCCGGCTCCCTCCGGGCGCTCGGCCCGCCGTCGCGGTGGGGGGAATCGCGGGCGGCGAGCCGAGCGCGCTCTCCGGGAGGGAGGACCCCGGCCGACCCGGGGGCAGAGGGTCGAGGATGAGCCCGCACCAGCCCCAACGGACGCCCGCTGCCGCCGGTTCCGCGCCGGCGGCGTCGCCTAAATGACATCGCCAGCGGCGGCCGGCTCCACACTCCGGGCGACCGCCGGCTCGCTCTCCGACCATGCCGGCGCCGCGGAAGGCCGCCGCGGCGCGCACGGGGCCGGTGTCGCTCAGGAGGTACGCGACCGGCCCGGCGGCGCCATCAGCAGGCAGACCGCCGACAGGTTCAGCAGGACCCAGGCCGCCGCGAGCGCGACCAGCATTGGCTGGACACCGGCCGTGAACAGGCCGGGAAGGGCACCGAGCGCCGACAGGGCCCGGCTGGCCGCGGCGACCCGCGCGGTGGCCGGCGACCGCGATGCCCGCGCGACGACCACGCAGGCGAGTGTCACGACGCCCATCAGCGCGCCGAAGACCAGCACGCTCGTCGGTGGTTTGGCCCCGTCCGCCGACGAGCCTGGCAGGCCGAGGACCAGCAGGTCGCCGACGCCGAGCACGGCCGCGAGGACCAGCCCGGCCCTGGTCCTCCCGGTGAGCCCGGCGCCCGCGGGCGAGGCTCCCTCGGAAGGGGGACGTGAGCCGGCCCGCGGCTGGCCTCCTCGAGACGGTCCACCGGGTGTCATCGCCGGCCCGTCAGCCGCGCCAGGGCCGGACGGGCGCCCGGCGTGGCTCCACCATCAGCTCGACCGCGAGCAGGTTCAGCAGGACCCACAGCGAGGAGACCACGACCAGCCCCGGGGGGACGACGTCACGGAAGAACGCCGGGATCGCGCTGAGCAGCGAGAGCAGCCTGCTCGCCGCGACGACCCGCAGCGCGGTCCGCGACCTGGTGGTCAGCAGGACGACGACGCTTACCACGGTGATGGCACCCAGCAGCATGCCGAACGCGAGGGTCGCCGCTACCGGGCCGCTTCTGGAGAAACTCGGGATGGGCAGCGCGGGGCCGGCGAGCTCGGCGGCGCCGAGCACGGCCGCGAAGCCGAGACCGGTCCTGTTGCGCCGCGACAGTGCCGCGCCTCTCGGCTGGGGCGCGGTCTCGGCGGGCAGCACCGGTCCATGGTCGACCGCTCGGGCACGAGTGTCAGCCCGGTCCGCTCCCACCGGTCCCGGAATCCGCCCGGCCGGCCTGGGAGCACGCTCCCAGGCGGGTGGGAAGGTTCCCAGGGACAACGGGAGCGCGCGGGCGTCATCATCAGGCATGACCTCTGCCGCCGCGCCGCTGCGGGTGCTGCTCGCCGACGACCATGCCGTGGTCCGCCGCGGGATCGCCGCCCTGCTGTCGTCCGTGGGCGGCATCGAGGTGGCCGGCGAGGCGGCGACGGGCGCGGAGGCGATCCGCGAGGCCCAGCTGACCCGGCCCGACGTGGTGGTCATGGACGTGCGGATGCCGGACATGGACGGCGTCGAGGCGACCCGCGGGCTCGCGGCCGCGCTCCCGGAGTGCGCGGTGCTGATGCTGACGATGTTCGACGACGACGAGACCGTGTTCGCCGCGATGCGCGCCGGCGCTCGCGGCTACCTGCTCAAGGGCGCGGCCCAGGACGACATCCTGCACGCGATCCGTTCGGTCGCCGCCGGGCACGTCGTGCTCGGCCCGGGAATCGCGCGCCGGCTGCTCGACCAGGCCGCCGAGCCGCGCGGCCCGGCGCCGGACCCGTTCCCCGAGCTCACCGCCCGGGAGCGCCAGATCCTCGACCTGATCGCCGCCGGGCGCAGCAACGGCGTGATCGCCGCCGAGCTCGGCGTGGCCACGAAGACGGTGGTCAACCACGTCTCGGCGATCTTCGCCAAGCTGCGGCTCGCGACCCGCGCGGAGGCGATCGTGCGGGCTCGGGAAGCGGGCCTCGGCCGGTGACCCGAGCATGACCGGCCAACCGGCGCTCGCCGAGCCCGCCGGTGCCGACGCCGCCCGTTCCGCGCCGGCGGACACCGCGCCGGCGGGACCCGCTCCGCCGGATGCCGCTCCGCCGGACGCCGCGCCCGCCGACACCCAGCCCCCGCTCCCGGGTCCTGGCGGCCCGCCGCCCGCCGTCGTGGCGGGTACCGGGCCGACCGGCACCGTTCCCGGTGCCGCACCGCGTCGGACCGGGGCGTGGGTCTGGCCGAGCGCGCGGCGGGTGTTACCGAAGGGCCCCGTCGGGGTGGCGGCCGTGCTCGTCGTGCTGGCCGTCCTCGGCCTGTGGGCTCCCGGCGGCGTGGGCTGGCGCGGGGTGGGCGCGCTGATCTTCGGAACGGCGTGCGCGGCTACAGCGTGGGCGGTCCTGGCGTTCGGCCCGGATCCCCGTAACCGCTGCGGGCTGGCGATGACCGTGCTCGCGGGCCTCATCCTGGCCAGCGCCGCGGCGCAGACGCTGGCGGGCTGGGGCCTGTCCGGTGCGGACCAGGTATCCGAGGTGCTGTACCTCGTCGCCGTCGGCGTCATCGCCCCGATCGCGGCGGCGCTGTACCCGGACGGCCGGCTGCCGGGATGGATCACGCGGTGGTGCGCCGGGTTCGGGATCGTCGCCGCCGCCCTGGCCGCCGCCCTGGCGCGGGTGGACGAGCGCACCACCATTCCACTCGGCGCCGTCGCCGTCGTACTGCTGGTGGCCGGCGGCTGGGCACGGTTCATGACGGCGACCGGGCAGCAACGTCGGGCGCTGCAGTGGCTGGCCTGGAGCTGCACCGAGACGACGCTCCTCGTGCTGCACGCGATGTTCATCGGCGAGGCGTTCGCGGTCGACCTGCCGCGTGCCTTCTACGTGATCACGTTCGCGCTCGCGGCGCTGCCGCCACCGGTCTGTGCCGCGATCGGGATCATCGACCCGGATCTGCTGGACATCCGCTGGCTGATCAGGAAGTCGTCGGCGTGGACGGTGACGCTGGAGTGCGCGTTCGCGACCACCGCGGGCACGTACGCCGCCCTCGAGCTCGTCGCCGGCCACCCGCCGGGGCGCAGCGCCGTCACCGTGCTGTGCGTCCTGATCGCGGTGCTGTTCCGGCCGGCGATGCGCGCGATCGAGGACCTCGTCGACAGTGTGCTGTTCGGCGGCCGGGCCGACCCGGTGCAGGCGCTGGCGGGCCTCGGCGAGCGGTTCGACGCGGGTGGTGACCCCGCGTCCTGGCTGCCGGCGCTGCGCGCCGGGCTGGCGTTGCCCTACGTGGAGCTGTGGAGCGAGGACAAGCGGGTCGCCACCGCCGGCGCGCCGCCGAGCCCGGTTCCGGCACCTGTGCCGGCGCCCGCGGCTCCGGCGGCGGACCGGTCCGGGGCCGCTCACCCGCCGGAGGCGATGACCACGACCACCGTGCCGCTCGTCGTCGGCGACGAGCGGGTCGGCGCGCTGGTCGTCGGCCTCCCGCCGCAGGTCCACGCGCTGCCGCCCGCGACCCGCAGCGTGCTGCGACTGGTGGCCCCGCCCCTGGCCCAGGCGCTGCGCGCCGCGGCCCTGGCCGAGCAGCTGCGGGTCTCGCGTGGCCAGCTGGTCGAGGCGCTGGAGGAGGAACGCCGCCGGCTGCGCCGTGACCTGCACGACGGACTCGGCCCGATCATGACCGGCGTCGCCTACAGCGCCGACGCCGCGCGCAACCTCGTCCCCGTCGACCCGGACCGGGCGCAGGCCGTGCTCGCGGACCTGCGGGCCGACACCGCCGCGGCGATCACCGAGATCCGCCGGATCGTCTACGGGCTGCGCCCGCCCGCGCTCGACGAGCTGGGCCTCGTCGCGGCCATCCGGCAGGGCTGCAACCGGCTGCGCGCCGCGGACGGCCGCGCGCTGGCCGTCGCGGTCGAGGCACCAGGGGAGCTGCCGCCGCTGCCGGCCGCCGTCGAGGTCGCCGCGTACCGGATCGTCCTGGAGGCCGTGACCAACGCGGCGCGGCACTCCGGCTCGGCGGATGTCTGGCTGAGGGTCGAGGCGCGGGCCGACCGGCTGGTGCTGGCCGTGCGCGACGGCGGCCGCGTGACCGCCGCGAACTGGCGGCCCGGCGTCGGGCTCCAGTCGATGCGGGAGCGCGCTGAGCAGGTCGGCGGCAGCCTGACCGCGGGCCCCGGCCCCGCGGGTGGAGAGATCCACGCCGAGCTCCCAATCGCCCCCGCCTGACCGTCGTCGGCCATCGTCGACGCGGCCGAGTTGGCCTGGTCGGTCACCGGTCGTCGCGGCCCGGGCCTCGCAGGGTGGTCGCGAGGGCCGCGCGGGCGGCCCGGGCCTCGGGGATGGGGAACAGGGGGTAGCAGTGCGGGAGGCCAGGGGCCTCGTGGTAGTCGATCTCCAGGCCGGCGGCGGCCGCCCGGGCGGCGAGGTGGCGGCTGTCGGGAAGCAGCACGTCATGGGTGCCGCACAGGACGGTGAGCGGCGCGAGGCCGGTCAGGACGCCGCGTAGCGGGCTGGCGAGCGGGTCGGCCGGGTCGAGGGCGGCGGCCCAGCACCGGCCGGCCTCGGCGAGGCCGGGAATACCGAGCATCCGGTCCTTCGCGGCGAGCGCCGGCTGGTCGGGGTCGGTCATCGTCACGTCGAGCCAGGGCGAGACGAGCGCGATCCGGTCCGGCTGGGGCGCGCCGCGGTCGCGGGCCACCTGCGCGGCGGCGAGCGCGAGGCCGCCACCGGCGGAGTCGCCCATCAGCACGACCCGCGCCGCGCCGGCCTTGTCGGCCCGAGCCTCGGTCACCAGCTCGGCCAGCAGGCCGGTGACGGCGGGGACGACGTCGGCGGCGACCCCGCGCGGCGCCACCGGGTACATCGGGATCACGAAGCGCGCCGGGACGGCGCGGGTGAGCCGCGCGAGCAGGTACCAGTGCCAGCACAGCATCTCGTTCACGTAGCCGCCACCGTGCAGGTAGAGCACCGTGACGCCGGCGCCCGGCCCGCCGCCCGCCGCCTGGGCCGGGAGGCCCTTCGAGGTGAGCTCGTGGACGGGCCAGCCGGCGCGGTCGGCCACGGTGTGCCGGGTGAGACGGCCGAGCCAGCGCGGCGCGTCGACGGCGGTCGGGGCCGCCGCCTGGGCGGCGATGCGCGCCCGGATGGCCTCGGCCGTCCAGGCGCGGTCCCCGCCCATGACCGGCAGCGCGACCGACTCGGCGAGCCGCGCCCGGAGGCTCGGCACGCCCGGTCAGAAAGCCATGAAGAGAATGGCGTCGCGGTCGTATTCCAGGTGGGGGTGCTTCTCGGCCAGGTGGGCCTGGGCCTTCTCGACGAGGTCGTCCTCGTTCTCGCCCACGATCCGCGTGCCGCAGGGGCAGTCAAGAGTCGTCTTCACCGGTGCCTCCTTTAGTGATCCTTGGGACAACGGCCGCCGGGTGTGCGAAGGAAGATCATTTTCGCACACCCTTTGGCCCTCTAGTGATCCTTGGGACAACGGCCGCC
>NZ_MBLO01000192.1 GCF_001854805.1 Pseudofrankia coriaricola
CAATGCCGTGAAGCGTAGTTTGATCTTTCCGGGATGTGGTCATGCTGCGCGTGGGGCGAGCGGGTGGAGCCGGATCGTTGGCGGGCCTGGATGGCGGATTGAGGCGGGTTCGTCGCGTTTCTTGACGCGGTAGCTGTTGTGGCGGGGGCGTTTGACGACGCGGGGGCAGGTGCGGTGGCGCCGCGGTGGGTTGAGCGTGCGGGTGATCTCGGCGTGGAACCGGGGTAGCTGGGCGTGCCAGTCGTCAGGGGGGAATGTCCGCCGTCCCGGTGGCGGAACGGCGGACGAGGCGCAGGGTTCGGGCGAAGCCGACCCGGTCGGGGTCGATGTCGGCTGCCTCGGCTGCGTGGGCGATCAGGGCGGTGAGCGCGTACTGGACGGTCAGCCAGGCCCACATCTCCTGGATGGCCAGGTCCGGCAGCCGGGAGCGCAGGATCCTGCCGGGGCCGCGGAGATGGGTCTTGAGCTGGTCGTTCGCGGTCTCCTCCTCCCAGCGCTCGTTGTAGCCGGCGGCGAGTTCGTCGGCCCGGGCGTCACGTGGGTCGAGGATGGAGGTGAGCAGGACGACCAGTTCTCCGGTGCCGTTGCCGGCCCGGTCGGGGATGTCGTACTCGACGACCCGGGCCAGGTGCGCCTCGTCCGGGTCGAGTTCGGCGCCGGCCCTCGCGGCGTCGAGCAGCGCGGCCCGCCGCCGGCTGCCCGTGATCTCCGGGTTGATCAGCACGGTCAGGAACGTGCCGTCAGCCAGGACGTCGACGACCGGCAGGTTCAGCCCGGTCGGGGCCCGCCAGATCAGGTCGCCGCCGGTGCCGGCCGCCAGTCCCCAGTTGTCGAACGAGTAGAACCCCCGGTCGGCGGTCAGCACCTCGTCCCGCCGAAGCCGCATGAGCACCCCGCGGGCCAGCGTCCTCTCCCCGGCCGCCCAGCCACCGACCTCGGCGGCCCGGAACGCGTGCGTGCCGCACTCCACCAACGCGACGACCCGGATCTTCGGAAAGGCCGACCGTTTCTCGCCCGAGCCGGCATAGCCGAACTCGGCGGCGTTGTCCTCGGTGTCGGGCACGTCGACCTCGAACCCGTCGACCGCGAGCAGCAGCCGGCCCCGCAGCCACGCCCCCCGCGTCGAGGGCGTCGCGACCTGGCCGGCGACCCGCTCGAACACCTCGGCCATCACCGCCCGGCCCAGCCGTTTACGCGCCTGGGTGATCCCGCTCGCACTCGGCGGCGCCCACGCCGCGTCCCAGCAGCCGAACCGGTCCAGCGACCCGGTGACCTTCGCCGCGACCTCGGCGTAGTCGTCGTCCGGGAACAGGCACATTCCCAGCGTCAGATACGACGTCACATGCGGCGGGAGCTTCCCGCCCTTCCGCCGCTCGCCGACCCCACAGACCTCGACCGCCTCATCCACCGCGTCACGCGGGACCGCCGTCACCAGCACCCCGACCGACACCTGGTCCGGGGACATCATCGAAGCCACGAACCGTGACCAAACCACCCACCAGCACAGATGCCACGCCGCCACGCCGTACCAACCCGCCGGCCAGCAACAGCGGAAGATCAGCCATCCAAGATCGACTTAAGCTTCACGGCATTG
>NZ_MBLO01000193.1 GCF_001854805.1 Pseudofrankia coriaricola
ACGAGGACCGCCACACCGTCCGCACCGGCAACGCGCCCCTGGCCTGGGCGATCGCCCGCGACACCGCCATCAGCGCGCTACGCCTCACCGGACACAGAAGCATCGCCAAAGCCCTGCGAGCCACCGCCCGCCAGCCCGAACGCGTCCTCCAGATCATCGGCCTGATCAGCGAAAAGGGACTTTGACGGCACCCTGGGTTCGAGGGTACGACAGTCGTTCGACGCCCCCGCCAGTTGATCAACCAGCCTGCTTGTCCGGTGCGGGGTAGCGGATCTGGGGACCGATGCCGCAAAGCTCGGGTGACCTTGGAACGAGTACCGGTCGAGGTGCTGGTGACGGCGATGCCGTAGGACACTGTGGGCGCTCACTCTGGCGACCATTCGTTTGCAGGCCGCCTACCTGCCGGTTCACGCCGTCGCTGGCTGAACGACGAGTTCAGGCTTGGTGACGGCTGGCGGTCCGCCCGGCGGTATAGTTGCTAGGTTTGCGGGGCCGGTCTCGGACCACGTGGGGAACGCGTGCGGGGGTGTTGGTGGCAGAGCCGATTAGACTCCGCCAGACCGGCTCGGCGACCGCGCGCGAAGGCGGTATCGCGAACACCGGTTACATTGCCGGCGACGTGTTTTTAGGGCAACGGCCGGTACGTTCGAGATATCTTGCACAGGTTCGACAGATCGCACCAAAGCAGCTGGTGGGTCGAGATCAGGAACTGGCGGACATGACAAGTTTCTGCACAAGCCGTGAGTCGCTCGGATACATGTGGTGGCGTGGCCCCGCCTGGGCCGGAAAATCAGCGCTACTAGCTTGGTTTGTCATGCACCCACCTGAAAACGTCCGGATAGTGTCGTTCTTCGTCACGGCCAGGCTGGCGAGCCAGGATGATCGGGTAGCCTTCGTCGATGTTCTCCTCGAGCAGTTGGTCGAATTGTTAGGGCCTCCGTCGATGCCCCTACATCTGACCGACGCGACGCGCGAGGTTCACGTCCTAGGCCTCTTGGGAGAGGCTGCAGAAGCCTGTCAGGAGCGTGGCGAACGCCTGGTCCTAGTCGTCGATGGACTAGACGAGGACCGCGGGGTTACGGGGCCTCTAGCGTATAGCATCGCGGGCCTTCTACCTGTTGTTCCTCCGGCCGGGTTGCAGATCCTGGTCTCTAGCCGACCGAGCCCGCCTATCCCTGCGGACGTTCCGCACCATCATCCATTGAGAAAGCCTGGAGTGACCCGCGATCTTTCGGTCTCGCCGGCTGCTGAGGTCGCACGCTCCGATATGGAGCGGGAGCTCAACCGGATGCTTGAGGGTCGCTCCGAAGAGAAGGATCTGCTCGGATTCCTTGCGGTCGCGGGCGGTGGTCTGACTGGCGTCGACTTGGCCGAACTGGCCGCGCAGGATGAGCGGGTCATCGACCGATATCTGCGTACTGCGATAGGGCGCAGCTTTGCTTCTAGAGCAAGTATCTGGAATCCTGATTCCGGTGTTGTACCTGCCGAAAAGTACGTCCGGGCAGGTCAGGCGGCGTGTTCGTACTCGTGCAGGATGCCGCCGAGGCGGTCGCGTCGGCGGATGTCGAG
>NZ_MBLO01000194.1 GCF_001854805.1 Pseudofrankia coriaricola
CTTTGGGCATTGCCCACCGAAAAGAGCTCAAGGGGCTTTTTAAGATGCCCACGCTCTTTTGTGGACAAGCCCAAAAGGGCAATAAGGATGCCGCACAAGGCGGCGCGATCAGCCCTTTCGGCTGCGCCGACCCCTACCCATTTCAACTCGATAATCGAGTGATTTGAGTATCTTTTTGGTCGCTTTCCGTGGAGTTTTTTCTCTTACCCTTTCGGGCTGCCCTGCGCTGTGTGTAAAGGCTTTCGCCCCCCGTCCGAGTCACACAACACTAATCAGTTTATTCCTTTTCCGCTTATCCCCTCTAGCAGCTACAAGGGGCGGGGTTATCGAGCTTTTCGCTTAGTTCTGATTAGTGCCTTTACCTGCCACCTTTCGGACTTCCCTTGGTCGGTGGCTGATGCGCGTCGTTCTGTCCAAAACATCTTGATCCAAACAGAATGCAGGAATACTTGAAGTGCTAACTTGATATGAGCTATCATGAAAGGACTTACCGACCGCGAAATCGTAAGTATTCCGAAATAAACCGCCCTGCAAGGCGGTTTTTTCACATCTGGAGAAAGAGATTAATGCTAAAAGCATTTGATCTCAATGCTGATCTAAAAGATCAAAGAGAACATTCATAAAAAAACCTCCATATAAGGAGGTTTTTTTATGAATTCTTAAACAGAAGCGCTTTCAAGACCCAGCTTAACAAGTCGCTCTAGCATTTTATTTATACTCAATCCTTGCGATATAGATAACTCTTCCAGCTTTTCATGAATATCTGGCTTTGTTCTAAAAGCGATTTTTCCACTATAGGATTTGTAAGGCTCAAGACCTTTCTCCTGGCATACTTCGATGTAAGCATCAAAAGAAGCAATCATCTCTTCTTTCAACGAAGCAACATCTGATGCATAGAAGTCGGCACTACCTGATAAACCTAAAATTTCACCACGAAACATTTCGATATCAGGGTCAAAAACAACGCAAGCTTTCACGCCATTATGCTCCAGAATACTTTCCATATTTCCTCCAAACAAAAGCAAGTGTGATATCACATTATGATATCACACTTGCTTGTTGTAAAGCTTTCCCCGTATTAATTATCAAAAAGCGTCGGGAACTCTGACATCAGAATCCTTTTAACACTTGCCACTGCCCCTTTATCCGTGTCAGGACTTGGATGTGGTCGATGGAATACATGCGGCGTGCCATTCAAGACGATTGCGACTCGTGAACCCTCACGCTCTTCGACTTCAGCGCCAAGAGCCACGAATAGGCTCTCAATATCACTCCATGGGATTGTCCCCAAAACAGGTCGATTCTTGATTTTGCGGAGTGTAATCAATTGTTTCTTTTTTAGTGTCATATGTAATTTAGTCCTTCTATTAAGTTGTTATTGACTAGGTATGCACATGACGTATAATTAGAACTGTCAAATTACAAATTTAAACGCCATAAAATGCTCACCTTTGTGGGTAGGGATTTATTTCCCTTATTAAATTATATATCAAAATCATTAACTTGTCAACACATGAATAGTTATTCAGTACTTTTTCCTCCATCAATACCTTTTAAC
>NZ_MBLO01000195.1 GCF_001854805.1 Pseudofrankia coriaricola
TCACTGAACGTCACCACCGAATATGCGCCAGAGCCATGACGACTGTGTAAGCCAGAGGTGGACCAGGATTGATTTACCTTGATCGGGTAGGTCAGAAATGGACACCGAATGACACAGATCGTTACGCCTCGGACAAATGACGAGGCGGCGGTGCGGAGGGTTGCGGAGGCTTTTTCTCCGGAAACGATTGACGCGTTGTTGAAGGATGCGAAAGCGACCGGAACGCCGGTCGATGGGGTTGATGGTTTGTTGAACCAGATGACGAAGGCCGTCCTGGAGCGTGCCCTGCAGGTCGAGATGACGGACCATCTCGGGTACGAGGTCGGCGATCCGGCCGGACACGGCACGGGGAACTCCCGTAACGGGAGGTCCACGAAGACGGTGTCGACGCGTAACGGGCCGGTCGACATTGAGGTGCCGCGTGACCGGAACGGCTCGTTCGAGCCGATGATCGTACCGAAGCATGCCCGTCGGATAGGGAACCTCGACGACACGATCCTGTCGTTGTACTCGCGGGGAATGACGACGCGCGACATCGAGGCGCACCTGGGCGAGGTCTACGGCGTCCATGCATCCCGGGAACTGATCTCGAATGTCACCGAGGTGGTGGTCGACGAAATCAAGGCGTGGCAGTCCCGGCCACTCGACGAGGTCTACCCGATCCTGTACGTGGATGGTCTGCGGATCCGGGTCAAGGACAACGGTGTGGTCACGACCAAGGTCGCCTACCTGGCCGTGGGTGTCGACGTCGACGGGCGCAAGCACGCGCTGGGCTGCTGGATCCAGGACACCGAGGGGGCGAAGTTCTGGCAGAAGGTCCTGGCCGATCTGCGCAACCGCGGTGTGCGCGACATCCTGATCGTGTGCTGCGACGGGCTCACCGGCCTGCCCGAGGCCGTCGTCGCGGTCTTTCCCGAGACCGTGGTGCAGACGTGCGTTGTCCACGTGATCCGCAACGCGATGCGTTTCGTCTCCTACAACGATCGGAAAGCCGTCGTCAGGGCCATGAAGGAGATCTACACCGCGCCTACTCTCGAAGCCGCCGAACTCGGCCTGGCCGCCTTCGACAAGAACTTCGGGACCCAGTACCCCGGCGCCGTCGACGTATGGCGTCACGCGTGGGCGGAGTTCATTCCTTTTCTGGACTACCCGCCGGAGCTCCGGAAAATCGTCTACACGACCAACGCCATCGAGTCGATGAACTTCCAACTCCGGAAAATCACGAAGAATCGAGGCCATTTCCCGGACCGTGACGCGGCGATGAAGCTACTCTACCTGGGACTCCGGAACATATCGAGCCACCGGGGCGGCGAGTCCGGGACCGGGACCCACGGCTGGAAAATCGCGCTCAACTCGCTGGTCAACCTCTTCCCGGGACGCTTGCCATTCTGATAATGTGAACTTGTAGGCTGGTGTTCATCTCTGGCTTACACGAAAATCGTGACAGGCTCGCG
>NZ_MBLO01000196.1 GCF_001854805.1 Pseudofrankia coriaricola
CGGATGTCGCGAGAGTGACAAGTCCGGTTCGGAGAGGCGGGCCGGGGAAACGGGCTGGCCGCAAGGCCAGCACCGCGCCCCGGTCCGACCTCTGCCCGACAGAGTCCGGGCCGCCTGTTTTGTGGAGGGCTGGTAGGCCGACTGTGAGGAGAGCGGAATCCTCTGGCGGGAACAGGATGTCCAAGAAGCGAAGGCCGGCAGGCGAAAGCCGACAGGAAACTAGCACGCTATGGCGGCTCCTCCAGGCCGCAGTTGCTAGATAACTGGCCGGATACCGGGCCTGGTGCCCGGGCTCCGAAAGGGGCGCTGACATGGACAGGTGAGCCTGTGAAGCAACGCGGTCTCGGACCGCCGGAACCGAAGGGTAAGTTAGACACCTGATGGTGAACGGACCTGAGGACGTAACCCTTTCGTGGGAGGCCGTCGACTGGCGGCATCACGAGGACAACGTACGGCGGCTACGGCAGCGGATCTTCACGGCGGCGCAGGAAGGGGACCTGGCTTCTGTCAGGAACCTTCAGAAGTTGATGCTGCGGAGTTGGAGCAACACGCTGATCAGCGTGCGGCAGGCGACGCAGCGTAATGCTGGCCGTAAGACGGCCGGGATCGACGGGGAGGTTGCGCTGACCTCCCAGGCCAGGATGGAGATGGCGGTGCGGGTGCATCGTGATGCCCCGTCGTGGCGGCCCCGGCCTGTCAAGCGGGTGTACATACCCAAGGCGGGTAACCGTGCGAAGTTACGGCCGCTCGGGATTCCCGTGATCGCGGACCGATGCCACCAGGGTAGGGTGCGTGCCGCGCTGGAACCCGAATGGGAGGCCCGATTCGAGCCCAAGTCGTATGGGTTTCGTCCGGGTCGTAGCTGCCATGACGCGATTCAGGCTGTCTACACCGTCTGTCGAGGACCTAGAGCCAAGCGGGTGTGGGCGCTGGACGCCGATTTGGCCGCGGCGTTCGACAAAATCGATCATTCTCGGCTACTGGAGTCGCTCGGATCGTTCCCAGCCAGGGACATGATCCGGGATTGGCTGAAAGCGGGGGTGTTCGAGGCAGGCAAAGGGTTCGCGCCGACCGAAGAGGGAACACCACAAGGCGGCGTGATCAGCCCATTGCTCCTGAATATCGCGTTGCACGGGCTGGAAGAGGCTGCGGGCGTTCGCTACGTCGGTTCTGGAAAACATGCAGGACAGACCAAGACGGACTCCCCGGTGGTCATAAGGTACGCCGATGATCTCGTCGCGCTGTGTCACAGCCAGCGGCAGGCCGAACAGGTCAAGGCGAAGCTCGCTGAGTGGCTGACGCCCAGGGGCCTGGCCTTCAACGAGGAAAAGACGCGGATAGTCGACGTTGGACGGTCTGGGTTCGATTTCCTGGGATTCAACGTTCGTCGCTACAACGGGAAACTGCTGATCAAACCATCGAAGGCAGCGATCCGGCGAATACGGGAACGGCTTCGAACGGAGATACACGCCCTGCGTGGATCCAACGCCAGGGCAGTGATCGCCAC
>NZ_MBLO01000197.1 GCF_001854805.1 Pseudofrankia coriaricola
AGCTGCTACGGAAAGCGGGCACGGCTGGTTCGGAGGGGGGCCGTCGGAAAAGGACCAGGTCAACTGGCACCTCGTCGGCGGCCTACCCTACCGCAAGCACGGTTCTGAGAGGGGGCCGCCGCGGCAACGCGGCGGCCCTACTCGACCACTTCGGCCCGCTACGCGGCTTCGCCCTGGCCAACAG
The DNA here is from genome assembly GCF_001854805.1 of Pseudofrankia coriaricola. Taxonomy (GTDB): domain Bacteria; phylum Actinomycetota; class Actinomycetes; order Frankiales; family Frankiaceae; genus Pseudofrankia. The sequence goes on from NZ_MBLO01000197.1 coordinate 185, forward strand.
CGACCCGCCCAACCACCCGGCACTCGCTCGCGACCTGCACGCCTACCTGCGCTGGCGCAACACCCACCGCCGCCACCCAACAGTGCTCGAAGCACAACGCCGCGAACGCGCCCGCGTCCACTCCGAACGCCAACACCGCTGGGGCCACACCAGAAACGCCGCCTGATCAACAATAACCGACCCGCATTCGCGGACAACGCACTAGACGGACTCGAGGGCGGTTGAGCACGGGTCCGAGCTTTGCCGCGGGGACCGTACTCGTCGGGCAGGCTCGCCGGCGACCCATCGACGAGGCCATGGTGCCCGGTCCGACAAGACAACGGGCGGCGCGGGGGTCACCTGCTCGCGGGCGGCCCCGTCCCAACGGGGTTGTGGGCGGTAATGGTGATCGGCCCGAGCTGGTCGTTCGGGGAACGGGCATAGTCGAGCCGGGGGACGGACACCTCCTGCGTGGTCACCCCGGATCTCGTTCCCTCGATCTGGACGGTGTAGGTGTATGACCCGCCCCCGATCGTGGGCGGGTCCCAGGACACGGTGCCGAGAAAGTTACTGGAATCGTATCCGCGGCTTGCCCGGGAAATGTTACGTACCGGCCCCGCTCCTGATCCGAAATTCGGCGCAACGTGAGGCAGGGGAGTGCCCACCCGCGGCGACGCTGGAACGGCTGCCTGTGCGGCGGCCCGCTGCGGGCGCGCGTGGGCGGGGCCGATCATGCCGGGACGGGCGCTGGTGGGCCGCCCCCTGGCCTGGTGCGTGAGGCCTTCGGGTCAGGCCGCGGCGGGGGCGAGGGTGACCTTGTAGCCGAGGGCCTCGAGCCCTCGGATGTGGGAGCACCGGGTGCGTTCCGATCAGGTGCTCGCGTGGCAGGCCCCTGCCCTGACACAGAGGGGTCGCCGTCGTGTCGACGCCGCACCTTCGGAAATCGTCGACGCCATTCGCACTGCTGCCCGGGGCGACACCGTCCTGGTGCCCCTCCAGCCCACGCTGGCTCGCCTCCTCCGCCGACGACCGCGGCATCCTGTGCCGCCGCCGGCCTCCGTCTTTCACCGGGGTTGGTGACATGCCGGGCTGACCTGGCCGGAACGTGATCGAGGTGCACCTGACCAGCAACGATGTGATTTGTCTAG
>NZ_MBLO01000198.1 GCF_001854805.1 Pseudofrankia coriaricola
ACGCCGGGTGGCTCCAGCTCGGGCACCGGCAACGGCGTCGCGGCCGGGATGTTCCTCGGCGGGCTCGGCACCGACACCGGCGGCTCGATCCGCTGGCCGGCGGCACTGTGCGGGATCTCCGGGATGAAGCAGACCTTTGGCCGGGTGCCGAAGTCGGGCTGCACCCCGCTGGGCAACAGCCTCGACCACATCGGGCCGATGGCCCGCAGCGCCTACGACTGCGCGCTGCTGCTCCAGGTGCTGGCCGGGTTCGACAGCTCCGACCCGTGCACCGTGGACGTGCCGGTCCCCGACTATGCGGCCGGGATCACCGGTTCGCTGGCCGGGGTGCGGATCGGCCTGGACCTGCTGGAGAACACCGCCCCATACCGCGACCCGGTGCTCTCCGACCGGATGCGGGCGGCCGCCGACGTGCTGGTGGCGGCCGGCGCGCAGATCGTGCCGATCACCGTTCCGCTCTACCAGGAGCTCACGGACGCCTGCCAGCGCACGATGATGGCCGAGGCGCTGGCCTACCAGCGTGGAGACCTGGCCGAGCGCTGGGCGGACTACGGCCGGACGACCCGGCTCACCCTCGCCCAGGGCGCCTTCATCAGCGGCGCCGACTACGTCCAGATGCAGCGCCTGCGCCGGGTCGGGCAGCGCCGGATGGCCGAGCTGTTCACCGAGGTGGATCTCGTGCTCACACCGTCGACGTCGTCGGGCGCGCTGAAGCTCGACGACCTCGACTTCGACAAGATCATCGGACATGTCATGACCCCGGTCTGGAACGCCACTGGCCATCCGGCCATGTGCATCCCGATCGGCTTCGGCTCCGAGGAAACGCCGCTGTCGATGCAGCTGACCGGCCGCCCCTTCGAGGAGACCGCGGTCTTCAACGCCGGCCACGCCTACCAACTGGCCACCGACTGGCACCTGCGGGTCGCGCCGCTGGTGGCCGACGAGCCGGCGTTCGCCTGACGCGCCGAGCCGTCCCGCGCCGCCCGGCCGCCGGCCGCCCGGCTGAACGGCCGACTGGTCGGCCCGACCGCCGCGGCACTTCGTCCGAACGCACGCCCATCCCTCCCCAACCCGGCAGCTGGCTGAACTGGAAGGACCGCACCGATGACGGACCCCATGACGATCAAGGATGCGGCGGCCGCGCTGCGGTCCGGCGCGACTACCAGCGTCGCGTTGACCCAGGCGTGTATCGAGGCCGCCGACCGGCTGGACGGAAAGATCGGAACCTACATCGTCCGGTTTGACGAGCTGGCGCTGGCGGCGGCGGCGAAGGCGGACGAGGAGCTGGC
>NZ_MBLO01000199.1 GCF_001854805.1 Pseudofrankia coriaricola
GGATGTGAAGAACGTCCCGGGAAGGCCCAAAACGGACAAGCTGGACTCTGTCTGGCTGGCGAAGCTGAACGAGCGCTCGATGCTGCGACGGTCGTTCGTGCCCCCGGCGGACATCCGCCGGATGCGGGACGTCACCCGGATGCGGGTCGACCTCGTCGCGGACCGCACGCGGGTCAAGTAGCGCAGCGAGAAGCTGCTCGAAGGCGCGCTGATCAAGCTGTCATCGGTGGTCTCGGACCTCTTCGGGGTGGCGGGCCGGCGGATCCTCGACGCGCTGGTGGCCGGGGAACGCGACCCGCGCCGGCTCGCGGCGCTCGGGACGGGCCTGAAGGCCTCGCCGGAAGCGCTGACCGCGGCGCTGACCGGCCGGTTCAGCGACCACGACGCGTTCATGCTCAAGATCTACCTGGTGCAGATCGACGCGCTCGACGAGCAACTCGCCGCGCTGTCCGCGCGGGTCGATCAGATGACCGCGGCGATGCCCCTGCCCGCCCGCCGCACCGACACCCCCGGCGCCACTGAGGTCACCGCGGTGCCCGGGGTCGGGACGGTCTCGCCGGTCACCGGTGAAATCATCCCGCCCGCCGGCGGCGCCTGCGCCGGCGGCCCTCCCGCAGGTGGCACGCCCACACCCGCCGTTGGCCGGTCGGAGCCGCGGACGGCCGCGGACCTCGTCGACCTGCTCGACCAGGTCCCCGGGATCGGCAGGGACGCCGCACAGCTGATCCTCGCGGAGATCGGCACGGACATGGCCCCGTTCGCAACCTCCGGGCACCTGGCGTCGTGGGCGAAGCTGACCGCGCGCACGATCCAGACCGGGGCGTCGCTACGAATGGGCCGGACCGGACGCGGCAACCGGTACGTGCGTCGCACACTCGGCACGGCCGCGGCCTCCGTCGCACGCACCAACACCTTCCTCGGGGCACGCCACCGGCGGTTACGCGCCCGCCGCGGCGCGCTGAAGGCCCTCGTCGCCACCAGCCGCACCATCCTGACGATCATCTGGCGGATGGTGCACGACCAGGTGCCGTTCCGGGAACTCGGCGCGGACTACCACACCCGCCAACAGGACCCAGAGAAGCGCAAGCGCGCGCTGGCCCGGCAGATGAAAAACCTCGGGCTCTCTCCCGAGGAAGCCGCCTCGATGCTCGCCGCAGCCTGAGGCCCGACCCGCAACCCTCGCCTACAGAAGGGCCAGCCGGCAGCCACACCCGAAC
>NZ_MBLO01000200.1 GCF_001854805.1 Pseudofrankia coriaricola
CCAGGGCTTCGGCGAGGTAGCTCACCGCGTTGGTCTGTCGCAGGCTGTGACGAGGAGTGGGAGCACCCGGTCGCGGTTGGCAGCGACCTGCTCGAGTGTTTCCTTTACCTTTCCGATCTTGTTGAGGCGGATGACTCCGATGGCCAGGTTCCGGAAGCTCGCGAGGGCGTGGTTGGTGTTTCCGGTGTAGGTGGGGTTGGTGTCCTCGTGCCAGGCGGTGTCGCGTGGGAAGTGTAGTTTGTTCTCGATTTCCCAGTGCCCGCGGACGTGGGTGTGGAGATATTGGGCGGTGGCGTGGGTTCGGTCGGTGCTGGAGAGGATGAGGGCGTATTCGCGGCTGACGCGGACTCTTTGGAGGTCGAACTCGTCACGACGGATGATTCCGGCGGTGGCGGCGTGCGGGAATTCGATCCCGTCGGCGGTCGTGGCCCAGGTCTGCCACATCTTGATCCGGCCGTGGCCGCGTTCCTCGACCTCATGGTGGGGCGGTTCCTGGAGAAGGGGAAGGATCCTTTCGAACGTCTGCCGTTCCAGCGTCGGCTGGTTTCCCTTTGCTGTCATGATGTAGTCCATCCCGGCCTTCACGAGAGTGCGGGCGGTGTCGTGCTGGGTGTGCAMGGCGTCGAGCGTCGCGACCGGGCGGCCGGGCATCGYCGGGAGTTTCTCGATCAACTCCTCGACCTGTGTGATCTCGTTGGTGTCGTCGGGGACGYGGACCTGGGCGACGACGAGACCTCTGCCCTGGAGCATCGCGGAGAGCAGCTTGACCTGTGTGTTCTCGCCCGACCAGGCTCCCCGCAGGACCTTGCCGTCGATCGCGAGGGCGATCACCTCGCCCTGCTTCCACGTCGTCTGCGCGAACAGCCAGGCGCCGAAGGCGACGTCCAGGGCGTCGACGTCGATCGTCTTCAGGAGCATGCGGACTGTCTTTTCGGAGGGCGTCCGGTAGATCCCGCGGAAATGGTCGTGTGGTGCGCCGAGGCGGGCGAGCAGCGGTTGCGACAGGTCGGCGATTCTGCTGCCGAGTTCGCGCAGGCATTTCGCGCCCGTCAGCGTCGCAACGAGCGTCGCAGCCAGCACGAACGACATGCTGTAGATCTGTCCACGCTGGTCTCGGGG
>NZ_MBLO01000201.1 GCF_001854805.1 Pseudofrankia coriaricola
GCGATCAACCGCACCCTGTCACGCCGCCCCGTGCACGCCCGAACGGGCCCCGGTTTTCCCGCCGGGGCGGGGTGCCCGAAGGGCCAGGGGAACTTTTGGGGTGTGGCGCAGTTGGGCGCAGAGGGCCTGGGCGACGCTGGCGAGGGCGACGCGGCGGTGCCTGCGCGAGCGCAAAGAGCCAAGACTCGACGGGGTTACCCGCAAGACGCTGATCCGGCTCGCCAAGCGGTGGACAGCTTTGGCGCGGAGATTGCCAAGTTCGACGTGCAGCATCTACCGCGCTATGAAGCAGCGAGCCTGTCCAGATGACCTCGGCGAGTGACGAAGCAGACGGCTCAGCAGTCAAACACCGACCAGCAGATTTCGTTCCGCAACCGCTGATCGTCAAGCACAAGCTCGCGAATCGTCTCCGGAAGCTGGTCACGCTGCCACCGGCACTCACGTCGACTCGCGGCCTCGCGGTCGCCTTCCGGCACGGCGGCACGGGCAGCTTTGATCGCATAGGCGGCAGCACCAAGCTCGTGCGCGGCGACGTGCGCGACGGCCCCAGCCTGACCCGCGGCGTATGCGGCATGCCGGGCGGCCCCTCGCAGGTCTCTGGCCGCGCCCATGGCATGACCGCCCGCCGCGCGAGCCTGCATCATCGTCACCTCGCCGCGCACCCAAGCGCGGGCATGCTCGATCGCCTGACGCGGTCGTAGGTCCTCTGGCCGAGCCGACTCGAACAGGTCGAGCACATGCTCCGCGCAGGATGCCGCCCACAGGGCGAGGAGATGGTGATCTGAATCGGTGAGGGTCCCACCGCGGCGGATCGTCACGAAGCGAGGGTCCCGGACCCTTGGGAGGATCATGGTGAAACCCCTCCGCCGACTCACTGACAGCCAACGCCGACCCGTGACTGGCATCTCGGACTCGAGTTGAGACCGCTTAGTGGTGAGGGCCGGCGTCGCCGGCCACGTGGGGCGTCGGAAAATGCCTGTGGTCACCTGGACGACGTCGGGCGAGCTTGGTGCCGAAG
>NZ_MBLO01000202.1 GCF_001854805.1 Pseudofrankia coriaricola
TTTTCGCACACCCTTTGGCCCTCTAGTGATCCTTGGGACAACGGCCGCCGGGTGTGCGAAGGAAGATCATTTTCGCACACCCTTTGGCCCTCTAGGAGCTTTGGCAGCCGCCGCAATCCTAGCCAGCGAACGGCCGGCCGCGCCCGGTCCGCCTCTCGGCTCCGGGCACGCTGCCGGCGGGGGAGGCGGGGAGGCGGGGAGGCGAGGCGCGGGAGCCGCATAGAGGCGCCGCGGACGCGCTCACGTGGCTGCGCGGGATCACCGCCCCAACGCGTGACGGTCAGCCGGGCGGTTCCTCGTCGCCAGTGTCGGCCGGGTCATCGTCGGCGGTGTCGGCGGCGTCCGGGAGACCGTCCGCGAGCTCGTCGGCGAGCAGCAGGTCGCGGCGCAGGTAGCCGGTGCGGTAGGCGACTCGGCTGATCCGCTGGGCGAGGACGGGGGCGGTGACCAGCTGGAACAGGCCGACGAGGATGAGTCCGGAGGCATACCGCAGGTCGGTCTGCAGCGCGGCGCCGGCGAGGATCGCGAGCAGGCCGATCGTCTGCGGCTTGGTCGCGGCCTGCAGCCGGGCCGGGACGTCCGGGAAACGCAGCAGCCCCCACGCGCCGAGCAGGCAGAACGCGGCACCGCCCAGCATCAGCACGCTGGTCGCGACGTCGGCGACGATGCCGGTCACCGGCCCGGCCCCGGCCGCCGACGCACGGACCGCCCCAGGCCGGACCACAGGCGGCTGGGCCATCGAGGACTGGGCCGCGGTGGGTCGGAAGCTGGTGGGCTGGAACGGGGCGGGCGTGGTGTCGGCGGGCCGCGCAGCTCGACGAGGCGGGCGGCCGTGGCCGCGCCGAGAAATCCGAGGAGAGCCACCGAGCCGAGCAGCGCCAGGTTGAAGCCCTCCTGGAGCCGCGCGACCTCGACCGTGACCGCGGTGACGATCAGTACGACCAGGACGTCGAGGGCGACGACGCGGTCCAGCTCCGACGGGCCGCGCACCACCCTGACCAGCGTGAGCAGGCCCGCGGCGGTGACCATCGCCAGCGTGATGGTGTAGACGACCTGCATCACTGCCTCCCGGTGGCGCCCGCCCCGCCGGCCGGGGGCGGCCGCGGCGGGACGAGGTCGTGGCCCAGGGCGAGGATCACCCGCCGTTGCAGGGCGTCGGCATGGGCGCGGACGGTCTCGACGGCCCCCGGGCCCGGGGCGACGAGGGCGTGGACGTAGAAGACGCCGTTCTCACGGTCGACCTGGATGACCGCCGAGCCGGGGGCGAGGGAGACCGCGTCGGCCACCAGGACCGCGATGACCTCGGATCGGGTTCGCAGCGGGACCGCGACGATCACGGATGGCATGGCCGGGCCGTACCGGAACACCTGCGCCGCGACGGTGATGCTCGCCGGCAGCAGGCCGGCCAGGAGCCGGACGGCCAGCCAGCCGGTCGCCGCCGGCCGCGGCCGGCGGCGACCGGGCGCGGCCTCGGGCGGCGGCGACGGGAACGCCGCCGGCACGGCGACGGCGACGAGCAGCCCGCTGAGCGCGGCGAGCACGCTCAGCCGTCCCCACAGCAACATCCAGACCAGCCACAGCCAGGCGACCTGCCCCGGTCGGCGGGCGGCCGCCGCGACCGCGGCGCCCGGCCGCCGCCACGGCGGGCGCGGACGCGGCCCGTTGGGCGTCGCCGCGGGCGGGCACGCGCTCAC
>NZ_MBLO01000203.1 GCF_001854805.1 Pseudofrankia coriaricola
ATGGCGAGGCCGTTTCCTCGGGCCGCGCCTCGCCCGACGGGGAGGTCCTGGGCGGGGAGGATGCCCCGCCCGCCGGCGGTTCCGTGGCGGACGGGGTCCCGGCCCGGCTCGCCGCCGAGGACGGCGTGCTCGTAGACCGACGGGGCGAGCAGGTCGGCGGCGGCGCGGGTGGTCAGGCCGGACAGAGGCCCGGCGAGCACCGGGAACGCGAGGCCCACGGCGACCAGGCCGGCGGTGGCGACGATCATCGGGCGACTGACCGTCTCGGTGCCGACGACGAGGAGGTCGTCGGGCTCCGGGTCGGGGTGCGCAGGCCGGGGGCGTCGCCAGAACGCGCTCACCCAGACGCGTGCCATCACGTAGAGCGTCAGCAGGCTGGTGACGAGCATCGCGGCGACGGCGACATACACCCCGGTCCGGAACGCGCCGGTTCCGGGGCCGGACGCGGCGCCCGCCCGGGAGCCGGCCTGCAGGAGAGCGAGCTTGGCGATGAAGCCGGACAGCGGCGGCACGCCGGACAGACCCAGCGCTGGGATCGCGAACAGCACCGCGACGACTGGCACGGCGGTGGCCAGGCCGCCGGTGCGCCTTGGCATCGACGTGCCGGCGTACCGGGTGATCAGCCCGCTGGCCAGGAACAGCGTCGCCTGCACCACGATGTGGTGAACCATGTAGAGGATCACGCCGGACAGGCCGATCACGGTGAACAGCGACAGCCCGAACAGCATGAACCCGATGTGGCTGACCAGCAGGAACGACAGCGACCGGTTCAGGTTCTCCTGGGCGAGGGCTCCGAGTGCGCCGACCAGCAGCGTCGCGACCGCGGCGGCCAGCAGCAGCGGCCAGGTCCCGCGGTGTGGGAAGGCCAGGGTGTGGGTGCGCACGATCGCGTAGACGCCGACCTTGGTCAGCAGCGCGGCCAGGACCGCGGTGATCGGCGCCGGCGCGGTGGGGTAGCTGTCCGGCAGCCAGAAGTGCAGCGGGACCACGGCTGCCTTGATGCTGAACACGACCAGCACCAGCAGGCCGAGCGCCGCCCGCAACGCCGCTGGCAGGCTCGGCATCGTCGCCGCGAGCCCCACGAAGCTGACCGTTCCCGTCGACGCGTACACCAGCGCCAGCGTGGTCAGGAACAGCAGCGACGAGGTCAGGCTGACGATCACGTATGTCATGCCCGCCTGGACCCGCTCCGCGGTAGTCCCGAGCGTGATCAGGACATATGACGAGACCAGCATGACCTCGAACGCGACGAACAGGTTGAACAGGTCGGCGGTCAGGTAGGCGAGCGCCACGCCGGCGACCAGCGTCAGATAGCAGGCGTTGAAGATCGTGCTGTTGCCGTCGGCCCGCTCGTCGACGATGCCCTGGCCGACGGCGTAGCCGAGTACCGCCAGCGTCACCACCGCCGAGGTGAGCAGGAGCAGCGCGGCGAGCCGGTCCGCGACCAGGGTGAGCCCGATCTGCGCCGGCCAGTCGCCCAGGTGCGCGACCGTCGGGCCGCCGGTGTCGGCGGCGGCGAGCAGCACGGCCGCGTCGGCCGCGACCGCCGCGACGACGGCGAGCGCCAGCACCCGCTGCGCCTGGAGGTGGAAACGCAGCAGCAGCGTCCCGGCCGCGGCGAGCAGCGGCCCGACCACCGGCAGCACGACCAGCACATCCGGCGCGGTCATCCCGGCTCCCCGCCCGGCGGCTCCCCGCCGGGACCGTCCGGGCCGTGGGCGTCCGGGCGGTGGGCGCCTGGGCCGCGCGCGTCCGGATCGAGGGAGTCCGGATCGGGGGTGTCCGAAGCGCCGAGGTCCGGGCCGGTGCCGCTCGGGTCGGCCGGGCGGCGGCGGTCGTTGTGGGGCTGGCGATGCCGTGGCGCGTGCGGGCGCGGCAGGGACAGGTGCGGGAAGTGGTAGGCGAACTGGGCCTCCAGGCGCTCCTCCAGCGCGGTGATCCGGTGGTCCTCGACGTCGTCGCGGACCTCGGTGTTGCCGAGCAGGGTCCAGGCCCGGTAGGCGAGCGCCAGCAGGAACGTCGTGAGCGCGAACGTGATGACGATCGACGTGAGCGCCATTGCCTGCGGCAGCGGGTCGGACATCTCGTCCGGCGGCACCGAGCCGGACATCGCGGGACGTCCGCTCTTCCCGCCGACCAGCAACAGGAGCAGGTTGGTCGCGTGGCCGAGCAGCACGATGCCGACGAGCACGCGCAGCAGCCCGCGCTGCAGCAGCAGGAAGGTCCCGGCCGCGTAGAGACCGGAGACGACGGCCACGGACGTCAGGTTCAGCACGGTGTGGCCCGGCGGCGCCGTCACGGCGGGCGGCGCCGAGGCCGCCGCCACGGCGGCCAGCCGCGCCGGCGCGGCGACCATGTCGGGAACCGCCGCGACGGCCCGGCTGGCGACCATGGCCGCGACCGCCGGCGTCATCACGCGTCGCCCGGGCCGGGGCCCGGGCCCGTCGCGGCGTCGGGCGGCGATCCCGGCGAACGGCCCGGATGTGCCCGCGGCGCGCGGTCGGACCCGACGCTCCGGTCCCCGGAGGCCGGACCGGGCCCGGCCCCGCTCTCCTTCTCGATCCCGACGCCCAGGGTGCGCAGCAGCTCGAGCACGACGCCGACGACCACCAGGTAGACGCCGACGTCGAAGAACAGGCTCGTCGCCAGCTCCACGTGCCCGAGTACCGGCAGGTGCGCCTCGGCGACGTAGCTTCGCAGCACCGCGCCGCCGAAGGGCACCGGCGCGAGCGCCGCGCACGTGGCGACGGCGAGCCCCGCGCCGATCACCACGGACGGCTGGACCGGGACCGCCGCGCCGACCCGGTCGCGGCTGCCGGCGACGTAGCGCAGCACGAAGGCCAGGCCCGCGACCAGTCCGCCGGCGAATCCACCTCCGGTCCGGGAGTGGCCGGCGAACAGCAGATAGATCGAGAAGACGAGCACGACCGGGAACACCGCCCGGGCGGTCACCTCCATGAGTACCGACCGGGTCGACGTGCGGCCGCCGCCTGGCGGGTAGACCCAGCCAAACTCGCCGGCTCCGTTCAGCCAGCGTTCGTCGGAGCCGGCGTCGTCCTGTCCGCGCCTGTCCTGTCCGCGCCCGTCCGGCCCGCCGGCTCCTCGGACACCCCCACGTGGGCGGCGGGTACCTGGGGCGCGGGCCAGCAGCAGGCCGGTGACGCCGAGCGCGGCGACCGCCAGGACCGTGATCTCGCCCAGCGTGTCGAGAGCACGGAAGTCAATGATGATTGCGTTGACGACGTTCGTCGCACCGGTCTGCGACGGCGACCGGGCAACGTACTCCTGGCTCGCGAGGCCCCACTCGGGATGGACGTCCGCGACGGTGACCGCGAACGCGCCGACGAACAGGCCGACGGCCACCGAGATCAGGACCCGTGGCCAGCGCGGCACCCCGGTCCGGCCCATGGTGGAGAACCGGTCCGGCATGCGGCGCAGCACGAAGACGAACGCGATCAGGGACAGCGACTCGACGAGGAACTGGGCGAGCGCCAGGTCGGGCGCGCCCTCGACGAGGAACAGCGCGCCGCACCCGTACCCGACCCCGCCGAGGAGCACCGCCGTCGTCAGCCGCCTGCGGGCGCGCAGCACGGTGGCGGCCGAGGCGAGCACGACCACGGCCAGCGCCGGCTGGATGGGGTAGTCCCAGCGCGGGAGGCCCGTCGGCCACCCGAGGCCGCGCACCAGCGCCGCCCCCGGCACGACCAGGGCGACGATCATGATCGTCGCCAGGTACATCGGGAGCGACCCGACCTGCGTGCGCGCCGTGACCGCGAGCGCGAGCCGCCCCACGCCCGTGACCGTCCACTCGTACCCCCGCTGCGCGTCGAGCAGGCCCTTCACCCGAGCCCAGGCGCCCGCCGCCGGCGGCTCCGGCGCCGCGGACGGCTCCGGCCCCGGGTGCCTCGGCTCGCCCCCCGCCGGCCTGGCCCGGGCGGCCGTCAGCCGGGCCTCGGCGATGACGACGGCGACGCCGGCCGCGACGGCGATCGCGGTCAGCAGCAGGGCCGCTCCGACCCCGTGCCACAGCGCCAGGTGGTAGGCGGCGACGCCGCCTGAGGGCAGTGTGTCCGCGTAACCAGCGACGAACTCGTCCACGGCGGGCGCCGCGATGCCCAGGCCGAGCCCGGCGGCGGCGAGCAGGACGACGGGGCCGGTGAACGCCGGGCTCGCCGGCCGCCAGCCGCTCGGCGCGACGTCCGGCTTGGTCGCGAACGCCCCCCACAGGAAGCGGATCGTGTAGCCCATCGTGAGCGAGGCGCCGACGACCATGACCGCGAGCAGCACTGCCTGGCCGGCGCCCGGCCCGTGCCAGAGGCCCTCGAGGGCCGCCTCCTTGCCGAGGAAGCCCACCGTCGGCGGGAGCGCCGCCATCGACGCCCCCGCCAGCACCGCCGCCGTCAGCAGCACCGGCGCGCGCCGGCCGACGCCGGACAGCGTCCGCAGGTCACGCCCGCCGGCCCGGTGGTCGACGACCCCGACGACCATGAACAGCGCGGCCTTGAACAGCGCGTGCGCGAGGATCAGCGTCACGCCGGCGAGCGCGGCGGTCCGCCCGCCCAGGCCGACGAGCGCGGTGAGCATCCCGAGCTGGCTGACGGTCCCGAACGCGAGCAGCTGTTTCAGGTCGGTCGCCGCCAGCGCCCGCAGCCCGCCGATCAGCATGGTCACCGCGCCGAGCACCGCCGCCGGAACCGTCCAGACGTGCGCGTACCCGCCGGCGGCGGCGAACGCGGGCGTGAGGGTCGCGACGAGGAACACGCCGGCCTTCACCATCGCCGCCGCGTGCAGGTAGGCGCTCACCGGCGTCGGTGCGACCATCGCGGCCGGCAGCCACGGGTGGAACGGCGCCTGCGCCGACTTCGTCGCCGCCCCGAGCAGGATCAACGGCGCCGCCGCGGCCGCGAGGCCGCCGGCCGGCGGCGGGTGGGCGAGGATCCCCGAGATCCGGTACGTCCCGGCCGTCTCGCCGAGCAGCACGAACCCGAACAGCATCGCCAGCCCACCGAGCGTGGTGACCAGCAACGCCTGCACCGCCGAGCGCCGCGCGGCCGGCGCCACCCCGTCCCCACCGATCAGGACGAACGAGAAGACGGTCGTCAGCTCCCAGAAGACATACAGCGTGAGCAGGTCGTCGGCGATCACCAGGCCGAGCATCGATCCGGCGAAGGCGAGCAGCGCGCTCGCCGACCGGCCGAACCCGCCGGCGTCGTGCGCGTGGTACCAGCGGGCGAAGCACAGGACGAGCGCGCCCACACCGGTCACGAGCAGCGCCATCAGCAGCGCCAGCGGGTCCAGCCGGAACGTCACCTCCAGGCGCAGCGCCGGCGCCCAGCGCAGAACCGTCTCGGGCCGGCCGCCGGCCGCCACGCCGCCGAGCCGCGCGACCAGCAGCCAGCAGAAGACGGCGGCGGGTACGACGGCGGCGAGCAGGTACACCCGGGCACCGAGCCGGCGGGCGGCGATCGGCAGTAGCGCCGCGACCCCCAGGTGCGCGGCGACGGCAGCTGGCATCGGCGGCTGTTCGCCGGCTACGGCAGCCGGCGCCCGGCCTGGCCGTCACGCCAGCCGCGCCCCCAGCCGACCGCCATCAGCCCACCTGTCCCGTGCCCGCCGCCCTGGCCATCACTGTCAGGCCGCCAGCTTCGCGCGGCAGATCCATCCCGCTCGGCAGCCGGCGAGGTCGGGCGTTTCGTGACCGGCGGGACAAAGGCGGAGCGCGCCGCAGGCTGGGTCAGCCGATGAGGAGGGTGATGGTGTGGCCCGCAGGGCTGGTGGTCGTGGTGATGGTGGTGCGTTCGTCGATGGCGGGGGCGGCGGCGCCGGGTGGCGCCGGCGCGGATGAGGCGGCGGGTTGCTGCTGGTTCGGCATGGCTCGACGTTAAGGCGCCGGATCGACCGAAAGGCCCGTCCGGCCCGTGAGATTCATCGAGATATATCGTTAGCGGTGCCGGCGGATGGCCGCGGATGGCGTGGCGTGGGACGAGTTGTCGTATTCGCCTGGCGTCGCTGGTCGCGCCCCGGTTCGCTTGTCTCGTCGCTGGGTTCGATATATGAACTTTAAGGTGACGTTGGCGAGGAAGCCGGGTCCCCGAGGCGTCGCGGGCCTGGCGAGGGCCGGGCCGAAGCCCATCGCGGGCGCGCGGGGCAGCGGCGCGGGTGCCGAGAGCCCGGGCGTAGCGGTTGCTGGTGGCGGCGAACGGGTGGTATGCCGGGATTAGAACCCGGTTTCCCCCTCGCCGCCGCGGACGAAGGGGCCGCACCGCCGCGCGTGACCGGCACGGCGCGGCCGTGGCCGGCCACCTGCCCGCCTCACCGCCCGACCGCCCGACCGCCCGACGTCTCGCGGCTGGCCCCGGCCGGGGCCAGCCAGCTGTCCCACCCCATCGGGGCCGTACCGCCTAGGAGCGCCGACCGTGCCGCAGCCGATCCCCTTCGTCGAATACCTGGTTCTCGGCGACAGCCCCCACCTGGTCGCGAACGAGTGCACCGCCTGCGGGGCACGGTTCTTCGACCGGCGCAACGCCTGCGCGAACTGCTTCGCCACTGGGTTCCGCAAGGTCGACATCGCGACCGAGGGCGAGGTGCGCGCCTTCACGATCGTCTCGCTGGCCGCGCCCGGCATCCCGGTGCCGTTCGTCTCGGCGACCGTCGACTGCGCCGGGACCAGCGTCCGCGCCAACCTGATCAACATCGACCCGACTCCCGAGGCCGTGCACGTCGGCATGAAGGTGCGCCTGGCGCTGCAGCCGGTCGGCGCCGACGGCAGCGGCGTCGAGGCCGTCAACTTCGGCTTCGAGCCCCAGCGCTGACCCGGCCCGCCGCCCACGCGAGCCGGCCCGGCCACCTCCCCGCGGCCGGGACGAGACGCCTCGCGCGGGCCGCGGCCACGGCGGCACCGCCGCCCCACGGACCTTCCATCCACCACGAAGAAGCGGAGCGGCGGACATGGCAAGCGACGACGTCTGGATCCTCGGCATCACCATGACGAAGTTCGGCAAGCACCCCACCAAGGACGTCATCGACCTCGCGGCCGAGGCGACCATGGGCGCGCTCGCCGACGCCGGGGTCACCATGCGTGAGATGGGCCTCCTGGCCTTCGGCAGCCTCATGGGCCGGGCCTCCGGGCAGATGCTGCAGAAGCAGGTCGGCCAGACCGGCATCCCGGTCTACAACGTGTCGAACGCGTGCGCGACCGGCGCGACCGCGCTGCGCGTCTGCCACATGGCGATCCGCGCCGGCGACGCCGACTTCGGCCTGGCCGTCGGCGTGGAGAAGCTCGCGGGCGCCGGCCTGCTCGCCGGCGGCAGCCGCGGCGATGACTCGAAGAACTGGACGCCCAGCGGCCGGTTCGGCGCGGTCGGCCCGATCGACGGCCGGATCGGCACCGAGACCATGCCCGGCGTGTTCGCCCAGATCGGGCTCGAGTACGGGCACAAATACGGCGGCACGAGCTTCGAGCTGTTCGCCAAGATCTCCGAGAAGAACCACGCCCACTCGACGCTGAACCCGCTCGCCGCCTACTCGAAGCGGTTCACGCTCGACCAGATCATGAACGACGTCATGATCGCCTACCCGAACACCCGGCCGATGTGCTCGGCGAACTGCGACGGAGCCGCGGCGGCCGTCCTCGTCTCCGACGCCAAGCTGAAGACGCTCTCCCTGGAACAGCAGCGCCGCGCGGTGAAGGTCTCCGCCTCCGTCCTCACGACTGACCCGTGGGAGGAGGCCTGCCAGGTGCTGCCGAACGTGAACACACTGACCCGGCAGGCCGCGACGCAGGCCTACGAGAAGGCCGGCATCGGCCCGGAGGACCTGGACCTGGTCGAGCTGCACGACTGCTTCGCCACCGCCGAGCTGGTCCACTACGACAACCTGATGCTGTGCCCGGAGGGCGGCGCGGTCGACTTCTTCAACTCCGGCGCCACCTGGCGGGACGGCAAGACGCCGGTCAACGTCTCCGGCGGCCTGGAGTCGAAGGGCCACCCGATCGCCGCCACCGGTATCGCCAACGTCTGGGAGGTCGCCACCCACCTGCGCGGCGAGGCCGGCGACCGCCAGCTCCCGGACGCCAGGGTCGGCCTAGCGCACGTGATCGGCCTCGGCAACGCCTGCGGCGTCCACATCCTCGAGCGCGCCGCCGCTTAACGTCTCCGCTGGCTACGACGCGAGGCGCCCTCCGTCCGGACCGGGAACCCGAACGGACGGAGGGCAGGGCCGCAGGCCGAAATGCTCACCCAGCGGGCCGACGCGCAGGCCGCGTGCGGCGCACTCGTCGAGCAGGCCGGGCAGCGCGCCCAGCGCGGAGCGCCACGCCTGGGGGACCGACGTGCAGTCGGAGTCGTGCAGCAGCACGGTGCCGCCGCCCGCCAGGCCCTCGCGGACCGTGGCCAGCACCGACTCCGGGGTCGCCCCGCCCCGCCAGTCCCGTCCCCAGGCGGTCCACAGCACCGGCCGCAGCCCCAGGCGCCTCGCCGCGGCGAGCGCCCCCGTGCTGAGCACCCCGTACGGCGGGCGGAAGAACACCGGCTGGCACCCGGTGACATCGACGATGAGGTCCCTGGTCCGCGCGAAGTCGTCGTAGAGCGCCGACGGGGTGCGCAGGAGGGTGTAGCGGTGCTGCCAGCCGTGGACGGCGACCTCGTGGCCGGCGGTGACCAGCTCCCGGCCCAGCGACGGCGAACGGGCAAGCATCGAGCCCAGCAGGAAGAAGGTCGCCCGGGTGCCCGCCGCGGCCAGCGCGTCCAGGAACCGGGGGGTCGAAGCCGGGTCCGGTCCGTCGTCGAACGTCAGGGCCACATGGTCCTGACGGCCGAGACCGGCAAGCCCGGGCGTCAGCCGCGTCCGCACGGCCGGCCAGGACGTGACCGCGGGACCCGCGTAGCCCACCGCGGCGGCGCCGAGCACCGCCCCGGCGACGCCCCCCAGCATGCGCGGGCCGCCTCGGCGGAGACCCGGGCGGCCCGGACGGAGGCCCGCCCGCCCGCCGGCCCGTTCGGTACCGCCTTCCACGAGCACGATCCCCCCTCGCCGCAGGGGTTAGGAGAGACCTCCCGCCCAGGACGTGTGCGCTCGGCCTGACGATTGTCTCGCCCAGGTGGGACGCCACCGCAAGGCGGACGGCCCCCAGGTAACGGTTGCTCCGGTATGACCGGTACCGCGGGCACGTCACCGCGGTCGCCTCCTGACCAGAGGCCGTTGGACCAGCCGGCGGGGCGGCGTGCGACTGGCGGGTGTGGCGCTACTGGTCGGCGCGTTCGACGACGACCAGCGGGATCTCGCGCTCGGTCATCGTCTGGTGGGCTGCCATCCGCTCGTTGAAGTCGGCGAGCGCGGTGAGCAGCCGGGCCCGCTCGTCGCCGCTGGCGATGCTCGCCGTCGCCTGGTAGCGGTCGATGCCGTCCGATCCGGGCAGCTCGACGGTGACCGACGGGTTCGCCGCCAGGTTGGCGTACCAGTCCGGGTGCTTCGGCGCCGCCATGTTCGACGCCCACAGCACGAGCCGGTCCGGGCCGTCGGTGAAGAAGGCGAGCGGTGTGGTGTGCTCGCTGCCGCCGCGCGCACCGACGGTCGTGAGCAGCAGCACGCGCGACCCCTTCAGCATCCCGTCGCTGAGCTCTCCGCCGTTCGCGCGGAAGTCGGTGACGACCGACCGGTTGAACTCCCGCATGTCGCTTGGCATCGTCACGGCTTTCTCCTCGATCGACGGTGATCTGACCGCGCCGGACGCGTCCAGGGCCGGGGCAACGGCTGGGTAGGTGCGCTGTATGCGGCGACAGCACATCACATGGAGCACGTACCCCCGCCGCCGGCTCACCGTTGCCGGCCAGCGGCCTTTCCGGGCGGTAACCGTGCGCTGCCGGCGGGAACGCACGGGCCCACCCGTGGCCGGCGGGAACGGATCGGCCGGATGCTCAGCTCTCCGGGCGGCCGATGCGGACGTCGACGCCCGGCGAGTAGTGCGCGAGCGGCGGGCCGGCCGGGGCCCGCAGGCCGGCGGCGGCCACCAGCCCGTCGTCGAGGCCGAGCAGCTCGACGCGGTGCAGCGGCCAGGGACGGTGCCAGGCGCGGGCCGTGCGCGGCGGGCCCGAGCGGACCGGGCTGAACAGGCGGAACCGGGCCGTCAGGAAATGGTCGCGGGCGTCCAGCTCGGCGTCCGGGATGCGTTCGCCCGGCCGGACCACCACCCGGCTCGCGACCCCGCGCGGGCCGGGCCAGCGCCGCCGGCAGGTGTAGGTCGTCGTGCCGCCGTCGACGCCCGGGCCGGCCGCTTCGACCAGCCGCATCGATGACCAGAAGTACGGCAGCCGGTAGGAGGTCCGGGCGACGGCGACCGCGCCCGACCGCGCCGCGTCCAGCGAGAAGAACCAGATCCCCGGGCGGCCCCGCTCGTCACGGGCATATGTGCGCACGTTGGTCTCCGGAAAGAAGCCGACCCAGGGCGCGGCCAGGTCGCGCCGGCCGGTCCGCACCTGCATGAAGAACGGCACCAGGCTCACCCAGGCCGTCCCGTCGCACGTCTCGGCCTCCAGGCCCGCCGGCAGCAGGCGCTGGACGGCGTCCGCCTCGTAGGGCCAGTGCAGGAACGTCAGCCGCTCCCATCGCTGCCGCATGACGGGCCGCTCGACCGTGAACGGGCAGGTCCCCGCCGCCGTGTCACCCGCCGCGCCCCGGACACCGGCCGCCGGCACGGGCGGGCCGGACCGGCCGACGGAGCCGGCGGGCCCGGAGCCAGCCAGCCCGGAGCCGCCCAGGCCTGGCGGTGGGACGGCGTCGCCACCAGTCGCGGCCCCGGACCAGTCGTGAACGCTCATAGGTCCCATCGTCGCTCCCATCGTCGGGTACCTGCGGCGACGGGACCACAGGAACGACACGGGTCCTGGATGGTTTCGCCACACCGGGCCTCGCCCGCGTTCTACGGTCGATGTCGCGACCTTCCGGCGCCGCCGGCTCGGGGACCATGCGACGCCGGGCGTGGCCGGGACGGGGGAGGTGGCCGGCTGGTGACCGTCGTCGCCGCGGCGCGTCCGGCGGGCGTCCTGGCCGAGCTGCGCACCTGGGCGGCGGTCGCGGCGGCGAGCGCGCGGGCGAACGTCGCCTACCGGGCGACGGTCGCCGCGTCCGTGCTGTCGAACGTGACGCTGACCGTGCTGCGCGGGTACCTGGCGCTGGCGGTGTGGGAGGCCCGGCCGGGGCTCGCGGGCTACGACACGCAGCGGGCGGTCACGTTCGTCGTGCTCGGGCAGGCGCTGATGACGACGTTCGCCGCGTTCGGCGGCATGATCGACGTGCCGTGGCGGGTGGAGAACGGCGGGATCGTCATCGACGTGGCGAGGCCGTTCGGGTTCCTGCGCTGGTGGCTCGCGCGGGAGATCGGACGGGCGGCGGTGTTCCTGGTCAGCCGCGCCGTGCCGGCGGGGGCCGTGGGGCTCGCGCTGTTCGGGGTCGCCCCGCCCGCGTCGAGCGCCGCCGCGGCCGGGTTCGCCGGGAGCCTGACGCTCGCGCTGCTGGTCAGCTTCGGGATCCGCTACCTGGTCGCGCTCACCGCGTTCTGGGTCACCGACGCGCGCGGGACGCTCGCGGTCTCGTCGCTGACGATGACGTTCTTCTCCGGCGCGGTGCTGCCGCTGACCATCTTTCCCGGCGCCTTCGGCGAGGTCGCGAGGGTGCTGCCGTTCGGCGCGATCGTGCAGGTCCCGATGGACATCTACCTGCGCCCGGCCGGCGGGACGGGGATCGGCGAGGCGCTGGCGTTCCAGGCGGCGTGGGCGCTTGTCCTGCTGGCCGCGAGCGGCCTGGTCACCCGCCTCGCGCTGCGCCGCGTCGTCACGCAGGGCGGCTGACCGGTGGCCACCAGAGAGGCAGGCCCGGCCGGCGGGGTCCGCCGAGCCCGGGGGGTCCGCGGTGTCTGGGGGGTCGGCGGGTCCTGGGGAGCTGGCAGGGTCCGGAGGACCCGCGGGCTGCTGCGGGCGGAGGCGCGGGCCTACGTGCTGCTCGTGCGGGTCGCGTTCCGGGAGGCGGCGCAGTACCGGACGTCGCTCGCGCTGCGCTCGCTCACCGAGGCCGCGGCGACCGTGCTCGACCTCGCCGCGATCGGGATCGTCTTCGCCCACCTGCCCGCTCTCGAGGGGTTCTCGCTGGCCGAGGTGGCGTTCCTCTACGGCACGTCGGCGCTCGCGTTCGCGCTCGCCGAGGCGTTCGTCGGCCCGGTCGACCGGCTGGGCTGGCACATCCGCGACGGCCGGTTCGACGTCGTGCTGATCCGCCCGGTCAGCGTGCTGGTCCAGACGGCGACGATGGCGTTCTCCCCACAGCGCGTCGCCCGGGCGGCCCAGCCGGCGGTGATCGTCGTCGTGAGCTGCCTCGCTCTGCACGTCCGCTGGACGCCGGACCGGGTCCTGCTGGTGCCGGCGATGGTCCTGTGCGGCGCGGTGCTCGCCGCGAGCGCCTTCGTCGCGACGGCCGCGGTGCTGTTCGTCGCCCCGGACGCGACGGTCGCCGTCGCGGCGAGCACCCAGGGCTCGGCGCTTGCCGCCCGTTACCCGATGACGGTCTACGGCCACCACCTGGCGGTGCTGCTCACTGTCGTGCTGCCCATCGGGTTCGTGAGCTGGCTGCCGGCGCTGCACGTCCTGTCCCGGGCCGACCCGCTCGGCCTGCCGACGGCGCTGCGTTTCGCCTCGCCGCTGGTCGCGGCCGTCTCGGCCGGCCTGGCCGCGCTAGCCTGGCGGGCCGGGGTGCGGCGCTACCGGAGCACGGGGAGCTGACCCATGACCGACCTGGTGGCCGGCCCCGGCGGGGCTGGCGGTGGCGAGGCCGGCGGCGGTGGCCACGCGCGGCCGCCCGTCGTCATCGAGGTGTCCGGGGCGACGAAGACCTTCGTCCAGCGCCGGCGGATCGCCGGGCAGCGGCTGCGACGCGAGCGGGTGGACGTCCACGCGGTGCGGGACGTGTCGTTCACCGTGCGCCGGGGAGATCATCGGTTACCTGGGCCCGAACGGCGCCGGGAAGAGCACGACGATCAAGATGCTGATCGGGGTGCTCACGCCGAGCGCGGGCCGGCTGCGGGTCGCCGGGCTTGACCCGGCCCGCCAGCGGATCGCGCTCGCCCGCCGGATCGACGTCGTGTTCGGTCAGCGAGGGTCGGAACGATGTGGCCGGTGGCGCAGCATGATCGTAGCTGGCACCCTCGACGAGGACCCGAAGCTGAGCCGGGCACGCACCGCGTTCCAGGACGCCTGGGACGTCCTGCGCATCGTCCTCGAAGACCTTGCCGAGTGGACGGACGCGGACCGTCTGCCCGCAGGCGACCGATCTCCAGACAGACGGTGCTCAGCGCGCTGCCGGTGATGTGGCGGGGGTCGTGGTGCCTGCCCTGCGTGCTCGACGGTTAGCGTGGCCGCCGTTGCGCTACGTCGGCGAGCACGGTTGTCACAAACTTGTTGACGGTTGCTGTGGTCGGCGGGCCGAGGTCGCGGTCTGAGAACAGGAGATGCCCACCACCGACCAGGGAGAGGGTGAGTGAGTCGATGTCGGCGTCAGCCGCGATGCGGCCCAGGGCGCGCTCCTCGGACAGGTAAGCGGAGACCGCGGTGGTGGCCTGGGCGAGGATCGCGGTGCCGCCTCCGGGCCTGGCTTGCCGCAGCCGCGCGCGCAGCTCGTCCCGGAAGGTGATGAGCGGGATGATCGCCACCGGAACTGGTCCGAACAGAGCGGTCAGCGCGGCGGTGAGGTTGTCGGCTACCGTGCCGCTGCCGGCGGACTCGCACAGCGCACTCGCCTGCGCCTCAAGCTGCGCGGCCCGGTCGAGTACCAGGTCGGTTAGGAAGGCGTCGAAGTCGGTGAAGTGCCGATGCAGGACGCCTTTGGCGCAGCCCGCCTCGTCAGTGACGGCCCGGCTGGTCAGCCCGCCTGGCCCGTCCCGCAACAGCACGCGTTCGGCAGCGTCGAACAGCTGCTGCCGCGCGTCGCGCAAATGCATTCCAGTCGGCAACCCACAGATCCTCTCGAGATGTCAACCAGACGGCACCAATTGTCAGATGGGCGCATGCCCACTAAGGTGGGCGCATGCCCACTCTACCGCGAGAGCGACCGGAACCACCCCCAGCGGAGTCGCATCAGGCCCGGGCGATGGCCGAGTCGTTCGGTACGGACGCGCAACGCTACGACCGGGCCCGGCCCAGTTACCCCGACGCGTTGGTGGCGCGGATCGTCGCCGGCGGCCCCGGGCCTGACGTGCTCGACGTGGGCTGTGGCACCGGCATCGCGGCCCGCCAGTTCCAGGCCGCCGGCTGCGCCGTGCTCGGCGTCGAGCCGGATGCGCGGATGGCCGATTTCGCTCGCGCTCGCGGCCTTCAGGTCGAGGTGGTGACCTTCGAAGCCTGGCAGGCGGCCGGCCGGAGGTTCGACACGGTAATCGCCGCCCAGTCGTGGCACTGGGTGGATCCGGTTGCCGGCGCGGTCAAGGCGGCCCAGGTGCTGCGTCCGGACGGGCGGCTGGCGATCTTCGGGCACGTGTTCGAGCCGCCCCCCGAGGTGGCCGAGCCGTTCGCCGCCGCCTACCGGAGGGTGGTGCCAGACTCGCCGTTCAGCAATCAACCGGCTCGACGTCCGCTCGACATGTACCAGGCAATGTACGCCAGGATCGCTGACAAGATCCGCGAGACCGAACAGTTCAACGACCCGGAACAGTGGCGTTTCGACTGGGAGCAGTCCTACACGCGTGACCAGTGGCTGGACCTGCTCCCCACCACCGGCGGCCTCACTCAACTTCAACCCGACCAGCTGGCCGAGATACTGGACGCGGTCGGAGGCGCCATCGACTCGCTCGGCGGACGCTTCACGATGGAGTACACCACCCTGGCGGCCACCGCCGTACGCGCCGCCACATCCTGACTCACCTGAAGTAGACGTAGCTCGGCGGCGCGGGAGAATCGGTGGATGAGCCCGGACGTCGTCATCGAGGTCGACCGGGTGCGCAAGACGTTCGTGCAGCGCCGGCGGATCGACGGGCGGCGGCTGCCGCGCGAGCGGGTGGACATCCACCCGCTTGCTTGAAGGGTGCATGCCCGCCCCAGACCCGCGTCCCTCACCCGGACCGCCGCTGTGACTGCGGTCCGGGCCGGGTGACCGAACTCGACACCGTCATCCGCGCCACCGAAGCTGCCGGTACTCCCGTCGCCGCCGTCATCGCCTTCCAGGCCGGCACGCAAATCTGTAAGGCAGGAGTTCCGGCGAAACTTCTGCTCTCAAGGCTTTAGGCGAACCATCATGCCAATGTCACTCCATACGGCCGCGAAGGCAAAGTTACGACGTCCGAATATGGCGAGCGTTCCCCGGTTTTGTCATTTCCGTCCACATTCGCCTAAGGTGGGCGGCATGCCGAGCGGGGAACACGAGTCGACCATCGAGGCCTTCGAGCAGTTTCCGGAACTTCCGGTCTGGCTGCTGGAGCGGCATTACGGCGTCAAGGTGCGCGGGTTCCACCACGCCGTACAACTGCCCACGGAGGTCCGCCAGCTGGTTCCAGCCACCTACCACGCCGACGCGATGGCGCTGTACTGCGACGCGGCCAACCGTCCACTGCTGGCCGCCGTTCTGGAGGTCCAGCGCACCTGGGACGCACGGAAGCGGTGGCGGTGGAAGGAGTACATCTGCCACCTGGAGAAGGAGAAACGGGTCAGCGCCGCGCTGGTGGTGTACTGTCCGCGTCCCGCGGTCGCCCGGCGCTACCGGCGGCTGTTCGAGACCGAGGGCGTCAGCCTGCGGCTGCGCCCGTTCATCTTCACCCCCGACGACGTGCCCCTCGTCGTCGATCCGGGCCAGGCCAGGACCGACCCCGCGGTCGCCCTGCTCTCCATGCTCTGGCACCGCACGAAGGCGCGGCAGGCCTTCCCTGCGCTGGCTGAAGGCATGCAGACGCTCAGCCCCGAGATGGGCGAGAAGTATCATGAGATCGTCCTGGCCGGGCTGCCCGAGGCGCTCAGGTCACTCTGGGAGGACTATATGGCCACAATGGTCGACCGCGAGTACCGCAGCAAGATCTTCCGTGACCTCCAGGCCAGAGGCAAGGCCGAGGGCAAGGTTGAAGCCCTTCTGACCATCCTGGAGATCCGCCGTGTGCACGTGCCCGACGACGCCCGCGAACGCATCCGCGCCTGCACCGACCTCGACCAGCTCGGCATCTGGCTCCGCCGCGCCGTCACCGCCACCACCCTCGACGACGTCATCCGCGAGTAGTCGCGACGCATCCACCGCCCCCTGGACCGGCCAACCTCCGCGAACCGCCGTCTTGAGGCCCGCGACGGGTCGGTGACCACGGCGCACAGGCCAGGTTCGCACGTCTGCCCCGGAGGCAAAGCCGGCTGGTTTGTCCGGGTGCGGGCCGTAGATCTCCCGGGCGCGGTACGACACGCGGGCGGGTGTTCGCCCCGGGACCGCCGGTATCCGGGCGGTCCGTCTGACAATGCTGACTGATCACGGCCGGACGCCCGCTCGGGGAGCGCTCCCGAGCATGCCCTGGCACGGCCGGGAGACCCGGTCGGCGCCGTGCCGGCACGGGGAGGTTGCGAGCGGCACGGGGGCGCTGCGTGGCGATCGAGAACCGGCTGGCCGGGAGCAGGGCCCGGACTGTGGCCGTGGCCGCGGTCCTGCTGGCGGTCGGCGGCGGTCTGACGGCCTGCGGCGGCAGGCACCACCGCGACGACGGCGGCACGCCGCGCGCCGCGACGGTCACCGACACTGGCGTGCGCCTGGCCAGCAACAGCCCGCTGCCCTGGCGGGTGCGCGCCGAGCCCCAGGCGACGCTCGACCCCGTCGCCGAGCTCGACGTCACGAAGGCCCTTATCCTCGCCGGCTACCAGAACCTGGTGACGAACAGGCCGTACGCCGAGGGCCTGCTCGTCCCGGGCGGTTCGCTGACCTACCGGTTCCCCGCGGTCGCGCTGCCCGGGCACTTGGAGCTGCAGGCCGACGTCGGCACTCAGCTGGCCCTGAACTTCGCGTTCGCCGCCGACTTCGTCGCCGACCTGTTCGGCCTCGACCTGGGGTTGCTGGAGCGCGCGGACGCGGTGGGATGTCTGGAGGAGGCCGCCCGCGACGTCGGGACGGGCACCTCGCCGTCGGTGAACGGAATAGCGGCGATCGGCCGCGCGATGCTCGCCTGCGGCAGGCTGGTCGAGGCCAGTCCCGTCGTCGCCGCTGCGATGACGGTCGCCACCGCGGGCGTCGCCACCGTCGCGGCCGGCCTGGAGGGCGCCGTGCGCGCCGCGACCGGCACCGACCGGGTGAGCATCCCGATCACGGTGGCCCGGCCGGCGGACCCCTGCCCCGCCGCGGCCGGGAAGTGTCTCGGCGTCCGGTCGGGCGACGTGGACGGCGACGGCCGCGCCGACCAGGTCGGGCTGACGTTCCGGGAGCCGACCGTCGGTTCGCCCCCCTCCAACCTGCACAGCACGCTCGGCGTGCACGCGGTGCTCGCGTCGACCGGGCAGCGCCACGACGTGACGGCCGACGCCGTCAGCATCGACGTCCGCTGGCTCGGGCTGAGCGACGTCGACGGGGACGGCCGCGTCGAGGTGTTCGTCGTGGTGGGCGGAGGGGCCCACAGCCAGACGGCGTCGCCGTTCGAGTTCCGGGACGCAACGATGCGCCCGTCCGTCGGCGACTTGCGGGAGGTCGCCCTGGACGGAGCGATCATCTCATCTGCTGGGATCACCTGCCGCACCGTCGGCGGCGTCGCGCAGGTCACCCAGTGGGGCGCCCACCTGACCACGCCGCCCGATGAGGCGCCGGTCTACCGGGGCACGGAGACCACCTACATCGCGGACGCCGGCCATGTGCCGCGTGCCGGAACGGCTCGCCAGGTCAGCTACACCGGCACCCTCCGAGCCGACGGCGGGCCGCAGGAGCCACGGGAGTTCGCCACCCTCGCCGGCGCCCACTGTCCCGGTCTGAAGTGGTGAGGCCGTTCGTCGTCCTGGGGCAGGCCCTGGTGACGACGTTCGCCGTGTTCGGCGGAGTGATCGACGTGCCGTGGCGGGTGGAGAGGGGCGACATCGTCGTCGACCTGGCCCGGCCGTTCGGCTTCCTGCGCTGGTGGCTGGCCCGCGAGCTGGGGCGGGTGGCGGTGTTCTTCGCCAGCCGGGCGCGGCCCGCCGCGACCGTCTGCCGCTCGCCTTCCGGTTCGCCTCGCCGCTGGTCGCGCTCGTCACCGCCGCCCTCGCGACGCTGGCCCGGCGCGCCGGCGTCCACCGCTATCGAAGCACGGGGAGCTGACGGTGACCGACCAGGACGACTTGGTGATCGAGGTGGCCGGGGCGACGAAGACGTTCGTGCAGCGTCGCCGCGGCGAGCGGCGGCTGCGGCGCGAGCGGGTGGACGTCCATGCCGTGCGCGACGTGTCATTCACCGTGCGGGCCGGGGAGATCATCGGTTACCTGGGCCCGAACGGCGCCGGGAAGAGCACGACGATCAAGATGCTGATCGGGGTGCTGACGCCGAGCGCGGGCCGGCTGCGGGTCGCCGGGCTTGACCCGGCCCGCCAGCGGATCGCGCTCGCCCGCCGGATCGGCGTCGTGTTCGGGCAGCGTTCGACGCTGTGGTGGGACCTGCCGCTGCGTGACAGCTTCGAGCTGGTCCGCCATCTCTACCGGGTGCCGTCCGGCCAGTTCCGCGCGAA
>NZ_MBLO01000204.1 GCF_001854805.1 Pseudofrankia coriaricola
GCCTCGGCGAACGTGGCCGGGCCAACGACCCCAGCCGGGCCGGTGGCCTCGGCGAACGTGGCCGGGCCAACGACCCCAGCCGGGCCGGTGGCCTCAGCCGGGTCAACGGCCCCAGCCGGGTCCGCAACCTCAGCCGGGTCAACGGCCCCAGCCGGGTCGACGGCCCCAACCGGGTCGGTGGCCTCAGCCGGGTCAACGGCCCCAGCCGGGTCGGTGGCCCCAGCCGGGTCGGTGGCCCCAGCCGGGTCGACGGCCCCAGCCGGGTCCGCAACCTCAGCCGGGTCAACGGCCCCAGCCGGGTCGGTGGCCTCAGCCGGGTCGACGGCCCCAGCCGGGGCGGCGAGCGCGGTCGGGGCGGCGAGCGCGCCCTCGTCCGCGTAGCCGTCGTCGGAACCGGCGTCATCCGCGTAGCCGTCGTACGACTCCCCGTGCTCCTTCTTGTCGTGCTCCTTCTTGTCGTGCTTCTTCTTGTCGTGCTTCTTCTTGTCCTTGTCGTACCAGACGACCTTCTCCCAGGTGACCGAGTCCTTCTTCTTCTTGACGTTCTTGTAGGGGTCCTTCTTGTCTTTGCTCGGGTCCTGGTACGAAACCAGTGCGGCGTCGTCAGATTCCTCCGCACTCGGGTCGTCGATGCCGGGACCGTCTGCTTCGCCGTTCCCGTAGTGCTTCTTCTTGTCCTTGGTGTCGTACCAGACGACCTTCGTGTGGGTGAAGGACTCCCTCTCCTTCGTCACGCTCGGACCGTGCTTCGGCACCGCCGCCTGCGCGGCCGTCGTGCCCGTGCCGAGGGCAACGGCTACGGACACGAGACTCGATGCGGCCAAAAGGGCGACACGCCGCCCAATTACCCTCGTCATTCGGAACCCTTCCCATTGGATGTTTCCTTCGCCTGCTGGCGACAACATAACCGCCGGAACCCGGGGTGGCGGCAGCGCAAAACAGGCGTGTTGCCTGCGAGTTAACGGCGCCTTCCCTGTCGCACTTCGATGGCTAGATGAATGCCGCGGATTGTGATGTCAGTGTCTGTCCGCTGGCGCGCTTTCGATTCCCAAGAAGGCATGGTTGGGAGCGTCGAAGGAGTACGGTTCCGAGGTTTTACGGTCCGATCGGAAGAGCCGCCGACAGCGCCCTGGAAAGATTACAAAACACACCGCCTATCCGGAGCTTTTGCCCGCTTCCCGCTCGAGGAACTACCGGCGGGATCGCGGCGGTCGCTCCGTTCCCACGGCGGCGCGACGCCAGTGGCACGAATTCTCCCGGTGCGGCGGAGATAAACAGCTCGTACGTCGGCACCGGTTTCACGGGGAAGAGGTCGCTGGGCCGGAATCATCACGTCATTGAGCAGCGGGTACCAGTCAGTGCGGCGCTGGGACGGATAGGGACCAACGGCCATGAGCTACATCGCGGACCTGCGACGACTGGTCGGGGCGCGACCGCTCATCCTTCCCGGAACAGGCGCGGTCGCACCGTCAGGGTGCGTGTGAGCGCGACCCCGCTCGCGGCCGGAGACAACGGGCCCACCGGTTCCGTCCTCGTCATGCAGGTTCTGGACGACTGACAGAGGCCAACCGCGGCTGCCACGATCTCACTGTGGTCGTGGGATGATCTGCTCGTGACGACGCGCGGCACCGTTCGAGAGTGGTCGCACGAAGAGGGTTGGGGAGTCATCGACTCACCCGAGACCCCCGGCGGTTGCTGGACCCACTTCAGCCACCTGCTGATTGCCGCCTACCGCGGTCTGCATCCTGGCCAGCAGGTCGAGCTGGACTGGGAGGCACCTGGCCAGGACGGCTACCCCTACCGCGCCGTGCGTGTCTGGCCGGCGGGGCAAGAGCCCGTCGAACCGAAAATCGTCGGCCAAGGAGAAGGCGGCTTCAGTAGCACTCTCACCATCAGCTGGGACGACGACCCAGCCCCGGCCTGACGACACGGCGCTCCCGGTCACGTGCCAGAAAAGCCGGCAAACCAGCCGCCGTCCACCGCAAACGGACGTGATGAGAAGCCGGGCCGGGCTGGAGGATTCGCGCAGCCGTTGGCCCTAGAGCCGCGTCTGGCAACGTTCGCGCGTTTCGGAACGGCCTTTTCAAGATCAGTCAGACGTTACGCGCCACCGGTGACGGGCGACGTCTGACTAATCTTGACTTTGATGGTGCCAGCGACGGGGTGAACATTCGCTGGAGCGGCACTGGAACGCGGCGCGCGCGGCCTCGGCGAGCGGGGCACCCTTACCGATCTGAACGACTCGCCCCGGAAGAATTTCATCCCTTGGCGAAGTAGTCCGCAAGCATCGCCTGGGACCATCCGGCCCGGCGGCCTTCTCCCCGAGGATCGAACTCGGGGAACCAGGGCCTGATGTCCAGGACCGGAGTTCCGTCGACCGCTGACGGCGGCGAGCTGGTAGGACTCGGACGGCTCGCCGCGACCATGCGCGACCGCATTCTCAGCCGCTGGCCCTCACTTCAACCGCTGCCCGCACAACGGCCGTAGGGGCGCCCGCGCGGGCCGTTCGCGTCATTAGACGATCTCGAAGTGTATCGGGCGGAGCCTTCGGCCAGGTGGCGGCACGCGTGGCGGTGAGCGGCGCGTCGCGGCGTTCCGCTTGACGTCGTGTGGCTGGGCTCACCCATGCCGGGTATGCGGACGGAATCAGTCCGTGCCCGCGTGCTGGGGTACTGGTTTACCCTGGGCACGTGGTCACCATCCGGCGTCGGAGCTTCGGCGCTGTCTGGGCGGTGGCACTACTGGTGATCGGCCTGTTGGGCGCTGGCGCCGGCAGCGGTGGATCTGGTGCGGCCACGTCGGACCGGGCGCTGGCCGCCGTTTCTTCGGTCGTAGGTTCCCCGGCCCGCGCGCATGTGGTCGTTCCTCGCGTCGATGGCCGCATGGCGCTGTCGGCGAAGCTGGCCCCCGATCATCCTGGTGATCTGGCCGTCGCGGCGGTGCTCTTCGCGCTGGTGATACCGGGTCTCGTCTGGTGGCGACGGGCTCCCGGCCACGGCCGCCGGCCGGACAAGCGCAACGGTGTGTGCGGCGCCCGTGGCCCACCATCCAGGCGGGTAACGCCGTAGTAAGACCCTTGGCTGCGGCTCGCTGATCGCGCGACCGGAGGATCACGGAAATCCGGCCGGTCCTGACCGGGCGCCACTTTGTGGGTGGCCCGGTGGCGAGGGCAGGCAGTTGTCTTCTGACCGGCTTGGCCCTCCAGGTTGACCCGCCGGACATCCAGCTATCCCCCGACAGCTATCCCCCGACGTCCGCAACAGCGGCGTTGCGGCGTTGCCAGACGCTGCCGGTGATCTGCCGCTGGGGTAGCGCTTCCTCGCTGTGCGTTTCCTCATCGCCCACGGGCCCGGCGTTCTTCCGCCGCGTTTGAGACGACGCAGCTGTGGCCTTCACATACACCTTGCCTGGCGCCCTCCGCCCGTCGCGGACCGCGTCCAGGGACACCGTCATGGAGAAAAGTCTGTGCATTCAGGACTCGACTGGGGCCGCGTGCTGCTCGTGGTCCCACTACTCGGCTTCATGTTCATCGCGCCAGCGATCGTGGTCTGGTGGGATCTGCGTAGAGACCGTCGCCGGTTCGGTCTGGACGCGCTGTCGCGGCCCATTCGCTACACCGCCGATGGCAGGCCTTGCCGGGAGGGGCTGCCACTGCCTACCGCCAGCGGTGCTGGCGCCGACCCGGTAGCCGTCGACGTGCCGTTGAAGGGACTGCGCATCCACACCGGCGCTGCTCCCGGGCCGACTGCCGACCCCGAAGCGTCCGCAACGGGCCGGTGACTCCCCGTCAGATGTCGCCTCCGATGGCCCGCGCGCTGTTGCGGGCCGGGTTCGTCGCGGTCGCGGTCGCCGCGGCCTGTACCGCGGCGTTCGGTGACCGGTGGGAGACCCTGGCGCCGGTCGCGGTACCGGCGGTCCTCGTCGGTCCGGTGCTGCCATGGCGGCAGGCGTCCCTGCTCGCGGGCTACACCGTCCTGGCCGCGGTCCTCGTCGTGCACGTCCACGACACGACGGTGCTCGTCGACAGCGGCTGGCGGCGGATCGGCCACCCCGTCCTGCTCGCCGCCATCACCGTGGCGGCCGCGGCGATCCGCGACCACGCCAGCCGCGCCAACTAGCCCGGGCAAGCCGACGTTCGACCCAGTGAATTTGAGTATTCGCGCTCAGGCCATGCCGGGGACCGATGGGAAGACTGGCTTCTCATGCTCACCTCGCCGCCGGCACGGACGCCAACCTCCACCCTTGCGCGAGCCTTCCACGGTTGGGCCGCCATCCTTCTGATCGCGGCCGTACCGGTCGCGGTCGTGGGACTGCTGGGACAGGACGACTACCCGGGCGTCCCGCGCTCGGAACTCGACTACGCCGTCCGACCGCTGGACATCCCGGCCGGGCGGATGACGACCATCGGCGTCGTCGCTCTGCTCCTGGCGGCAGCCGCAGCGGCGCTCCTGCTACACGGGGGCCGCCGCGGCGCCGCCGACCCGCGCCGGTGGCAGGTGATGTGCCCGCTCGTTGGAGTCGGCGTGATCCTCGGCTTCGGGTACCACGTCGCGACCGCCGGAGTGATCGGCGCCAACATCGGGTTCGGGCTCGTCATCTTCTTCGGTGTGCCTCTGGTGGCCATGCTGCTGGTGGTCGCGGCGGCCCGGGAATGGGCGCTGCGCGCCGAGGCCAGGCGACGCGCCCCCTGAAGCGCCGGTCTGCGTCATAGATGCTGGCCAAAAAGCAAGAACCCCCGCCACTCGCGTGACGGGGGTTCAAACATGCTTACGCTTGTGGAGGTGGCGGGAATCGAACCCGCGTCCTCCGGCGGCGCGTCAGGGCTTCTCCGGGCGCAGCCTGCTACTTATTTCTCGGCCCCACCGGTCCCGCAGGCAGGCCGGTGTGGGCCCAGTCACTGTTTGATGTTCCGCGCTACCCCGTGACCGGGTGGCGAGGTGATCCTCCTAGCGATGCCAGGTCCTGGGCCGGAGGAGCTCCCAGGCTGACAGTTACCTATATCCGTCAGGCCGCGAGGGCGTAAGCGGAGGTAACAGGCTGCGTCTTGTTGGCAGCTATTCTTTTGAGCGGATCGTTTGCGAGATAACCGCTCATCCTCGGCCCGCTTCCCCTGGCGTGGCGTCCGAAGTCGAAACCGGTCACCCCCAGGTTCAGGTTCCACGATCACCGAGGCGAGTGACGCGCCCTGGCGAAGGTGGCTCACACGCCCACCCATGCCTCGCGGCAATACGATGACCGTGTGTCATGCCGTGCTGTGTAGTTCAAGAGGAGCAACGAGCCCAACGGGCCCTGGCAATCAAACATACCCCCGGCTGCTCCACCCGGCAAGTTCGTTTCCCGCCAAGCAGTACAACGCCCGCCAGCGGAGCTTGTTCCCGCCCAGGCGGGAGGGCCCGCCCGCGTGGGGCGTTCTGGCACCGCTCTCAGGGCGGACGGACGCGGCCGGTGGCGACCTCCAGCGCGACGACGACGGCGAGCGCGGACGCCAGCGCGAGCGGCACGGGCACGCCGCCCGCCCGGTAGGTGGCCGCGCCGACGAGCGCGCCGCTGAACATCATGACCGGGGCGGCGGCACGCCGCCGGGTGCTTCGGCCGAGCTCACGGGTGCGCCAGCCATCAGCCGCGATCATGGTCAGTTGGGTCGTCAGCACGTTGGTCGGAATGTCCGGCATCGCCAGGCGACGCCCGGCCGCGTTCTGCATGCCCATCGCCAGTGCCAGGACGGCGATCATCGCGTACCGCATCCGGCCCCTCTCGGCGTCGAAGACCACGGTGATCACGAGGCTGATGACGAGCAGGCCGGCGTAGGCCGCGGCCGTCAGCGCCAGCGGGCGCCGCGCGGCCCACACGGCCGCGTCCTCGCGGGGGGCGGGGTCCTCGCCGGAGGCGGCGTCCACCGTGGCGCGCGGCGGGCCGGTCCCGGCGCCGATCCCGCCGGAGGCGACCACCTCGGCGGCCGTTCCCAGCTCGCCTGGCCCCAGCTCGCCTGGCCCCAGAGCGCCGGATCCCAGAGCGCCGGATCCCAGAGTGCCCGGTCTCGCCGCGTCCCCGCGACCGTGCCAGGCCGGTGACCGCCAGGCCGGTGACCGCCGGGCCGGTGACCGGCGGGGCGGTGACCGGCGGGGCGGCGCGCCGATCACAGCGCCGACGAAGAAACCGGCCACCGCGGTCGCGAGGAGCGCGGCCGAGTGGCCGGGCGCCCCGGCGAGGGTGAAGCCGAGGAACATGATGTTCCCGGTGACCATCGCGACGAACAGGTGGCCGACGGCCAGGAACACGACCGCGTCCACCAGTCCGGACACGAACGTCATGGACAGCAGGGCACCCGCCGTGGCCCGCGGCCAGCGCGCGTCCGGGCCGCCAGCCCGCCCGCCACGCCCGCCCCGCACCATCGCCAGCCCCCACCAGGCACACCGCAACCGCAACCGCGACCAGGCAGTCGGGCGCGTGCCGTCCGACATCCGAGGGCGCCCCGCGCCCTCGTCACAGTGTCGCCCGGCTGCCCGCGGACTGGCCGGCGGCGGGCGCGGGTGCCGCCCTCGTCCACGTTCGCCCGCCAGCACGCGACCGGTAGATCACTACCTCCGTGTCGTCACAGTCGCGGATTCGGCCAGATCACGACCGTGACGGCACGCCCGTGGCGATCATGAACGATCGTGGGCTGGGTGTCGCGGCGCTAGAGGCGCAGCGGGCGGATCGGGGCCGCGACCAGGGTCGGGTCGTTCTTCCAGTCGACGCCGGGGACGTCGATGTAGAGCTCGATCTCGTTGCCGTCCGGATCGACGATGTACAGGCTGTGCGTCACCGTGTGGTCGGAGGCGCCCGCGATTGAGACGCCGGCCTGGGTGATCTGGGCGAGCACCTCGCGCAGCTCGTCGTCGGTGTCGCCGACCTTCAGCCCGAAGTGGTACATGCCGACGCGCCGGCCGCGCGGCAGTTCCGCCGCATCCTCGCCGACCTCGATCAGCAGCAGCTCGTGGTGGGTCCGACCGGAGGAGAACCCCGCCGCCGGGAACGGCAACGGGCCGTCATTGGTGGGATCCGGAAAGACCTGGCGGAATCCGAGGATGTCCCTGTAGAACGACGCGGACCTTTCGATGTTGTGCACGTAGAGCACCACGTGCCCGAGTTCCTTGATCTCCATCGTCTCCGCCGCCTCCGGTCGCTGGGCCTGGTCACTGGGCCGGCGATGCCGCCCTCACATCCGACCTCACCTGCGGCCCCACTACATTGTTGCCAACGCAACCATGCCTGATCGACGTCTGTTCCGTCACCCCGCCGCGCGGCCGCCGGGCGCGGCAGGACCACCCGGCGCGGCAGGGCCGCTTGGCGCCGCTGGGGCGGTACAGACGAAGGCCCAGGGACGGTTGTGGTGACGCGTCATGACGAGGGTGACAGCCGGACCGCCCGCGACCAGGTCCCGACGGGCGGGAAGCAGCCGGCGTCGCAGGGTGTCGACGTCGCCCGCGAGGCCCCGGCGGCGCAGGTCGAGCGCGCCGATCCCCATGCCGCGCAGCAGGGCGGTGAGCCGGCGGACGTCGAAGGGCAGGCTGGCCTCGACCCGCAGCAGCCGGGCGAACGGCGTCGGGACCGCCTGGTCGGACGTGAGGAAGGCGATCATCGGGTCGACCTGCCAGGCGCCGAGCCGGCGGGCGAGCTCTCCGACGAGCCCGGCCCTGGTGACGGCCGGGCTCGGGTCGTACAGGTAGGCGCCGGGTTCCCCGACCTGACGCGCACCCACGCCGTCCTCGTCCGGCACTCCGGCGAGTGTCGCGGCCACGGCGCCCAGGAGGCGGCCCCCCATCTCGGGCGAGGTCTCCGGCGAGGTCTCCGGCGAGGTCTCCGGCGAGGTCTCCGGCGGCCCTCCCGCCGCCGTCGGGCCGTCGCAGCCCCACGGGCCGGCGTCGTCGGGCCGGACGGCGTCGAGCTGAACGTCGTCGAGCTGAACGTCGTCGAGCAGGACGGTGGCGCGCCGCGGCGTCCCGCCGGCCAGGGCGGGAGAGAACAGCACCGCCTCCTTCAGGTCGCGGCCGTCAGCGACGAACTCGATCTCCCAGCCGGGTGGGACGAGCGCCGTCGGCAGCCCCGGCGCCGCCTTCACCGCGACGGCGGGCACCCGCTCCGCCAGCGCGAAACACCAGGGCAGCGGCGGTTCGCTGGTGCCGGCGGCGAACCGCCGGCCGTCCGCGCGGCGCGCCGGGTCGACGAACACCGCATCGAGGCCCGCCAGGTCCACGTCCCGGACATCCGCGCCGCGCGCGTCGATGTCCGCGTCCGGCACGTAGACGCGCGCGTTGTGGACGGCGATACGCAGGTGCAGCGGGTCGCGGTCGACGGCGAGGAGCGGGTGACCGGCGCCGGCCAGCGCGAGCAGGTCCCCGCCGATGCCGGTACACAGGTCGGCGACGCGGCCCAGCCCGGCGAACCGGGCGGCACGGTGGCGGGCCGCCGCCTCGGCCGTCGACTGCTCCAGTCCTGCCCTGGTGAACAGCATCTCGGCCGCGCGGGTGAACGCGCCGCCCGCCCGCCGGCGCAGCTCC
The DNA here is from genome assembly GCF_001854805.1 of Pseudofrankia coriaricola. Classification (GTDB taxonomy): domain Bacteria; phylum Actinomycetota; class Actinomycetes; order Frankiales; family Frankiaceae; genus Pseudofrankia. The sequence goes on from NZ_MBLO01000204.1 coordinate 8,541, forward strand.
GCCTGGGTGAACGCGGCGGCGACCAGTCCGGGCTGCACCCCCTCGGCGCGCAGCCGGGCGCCGGCCCCGAGCTCGTCGCCGGCCTCGAGCGCCACGGCCGCCCGCGCGAGTAGCCGCGCGCCCCGCGCCGAGGTCAGCTCGTCCAGCCATTCGGGCCCAGCGGGGCTGGAGGACCCAGAAGGGCTGGACGGCCCGGAGAGGCCGGAGGGGCCGGACGGCGCGGCGGCTTCCCCGTCCGCTGGCCCGCCCCTCGGCTCGGCGCGTTGCGCGTCGTAGCCGGGTCCCTCGTCCTGGGCGTCCGTGGACCCGTCGAAGGCCGGTGGAACGAGCCACTCGGTGTGGGCCAGCCGGCGGCGCTCGGCGCCGGACCCGGGACCCCCGCCGGCTGCCCTGCTAGGCGGCCGGCGACGCGGAGACGGTCGCTGGCTCAGCTGTGGCGGCCCTTCGCCTGGCGGCCCATGATGCGGGCCATCTCGCGCTTCGCGTCCTTCTCCGCGAGTGCGGTGCGCTTGTCATAGTTCTTGCGGCCACGGGCGAGTGCGACCTCGATCTTCGCCCGGCCGTCCTTCCAGTAGAGGGCGAGCGGCACGAGGGTCAGGCCGCCCTCCTTGGTCTTGCCGACGAGCTTCTCGATCTCATCGCGGTGCAGGAGCAGCTTGCGCTTGCGCCGTGGCGTGTGGTTCGTCCACGTCCCCTCGACGTACTCCGGGATGTGGACGTTGTGCAGCCAGACCTCACCGTGCTCGACCTGCGCGAACCCGTCGACGAGCGACGCACGCCCCAGCCGCAGCGACTTGACCTCGGTGCCAGTCAGCACCACGCCGGCCTCGTAGGTGTCGAGGATGTCGTACTCATGCCGGGCACGCCGGTTCTGCGCGATCGTCTTGCGACCGGTCTCCTTCGGCACCGTCTTCCCTCAACCGTCTTCCGTCTTGCGTCGTCTGTCGTCTTCTGTCTCGCGTCCGCGAGACCGCGCTCAACCCCGCGCGGCCAGCACCCCAAGGTCACGAGGGTACCGCCACGCCCGCCGCTTCGGGCGCCGCGGAGCTTCTCGTGATCGTTCGGACGACGGCGGCGCCAGGTCGCCTCGCGGCTGCCCGGCGGGCTCGTCAAGCCCGCAGGTGGCGGTGCAGCGCGAGGCTGCCCATCGCGGCGGCGGCGAGCGCGCCGAGTGCCACGACGGCGCCGCCGGACACCCACACCGCGTCCCAGCCGAACAGCGGGAACGTCGTCTGGTGCGCGAAGTGCCCGTCGACCAGGAACGCTTTACATATAACCAGCGCGGCCGCGGCCACCATTCCGCCCGTCAGTCCCGACAGGGCGCACTCCAGCACGAACGGTGCCCGGATCGTCGCGTTCGTCGCGCCGACGAGTCGCATGATCGCCGTCTCCCGGCGCCGGGCGTGCGCCGAGACGCGGATCATCGTGTAGATCAGCGCGCCGGACGCGGCCGCCTGCACGGCGGCGAGCGCGAACGCGGCGATGCTGAACCCGTCCAGCACCCGGTAGAGCGGCCGCAGCAGGGCCCGCTGGTCGCGCACCGCCTCGACGCCGTCGCGGCCGGTGTAGCCGAGGACGATCTGGTCGCCGGCGCGCGGGTCGACGAGCCGCAGCCGCAGCGCCGCCGGCAGGTCGGTCGGCCTCACCCCGGCGGCGACGTCGGGCGAGGACCGGAAGTCCCGCTTGAACCGCTCGTAGACCTGCTGTTTGTCCTCATAGCGGACGGTCAGCACCGCGGGGTCGGCCTTCAGGTCGTCGACCAGCGTGGCCCGCTGGGCCGGGGTGATGTCGTCGGCGAGGTCGACGACGACCTCGAGCTGATCGACCAGGTAGCCGTCAATGGTGTGGACCTCGGCGCGCAGGAGCAGCCCCGCGCCCAGCATGCCCAGGCACACGGCCGCGGTGATGACCACGGCGGACGTCACCGCCAGGTTGCGCCGCAGGCCGGCGCCGAGAATCGCGAGCAGCGGCCCGATTCGCACCTAGTCCACCCCGCCGCCGGCGCCGGCGGGAGCGCCCGCGCGGTCGCCCGCGTCCTCATCCGTCCTGACCCGGGCGGCCGTCGCGGTCGCTCGTCCCGGCGTCTGTCCCGGTGTCGCGGCGGTGCCACCCGCGTCATCCGCCTCGTAGGCGCCGCCGTGCTCGTCGCGGACGCAGGCGCCGTCCGCGAGCTCGATCACCCGGCGGCGGCGCGCGTCGACCAGCCCGGCGTTGTGCGTCGCCATCACCACCGTCGTCCCGGTCCGGTTGACGGCGTCCAACAGTCGCATGATTCCCTCACTGGTGGCCGGGTCGAGGTTGCCGGTCGGCTCGTCGGCGAGCAGCACGCGCGGCCGGCCGACGAACGCCCGCGCGATCGCGACCCGCTGCTGCTCGCCGCCGGACAGCTCGTCGGGATAGCGGTTCTCCTTGCCTGCCAGGCCGACGAGTCCCAGCACCTCGGGCACGACCGCGCGGACGACGTGCCGCGGCCGGCCGACGACGTCGAGGGCGAAGGCCACGTTGCCGGCGACGGTGCGGTCGGGCAGCAGCCGGAAGTCCTGGAACACGCAGCCGACGGCGCGGCGCAGCAGCGGCACACGCCGGGCGGGGATCGCCGCGAGATCCACCCCGTCGAGGGTCACCAGCCCGCTGGTGGCCCGTTCCTCGCGCAGCAGCAGCCGCAGCAGGGTCGACTTGCCCGAGCCGGATGGGCCGACGAGATAGACGAACTCCCCCTCGTCGATCCGTAGGGTGAGGTCACGCAGGGCCGGCTGGGTACCCGCCGGGTAGGTCATCGTCACCGCGTCGAGCCGGATCATCCCGAGCCCCTTCCGCGCGGCCAGCGCGGCGGCACGCGAACCGCCGCCGCTACGGCCATCCCAATGCATCACCGTCCGAACTACTCTCAGCACTGTAAGTGACTGGATGGTCGTGACCGGTGAGCGGGCGTACGGTGAACAGACAGCGTCCGACAGTGTGGTCCGAAGGATCATGGCGGGGACCAGGGTGGCGAAGAGTCCCTCGCGGCCTGGTAGCCACCCGCGGATCCGGGAAGAACGCATCGTGGGGCGGTGCCCGCCCCCGCGGACGGGAGAAGGGACGGCGGCTATGTGCTGTGACGACCTGGTCTGCGCGCGGTGCGCGAGCCCCGTGGCCGAAGGCCGCTGCCCGACGTGCCGGGCCGCCCGCGCCGAGCTCCACCACCAGTCCGGCGGGTTCACGCTGTCCCCCCAGCTGCTCGCCGTGCTGCTGCTCATCCTGACCGCGCTGGCGCTGCTCGCCGCGCATCAGGTCCAGTAAGTCGGATACAAGACCCCGCTCGTTGGAATCCTGACGTCGACGACGCCCACCCCCGAGCCCGACCAAGGTGGATCCTGGCACCATGGCACCCGGTCGGGACCGACGGTTCCTGAGGACATCTGGCCAGCCGTGGACATCTCTGGCCGTCGTCGCGGCAGTCCTGACCGCCGCTCTGGTCGCGTGCTCCAGCGACGGGCGCGACGGCGTCGGAGCTGAGACGCCTGGCGGCGCCTCGTCGACGGCCGCGGCACCGGCAAGGCCAGGCGACGCGACCGCCGGCCAGCCGGGTGACGACTCGCGGGCCGACCGGGTGATAGCGACCGGGCTGCGCTCACCGTGGGGGCTGGCGTTCCTCCCGGATGGCGACGCGATCCTCAGCGAACGCGACAGCGGCAAGGTCCTGCTCATGCCGGCCGACGACAGCGGCGGCAAGGGCGGCTACGACACGCCGGTGGAGATCGGCACATTGCCCGGCGTGTACCACGTCGGCGAGAGCGGCCTGCTGGGCCTCGCGGTCTCGCCGGCCTACGCGACCGACCACCTCATCTACGCCTACTTCACGACACGCGCCGACAACCGGATCGTCCGGTTCACCCTGGACGGCACCGACAAGGGCGCGACACCCAGGATCGGCCAGGTCACGCCGATCCTCACCGGCCTCGCCGCCGCCCAGTTCCATGACGGCGGCCGGATCGCCTTCGGCCCGGACGGGATGCTCTACGCCGGCGTCGGGGACGCCACGGACCGTTCGCGCGCACAGAACCCTGCCAGCCTCAACGGAAAGATCCTCCGGATGCGCCCGGACGGATCGGTCCCGCCGGACAACCCGTTCCCCGGCTCGCCGGTGTACAGCCTCGGCCACCGCAACGTGCAGGGACTGGCCTGGGACAGCGCCGGCCGCCTGTGGGCCACCGAGTTCGGCCAGAACACCTGGGATGAGATCAACCTGATCCGGCCGGGCGCGAACTACGGCTGGCCGGTCGTCGAGGGTGTCGACGACACCGACGACGGACGTTTCACCAACCCGGTGGTCACCTGGCCGACAGACGAGTCCTCACCGAGCGGGGCGGCGATCTCCGGCGGCGTCCTCTATGCCGCCGCGCTGCGCGGCGAGCGGATCTGGGCGATCGACCTGCGCCCCGGGCTCGGCCAGGGCACCGCCCCAGCGCCGTCCGCGGCCCGGGGCGACGTGGGCGCGCCCGCGAGCGGGGCGCCGGCGACCGGCGCGCCCGCGGCGCTGCGCCTCGGCGCCTACGGCCGCCTGCGCACGGTCGTCACCGCCCCCGACGGCACCCTCTGGGTCACCACCAGCAACACCGACGGCCGCGGCCAGCCCGCCAAGGACGACGACCGCATCATCTCCCTGCGCTAGCCACGGCCGGTTCTTCCCCGTACACGCACAGCCCCCGGCCCTGGCCGGGTCCTGGCGTCCGTCGGCCGGGTCAGTCCGGGATTCGGTAGGCGCCGATCCCGTCGCGTAGGGTGACGACCTCGCCGATGACGATGACGGCCGGGGATCGCAGGCCCGCGGCGGTCACCGCCGCGGCGATGTCGGCGAGGGTGCCGGTCACGACCTGTTGGCGGGTGGTGGCGCCGGCGTGGATGACGGCGACGGGAGTCGACGCGGGGCGGCCTCGCTTGACCAGCTCTCTGCTGATCTCCGCCAAGGCCCCGACGCCCATGAGGACGACCACCGTTCCCGGCCCGGAGGCGAGAGCGTCCCAGTTGGACGTCGATCCGGGGTGGGAGGGGTCGACATGCCCGGAGACGACGGCGAGGTCCTGGGTCACGCCGCGATGCGTGACCGGGATGCCGGTAAGCGCCGGCACCGCGACCGCGCTGGTCACACCGGGCACCACCTCGCAGGGCACCCCGGCGGCCGCGCAGGCGAGCGCTTCCTCGCCGCCTCGGCCGAACAGGAACGGATCGCCACCCTTGAGCCGGACGACGCGGAGGCCGCGCAGCGCCCGCTCGACCAGCAGCTCGTTGATCTCGTCCTGGGCGAGATTGTGACCGTGCGGCCCCTTGCCCGCGTCGACGACCTCCACCTCGGGGCGAAGGCCGGCGAGCAGCTCGCGGGGCGCCAGCCGGTCGACGACCACGACGTCCGCCCGGCGCAGGAGGTTCAGGCCCCGGACGGTGATCAGATCCGGGGCGCCCGGCCCGCCGCCGACCAGCGCCACCCAGCCGACGCCCGCGCCGTCTGTCTCCACACTCGGCTTCACCCGTCAGGTCACCTTCCCGCCATTCGGCCGCCGGCGCGGCCACTTTCAGCGTCCACGCCAGGTCCAGACCCGCGCTAGTCAACTGGCGGGGTCGGGGTTCCTGCCGGATCGGCGACAGGGTCCCTGTCGGATCGACGGACGGGGTCCCTGCCGGATCCGCGAAGCTGATCCGGGACGTCGTGATCCGGGAGGTCAGCGATCTGGGAGGTCGCGGTGGGCTCGGCGGTATCGGCCAGCTCCAGCAGCTCGGCCAGGTCCGAGAACTCCACCGGTGCTCCTGGGGACGGGAGCCTCCGGAGGTGCGAAGGAGGAGCATTTTCGCACCTCCTTTGGCCCTCTAGACCGCCCAGCTCCGCGAACTCGGCGCCAGGTGGGGGATCGGCCGTGTCGGGAAGGTCCGCCGCGTCGCCGAGCCCGGCCAGCAGTTCCAGCAGCCGCACCTGCTCGGCCCGCAGGTCGGCCGCCCGTCGCCCCGGCGGGCGGCGCGCCGCCGACCAGGACCACGACCACGACCCGTGCGGACGCCCGGCGGGCGGACGACGTCGTCCTGGTGAGCCGGGCGGCCGGGTGCGCATCGAGAGTCGGGCGGCGTTCGCTAGTTGGCACTCGACTCGGCCGAGCGCCGCCAGCGCACCTCGGCGTCGATGAACTCGTCTATCTCGCCGTCCAGCACCGCGCCGGTGTTGGACGTCTCCACGTCGGTCCGCAGGTCCTTGACCATCTGGTATGGGTGCAGAACATAGTTACGGATCTGCGAGCCGAACGAAACATCCTGCGGGCCACCGGTCAGCCGCTGTTTCTCGGCCGCTTCCTCGGCCCGGCGCCGTTCCAGCAGTTTTGCCTGCAGAACGACCATCGCGGCCGCCTTGTTCTGCAACTGGCTGCGCTCGTTCTGGCAGGTGACGACGATATTCGTCGGCAGGTGGGTGATGCGCACGGCCGAGTCGGTCGTGTTGACGCCCTGCCCACCAGGGCCGGATGACCGGAAAATATCGATCCGAAGGTCCTTGTCGTCGATGTCGACGTGGTCGGACTGCTCGACGACCGGAGTGATCTCCACCCCGGCGAAGGACGTCTGCCGGCGGTTCTGGTTGTCGAACGGGCTGATGCGAACCAGCCGGTGCACCCCGTGCTCGCTGCGCAGAGTCCCGTACGCGTACGGCGCCTTGATCAGGAAGGTGGCCGACTTGAGCCCGGCCTCCTCAGCCTCGGACGAGTCGTACACCTCGGTGGTGTAGCCGTGCCGCTCGGCCCAGCGCGTGTACATCCGCAGCAGCATCGCCGTCCAGTCGGCGGCGTCGACCCCGCCCGCGCCCGCGGACAGCTGGACGATCGCGTCCCGCTCGTCGAACTCGCCGGACAGCAGGGTGCGGACCTCCAGAGCCGAGATGTCCTTCGACATCGCGGGCAGCTGGTCGGCGGCCTCCGCCATCAGGTCGTCGTCACCGAGGTCGAAGGCGGCGATGAGGTCGTCCAGCCTGCGGCGCAGCCCCTCGACGCGGCTGACGTCACCCCGCACCGACGACAGCCTGCGGGTGACCGCCTGCGCCCGGTCCTGGTCGCTCCAGAGGTCCGGGTCGGCGGCTTCCCGCTCCAGCTCCTCGGCGCGCCGGCGCAACCCCTCGACGTCCAACACAGTCTCGATACCGGTCAGGGTCGCGTCGAGGTTCTTGAGCTCCTCAGCGAAGTCGGCGGCCATGTCCTCAACCTTACCGGCGGCCATGCATCCCTGACGCGGTAGTGATCGCGCGCCGCACGCCGCTCGTCGCCTGCACGGCCGCCAGCTGCGCCCGCCGGCCGTGCGGACCAGCCGCTCCCCAGCCCCGCGCCGGCCTCCCGTGACCGTCGCGATCATCGACTCGCGGGGCGGCGGGATCACACATAGGGACGCCATCCCGCGAAGCGCGCGCCACCGGTGGCCGACGCCGTGGGACGGCATAGCGGACCGCGCGTAAGCCCAGGAGGCGGCGGCCGGCGAACAAGCCTGGCCCGCCCGACCCAGCGCCGTAACATGCAATTGCGCGACGACACTTCCCAGAAACATTGTCGGCGTGTCGCGTAATGCTATTGGGCGAGTGCCCACATCGCTTCTTCAGTCGAGACACAGGCCACACCACTGTCGTGCCGGGAGCGAGCTCGGCCCTTGGATCGAACGCTATCTTGAATCTAAGGTCCCCCGCTACGCCGTGAGGTACTTCAAGATGCGATCACATCGCGGTCTGCCGGCTCTACGGGCTCCCGCGGCGACGGCCGGGGCTCTGTTCCTCCTTCCCTCGTCCGCTGCTGGCGGCCGTCCCGACAACGCCGAGGACCGCGCGACCATGGCGAGGCCGCGCGCGGCCAGAGGCGCACAGCCAACACCGGCCGGAAGCGGATCACGGAGGTCGTCGCCGTGCCGTACGTCGTCGACAGACGTTTCCTGCTACGCGCGTTCGGGGCCTCGGCGGTGGTCGCGGTGAGCTTCGAGCTCCAGCCCAACCTTGAACCGTTGCGCAGCACCACCGACCTGCACCAGGCCTGCTCCGCGGCCCTCAGCCAGGCGATCAGCAGCTATGAGACGTCCGACCTGACCACCACCGCGTCCTCGATGCGCCCGTTGGAGAACACCACCCGCACCATTCCCCGCCAGCGCCGGCTGCGCGGACGGGACGCGCTGGACTGGATGCGGCTGCACGCCGCCGTCACGATGGTGTCCGCGGGGACCGACTACGACCGGGGCATGCACTCCGACGCCGCCGCGCGTTCGGACCGGGCCGCGAGCCTCGCCAGGGCCGCCGGTGACGGCCCGCTCGCGGCGCGGGCGCTCGCCCTGCGGGCCCGGCTGGTGCGCCAGCACAGCCCGGCCGTCTCGCTGCAGATCGCCGGCGCCGCCGCCCGGATCGCCGGGCACAGCCCCGCCCGCGCGATGATCGCCGGCAAGGTCGTCGCCGGGGCCTACGCCGCGGCGGGCGACCTGGCCGGCGTGCGCGACGCGGTCGCCCGTGCCTGGCGCACGATGGAGCACCTCGACGACAACGCCTACGGCCGGCCGGGGTTCGCGATCGAGACCTACTCCCCCGCCGACCTGGCACTCGCCTCGGCCGAGGCGCTGACCACGGTCGGCGCCGCCGAGGACGCCCGGCCATACCTGGAGAAGGCGTACGCGCTCATCAAGGACAGCGGGCAGACCGGCATGATCGTGTCGGTCCTGATGGCGCAGGCCCGAGCGTCGGTCAGCGGTGACCGCCCAGACCACTTCGAAGCCGCGGAGCACGCGGCGGCCGCCGTGGCGCTGGCCGCCGACCGGCCCGCCGAGTGGGTCGCCCGGCTGGTCCGCGACGTCTCCAGCCTCGCCGAGCAGCGCACCGGGCACGCCCTCGACGACCTGGTCGCCGCGACCGCCGCCTGGGTCTGAGCCCCTCCCCCGGCCGACTGGCCGGGGGCGAAACCCGGCGCGCACGAGAGCGGGAGCCCGGCGCATGCCGGCCGCGCCCTGGCGGCGCCGTCAGGGCTGCTGGCGCACGACGGTCTGAGCGTCCGCCGCAGCGTGGACCGTCACCGGGCCGATACCGAGAAAGCCGACGAGAGGCAGGTCGACGACCCGGCTGCCCTGGACCTCGACGGTGTCCCCGTCGACGACCGACCCGGTCAGCACGGTCGCCCCGCTGGGGTCGGCACGGTCCTGGTAGTCGGCGACGGCGGTCAGCACGTCCGCCAGCGGCAGCCGGTCGAGCTGCCCGGTGGCGGTGTAGACGGCGTTCTCGTCGATCCGTTGCGCCGCGGCCAACGCCGCCCCGTCCGCCGCCGACGCGACCGAACGGCGGGCCAGGTACACCGCCGAGACGTCGGTGACCACGATCGCCAGCATCGACGCGACCATCAGGTAGCCCAGCGTCAGCATCATGATCGACCCGGCGTCGCCCCGCCTGGCCGGGCGGCGCGCTGACGGGCGCACCCGCATCCACGCGGACACAACGGCACGAACCCGTATCACCCGTTCATTGTCACTCACGGCGCCCAGCCAGGGACAGGCCGCCCACCCAACGCGCCACACCCATCACCGGACCCGCGCCACGCCTCCCCACGGCCAACAACCTCGCTACCGGTCAGCAGAGCGCCGGGGCACCTCCCGCATCAAGGGCGCCGCCAGCTCCGGCCCCCACTTCGACAAGATCAGAAATCTCGCTCGGCGGACAACCTCGCCGGTTCCCGTCATTTGGCCACGATGTGGTTCTCTGGACCTGGGATCCAGGGCCCGCCACGCCGTGGACACGGACAGGCGAGCGCACGGGCGGCCAGCCCGGCGGAGCCGCCGCCGGCCCAGACGGCCAAGGCCGCCCTCCGGGCGGGATGGGAGACACCGTGCGCAAGCGCGAGGCCGACACGCTGCTGCGCTTCGTCCGCGTGGCCCGGCCGGTGGCGGCAACGGCCGTCAGCGTGACCACCACCGCCGATGACGACCGGCGCGCCCAGGCGGACCGGATCGTGCGGCACTGGCGCAACGAGCTCGTTCCGCTGGCCGCGCTGCCCGGGATCGGCGGCCGGTTCACGCAGCCGATCCGCGAGGTGCTCGCCGGCACCGTGCAGGGGCTGCTGGTGCTGTCGCTGGCGCAGCTCTGCGACGTCACGGACGAGCGCGAGCAGGTCCGGCTGGTCGCCGTCCTGATGCTGCGTGAGGACCTGCCCGCCGGCTGGATGCCGTCGGCGCCCGACCCGGCCCACGACACCGCCGACGGCGGCGCCACAGCCGGCGCCCGGTACGACGGCGGCAAGGGCGGCCCGGCCGAAGACGGCGGTCCCGGCGACACCGGGGCCGTCACGGGTGCGGGCGTGGGTCTGGGCGCGGCCGTTGGCCCCAAGGCTGAGCTCCTTGAGGACGTGGAGCTCCCCGAGGACGTGGTCGAAAGCCCCGAGGCCGTGGCTGGCGGCCCTGGGGCCGAGAGCTCCAAGACCGAGGTCCCCGGCGACGTGGCCGTTGGCCCCAAGGCCGAGACCCCCGGGGACGCGGCCGAAAACCCCGAGGCTGAGAGCCCCGACGAGGTGGCAGAGGAGTACGCGACCTGGAGGCTGGTGGCTCAGCAGATCCCGGTGGCCGTCTACCGCGCGGCTCGCGAGTTGTGGACCGTGCACCGCCTCGTCGGCCAGCGTGCCGAGGGCCGCCTCTGGCATCGCGCGCTCGGCAGCCTCCCCGCGGTCGGCGTCGTCGGTGCCACCCTCGGCGAGCGCCACGCCCTCGCCGACATCGCCACCGCCGCCTACACCGAGCTCGGCCTCGCGCCCGAGGAGGCCACGGGGCCTTCGGTGGCCTCCCGCGCGGCCACCGCGGCCAAGGGCGTCGCCGCGCGTCTCCCCGCTCTCGGGCGCACGGTCCGGGCTCCTTTCCGCAAGCCGTAGGGACCGGCCGGAGCGCCCAAGGCTCCAGCCCGTTCTCGCTATGCCCTGGTTCGGCGCGACCGGCCGGATGTCCGCACCGCGCCGCGTTCGCGCGGCTTGGCCCCGAGCCCACGAGCCCACGAGCCGTTCATGATCTGGTGGAATCGTCGGAGCCCGGCTCCCAAAATCACACCAGATCATGAAACCGTGCCGACAACTTCCACGGTCAGATCCTGAACGCGGCGGAGCCCGGCGTGATCGTCCACCACGGAATCGCCGAGAAGACGGACCAGTCGCCGCCGCCAAACGTCCTGACCGGCCCGCCCAAACGAATTTTTTTCCCGTTCAGGCCACACCTGTGTTCAATGCCGCGAGACGGCGCCTGTTTTCGCTCCCCGGGCAGGAGGCCGCCGTTTTGACGGTCCAGGCCGGGGCAGGCTGTATTGGCCATTGGCCGGCCCGGTGAGGCGAGCAAGCCGATATCCGCCACGGGGTTCCGGGCCGTCGGGCACGGGCCGACCTGGATCGCCGGAGGAGGCGTCCGTCGTATGCCGATTCTCTGCCGTCCGGCCGTTATGGTGCCGGAACATACGATCACGATGGGCGAGACGCTGGACCTGGCGTGTCGGCTGCATGCGGACCATCCGCGACTGGATCTCGTGCTTCAGCTCATCGAGAATACGGGCGTACGCAAGCGCCATCTGGTGCGCCCGCTCGCCCAGACATTGCGCCATCCCGGTGTCGAAGTACGCAACCTCATCTACGAGGAGGAAGCCAGGCGGCGAGTGCCAGAGGTCACGCTCGCCGCGCTGGCCGCGGCCGGCGACCTGCGCGCCCAGGACATCGATGCCATCATCTTCGTCTCCTGCACGGGTTTCCTGATGCCGTCGATGACAGCATGGATGATCAACAACATGGGGTTCCGGAACGACACCAGGCAAATCCCGATCGCCCAGCTCGGCTGCGCCGCGGGCGGCGCCGCGATCAACCGGGCTGCGGACTTCTGTAATGCCTACCCAGGGACCAACGTACTTATCGTCGCCTGCGAGTTCTGTTCACTGCTCTACCAGCCGTCCGACAGCGATGTGGGGTCGCTGCTGTCCAACGGGCTGTTTGGCGACGCGGTAGGCGCCGCCGTCGTTCGCGGACGCGGGGGGCATGGCGTGCGGCTCGAACGCAACGGCTCGTATCTGGTGCCGGACACCGAGCACTGGATCTCCTACTCGGTCAAGGCAACCGGCTTCCATTTCCGGCTCGACAAGCGGGTCCCGACGACGATGGCGATGCTCGCGCCCGCGCTGCGCACGCTCGCGGACAGCCACGGCTGGGATGCCGGCGCCCTCGACTTCTACGTCATCCACGCCGGCGGGCCACGCATTCTGGACGATCTGCGCGACATCCTGGGGGTGGACTCGTCGTTCTTCCGCCACAGCAGGGCGACCCTCACCGAGTACGGCAACATCGCGAGCGCCGTGGTGCTCGACGCGCTACGCCGCATGTTCGAGGACAACTCGCTCGAGCGCGGCGCCACGGGCGTGATCGCCGGATTTGGCCCCGGGATCACGGCCGAAAGCTGCCTCGGTACCTGGGCCGTCCCCGCCGGCCAGGCCCCTGCCCTGATATCCCGTACCACAGCCGCGGAGAGCGAGACGCCATGACGATCGAGACCACGAAAGCGACCGACCGGCGCGTTGTGCACTGCCCGTTCAACCACCCGACCGCGCTGGAGTTCGACCCGTTGTTGCGGCGGCTGCGCGAGGAGGCCCCCATCGCACGCATCACCATGCCCTATGGCGAAGGCTGGGCATGGCTGGTGACGCGCTACGACGACGTCCGCGCTGTCGTCAGCGACCAGCGGTTCAGCCGCGCCGCCGGTATCGGTCGCGATCTGCCCAGGATGACGCCTGAACCAATCGCCCAGACCGAGGCGATCAACCTGATGGATCCCCCGGCGCACACTCGGCTGCGACGGCTGGTCGCCCACGGATTCGCGGCGGCCCAGGTCGAGCGTATGACCCCGAAGATCCACACGATCGTGGACCGGCTCGTCGACGGCATCGCCGCCCACGGGGCCCCCGCCGACTTCACCCAACTGTTCGCCGCACGGCTGCCGATGGCCGCGATCTGCGAGGTCCTCGCGATCCCCGAGGCCGACCGGCCGCGGATCCGGCAACTGGCGGTCGCGCTCATGTCCACCGACGGAGGGGCCCGGTCGACGCGGGACGCGAAGGCCGACCTGCGCACCTACTTCCTCGACCTCGCCGCGAAGCGCCGCGAGCGGCCGGGCGACGATCTGATCAGTACGCTCGCCGCCGCCCGGGACGGCGACGAGCTCCTGGGCCTCACCGAACTGGCGGTCCTGGCCATGGTCCTCACGATCACCGGCCATGACACGAGCACCTACCAGCTCAGCAACATCCTCTACACGCTGCTCACCCACCCCGAGCAGCTCGCGCTGCTGCGATCACGCCCCGCTCTCCTGGAGCCGGCGTTGGAGGAGCTGCTGCGGTTCATCCCGTTCCGCCAGGGCGTTGGCATCGCCCGCGTCGCCACCGAGGACGTCGAACTTGGCGGCGTGACCATTCGCGCGGGCGACGTCGTCCACGTCTCCTACCTCGCCGCCAACCGCGACCCCCGGATGTTCCCGAGCCCGGACGAACTGGACCTCGAACGTCGGCACCCGACACACATGACCTTTGGCCACGGCACCCATTACTGCGCCGGCGCCGCCCTCGCCCGGATGGAGCTACGCATCGCCTTCGAGACCCTGCTGGCCCGCTTCCCGGGCCTGCGCCTGGCGGTACCCGGCGAGGAGGTCCCCTGGCACACCGGCTCCATCTGGCGCTACCCCGAGCGTCTCCCCATCGCCTGGTAGCCCGGGGCGCTTGGGCACAGCAGGAGCCGCGGATCCCGACGGACCTTGTCCACAGGGGAGCGGGACGGAGCACGCGGCTGGCGCCATGAGAGGATCATGCACTCATGGCGTGGGCAGACCGGGCGGGTCGGGCACAGTGAGTAATCCGTTCCCGGCCATGAAGCCGCGCGAGCTGCTGCGGGTGCTCGCCCACTTGGGCTACGTTGAAGAGAAGCCGAAAACTGGCGGCTCGCACCAGTGGCTGACCGCGCCAGGAAGGCCAGGCTCCTGTGGGCGTTTCATCCGTCAGTCACGTCGATCGGCCCGGTAATAGTGCGGAAGATCTCGTAGGCGACGTCGGCCTGACCCCGAAGGAAGCACTGGAGGCGATCAGACGTGGCTGAGCTTGTCGACCTGATCGTCCGCCGTGACGAAGGCACTTGGGCGGCCTGGTCGCCGCGATGCCCGGGGCTGGCCATCGTCCAGCTCTCTCAGCCCGATCTCGTCCGCGAGGCACGGGGAGCCATCCGCGAATTTCTCCAGCCGGCGGCGGACCTCGCCGCGACGGGGGAACGTGACCGGGATCTTCTGGTCGACCTGCGCGTTCATGTCGAGGGGGAGATCCGGGGCGTCGTCGTCCGAGTGTGCCAGGACGAGCACCTCTGGGAGCGTCAGCACGTCGCCGAGCGGCTCTCCGCCGCGCTCGGTGATCCCGCCCAGGCCACCAATCTCGCCGCCCGGCGCACCACGGCGCTCGGCGACGTGGTATTCGTCTGCGCGATGCCCACGGATACCCTCGACTGGGTCTTCGAGCAGATGCAGCCTGGCGACGCGCTGAACATGGTCGTCTCGGTCGCGGACAACATGATCTGGGTCAGCACGTTCAGCCACGACGAGTTCCGCCCGGACCGTGCCGATGGCGGTCTGCCAGTCACGACCACGATCGCCGAGATCATGCAGCTCGACAACGCCCCGCTCCACGCACCCCTGCACGTCGCGGCCTAAGCCGCACGCCTTACGCGACGGTCGCGGCGAACGCCTCCGCCCTGAGACCCCGCACCATCCGTTCTTGATCTGCCCGGACGGGAACCGCGAAGCCCAGCCAGGACGGGGCCGCGACGCCGCTGGGGGGCGCCGTATGGGCACAGCATCCACGCCTGCCGAACCGGCCAGCCAAGCGTGACGAGGTACCCGGGACCGACCGGGAGCCTGAGGGCACCTGGAACTTCGGCGGCGTGGTTGACGACAACGAGCTGTCAGAGCGCGGCCAGGCGGTACGCGCCTACGCCCAAACCTTCCCCCTGGACGCCGGTGTTCTGCGCGCCCTGGACGAGGGCGCAGGCCAGTGACCTCCGGCCCACGGTTCGCCGGTCGGCACCTCGCCCTGTCGACCGCGCTGCACCACATGGGCGCCGCCATCGTCGACCAGCCCGTGGACAACAGCCGAGCCGGGCAGGTATCCGCCCTGTATGCCGCGGTGATCGTGACCGACGGCGTTCCGCCGGCGACGATGATGTCGTCATGGGGGAACTACAGGGTGGGGCGCGTCGAACGGGTTCTGCCGCGGTACTGCTGCTTGTCGGGTTGGTCGCCGCAGCCGCGAGCGTCTGATGGATCAGGCTCCGGAGCCGGCTACCGACGAGCAGGTCGACTTCTTCATCTCCTACGCGCCGCCTGATGAAGAGCACGCGGAGTGGATCGCGTACGAGCTGGAGGAGGCCGGCTACACCACGGTGATCCAGGCGTGGGACTTCGTCACTGGGTCGCACTTCGTCCACGAGATGCACCGCGCGGCGCGGAACGCCACCCGGACCGTCGCCATCCTGTCCAGCGCCTATCTGGGCTCGGCCTACGCCGAGGCGGAGTGGCAGGCAGCCTGGGTGAACGACCCGCTGGCAGCGGACGGCGGGGCGTTCGCATGCGGACTGACGATCACCACCGGTCCGCATTCAGTCCGCATGACGCTGTGAAACCGCGTGATCCGCCGTGATCCGCTGAACGGCGAAAGTCCAGCTAGGGCTGCGCGTCAGACCGGTCCGCTCGGTACTGGTCGATGACGACGGTGAACGCTCCGTTGAGGGTTACGTCGGCGAGGCCCGAGCCGAGGACGCTGACTCCTGGGAGCGGGGCGATGGTGCGGACACAGACGACGAAGACGGCGCCCGGTTCCAGGGTCTCGGCGCCGTCCCCGGGGTCGGACGCGCCGCAGTCGGCGCCCTGAGGCGCGAACCGGAGCTCGGGGGCGGTGTCGATCCCCTGGTCCTGGAAGGCGAGCTGGGCGGCGAGCTGGGCGCGGGTCAGGCCCTCCTCCTCGTTGTTGGCCGTCGAGTAGGCCCGGCCCGCCTCCCTCGCCGCTTGCGTAACCGCGAACGCCGAGCGCTGCACGGAGAACAGCGCGAGGAAGAAGTAGACGAACGGGATCAGCAGCACAACCGAGAGCCCGACGAACTCGATCATCGCCGAACCGGCGTCCGGCCGTCGCGCTCGCTCATTCCGCCCATCCCGCCCGTTCCGTGCGCGCCGGCCAGCCAGGTCGGACGCCCACCTCCGCCGGAGCACGCGGACGGCCCGGTATGCCCGACGCGGGCGGTGGCCCAGTGCGGCGGGCTCCTGTGCCTCGGCTGGCCGCGTCGTCATGGGGTCTCCTTCACCGCGTGGCCGGTGACGTGCACGGTCACGCCGCCCCCGAACGGGAGCAGGCTGAGGGGGACGCGGACCTCGCAGGTCACCTGGACCAGCGGCACGCCTCCCGGGCCGTCGATCTGGGCGCCCGTGCAGGTCGTGTCGGACCGGCCCGGGATGGAACCGGCGATCAGTCGCTGCGCGTACGGGCCGCCGTCGGTCGGGTCGACGCCGAGGTTCGCGCCGTGCCGCGCACCCTCCGCGGCGTTCGCGGCGAGGGTGTTGCGGACGTGCAGCACCAGGCCGACCTGGATGATCCCCAGAAAGAGGAACAGCAGCAGCGTGCTGACCATGACGAACTCGACGATCGCCGACCCGGCGTCCTGGGCTGACGGGCCTGGTACTCGAGGCCGCTCCGCCCGGTGATCCCCCTCGGCCCCCACCGGCTGGCCGACGCGGACACGGGCGGGAGCCCGGACCGCGGCGGCCAGCCGGCGCGGACGCCGGCACTCAGCCGCCGGCACCGCCACCGCCACCGTCGCCGCCGACGCCGGTGACCTTGTTGATCGCGGACGTGAACATGTCCTGCAGCGCCGGAGTGGCGATGGTGGCGATCGCGACCACCAGCGCGGCGGTCATCACTGTCACCATCACCCAGCCCGGCACGTCGCCGCGGTCCCCGCCCCGGCGGGCCGCGGCCACGTGCCGCCGCTCCCACCACGCGAAGTAGCCGACGACCAAGGCCGTCGCCATCCGTGCCATCTCGTCCTCCCAGTCCGGCTGGCCGGCGACGCGCGACGACGGCGAAGCCTCGCGCGGCCGCGGGCCTGCCTAATCGCAGCAGAACCCCTGGCCCCCTCGACCCCCTCTGACCACTGACCCCCCACCCACGGAGCGACCCCTCAGACGCCCCGCGACCCGGCCGCCGCCTCGCACCGGCGGCGGCCCACGCGCCTCATCGCGCGAGACTCACGGGCGGCACCGCGCCCGGCACCCCGACTGGGCGGCCGGCCGCCCAGAACTTCGCCAAGATCGCCGCCGGGGAGGCGCTCCGGCCTGGTACGAGCGCGTCATTGCGCGAAGAAGGTGAAACTCACGAGCGCCGGATAGAACGCGAAAATCACCGTCGTCGGCAGGACCAGGAAGACGACGGGAACCATCATCGCGATCTCCTTGCGCCCGCCGGCCTCCAGCAGCTGGCGCCGGCCGGCCTCCCGGACGTCGACCGCCTGCGCGCGCAGCACGTCCGCCAGCGGGGTGCCGCGCTCGATCGCGACGGCCATCCCGTCGACGAAACGCGCGAGCGACGTCAGCGTGGTGCGGTTGGCGATCCCCTCCAGGGCCTGCACCAGGGTGGCCCCGGCGCGGGCGTCGGCGAGCGCGAGCCGCAGCTCGTGGCCGAGCTCGCCGTGGGTCAGCCGGGCGACCCGCTCGAGCGCGCCGACCGGCGACTCGCCAGCGGTGACCGCGAGCGCGAGCAGTTCGGCGACCGTCGGGAACTCCATGAGCATCCGGTCCTCGCGCTCCCCGATAGACCGGGTGAGGCGCCACTCCCTGGCGACCACGCCGCCCGCGACACCGGCGACGATCAGCGCGACGCCGACGGCTGGCGGCGGCCCGATCCCGACGGTCGCGCGCAGCACCAGCAGCAGCGCCCCGACGAGGCCGCCGACCACCGCCCAGATCACCTGCTGGGCGCGGAACTCCTCCACCGACGTGCGCCCGCCGGCCTGGGTCAGCCTGCGCGCGAGGCCGGCCCGGCCGCCGAGGAACCGGTCGAGGCGGCGGGCGGCGTCCGTGAGGAACGGCCGAGCGAGCGCCTCGACCGCGGCGAGCGGGGTGGGTGCCGCGCGGCCGGCCCGGCGCCGCTCGCGGACGGTCCGCTCGTCGAGCAGCCGGGAGGGCGCCGGGTTGTCGCGCAGGTAGGGCTCGACCCGATCGGCATAGCGGATCCGGCGTGCCCGCGGCGAGCGGACGACCACGATCACCAGCCCGGTGCCGGCGATCATCCCTAGCAGGGCGCCGGTGGCGGCGAGGCTCATCGCTGGTCCGTCCCCTCGCCCGTCCCCGCGTCCGCCCGTCGCGCCCGCGCGTCGTACCTCCGTCGCGCCGTCCCGTCGGCAGCCGGCCGCGTCCCCGTCCCGGCCACGGCTGCCCGGGCCATGGTTGTCGGGGCCATGGTTGTCTGGGCCACGGTTGTCGGGGCCATGGTCATCTGAGTCACCGTCGCCTGAGTCACCGTCGCAGCACCCGCCCCTCCTCCGGCAGCCGGCCGATCCGTTTCATGACCAGGTAGGCGAACACCGAGACGACCCCGCCGCCGACCAGCACCCCGACCCCCGTCGGGCTGTCGTAGGCGGAGACGTTCTGGCCGCGGGTGGCGAGCAGCAGCAGCACCACCCAGGGCGCCGCGAGCGCGAGCCTGGCCGCGTTGACCGTCCATCCCTGCCGGGTCTCCAGCTCGGCGCGGGTGCGGGCGTCCTCGCGCAGGAAGGTGGACAGCGTGCGCAGCAGCCGGCCCAGGTCCGTGCCGCCGACCTCCCTGGCCAGCCGCAGCGACTCGATGATCCGGTCGGCCACCGGATCGGCGAGCTCGTCGGCGAGCTTGTCCAGGCATGTGCTGAACGAGCCGGTCGCCCGGTACTCCTCGCCGAACCGGGTGAACGCCCCGCGCAACGGCGCCGGCCCGCGCTGGCCGACCGCGGCGAGCCCCTCCGGCAGCGACATCCCGGCGCGCACGGCGCTGGCGAGGTTGTCGACGACGTCCGGCCACATCGCGCGCAGGTCGTGCATCCGTGACCGGCGGCGGCGGACCACCAGCGTGCGCGGCAGGAACGCGGCGAACACGAAGAACGCGGCGCCGAGCGAGACGGTGGCCGTGAACGCGAAGACGATGAGGCCGGCGACCACACCGACCGCGACGCTCACGGCGACGAACTGGCCCGGGGAAAGGCCGCGCACCCCCGCCTGGGCGAGCAGCTCGGCGGTGGACCGGTGCCAGCTGGCCTCGGCGTCCGCCTCCCGTCGCCGCTGCCGGCGCGGCCCGACGATCAGGAAGAGCCCGAGGCCGAACAGCAGCCCGACGAAGATTCCCATCAGCCCACCCCCGTGGCTGTCCGCTGGATCCGCTGGCGCGTCTGTGCCCGTGCCCGTGTCTCTGTCATCGGTCGACCGCGATCTCGGGCCAGCCGCCGCGCTCCGGCGGGGCGAGCACGGTGGCGAGGTCATAGCCGGCGCGGGCGAACCGGTCCGGGTGCGGCGGGTAGCCCTCGGCGCGTATCAGCGTGTCGCCGTAGGCGCGGAAGATCTGCGCGACCTCGACGACGTCGCCTTCGGCCCGCCCCGGCAGGGCGACGATCTCGGTGGCGCGCCGCCGCCCATGCACGTCCTTGGCCAGGTGGACGACGATGTCGACGCTGGCGGCGACGGTGGGCACCACGAAGTTGTGGCTGACGTTCTCGCCGGCCAGCAGCGGCAGCGTGCACAGCTTGGTGACCGCCTCGCGCGCCGAGTTCGCGTGCAGGCTGCACATCCCGGGCAGGCCGGAGTTCAGCGCGATCAACAGGTCCAGCGCCTCCTCCTGGCGGACCTCGCCGACCAGCAGCCGGTCGGGGCGCATCCGCAGCGCCTCCTTGATCAGCCGCCGCAGCCGGATCTCCCCGGTGCCCTCCAGGTTCGCCTGCCGGGTCTGCATCGCCACCCAGTCCGGGGAGCGCAGCCGCAGCTCGAAGACCTCCTCGCAGCTGACGACCCGCTCCCTGGCCGGGATCGCGGAGCCCAGGCAGTTGAGCATCGTCGTCTTCCCCGCCTGAGTGCCGCCGGCGACGATGATGTTGAGGCCGGCGACGACGGAGGCCTCCAGGAACGCGGCGGCGGCCGGCGGGAGCGTGCCCATCGCGACCAACTCGTCAAGACTCGACGCCGAGAGGATGAACTTGCGGATGTTGACCGACCAGTGCTGACGGGTCACGTCCGGGATGACGACGTGCAGCCGTGAGCCGTCCGGCAGCATGGCGTCGACGAACGGGGTCGACAGATCCACCCGCCGCCCGGACGACTTGAGCATCCGCTCGACGAGGTCCTGCACCTGGTCGGCGGTGAGGATCGTGTTGGTGAGCTCGCTGCGGCCGTGGCGGGCGATGAACACCCGGCCCGGCTCGTTGATCCAGATCTCCTCGACGGTGGGGTCGTCGAGATGGCGCTGCAGCGGGCCGAAACCAGCGACGGCGTCGTAGACGAGCCGCGCGGTCAGCTCCCGGTCCGTGATGGCCGGCAGGTCGCTGGTGAGGACCCGGTCCTCATAGTCGGTCAGGACGTCGTCGACCAGGCGGCGCACGGCCATCGGCTCGCGTACCGGGTCCAGCGAACGCCGCCGGACCAGCTCCCGGACCTCGGCCTCCACGAGGGAGGTCGCGTCGAGCCAGCCGCCCGGCCCCGGGCCGCCGCCCGCCAGGCCACCGTTCAGCGAGCCACCACGGAGAGGGCCACCACTGAGAGGGCCACCGCTCAGGGGGCCACCGCGCACCGCCGCCACGAGAGTCCGCCGCTCCTCATCCGGGCGCACGTGCCACCACCTCGCGTGAGCGGGCAATCGCTACGAAGGGTAGGAACGGCGCCACATCCCGGCAACCCCGACGAAGGGGGTGCACGGAACCAACATTCGCACAATCCCGGTCGGCCCGTGGTGGCGGGGTATGGTCACCTTGACGCGTTCCGTGAGAATGCCATCACTTGAGCAGCGGCCGTGATGACGAGACGTGATGTTCATCGACCCCGCGGATCGCGGACCCGCATCATGCGGGTCCTGGCCGCACGACCGGGCAGGTCAGACGGTCCGGGTCGATGACCCAGATCACGGCGATTCCTGGCTGTAGTTCGCGATCCAGGCCGCGCCGCCGCCTCGGGCGCCAGCGGACCGAGGCGGCCGGCGAGTCACCAAAGAAGCCAATCCCGACAAGCCGGCGCCGGCCGGCCCGACCCGTCGCGGGCGACAGGCCACGGCGATGCACCTGACGGAACCTTCACCCGGCGCGCGCTAACCTGATGACGTTTAGCAACCTTCCACGTTCACTCAGTCACGAGCCGTTCGGCGACGGACCTTCCCCCACGTCCACCGCCTTGTCGGACCGCCGTGGCATGCCTCCCGGGGGTGTCAGCTGTGGGCGTTCCCATGCCCGACCAGTCCGACGAGTGGGCCGCTGAGGGCAGCCGCGGCGACGGGGTGCTCGGCGAGGCTGCCCTCAGTGAGGTCCGCGAAGGCACCGACGGCGGGAACGCCACGCCCGACGGGTCCTCGAGCCGCGAGGCTCGCGGCCGCGAGGGCGCGGGCGGCGGCGACGCCGTCGCCGCGGACGAGGAGAACGACGGCGCCGGCAGCGCTGGCAGTGCCGACCGCGCTGGCAGTGCCGACCGCGCTGGCAGTGCCGACCGCGCCGGGACGACCGGGTGGGATCTGTTCCGCCGGATGGCGATGAGCTGCCCGCTGCCGGTCTTCGCCACCGACGCGGTCGGCCGGCACGTCTTCGTCAATCCGAAGTGGAGCGAGCTGACTGGCGTCGAGCCCGACGAGGCCATGGGCTGGGGCTGGGAGCGCGCGATCCATCCGCACGACCTGCTGGCCGTCACCAACCAGTGGGGACGGGCCCGGTCGGGCGGCGACGGGCTGTGGGTCCGGCTGCGGCTGCTGCGCCCCGACGGGCTGCACCGGGCGGCGATCCTGCAGGCGGTACCGACGGACGGCGAGGCGGGCATCCCGCGGTTCATCGGGACACTCACCCCGCTTCCGCCGCTGCCGTCGTCGCTGCCGACGCCCGGCCAGCGCGCCGGCGCGGAATCCGTGCCCCTGCCACCTCCGCTCGAGGCTCCGCCCGGCCCCGCCTCGCTCGCGAGCCCGGACGTCCCGGCTTCGGGTACCGGGCCGGACGGCCAGCGCGGCGGCCGTGCCGAGGGCCGGGCGCAGGACGACGGCCGCCTGGGCGGGGACGACGACCAGGCGGCGATACCGGTCCCCGTGCCGAGGCCACGGACCGGGCAGGAGCCGCCGTCGCCGGCGACGGCGGGCACCGGCACACCGGAATCCGAGTGCCGGGACGACCTGCCCACCCGGGAGAGCGACGGCCTGCCTGCCTGGGACGGCGAGGACGACGGCGACGACGAGGCCGGTTCCACCTGGTGGGACCAGGCAATCAACCTGGCTGGACGAGACGACCCGGAGTCAACGGGCCTGATCGCCGCGCCCGGCGAACGCCGCCCCGGCCGGCCTCGACACGACCACCTCGCCTGGGACGGCAACCGCCGCCGAGCGGCCGCGCCCGACGGCGGGGACAGCTGGCCGGGCATCGCGGAGACCAAGGTCGCGCCGACGCTGGGGGGCGAGTGGCGGGCCGCCATCGCGCTGCATGGCCGTGCCACTGGCGGGCACGACGCCCAGGATCAGGTTCCGGTGGCGGCTCATCAGCACGCCCACGACGGTCGTCATCACGCCCGAGCGCACGCCCAGCCCGGCGGCCAGGGCCACGGCCCGATCGGTGGCGGCGACGGCGGCCAGGGTCACACCGGCGACCACGGCTCCAGACAGGGCGGCGGACGCGGGCCCGGCATGGGTGACGGCGGACGCGGCCGGCCCGACAGGCTGCCGCCGGCGGAGTGCGGATGCCTCTACGGCGAGCTGACCCGTGCGGAGGCGGCCTGCCGCGACCGGGAACGCTGGCTCACAAGCCTGCTCGCCGAACTGCCCGCGGCGGTACTACTCGCCGACGCGCACAGCCAGGTGGTCGGGGTGAACCAGGCCTACTGCGACCTGTTCGACCTGGCTGAGGCGCCGGTCGACCTCGTCGGCACCGACTGCCGCCTCCTGCTGCGTCCGCGCACCGGCCTCGTCGACGACCCGGCCGGCTTCGCCGACCGGCTCGACACGCTGCTGCGGCGGCGGCGCACACTGCGCCGCGAGACGGTGATGTTCTCCGACGGCCGGGTCTTCGAGCGCAGCCACCTGCCCCTGGTCAGTCCTGACGGCTACCGCGGCCACCTCTGGCTGTATGTGGACGTCACCGACCGGCGCATCCTCGACGCCGAGATCGAGGGCCTGATCTCCGAGCTGTAGCCGCGGCTGCTACAGCCCGTTGTGGTAGCGGACCTGCAGCTCGCGGGCCTGGCCGACCCAGTCGTCCGAGACGATCCGGCTGCCGAACCCCTCGAGCCGCGCCGCGAGGCGCTCGACGTCGGTGTCCCCCATGGTCGCCAGCTGGCGGAACGACGTGATGCCGAGCCCGCGCAGCCGTGCCTCGATCACCTGGCCGACACCGACGATCTCCTTGAGGTTGTCGGTCGAGACCACCGGCTCGGCGAGGCCGCCCCAGGACGGGAACTTCTCCGCCGGCTCGGGCCTCGACCGGCCGCCGGCCGCGGCCGGCGGCACCTTCGCCGCCTGGGCGGCCGGGGCCGGAAGCGGGGCCGCCGCGTCGGAGGCGGCCGGGTGGGGGGCCGCTGGGACAGCCGCCGAGACCACCGTCTCGGCGTCCACCGCCTCGGCGCCCACCGCCTCGCGGGATGCCTCGGGAGTGGCGGCCTCGTCGGCAGCACCGAGGATCTCCGGGACAGCCATGTCCTGGGCGGCTGGGGCGGCCGGCACGGGGGCGCCACCGGCCGGGGCGTCATCGTCCATGCCGTCCACGCCATCCATGCCGTCCACGCTAGCCGCGCCGGTCGGGAGGTCCAGCCCGTCGGCCGTGTCCACCCGGGTGCTCGTGGCGCCGGCCGCCCAGCTGGCGGCGAGTGCCTCCACCTCGGCGATCCTCCGGAGCAGCCCGGCCCGCTCAGCCGCCCACTCGGCCTGGCGGCGCTCCAGCCGCTCGGCCAGCGCGGCGGTCTGGTGGGCGGCCTCCTCGGCCTCCGTCCGCACGGTCGCGAGCCGCGCGGAGAAGCGAGCCGCCCGGGTCTCCGCCTCGGCGAGCGCCGTCTGCAGGTGGCCGGCCTGGCCGTCACGCCCCTCGGCCTCGCCGCGCAGCTCCGCCTCGATCTGGGCCATCCGCGCCTGCGCCGCGCCGACCTGCACGGCCGCGTTCGCCGCCTGCCGCTCCGCCGCGCTCACCCGGCTTTCCGACGCCGTGGCCCACAGCTCCGCCGCGGCCAGGCGGGACGCGAGATCCGCGTTCTCGGCTGAGCTGCGTTCTTCCTGCCGGCGCAGCCGCACGGTCAGCACCGCGATCCTGTCCTCGTCGAGCGCCGCCCGCCCGGCGTCCGCGCCGGCACCGCCGAAGGCATCGTCCGGGGCGGTGACGCGTTCGGCGACCTCACCCGCGGCGCTCTCGTCCCCGGCCACCTCGCCCTGGACGCTCTCGTCCCCGGCGATGCGGCTCCCGGCGCTCTCATCCTCAGCAGTGACGCTCTCGACGATCTCACCCAAGGCGATCTCGGCCTCGGCGGTGCCAGGGGTCTCACCGGCCCGATTTCCGCCCTGGCCGGCCGCCACCTGCTCCAGGGGCCCCGCCTCCAGGGGCACCGCGTCGACAGGCGCGAAGCCCACCGGCAGGAGGTCCGCCAGCTCGGCCTCCGCCGGGACAAGATCCGTCTTAACAAGATCGTCAAGGTCATGACCGGCCAGTTCCGGGCTGGCCGGTTCCCTGTCGGCGGTCGGCACCTGCTCACGGGTGGCCCGGTCCGGCTCCGCCGTCCGCGCGCGCCCGACGCCGCCAAGAACCGACACATTGGTGGTCGCGGCCAGCACCGCCGGGCCCCGGACGCGGCCGGAGGCGGGCATCGCCGCGGCGGCGCCCACGCCGGCGAACGCCGGCCGCTGCCGCCGGATCGGCCCGATCAGGAAGACCCACGCCAGCGCGGCACCAAGAACCAGCGCCACCAGCATGAACGCCAGGATCTGCCCGGCGAGGTAGAGCACGGGAACCAGCCTCCCTCCCGCGCGCGGATCCCGGGCGCGGGCGGTCGAACGCGGACAGCGATCAGCGGTGACCACGGCTAGCGACGACGAAAGCAGGATCGTCACAGGCCGGCGGACCTGGAGCTACGGACGACCGACCACCGGTCCCATCCCGCGCGCGGGCGCGCGCAGGTGAGGCGGTGACCGCCTGTTGAGGAAAATCGCCTCTTCGGGCAGAACGACACGGTGACCGACTCCGGTACCGCGCCGCGTTGTCCGAGACGTGCTCGTCTGGCACGGGACAATAGCGTGCCAGCCGCGCCAGACCAGACAGCGACCCGCCGAGTGACACAGGCCGGACACATCGCCCAGCCACGTCGTCAACCTGGGACAACGCCGACCCCGGCCAGCCCGCCGCCGGCCCGCGCCAAGGCGCGCGGCGCGGGGCACGGCTGAGCCGCCGGCCACCCGTCGCGACACGTCAGCCACCTGAGCCGACCGCGGGCCGGGTCAGCTCAGCTCGATACCCGCCTCTGAACGCCGGAACTCCGCGCGGCGGGTCGACCGAGACGTCCGGGTCGGGCGCGGAACGTCCGGTGAACCCGGACGGGCCCGCGTCCCACCATCAGAACAGCTCGGCGATCTCCTGGGTGGCATACCAGAGCAGCTCGTGGCCGTCCGCGCTGTCCACGATGAACGCGGAGTCCTCGCTGCCCAGGTCGGCCGCCATGATGGCGTCGGCGGCGGCGGCCACGGCGGGCTCGGCGGCGTCGTCGTCCACGTGCACGGCGCGGACGCCGGACAGCGGCACGGCCGCGACGACCTCGACGACGCCCCGGTCGAGGTCATCCCGGACCCGGACTCCAGCCTCGTCGATGTCGACGGCGAACACCACCCGGCGCCTGGGCGCGGCAGGGTCGGCGTCGAGGAGACGGAGGCAGGCGCGGGCGGCGGCGAGCAGCGCCGCGTACTCCATCTCCTCCGTGTCCGACCAGGCATACCACTCACGAACGGCCGGGGTGACCGCGAACCCCAGTCCGGCGGGCACGGCGCGCTCATCGAGCACCGCCCGCGCGGCCGTCGGCGTTGACGGCAGGTAGACACGCACCCCGCCAGTCTGCCCCTTCCGTCGCGAACCCGTGAACGGGGGCCGATAGCTGCGCGTGACGGGGGGTTACGCGGAGCGATTCGCGGGCATCGACACGAGCAGTGCACAAGCAGTGACGGAGGCAGTCGCCGCCGCCAGCCCAGCGGGGTTTCCCCTGATCCGCTCGCGAGCCACGGGGGAGCCACCACTCGCCAACGAGGGGGCACACCGATGGCAACCGGTAGTCAGCAGTGTCACCTTTGACGGCGGTTTGTCCGGTATTGAACGCAAGATCGATACCTAGCGTATTTCGATCTAGGTAATATGGTAAACGGACTCTTTCGGCAACGTTACAAACGTTGTCGCGCCTAGTGATCCCGTGCGATTCCGACGGCAAGCCTGACGATCGAGAGGGGTCATCGTGACGTTACGGAGGGTTCGGATGCTCGTTCGAGGCTGGGGGTGAGTCGGGTGAGCCGGGAGTACGCGAAGGCCGTTGGTTCTCGCCTGAGGGCGATCCGTATTCAGCAAGGTCTTTCCCTGCAAGGTGTGGAGCAGAAGTCGCGCGGTCGTTGGAAGACCGCCGCGGTCGGTTCCTACGAGCGCGGCGACCGGATGATCAGTGTGCATCAGCTCTCGGAGCTGGCCGGTTTCTACGGGGTACCGGTCTCGGCGCTGCTGCCGAACGAGGACCAGCTGCCCCCACGCGAGCAACGACCCAGGACCGTGCTGAACCTCGAGAAGCTGGCCCAGGCCCCGCCCGACACCTCCGCCCTCGTGCGCAGGTGGGTCGCCCAGATCCAACGGCAGCGCGACGACTACGCGGGCCACGTCCTCTCCATCCGAGATGGCGACCTGCGCGCACTTGCCCTGCTGCACGACACCACCCCACAGGAGTTCGCCGACCGGCTGCGTTCCTGGGGCGTCCTGGAGACCACCTTCCCGGAACCCGCCGAGCCCGAGTAAGGCGAGGGCGCAAGGCACCCTCGCCGTCGGGCGCGGGGCACCCGACCCGGCTGGTTCCGGGCAGGAAGCACACGTACCGAGCAGTACGAACGGTCAATGCGGACCGTGGACCGGAACCTCGGTGACCTCGGCGCGGACCCCGGCGGGCCTCCCCCACCGCGCGGCCGGTCCGAGAACACCCGTGTCAACGGCCCACGCGGACGCGACCATGCCCGCACGACCCGCACGCCCCGGTCACCGCCGACCGGGGCCGTCGCGAGCCGTCGCCAGACCGCCGCGGAAATGCCGCGCCACGGGCGCCCCGCCAACGGCCATAGGCCGTCGGCAGCCGCGAGGCCGGTCGCGCGGGCTTCGGTCGCCGCGCTGGGAGGTGGTGACGATGCCACGCAAACGAGCCCCACGCCGAGGGTTGGTCCTCGGCGCTGGTGGGGTACTCGGCTCTGCCTGGATGATTGGTGCCCTACGGGCGTACCAGGCCCAGACCGGCGATGATGCCCGGTCCTTTGACCTCATCGTGGGCACGTCGGCCGGTTCGGTGGTCGCGGCGCTCCTCAGCCTCGGCGTGGGAGTCGACGCCATGGCTGACTCCGAGCGAGGGCTGTACGAGCCGGGCGCGCCCATCCTGGACTACCGGGATCTCGGGGCGTCGTTGCCGCCGCCGCCCCGAATGCGGATGGGATCCCCGCGGCTGCTGACCAGCGCGGTGCTGCACCCCCGCCGGACGACGCCGATGGTGGCGCTCGCCGCGCTTCTGCCACAGGGGCGCGGCACGATCGCCGCGGTCGGCGACCTGGTCGCGAGCGCCGCCGCGCAGCACGCGGCGAGCGCCACCAGCTGGCCGCGACGGCTGCGGGTCGTGGCGATGGACTTCGACACCGGCGCGCGCGTGCTGTTCGGCGCGAACGGCGCGCCCAAGGTCACGACCCCCCAGGCCGTGATGGCGTCCTGCGCCATCCCCGGCTGGTACGCCCCCGTCACGATCGGCGGGCGACGCTTCGTCGACGGCGGAACCCGCTCACCGACGTCGCTTGACCTGTGCATGGACGCGGGGCTCGACGAGATCCTGGTGCTGGCGCCGGCATGCGCGTTCGACTACGACCGGCCGCGGCACCCCGTCGCCATCGCCGAACGCCAGTTGCGCCGCGCCGCCACCCGCCGGCTCGCCAGGGAGATCGTGCTGGCCGACGCGACCGGCACCAGTGTGTACGCGCTGTCTCCCGGCCGGGAGGACCTCGAGGTGATGGGCGGCAACGTCATGGACGTCACCCGGCGGGCCGAGGTGTTCGAGACCGCGCTGCGCACCTGTGCCGCCGTTTTCGCCGACCGGGCGGCCGGCGGGGTGACCGTGCCGGAAGACGCGGCCGCGGTGACACTCGGCCCGACGAGGCCGACCAAGCCGAGGAGGCCGACGGTGCCGGCGACCGCGCCCACCGTCGCCGGCGCGGCGCGCCTCGAGACCGCCCCGTCCCGCCGCACCGGGCCGGTACGGCGCCCGGCCGTCCGCGAGGAGCCCGGACTCACGGTCCGCGAGGAGCCCGGTCTCGCCGGCTGAGACGAGCGCGCGGCCGTCCGCGCAGGGCGCGCCTCGGAGAGGCGCACCAGTGAGCGGACGCCTGGCTCCGGCCTTGACGCCTGGCCGCGGCCTTCAGCGGCGGGCGGGCAGGCGGCGGCGCTGGCCGCGGGGCGTCCGGCCGGTCAGGCGGGTCGCGAGATCGCGGATCGCCGCCCGCGCGGGCGACGCGGGGGCGATGTCGCGCAACAGCTGGCCGGCCGCCTGCGCCGCGTCGAACGACGCCAGGTCGTAGGGGATCAGGGCGATGGGCTGGGCGCCGGTGTGCCGGTTGAGTGCCCTGGCGATCTCGCGGCGGGGATCGCCGCCGGCCACCGAGGCGCGCAGCCGGTTGACGACGACGAGCGGCTCGACGCCGGGAACCAGCTCGCGTAGGTCCGCGAGCCCGCGGACGAACCGGACCAGGCCGACGGGCTCGGCCGACGTCACCGCCACGACCGTGTCGGCCTCGGCGAGCACCGTGAGCGTGGCCCCGTTGCGTCGCGGCGCCGAGGTGTCGAAGCTCAGCTCCTCGTCGGCCTCCAGGCAGAACCCGCAGTCGACGATGACGAACTGCGCGAGCCGCCGGGACAGGTCCAGCACGTTCTCCAGCGCGGACGGCCGCAGCTCCGGCCAGCGCGACGGCCTGGCGATGCCCGGCAGCACCCGCAGGCCGCCGCCGAGATCGCGGCACAGCACGGCGAGCCGCGGCACGTCGAGCGTGCCCTGGTTGGCGGCCCGCGCCGCGGCGGCGATGCCGGGAGCCTCCTCGAGCAGGCCGACGAGCTGGCCGATGGATCCGCCGTAGGAGTCCGCGTCGATGAGCAGAGTGGACGAGCCGAGGTCGGCGAGCTCCGCGGCGAGGCTCAGCGCGATCGTCGTCCTGCCGGGGGCGCCGGTCGGGCCCCAGACGGCGATGATCCGCCCCTGAGCGACCGGCGCCCCGGCACGCTCGTCGTCGAGCTCGCCCGCCTCACCGAGGGCGGACGGCGGCATGGCGCCGTAGCCCACGACCGGGTCGCTGAAACCGTGGTTGATCGATACCGGGCCGATGGCTGGGCGGGTGGTCAGGGCCTTGGCGGCTTCCACGACGGCGGCGGCCACCGTCTGGGCGGTCGCGTCGGTCGCGATCACGGCGACGACGCCGAGCTGGCGCAGCCGCCGGTCACCCGCCTCGTCGCCGGGCGAGATCAGGCCGACCACGGCCACGCCCGCCTGCGCGAGCCGGGCGAGCGACTCCCGGTCGAGACGGCGCAGGTCGGCCGACAGCAGCGCGGCCCGCGCCGCGCCCGTCGTCGCGGCGGCGATCAGGTCCGGCAGGTCGACACAGCGGCGGACGACGGTGACGCCGAGGTCGTGGCGGTCGAAGGCCGAGACCAGCCCCGCCTCGACGACCGAGTCCGTGACGGCGGTCAGGATCGGCAGGCTCACCGGCCGTACCCCTGGGCCGCCGTCGGCCCGGTGTCGCCCACCTGACCGCGGCCGTCACGCTCCAGCTTCACGACGTCGACACGCTCGCTCTGCGATGCCGCGACCGCCCGGATTGCCGCGTCCACGGGCACCCGCAGCGTCAGTGACCGGTCGCCGGTCGCGATCCGCTGCTCGCCGAGGAACTCGACGTCGTGCAGGACCAGGACCTCGGCGCCGGCGCCGCCGGCCGCCGGGGTACCCACATCGCTGGGGCTGGTGGCTCCGTCGGAGGTGCCGGATCCGCTGGAAGTGTCGGTCTCGTCGACGGCGCCCGCCGGCTGGTAGACGTACACGTCGACGTGGTCACCGGGGGTCAGGGGAGGAACCCGGCCAGCCTTGACCACCACGGGCACGATCCGGGTCGCCCCGGCGTCCGGGCCGGCGAAGTCGCCGCCGCTGAGGAGCTCGCCCTTGCCGACCGGGCGGGCGAGCGTGCCGCCGATGACCTCATTCGACCGCCGTCCCGGGTAGTAACGGGCCGCCGTGTCATCGTCGAGCTGGGCGCGCACGGTGACGAGGTCCGCCGCGGTGACGACGTGACCGGCGGGCAGGTTCGTCTTGGCGGCCACCCAGGCGGCCGTCCGGTCGGCCGTGGCGAACAGCCGGGCGCCTATCACCACGGACACCAGCACGAGCAGCACGCCGAACAGCAGCCGGGTGTCACGCCAGCCGCGGCGGCCGAGCCGGCGGGCCGGCGGCGATGGCGGGATGATCGGGTCCGCCGACCTGCCGGATGAGCCTCGCCCATCCGGCAGGGACCCTGGGCCGAACGCGGGCGCCAGGTCGGTC
The DNA here is from genome assembly GCF_001854805.1 of Pseudofrankia coriaricola. Lineage (GTDB taxonomy): Bacteria > Actinomycetota > Actinomycetes > Frankiales > Frankiaceae > Pseudofrankia. Next base: position 39,612 of record NZ_MBLO01000204.1, read on the forward strand.
ACCGGTGATCTCCTCATCGTGCTCGGTCACCCGCGGGCGTGCACCCTGGGGTGGCGGCGGTTCCCACGACGGGGTCCCGGCCCGGTCGACGAGGCGACCGGGCAGGTCATGGTCGGACCGTCGCGCTATGCGCTCGGGAGGCGACGCGCACGGAAATACGACGTTGCACAGCGTACGCGCCTATAGACCACGTCGTGGCACCTGTGGGGATCTCCCACCGGACAACGAGTTGGACGCTTCAGAAGGCCGACACGATGTCCTTGGACCAGCAGTTCGTACATCGTGCTCGTCAATGCGGCCGAGCCCCGGCGAATTAATCACGGAAAGTATGCAAACAGGCGCGAACCGTCGTCGCCTGTCCGCCGTCGCGGTACGACCGAGCGCGATCGAGGTCAGTTATCCACAACCGAAGGCATCCGGGCGCATCCTGGCGCGAGAAACTGGTACACACGTCATAGGCACCGGCCGGCCTTCACGGAACCGTTCGCCGCACCAGCGCAGTCGGACGCACCGATACGCCCACGCGGCTGCCGCCCGGCGGAGCGGCCGGGAGGCCGCGGCCCCGGCGAGGGTGCGCCCGGCCCCGGCCCCGGGCCGCCGAGGTGGGCCTGAGGCACGCGTGGTCGCGACGAGGGCCGCGCGGGCGGCGAGCCGGACGGCTGCCGGACGGGCGGCGGAGGGATGGAGGGCAGCTCGATGAACGAACGGTTCCTGCAGCTCAGCGACGTCGCGGAGATTCTCAACATCTCGGCGTCGCAGACCTACGCGCTGGTCCGTAGCGGCGAGCTGCCGGCCATCAAGATCGGCGGGCGCGGCCAGTGGCGGGTGGAGCGCACCGAGCTGGAGGCATACATCCAGCGCGCCTACGAGCAGACGCGGGCATTCGTCCTGGCCAACCCGCTGGCCCGCCACGAGCCGGTGCCGGAGGACTGAGACATCCCGCGACCGGACGCTCCGCGCCCGCCGCCGGGCACCGCCTGTCGGGGCGAGGCGCTGGGCGCGCTCGCCCCGTGGTTCCGGGCCCTGGCATATGGCGGTGGTAGAGCTGGGACCGGGCTGACGAGGTGGCTGGGTGGGTATTGCGCCAATGCGCCGTCACCAGCTGTGGCTGGGCTGGACATCCGAGCCCATGGGGTGTCTGTCGGGCGCTGAGCCTAACCTCCCAGATCGGCTACGCAAGCTCCGCCGATCCGGCAGGGACCCTGCTCCCTGCGTGGTTCCGGCAACAGGTATATGGCGGTGGTAGGGCTGGGTTCGGCTCGGTGAGGTGGCCGGGTGGGCGCCGCGCTGATGCGCCGTCACGTGCTAGGGCTGGGTTGCGTGCGTTGCTCGCCAGAACGGCCTCGCACCGGGGCGCCAGTGTTCAGGTCCTGCGGAGCAGGACGATCACGGCCAGCGGAACGGTGCAGGCCTCGACGGCGCGCGGCCGGCGGAACTCGCCGGGAGCGTGCTCGGCGAGGTCGACGAAGTCGACGCCCACCCGGTCGATCGTTCCGCTGACCGTCCGGCCGTCGGCCAGCACGACCAGACAGCTGGACCGGTCCCTGGCGACTCCGCGCAGCACGTGCCGCAGGTCGAGGCTGGCACCGACCCGGCCCTCGTGCCCCGGGTGCGCCGCCGCGCCGCGCAGCCCGCGCACCGCCAGCAGGGACCGGAACGGGACCAGGGCCTCACCCCCGGCGACGTCCTCGGCGAGCAGCCAGTCCGCCCCCAGTGCGAGCAGCCGACCGGCGATCACGCCTCGCTCCGGGCCTGACTGGCCGATGATGTCGAAGCGCAGCCGATGCCCGACAGCCGGGCGCAGCCGATCGACGAGTCTCAGGTAGCCGATCTCCCGACGGCTCCGGTCCGCGATCTCGGCGGAGAGGTCGGCGGCCTCGGCCGCCTCCCATTGCGCCTCAAGATCCGCGAACAGCGCCTCCCAACGCAACCTGACACCCCCCTTGGCCGTCCCGACAATACGGACCGGCGACGTCGCCCCAGGCAGCCGGCCACCCGACGGACGGACGTGCCCGCCGGCCACCACACGAACCAGCGCGGGCCGAGGGCCGTCGACCCGTACCAGGTCAGACAACCAGGATTGACACTTTGCCGCCAGAGGGTTACACAGGCAAACAGAAGCAAACGAAGTATTCCGCATCGTCGAGGCCATCCAGAAGGGGGTCGCAGCGAACGGGGTCCCATTACAGGCGACTCCGACGGAACCGGCTTCGACGAAGCAGCTTGCGCACCGCCCTGGGTGATCTCCCGGTGACCCGCCCCCGCGGAGACCGCCTCTCCCGAGGCGGCGCCGTGGACGGCGGGCAGGCAGGTGCGTGCCATTTCGGGGGGACGCCCCCCCGAATCATCCGAGACGAGCCCACCGTGTTCGCTGCCCACAGGGCGGCCGCGCGACGGCCCACAGCGCGAAGTGAGGCGCGATGAGATCGATCCGGCGCGTGGTGCGGGCCGTCTTCCCGATCGCGTTGGCGGGCAGCGTCGCCGCGGTCCTGATCGTCGCCGGCCCGGGCCTCGCCGACCTGCCGGCGAGCCTCGCCGACGTTCCGCGCTGGTTCTCCGACGCGCCGGAGCAGGCTTTGGTCACGGCGGTGGCCGCGGCCGCCTGGGCCTGCCTGCTGTGGCTGTGCCTGGGCGTCGTCATCGGTTCGCTCGCGGCGCTGCCCGGGGCGGCCGGGCGTGGCGCCGGGCAGCTGTCACGCTGGATGCTGCCGCGCACGATGCACCGCCTGCTCGAGGTCAGCCTCGGCCTGACGATCGTCGCGAGCAGCGCCAGCGGACTGATCGCCGCGACGCCCGCGTCGGCGAGCGTGCCCCACGACTCGCCGACGGCCGCCCAGACCCAGGTGTGGCCTGATCTCTCCCCGCCCATCGCCCAGGGACCGGCCTCGTCCGGGAGCGGGACATCCGGCTCGTGGCCGGATCTCTCGCCCCCGGTCACCACCTCGACGTCGGGCACGAACTGGCCCGACCTCTCCCCGCCGAGCGGCTCGGCGCCCGCGCCCGCGAGCCAGGCGCCGAGTCCACCCGCCCGAAACCCACCCGCGCCCACCACGCGGCCCCCGACGACCCAGCCGGCGGCGCCGGCCCCCACCACGCCAGCCGCACCAGCACCACCGCCAGCCGCACCACCGCCAGCACCCGCCGCACCAGCCCCCACCACACCGGTCGCGCAGGCGCCGGCCGTCCCGGCGCCGGTCACCACCGCCCCAGCGGCGCCGGCCACCCCGACCAACCCGACGCCGTCAGCCGATCCGGCAGGAACCCCGGGGCCGGCGGCATCGCTCACCCCCAGCCCGTCTACCAGCGCGCCGGATGCCTCCGACCAGCCTTCCGTGTCGCCCACCGCCCCGGCATCGGCCTCCCCGGACGGGGCCGGGCCGCGGGCCGGGCTGCCCGAAGGCACCCCGATCGTCGTGCTCACTCCCAGAGACCAAGGCGCCTCGCCCTCAGCCACTCCCGAGACGGGCGCCCCTGCCCCCGGCGCCCCGTCGCCTTCCGCCAGCACGTCGGCGGCTCCTTCGTCCTCCCCCACGACGCTCCCGTCCGCGCCGGCTCAGACAGCCGACCCGACGTGGACGCCAGCGGCCTCGCCGACGCCGTCCGCCAGCCCGACGCCCTGGACGCCGACGATGCCCACGAGCGAGCCACCCGCGTCCGTCCTCCGGCCGGCCGCGATGCCCGCCTCCGGCTGGCCGGACCTGTCGCCGCCACTTTCGTCGCCCTCCCCCTCGAGCTCGCCCTCGCCGGGCCTCGATCCGCTGGGGGGTTCGGCGCCTCGCGGGATCGGCGGGCCGTCCGACGACGGCTCGCGGACGGAGGTGGTCGTCCACCGCGGCGACTCCCTGTGGACGATCGCCGCCCGCCACCTCGGCCCGGGCGCGACCGAAGCCCAGATCGCGGCCGAATGGCCACAGTGGTGGGCAGCCAACCGGGACGTGATCGGTCCAGACCCGAACCTGCTCCTTCCCGGCCAGCGGCTACAGCCGCCCTCCGGGCCCTGACCCCGCCCACACCGGCCTGCTCCCGGAGGCGCGCATATGACTCTTCCCAACGCTCACGCGAGGCAGCCCGACGTACCCGAGCCGCCCTCGCCCGCGGCGTTGCGCGGGCACCCGGCGTTCATGACCGAGCCGCCCTATGACGACGAGGCGCAAAGCGCCCGACACGACGAGGCGCGAAGCGTCCGGGAAAACGCGGCGCGAAACACCGGCGACGGCGACGGCGACGCCGCACGGGACACCCGGGACGAGAAGCCGCGAGGTGCCGGCGCGGACAAGCCGCGGTGCGCGGGTGATGGTGAGGCGCCGCGGGCCCATGCCGGCCGGCGCACCCTCCAGACCGGCGGGCGACGCGGCCCCGGCACCGCCGGCTCCTCCCACGGGCGAGGCGCGCGGCACGGCGCCGCCGCCCACCGTGGGCCCGGCGACGTCCGGCTTCCGCCGCCGCCGTCTCCGGCCGCCACGGGCTCCCGTGGTCATTCCCGAGCGACGGACGACGTCTCGCTGCGCACCGTCTCCGGGCGGCCGAACGTGACGGCGCACCCGGCGGCGCGCCACGCGCCGCTCCGGATCCCGCCGCAGGTCCGTGACAGCCGTTTTCTGGAAAGTCCAGCCCCGGCCGCGACCATCGTCGTCCGGGCGATCGTCGAGGTGCTCTCCGGCGTGCGGCCGGTCTCGCACCTGGCCGGCTGGGCTACCCCGCGGCTGCAGGCCGCGCTGGAGAAGCTCGGCGGCCGTTACCCGGGCCGCGGCTCCGTCCGCAGCATCCGGATCGGCGAGCCGCGGCCAGGCGTCGCCGAGATCGTGGCGGTCGTCAACCGCGGCGACCGGGTAGCCGCCCTCGCGCTGCGGATGGAGTCGGCGGGAGGCCGCTGGCAGGTGACCAGCCTCCAGATCGGCTGACCGCCCGCGGGGGGGCGGTCAGCCGATCTGGGCGAGACGGCCCGCTAGCCTCGGCGGGCCGGGTCGCCGTGGCAGCGCTTGTACTTGCGGCCAGATCCGCACGGGCACGGCGCGTTGCGGGCGGTGCCCTTCGGCTGGCCGCCCAGGCCGCCAGCCGCCGCGCCCCCGCCAGCCCCATCGCGCCCGTAGGACGCCACCGGCTCCGGGCCGCCGTCGACCGACGGCGCCGAGTACTGCAGGCCCCCGCTCGGCCGGCGAGGTTCCAGACCCTTGACGAACACCGGCGGAGGCGTGGGAGCCGCGGGCACCGGCGGAGTGGGCGTGGCCGGAGGGGCCGGAGGGGCCGGAGGGGCCGGAGCCTGGGCCCCCTGCGCCCTGCGGGCGGCACGCGAACCACCCCGTGCCAGCGGGGCCGTCTGCGCGGCCGGCGGCACCTCGCGCTCCGCGGCCGGCCGGTTCACCGCGGTCAGCGGCGTCGGCGCGCCCAGCGTGGGAGCGGTCCCCGCTGGTTGCTGGCCGCCCGGCCCCTCGTCGCGGCCCGCGACCTGGACCTCGACGTTGAACAGCAGCCGGACGGACTCCTCCTTGATCCCTTCCATCATGGTCTGGAACATCGAGTAGCCCTCGCGCTGGTACTCCACCAGCGGGTCACGCTGCCCCATCGCCCGCAGGCCGATGCCCTCCTGCAGGTAGTCCATCTCGTAGAGATGCTCGCGCCACTTCTTGTCGAGCACGGCGAGCACAACCCGCCGCTCGAGCTCACGCATCACCGGCTCTTCGTCGGGGCCGGCGCCGAGCTCGGCCTCCCGCCGGTCGTAAGCATCCTGCGCGTCGGTCTGGATGTCCTCGAGGAGCATGTCCGTGCTCAGGCCGTCGCGGTCGTCGGACGCCGGGGCCTCGACGCCGACCGGGTAGAGCTGGCCGAGGCCGGTCCACAGCGTGTCGAGGTCCCACTCCTCCGCGAAGCCGTCGGCGGTGGCGCCCTGCACGTAGCCGGCGATCGTGTCGTCGACGAAGTGGCGGACCTGCTCGTGCAGGTCGGCGCCCTCGAGAACCTTGCGGCGCTCCTCGTAGATAACGGTGCGCTGCTTGTTCATCACCTCGTCGTACTTCAGGACGTTCTTGCGGATCTCGAAGTTCTGGCCCTCGACCTGCGTCTGGGCCGACCGGATCGCACGGGTGACGATCTTCGACTCGATCGGCACGTCCTCGGGGATCTGGAGCCGGTCCATGATCCCTTCGACCGTGGACGCGTTGAACAGCCGCATCAGGTCGTCGCCGAGGGAGAGGTAGAACCGGGACTCGCCGCTGTCACCCTGGCGCCCGGCGCGCCCGCGCAGCTGGTTGTCGATCCGGCGGGACTCGTGTCGCTCCGTGCCGAGCACGTACAGCCCGCCGAGCTCGCGGACCTCGTCGTGCTCGGTGGCGACCGACGACCTGGCCTTCTCCAGGGCCTCCGGCCAGGCGGCCTCGTAGTCCTCGGGCGTCTCGAGCGGCGACAGCCCGCGGGAACGCAGCTCCGCCTGGGCGATGAACTCGGGGTTGCCGCCCAGCATGATGTCCGTACCTCGGCCGGCCATGTTCGTGGCGACCGTGACGGCGCCACGCCGGCCGGCCTCCGCGATGATCAGCGCCTCACGCTCGTGGTGCTTGGCGTTGAGCACCTCGTGCTTCACGCCCTCTTTGGTGAGCTGCCGGGACAGGTACTCGGACTTCTCGACGCTGGTGGTGCCGACGAGGACCGGCTGGCCCTTCTTGTGCCGGGCGACGATGTCGTCGACGACGGAGGCGAACTTCGCGACCTCGGTCTTGTAGACGACATCAGCCTGGTCGTCCCGGATCATCGGCTTGTTCGTCGGGATCGGCACCACACCCAGCTTGTAGGTCTGGTGGAACTCGGCGGCCTCGGTCATGGCCGTACCGGTCATCCCGGACAGCTTCTCGTAGAGCCGGAAGTAGTTCTGCAGCGTGATCGTCGCGAGGGTCTGGTTCTCCTGCTTGATCTCGACCTTCTCCTTGGCCTCGATCGCCTGGTGCATGCCCTCGCTGTAGCGCCGGCCGTGCAGGATACGGCCGGTGAACTCGTCGACGATCAGGACCTCACCGTCGGTGACGATGTAGTCCTTGTCCAGCTTGTAGAGCTCCTTGGCCTTCAGGGAGTTGTTCAGGTAGCCGACGAGCGGGGTGTTCACCGACTCGTAGAGGTTCTCGATGCCGAGCTGGTCCTCGACCTTCTCGACCCCGGACTCGGTGATGGCGACGGTCCGCTTGCCCTCCTCGACCTCGTAGTCGACGTCGCGGATGAGCAGCGGGGCGATCCGCGCGAACTCCGTGTACCAACGGGTCGGCTGGTCGGCCGGGCCGCTGATGATGAGGGGGGTACGCGCCTCGTCGATGAGGATCGAGTCGGCCTCGTCGATGATGGCGAAGTTGTGGCCGCGCTGGACCAGCTCCTCGCCGCTCCACGCCATGTTGTCGCGCAGGTAGTCGAAGCCGAACTCGTTGTTCGTGCCGTAGGTGATGTCGCAGGCGTACTGCTCGCGACGCGCCGAGGGCGGCATCTGCGGGTGGATCACGCCGACCGAAAGGCCGAGGAAGCGGTGGACGCGGCCCATGTTCTCGGCGTCGCGCTGGGCCAGGTAGTCGTTCACCGTGATCACGTGCACGCCCTCGCCAGCGAGCGCGTTCAGATACGCCGGCAGCGTCGAGACCAGCGTCTTTCCCTCACCGGTCTTCATCTCGGCGATGTTGCCGCGGTGCAGCGCCGCCCCGCCCATGATCTGCACGTCGAAGTGCCGCTGGCCGAGCGTGCGCTTGGCCGCTTCGCGTACCGCGGCGAAGGCCTCCGGCAGCAGCGAGTCGAGCGTCTCCTCGCCGTCGGCGAGGCGCTGGCGGAACTCGTCGGTCATGCCGCGCAGCTCGGCGTCCGAGAGGCCAACGAAGTCGTCCTCGATGCGGTTCACAAGTTCCATGTCGTCGCGGAGCTTGCGCAGGATCCGTCCTTCGCCGGCGCGCAGGATCTTATCTAGTACCACGGGCGAGGCTCCTCCGGCTGGCATGTCGACGAGCGGGCCGACACCACGATGCTAGCCCTTCCCGGCCGTCCGATCGGAACCCACGACGCGCCAAGGCCGGGTCATCCGCGCGTGTGTGACAGGACACCGGGGCACGCCGACTGCCGGATGCCTTCGCCCGCCCCCGCCGCTCGCCGGTCAGAACGCGAACAAGACTGGTCTCGGTTCGGGTCCCGGTTCGGCGCTAATGCGATGGCCAGGCTCGCCGCCCCGCCCCGCCCCACACTCGCGCCGCAGCCGAGTACATGTCCGGAGGAATACGCCATGTCCACACTCGAGCCGGTCGAGATCACCGCGGGCTCGCTGCACCTGCGCCCGTGGCGGCCGGGCGACGCCGACGCCGTGTTCGCCGTCTGCCAGGACCCGGAGATCCAGCGCTGGACGACGATCCCGTCGCCGTACCACCGCGACGACGCGACCGGCTTCGTCGACGGCAGGTCCCCGGCGAACTGGGCCACCGGCACGGCGGCCCAGTTCGCCGTGGTCGACGCGACCAGCGGGGAGCTGCTCGCCTCCGTCGGGCTGCAGGACCTGCGCGACCCGGCCGGGCACCCGGGGGTGGCGCCGGGCGGCGACGGCGAGGTCGGCTACTGGTGCGCCGCCACCGCTCGCGGGCGCGGGGTCGTGACCAGCGCGGTCGAGGTGCTCTGCCGCTGGGGGTTCGGGCCGCTGGAGCTGGCCAGAATCCGTTGGATCGCGCTGACGGGCAACGAGGCGTCCCGGCGCGTGGCGGTCAAGGCCGGATTCGCCATCGACCCGGCCCCCCGGTCGCTCCCGCACCCCCGCGACGGCGTCATCGCCAACTTCTGGACGGGCGTCCTACTGCCCTGACAACGAAGCGCCCCGACACGTGGCGGTCAAGGCGGGATTTACCGTCGGCCCCGCGCCCCTGCCCCTCCCGCAGCGCCGCAGCGGTGGTAGGGCCGACCACTGGACCGGCATCCTGCCGCCCTGACAACGAAGCGCAACCACCAGCGGTGACGGCGCATCGGCGCTGCGTCAGCTCAGCCAAGTCGCCGGCCCGGAACCAGGCCGACCACCGCCATACGCTAGGGCCCGGAACCACGTGGGGAGGGCGCCCAGCGCCCGACGGCGCCGCCCGGTTGCGGGCGCGAAGCATCCGGCAACGGGAGCGCCTTAGGTGATCTCGAGGAGCTTCTCGCGGACGGCGTAGACGACGGCCTCCATCCGTGAGTGCAGCTGGAGCTTCTCCAGGATGTTGCGGATGTGGTTCTTGACCGTGTTCTCGCTGATGAAGAGCTGCTTGGCGATGTCGCGGTTGTTCATACCCTTCGCGACGAGCCGGAGCACCTCCATCTCCCGGTCGGTCAGGCGAGGGGTGGGCAGCTGCGGCCGGTCATCCTTGTTCTTGATCATCGAGGCGAACTCGCTGAGCAGCTTCGAGGCCATCGACGGGCTGATCAGGCTCTGCCCGTTGTACACGGCGCGGATGTCGGCCGCGACCTCGTCGATCGAGATCTCCTTGAGCAGGTAGCCCATCGCGCCGGCCTTGATGGCGTCGTAGAGGTCGGCCTCCTCGTCGCTGATCGTCAGCATGACGATTTTCGCGCTGGGCACCGCCTGCTTGATGACGCTGGTCGCGTCGATGCCCCCTCGACGCGGCATCCGTACATCCATCAGGACGATGTCCGGAGCCATCTCGCTGGCCATCGTCACCGCCTCGGTGCCGTCGGCGGCCTCGCCGACGACCTCGATATCCGGCTCCTGCGCGAGCACCATCTCCAGCCCGCGGCGAAACAGCGCATGATCGTCGACGATCAGCACCCGGATGGGGTTCTCCTCCGATGGCGCCCGCGGCGTCTCGGGCGAGCGCTGCTCGTCCACCGTCATCTGGCCTCCCTAAACCGCTGCCCCGGCATCACGGGCGGCGGCGCGGCCGGACCCGAACGCGGACGCTGCCCACGCACCAGTCCGACGGCCAGACCGGGCCGAACCCTCCCGTCGGCCCGTGGCGCCCGCCACCCGATGCCGATGATCCCACGTCGGCGGGGCTTTCCCCCACCGATCCACCTTCCCCACCGATCAGCCAACACCGGACAAGGCACCAATTTCCAAGTTCGGCCACGTCCGAGGCCTGTATGGGGATCGACAGAGAACGCTGTGATACGCGGTGGTCACCGGATTGGCGGGACTCCTGAGACCGGTGGGATCTCCGTCTTTACGGACAGCCGTGAGGCAGCGGGGCCCTGACTTCGGGCGGACGTGCAAGCGCGCCCGTCGGCGGGAAGCCGGACACGAGCCGGCCCCCTGGGCAGCCCCGACCGGGCTCTCCAGAGGGCCGGCGCGGCGGGCCGGCCAGGCCGGCCCGCCGCGGGCGTTCCGTGGGACCTCCTACGACGTCGTTCCCATGGGCTCACGCTCCTCGTCCGAGGCCGCCGCCGGGTCCTCCGGGCCGATCAGGTGGATGACGCCGTAGTCGTAGCCTCGCCGGCGGTACACGACACTCGCCTGCCCGGTCACCTGGTCCTGGAAGAGGTAGAAGTCGTGACCGACGAGCTCCATGTTCGACAGCGCGTCGTCCAGCGTCATCGGCGCCGCCCGGTGCGTCTTGGTACGCACGATCATGGGCGAGCGGTCCGGCTGCTCGTAACGGTCCACGTCGATGCCCTCCAACTCGCGCTCGAACTCGCGCTCGCCGCCGGCGGGCCGGGCGCCGTTCGAGGCACCCGGGGATCGCTGGCCGGTGCCAGCCGTGCCGCGCCTGCCCACGGCGGCCGCGACGTCGGCCGGGGTGACCACGCCACCGCCGGAAGGTGCCGGTGCGCCCGTCGTCGCCGAGCCCTGCCCGGGCAGGGCGGACGCCGCCCGGCGCTCGTTCTGCTCCGACGCGGCGGGGCCACGGTCCCCGCGGCCAGTCAGCGGCGGCCCGACATAGGCGCGCCCGTGGCCCTGACCGTGGTTACCGTGCTGGTGGTCGGCGCGGCGCTCGGCCGCCCGGCGCAGCCGTTCGGCGAGCTTGTTCGTCGCCCCGTCCAGCGCGGAGTAGGGGTCGGCGGCGGCGGCCTCGGCGCGGATCACCGGACCACGGCTGTAAAGAGTGAGCTCGACCCGCTCGCGGACGTCCGACATGCGGGGGTTGCGCTCCCTGGACAGCTCGACGTCGACCCGGATGACCTTGCCGTCGTACCGTTCGAGCTTCGCGAGCTTGCTCTGGACGTGCGTACGGAACCGTTCTGGAACCGCCGTGTGCCGGCCCTTGACCACGATGTCCACGCGATCCACCTCCCGTTCGCCGGCCGGGTGTCCCGTCCGCGGTGCGGCGGCTTAGCTCCGCATCCGGGACGGAGCCCGGCGCTCCGGTGCTGGCACGGGCCCGAGCGGGCCCGACCGAACCGGGTCTCGTCGTCGTACTGGCTGTCCCCCATCTCAGGAAAAACGCGCGCCTGTCGCCGCTGTGCGGTCTCGATCGGTCCTGCCTGTCGGTCCGCTCCTCTCGTCTCGCCTGGTGTGGCGGATGTCGGCGCCCGCCTACCGGAGCGCGGGTGGTCGGACGACCCGCCCGTTCACCGGTAGGCCATCTAGTTTCACCCATCCGGTACCCGCGTGGTGGGCAATCGGACACGTGGGCGTGCCGGAGTGCCGCCGGCCGCCGCGATGACGGCCGTGGCCAGCACCGGCACCCCGGCCTGGCGAAGCGCCCGTACCGCCTCGGCGAGCGTGGCGCCGGTGGTCGCCACGTCGTCCACCACCACGACGTCGACCCTGTCGGTCGGAACTCGGCCCGGCCGGCCGCCGGCCGGGCCGGGCTGGCCTCCGCCCGCGCGCAGGCCACCGTCTGGCCCGCCGGCCCGGGACGGCCCGTCGGCGGGCCCGGTCCGAACGGGCCAGACAGGGCCGCGTCCCTCCTGACCGGCGGGACCGGCCTCCCGGCAGGCCGCCGCCACCCGGGCCGCCACCGCCGGCCGCGCCGCGAACGCCCCGGCGACGTTCGCGGCCCGCGCGCGGGCCCCGAGCCCGGCCTGGTCGGCCGTCCGGCGGACCGGGCGCAACAGCGGCGCGACCCACGTCGGCATGCCGGCGCGGGTCGTCACCCGGGCGGCGGCCGCCGCCACCCTGGCGACATGGTCGAACCCTCGCTGGCGCAGCGCCGCCCCGCTTGCCGGCACCGGTACGAGCAGGACCACTCCGGTGCCCGGCCCGACAGGCGGGCGCGTGACGGCGAGGGCCGCGCTGACCGCGGAGGCCAGCGCACCGCCGAGCGGGCCGGTGAGATCCAGGCGGCCACGCTCCTTGTACGCGATCACCAGCGAGCCGGCCGGGCCGGCGTAGCGGGCGGCCGCGACGCATGGCGGCGGGCCTCGCCGCCCCGGGGTGGCCGCACTGCCCGGGGCGGCGAGAATCGGGGGACCGGCCAGCACCGCGGCGCAGGCCGCGCACACCGCGGCGCCGGCGCGCCCGCAGCCGGCGCAGGCCCGCGGCAGCACCAGGTCGGCCAGGGTGCCGAGCGCCGAGCGCGCCGGCCCACGAGCGGTCTGGTGCACCCACGCGCCGCGGCGCCGTGATCCGGTCACCCGCGCAGCATCGGCCAGCGCCCTCGCCCGCGCCAGCCCCGGCGTCCGCCCTGTGGACAACCCACGCCGGCGGGCTGTCTCCGGCCCGGCCTCCCGGGATGAGCACGGAGTGTCCGCGGCGTCGGCCGCCCGACGGCGCCGGTACCGCTCCGGCCCGGCTCTGAAAGGATGAGCCCGATCATTCGGGACGACGGGAGCGCGCATGGCCGTAGGTGGGCCGGTCACTGGCCCGTATCCGCCGCCGCCCCCATACGGTCCCGGCCAGCCCCCGCCGCCCCCCTACGGCCCTGGCCAGCCCCCGCCGGGCCCATGGGGACCCGGTCAGTGGGGGCCCGCCGTGCCGGCGGGGCCGGCGGGCCCGGCACCGGGAGCGGCGGGATGGAGCCCGGTACCCGCGCCGAGCCCGGGCGGGCAGGGACAGCACGCTCCCGGGGCCTCGACGGCTGGCTGGTCGGCTCCGGGTTCCGAGCTCGCCGGTGGTGGCGGCGCGGGCGGCGGCGCCCGCCGCGGCGCCTTCCGCCGGCCGGCGGGGCGACCGGTCGGCGCCGCGACGAGCGTGGTGCCGTTGCGGCCGCTGAGCGTCAGCGAGATCCTTGACGGCGCGTTCGTCACGATGCGGACGAACCCGGGCGCGACGCTCGGGCTCACCCTCGTAACCGGAGCCGTGTTCGAGACCGTGGGCGCGATCGTGACGCTCGCCGCCCAGGACGCGTCGTTCGCCTTCTACACGCTGCTGCAGGTCGTGCTGCGCGGGCTCGACTTCATGCTGGTGATCCTGCTGGCCGGAGTGCTCGCGGTCGTCGTCGCCGAGGCGAGCCTCGGCCCGGGGCCCGCCGGCAGGTCCCGGATCGGCCTCGGGGCGGCGGTCCGCCGGGTCGCGCCCCGGTTGCCGGGGCTGGTGAGGCTGGCCCTGCTGCTCACGTTGCTGATGGTCCTCGGCCTGGTCACGCTCGGCGCGGTGTCGATCTGGCTGGGGGTGCTGTTCTGCTTCGCCACCCCGGTGTACGCGTTGGAGGGCGGGACGGTCACGGGCGCACTGCGCCGGTCGCGTTACCTGATCCGGGGCGCCTGGTGGCGAACGTTCGGCATCCTGCTACTCGCTGGGGTAATCGCCGGAACGCTGGTACTCGTCGTGAGCGTGCCGGTCGCCCTGTTCACGGCGCCCGCATCGTCGTCGCTCACCGAGTCGTCCGGGAATCCAAGCACCACCGGCCTCGTCGTCCAGGCCCTGGGGAGCCTTCTGATCGTCACGATCGTCACCCCGGTGCTCGCCGGCGTCATCGCGATCCTCTACATCGACCGGCGGATCCGCAGGGAGGCCCTCGACGTCACCCTCGCGCGGGCGGCGGCCACCGGCGCCACTGACGCCGTCGCCGCGGCGGCCGCCCCGCCGGCCGCCGGCTTCCCCACGGCTGGCTTCCCTGCCGCGGGCATCCCGGTTCCTGGTTTTCCGGCGGCCGGTGCCCGCCCGCCGGCGCCGCCGCCGGGCCAGAGCGGATGGCCGCACCAGGGCGGGTGGTCCTGATGGCGACGCTCGGCGGCGCGGTCACCCGCGAGGGCGCCCAGGACGAGGCACGCCGGGAGCTCTCACGCGACATCTACGGCCGTCAGGACGGGCGCCACTCGCCGGGCTGGCTACACCGGGCCGTCGACTGGATCAACCACAAGTTGAGCCAGCTCTTCGACTGGCTCGACCCCAACGTCCACCAGCCTGGTGGGAACTACACCGGGCTCGGCATCCTCGCCGTGCTGCTGGTGCTGGTCGCGCTGGCGATGGTGCTGCGGCTGTGGCTCGGCCCGGTCCGCCGCTCGGCCAGGGACCGCTCGCAGGAGACCGACCTCGCGAGCGCCCTGTCCGCACGGGCGCTTCGCGCCGAGGCGGAGGGGCACGCGGCTGCCGGCCGCCACGCCGAGGCGGTGCGCTCCCGGCTGCGCGCCGTGGTGCGGATGCTGGAGGAGAAGGGTGTCCTCGACCCGAGGGCAAGTCGCACCGCCGGCGAGCTGGTCATGGAGATGACGGCGGTCACGACGACCGGCATCGGCGAGCTGCGCGTCGCGGTGGCCGTGTTCAGCGATATCTGGTACGGCGGCCGTCCGGCCGGCCCCGAGTCGTACCAGGCGGTCGTGCGGGYCGACGACGCACTCGCGGACGTCCGCCGGCCGGCACACGAGGACCGCCCCTCCGGCCCGAGCCACGCGGTGCCCGCATGACCGCCCCGACGGCCCCCGCCCCGGCCCCGCCGGGCCAGCCGGCCGGCACGCCTGGCGCGGGCGGGCCGGGCGGGCCCGGGCCGACCGGCTCGACGTTCCAGCAGAGCGGTCCGCGCCCGGCCACGCGGCGACGGGTGACGATCGCGCTCGCCGTCGTCGGCGTGGTCGTCGTCGCCTACTCCCTGCTCGCCGTGGCGATCGGCCAGCCGTCGAGCGGCGGCAAGGAGTCCCTGGACACCAGGTCGCCGGCACCAGCCGGCACCATGGCGCTCGCCGAGATCCTGCGCCACCGCGGCATCGACGTCACCCCCCGCGACCATGCGTGGGACGCGCTGACCGCGCCGGGCGACGCCGCCGACCTGACGATGGTCGTGATCAGGCCGGGCCGGCTCGACCGCTACACCCTCGGCAACCTGCGTCAGCTTGCCGAGGACGGCGCCGACGTGGTGCTGGTGGGAGCCAACGCCAACGTGCTGGCCGCGCTGGACGTGCCCGTCGACACCGTCGACACGGTCACCCTGCCCGGCGCGAAGACCCCGGCCTGCGAGCTGGCCGAGGCCCGCACGGCGGGCCGCACGACGATCTCCGGCTCGGTCCACTACGACCGGCCCACCGAGGCTCCCGAGGGGCCGGCGGCCGGCGTCACGGCCACGTTCTGCTACGCGCCGCCCGCGGGCGGCGCGCCGCTGGCCGTGGTGACGGCGCCGAGCTGGGCCGGGCGGCTCGTGCTGCTCAGCGGGGCGGGCTTCCTCACCAACGCCGATCTCGACCGCGAGGGCAACGCCGCACTCGCCCTCGGTCTGCTCGCCCGCCACTCCCACCTGGACTGGGTGATCCAGGAGCAGGTCCTCACGGACCCGGCCGACCGCGACAGCGTCGCGGACCTGCTGGGGCCCGGCTTCTGGCTGACCTGCCTGCAGATCCTCGTCGCGCTCGTCCTGCTGGCGCTCTGGCGCGGACGGCGGCTCGGCCCACCGGTGCCGGAACCGCTGCCCGTGGTCGTGCGCGCCGCCGAGACCACGGAGGGCCGCGGCCGGCTCTACTCGGCGGCCAGGGCGCGCGGCCTCGCCGCCGAGGCGTTGCGCGCGGGCCTGCGCGCCCGGCTCGCCGACCGGCTGGGCCTGCCGCCGCACAGCGCGCCCGGCGCTGGTGGCACAGTGCGTGCCGGCGCCGTGGCGAAGGAGATCAGCGGGCCGGACCCGGCGGCCCTCGTAGCCTCGGTCGTCGCGCGGACAGGCCGCCCGCCGGTGAAGATCTGGGCGCTCCTGTACGGTTCGGGCTGGTCGCCCGCGGCCCAGGCCGCGCCGCCGGCCGCGGTCATGCCGGCGCCGGGGGCCTGGCCGGCTCCCCCCGCCGGCGGGCCCCCCGCGCCGGGTCCCCAGCAACCAGAACCGCTGGACGACGCCGCGCTGGTTCGGCTCGCTAAAGCACTCGACAAGCTCGATCGGCAGGTGGGTGGAAGGTGACAACTCCGTATCCCGGCGCCTATGTCCCCGGTGTTCCGGCGCCGGAACCTGGCGCGGCCGGCGGCCAGGGCTACCCTGGCGCCGCCAGGCCGTCCGCAACGACGGCGCCGCCCGGGACCACGGCGCCGCCCGAGGACCCGGCACTCGAGGACGAGGCGGCCGGTGAGGTCACCATCGTCGGGGGCGACACGATCCGGGCGCCGTTCGGGCCCCCGCCGCCGACCGCGCCGGCCCCGCGGCCCTCGACGTCCCCACCGTCGGAACAGCCACCCCCACCCCCACTGCCGACGCCGTGGCCAGCCGCGCCCGCGCCGGTCACGGGCCCGGCGCTGACCGTCCCGCCACCGTCACCGCCACCCCCGCCGCCCCCGCCGCCCGTAACGCGGCCGGCGCCCGTGGCGGCGGCGCCCGCCGGCATGCCGTCCGCGCAGGAGCAGGAGGCCGCGAGGGCGGCGCTGGTCCGGCTGCGTTCCGAGGTGGGGAAGGCCGTCATCGGCCAGGACGCGGCCGTCAGCGGCCTGGTGGTGGCGCTGCTCTGCCGCGGCCACGCGCTGCTGGAGGGCGTTCCCGGCGTGGCGAAGACCCTGCTGGTGCGTACCCTGGCCAGGGCGCTCGCGCTGGAGACCAAGCGGCTGCAGTTCACCCCCGACCTGATGCCCGGCGACGTCACCGGCTCGCTGTTCTACGACAACCGGAGCTCCGAGTTCGCCTTCCGCGAGGGCCCGGTCTTCACCAACCTGCTGCTCGCCGACGAGATCAACCGCACCCCGCCGAAGACTCAGGCGTCGCTGCTGGAGGTCATGGAGGAGCGCCAGGTCAGCGTCGACGGCACCCCCAGGCCGCTGCCCAGCCCGTTCGCCGTGCTGGCCACGCAGAACCCGGTCGAGCACGAGGGCACCTACCCGCTGCCCGAGGCACAGCTCGACCGGTTCCTCGTCAAGGTGACGCTGCCGCTGCCGTCCCGTGACGACGAGGTCCGGGTGCTCGCGCACCACGCGGCGGGCTTTGACCCCGGTGACCTCGACGCCGCCGGCGTGACGGCGGTCGCCGGCCCGGCCGAGCTGGCCATCGCCCGGGCCAGTGCCCGCGCCGTCCAGGTCCGTCCCGAGGTGCTGGCGTACATCGTCGACCTCGCCCGGGCGACCCGCTCCGCGCCGTCGGTCCTGCTCGGGGTGTCGCCGCGAGGCGCGACGGCGCTGCTCGCGACGTCGAAGGCGTGGGCGTGGCTGTCCGGCCGCGGCTATGCCACCCCGGACGACGTGAAGGCGCTCGCCCGCGCGACGCTGCGGCACCGGATCAGCCTGCGCCCGGAGGCCGAGCTGGACGGTGTCACCGCGGACGTGGTGCTCGAGCAGGTGCTCGCGACCGTTCCCGTCCCCCGCTGAGCAGCCGATGGCGATAACCGGGCGGGCGGCGGCATGCGCGTTCCTCGGCGCGGTGGCGGTGGCGCTCGCCCCTGTCCCCGGCGTCGTGATCCTGATCGTCGACCTGCTGATCGTCGGGCTGGTGCTGCTCGACGTGGCGCTCGCCGGCTCGGTCCGGGCGTTGGAGTTCTCCCGGAGCGGGCCGCGCGGCGCGCGGCTCGGCCAGCCGGTGCCGCTGGTGCTGACCGTCAGCAACAACGGCACCCGGGCGGTGCGGGCCAGGATCCGGGACGCGTGGCCGCCGTCGGCCGGCGCGCGGCCGCTGACCTACAGCGTGACCGTTCCGGCCGGCGAGCGACGCTTCCTGGAGGCGACTCTCTACCCGACGCGGCGTGGTGACCGGGAGCCGTTCCGGATCACCGTCCGCTCGCTCGGCCCGCTGGGCCTGGCCGGACGGCAGGGCCGCCACCACTGCCCGTGGCGGGTGCGGGTGCTGCCACCGTTCCACTCCCGCCGTCACCTGCCGTCGGCGCTCGCCCGGCTGCGCGAGGTCGAGGGCCAGGTGGCCATCCGCGGCGGCGGGGCGGGCTCCGAGTTCGACAGCCTGCGCGACTACGTGATCGGCGACGACGTCCGCAACATCGACTGGCGCGGCACCGCCCGGCGCGGCTCGGTCGTCGTGAAGACGTTCCGCCCGGAACGCGACCGCCGGGTGGTCTGCGTGCTGGACACGGCCCGCACGTCGGCCGGCCGAGTCGGCGACGCACCTCGGCTCGACCACGCGCTCGACGCCGCGCTGCTGCTGACCGCCGTCGCGCTGCGCGCCGGTGACCGGGTCGGGCTCGTCGCGCACGACAGCGAGGCGCGCCTGACGCTGCCCGAGTCGAGCGAGGGAAACCTGCTGTCGCGGATGAGCGAGGCGATGGCGACGCTGGAGCCGGCACTCGTCGAGGCCGACCACGAGGGCATCGTCTCGACGGTGCTGCGCATGACCCGCCGGCGCGCGCTGGTCGTCATCTTCAGCGAGCTGGTGCCGGCGGTGATCGAGGAGTCGCTGCTGCCGGCGCTGCCGGCGCTGACCGCCCGGCACACGGTGCTGGTCGCCGCCCTGCGCGACCCGAGGCTCGCCGAGCTCGCCACCGGCCGCGGCGACGTCCGCGACGTCTACGCGGCCGCCTCGGCCGAACAGACCCTGCTGCGCCGCCGCCAGCTCACCGAGGAGCTGCGCAGCCGCGGCGTCGAGGTCGTCGACGCCGCCCCCGACCGCTACGCCCCCGCCGTCACCGATGCCTACCTGTCCCTGAAGGCCCTCGGCCGCCTGTAGCTGGCCGGCTGAGGCCGCCGCGAGCCTCATCGTGGCAGGCGATATCGGGGTCAGGGACCGAGGACCGCCGGGTCAACCCAATATCGCCTGTCTCAACGCGGCCGCTCGCTGGCGGCGTCGCCCTCCGTGGATCCGGGGGTGCACCACCCGAATCCGACCTGTCGGACCCATCAGGCATGGTGGCGATATGCCCACCTCCGCCCACGAGACGCCGCTCGAGCTGCTCCGGCTCGACCCGTCCCTGCCCGACTGGGTGCAGACCGAGCTGCTCGGCGACGACGCCCCGACCTTCGACCACGCACGCCTTTACGACCCGAATGTCCGCCCGCGGACCTACCAGGCGGACGCGATGGTGCTGTACTGCGGGAAGGACGACCTGCCGCTGCGGGCGACCGTCTACGAGGTCCAGCGCGGCCGGGATCCGGACAAACTCGGATCCTGGAAGCTGTATGTCGGCCATATGGAGACCGAGTTCCGCGTCAAGGCCTCGCTGGTGGTCTTCGTCCCCGACAAGGCGGTGGCCGACTGGTACCGCGACCAGGTCGCCCGGGACACCCGCAGCGGCGCGTGGCTGCGGCCGTGGTTCTTCACTCCCGCCGACGTGCCGCCCATCGTCGATGACGAGCTGGCGGCGATCCGGCCGGCGCGGGTGCTGTTCTCCGCGATGTGCCACCTCGACGACGCCAGCGTCGAGGACATGTACCCGGCGCTGCTGGCCGCGCTCGCTACGTTGGAACCGACGGCGAAGATCTTTTACCATAACGTGACAGTGGGTAGGCTGCCCGCACCGGCTCGGGCCCGATGGGAGGCGTTTCTGATGACCACGACCGTCGGTAAGCGTTACTACGACGAGATACTCAACGAGGCCGACGCCCGTGGTGAGGCCCGCGGCGAGGCCCTCGGGGAGGCCCGCGGCGAGGCGAAGGCGGTGCTGCTGGTGCTCGAGAGCCGCGGTGTACCTGTACCTGACGCGATCCGTGAGCGGATTCTCGCCAGCGTTGACACCGCGCAGCTCGACCAGTGGCTTCGCCACGCGGCCACCGCGACCACCGTCGAGGACGTCATCCGGGGCTAATGCCCCACGGCGGCCCTTGCCGTTGATGTCGGGCGGAAGGCGCTCTGAGCCATCACCGCCGCGAGCGCATCGCCACCGGCCGCCAGGCCCCCGCCGTCACCGACGCCTACCTCTCCCTCAAGGCCCTCGGCCGCTGTAACTCGCGCGTCCGCCGCCCGAGGCCGCCGCGAGCCGCATCGAGGCAGGCGAATTGGGGTCAGGACCGCCTGGCGAACCCCAGTATCGACTGCCTGGACGCCGCCGGTGCCGGGCGGGTCGGGTCGGGTCGACGCCTGGTGCCTGTCAACCGGTAATACGGGCGTTGAGGGCGACGACCAAGCCGTAAACGTCGTTGTGCCAGCCGCGGAGTTCGGAAGCAGTGGGAGAAAGTTCGTAAGGGTGGTAGTGGCCGGCACGGGACAGGCAGGCCCACAGATAATCGGCGCGGGCGGGAACTGTCGGGTCCAGGCCGCGCAGGATGCGGAGGCTGAGCAGCTGGGCCCGCATCGAGACCGTGGCCACGGCCGGGTGCTCGCGGTTCCACAGGTCGCGCAGCGCGTCCTCCAGCGCCAGACGCAGCAGCCAGGCACAGGCACGGGGCCACCGGCCGGCGGTGTCGGGAAAGCTTTCCCGAAGCAGGCTGTCGACCGTATCCAGGTAGCGTGGCGCGGTCACCGCAGGGCCTCGAACTTGCGGACCAGCGCGCGGGTGTCCTTGACCAGTTCCAGGTAGTCGCCGCCGTACGGCTGATGGCCGCTCACATTGGCGACCTTCAGGGTGTCCCCGTACGACGATCCCCACTGCCTGTTGACCCAGCCGAGAACACCGCTGTCCTTCGACCGGTCGAGGTGGATCGCGAGCGCCGCCCGGGTGATCGTCCTCTTCGCTTCCTCCAGCTCCTTCTCCACCGCCGGGTGGCTGGCCCCGCTCGCCAGCCGCCGGCGCCGAAACACATCGGCGCAGACGGCGTCGACAGCCGACTTGCACAGCGCGGGGATCAGCCCGGCCTTGACGTCGTCCGGAAGGCTGTCGGTGCGCGCGAGCGCGTCGGCGTCCTTGAGGCACTGCGCCGCCGGGTCCAGCGCGGTGCGCGGCTCGACGACCGACCCCTCCCGGCGGAAGACCTCGACGCGGCGCGCCATGTCGTCAGGCTTGCTGAACCGCCGGACCGCGTCCGCGAGCCGGTCGTCGTGGGTGAACACCACGACCTGGCGCTGCTTCGCCTTCTCCAGAAGGACCTGGGCGAGGCCGTCGACCTTGGCGGGGTCCATCGCCTGCACCGGGTCGTCGATGACGACGAACCGGAACGGGCTCTCGGGCCGAGTCGCCCGGGGCAGGAACATGGCGAGGCCCAACGCGTGCAGCTCGCCCTGGCTCATCACGCCCAGCGCCTCACCGCCGACCCCGTCGACCGTCGCATCGATCCGAAGCCGGCGCCGGGTGGACGTACCCTCCAGGCTGATCGGGCCGAGGTCGACGTTGCTCTCCTGCCGGAGCCTGGTCCAGATCTCCCGCAGTTGCTCGGCGAACGGAGCCAACCGCTCATCGCGAAGCCGCTTGGTCAGAACTCCGAGGAACTTGCGAGCGTTCTCGATGGTCGTGAGCAGCGGCTGCCGCTCCTGGACGGGTCGGGCTTCGGCCACCCACTCCAGGACTCGTCGCGCCAGTGGCGTCCACGCCGTCTCGATCTCCGCCAACCGAGCGGCCGCGATGGCACGCAGCGCGTCGACCGCGGCGGTGAGCGGCTGGTAGCGGCGGCCGAGCTCGTCGGCAAGCTGACCCGGGGTGGTGACCTCCCGCATCCGCGACCAGTCCCGCCAGGCGGCCAGCGCCTGGGCCGTCAGCTCGTCCAGCTCCGCGGCGGCGCCGGCCTCGGCCCGGTCGGCGGCGATGTTCGCGCGAGCGAGCGCCGGCGGGCTGTCGGCAACCAGCGCGAGTGCCGTCCGGGTCGCGGCGTCGAGGCCCACCACCGCGGCGTCGGCCTCGGTCGCGAGCCCTCGTAGTCGGTTCACCTCGGCGGTGGCGGCGGTGCGCCAGGCACCGTCGAGCGTGCCCGTCCCGCATACCGGGCAGGGGCCGTCACCGGTCGTGTGGTGATGGTCGAGCCCGGCTGTGAGCAGGGACGCGAGCCGGCGGGCCTCGGCGGCGGGGGTTCCGTCCAAGTCCGCCACCCGCTTGACCGCGGCGCGCAGGCCGTCGGCCCGCGCGGCCACGTCGGTGGCGGCTGGCACGGTGAGTGCCGCCAGGTCACGCAGCCGCGTGACCTCGTCCTCGGTCGGCCCGACGACACCGGTGACCGGGTGCACGGAAGGGCTGACGGGGCCACACGCGGCGGTCGTGGCCGCCTCCAGGTCCCAGCGGTGCGGGGATGCCTTGGAAAGCGCCTCGATAACGGTCGCGGCGCGCGGGTCGTCGGACGGGGTGAGCGCCGCGAGCAAGGCTGTCCGGCTGGGTCCGGCGGCCTTGGCCGCCGCCTTGATCGCGCTATGCGTCTTCTGCAGGCGCTGGTCGGCGTCGGTAAGATCGTCGAGCCCGAGAATCGGCGCCAACGCGTCGAAGATCTCACTGTTCGGATTGGTGATCAGGCCGCTCAGCTCGCTGTACGCGAGGAAGGGCCGGTAATCCGTCAGCGCTGTGTGCCACGCCAGCTCGGCGAACGGCCGCGGCGACTCGCTGTGGACCAGGACCTGGGTCGTTCCGGCCGTGATGTCCCTGTTGTCCGCCGGCCACTCCCGGACGACGGTGTAGCTCCGCCTGGAGCCTTCGACCGTCAGCTCCAGCTCGATGCGGGGCGCCTCGGTGCGGTGCACGTTGCGCCATCCGTCCCGCCACACCTTCCCGCGTTCCGCCCGCTCGGTCCGGTTGGTGAGGACGAACTCGGCCGCCTCGGCGAAGCTGGACTTCCCCGAGCCGTTGCGGCCGACGACGAGGACCAGCCCACGCCCTGGCTGCAGATCGAGCGTGGCGGTCGGCCCGATGCCGCGGAAGCCGCGGACCGAGATGGACTTCAGGAACACTCCCGGAATCTGGCCGGGATCTGGCCGCGCCAGGCGGAGCGGCTCGGCCCGGACGACGGCGGCGCCACCGAGCGCCCGCTCCAGTTCCTCGGCCCCTTCGAACGCGGCCAGCACCAGGTCCTTGACCTGGTCAGAAAGGCTGTCGGCCTCAATCACCGCGTCGAACAGCACCTCGTACAGCTCGTCCCGCGCGACGGTCGGCTCGGTCATCGCGGCACACTCCCTTCTTTCGCCTGCTTCTTTCACCTGATGTCGTGGTTGGGTCGGCTAATCGCGAAGGCAGGGACGGCTACTTGAGGGCGAAGAAGACACGGTTGTCGTCGAGGGCGAATGACTCCTCGACGATCCAGGCACCGCCCGCGACCTGGTCGGCGGGGACGGAGACGCACTCGTTGCCCGACCCGTTCGCACCGGGGAACATCTCGCCGAGCTCGATGAGGTCGTGCGGGACGACGCCGCAGCTGTCGTTCGGGCCGCCGCCGAAGGTGTTGCCGCCCGCGCCGTAGAACTTGATCGACAGGTTGACCCACGCCGTGCCGGACTCGGTGCCGGTGTAGGTGACCTGGACGGGCACCAGGACAAACTGACGGCCGGTCGCGGGCGGGGCGTTGAACTGGTTCTCGGCCGCGACCTGGTCGTTCGCGTTGAGGTTCGTAAGCCCGAGCGCTACTTGCCAGTCGCCGATCTTGACGGTGGTGCCGGCGAGAACCGGGTTCCGGCGGGTGCCAGGCGCACCATCGGCGGCCGCGCTGGCACCGTCGGCGGCGGCTGGCTGGCCCGATTGGCCCGACTGGCCGACGACGGTCGCTCCGTCCCCGTCCGGGTCGGAGACCGTGCACGCGGTCAGCGCCAGGGGCAGGGCCAGCCCGGCGACCAGGGCGCGGACCATGGCCCGGCCCGCGCGCGGTCGGCGCGACGGAGTGGTCATTACGGATGTCGTCGCCTGCGTGGTCATCGCGGCGCCTCCTCAGGTGTCTGCTCGGCGCCGCGGCCCGGTGACGGGTCGGCGCCAGCCGTGTGATGGACAGGCGCCGGGCGGCCCCCCGAGCCGCCCGGCGAGAGATCACGTTAGGAAGGCGACGACGAAACAGCGAAGGCATTCACTGATAACCCGGGTTATCAGATCTCAACATCGGAGAGACGCTAGATCGTCGCTATGCTGGCGGAACCCGATCAGGTGTGGCTGGCCGGGCGAACGTGCGGGCTGGAGGCCGAGAGAGATGTCGATGTCATCGGACGCATCGCTCATCTCCATGCCGGAGATAGCCGAGCTCGCGGGGGTGCGGCGGCCAGTGGTGACTACGTGGCGGCGCCGGTTCCCCGATTTTCCCGCGCCAGTGCGGGCGCCCCTCGCGCGGACCGGCTCACCGCTTTTCGAGGCCGACGCCGTCGTGGACTGGCTGGTGGCGACTGGTCATGGCGCCCGTCGGGTCGACGCCGCCGAGCTGCGGCTTTACCAGCTACGGACGCTCGCCGAGCGAATGCCCGCTCGGCTTCTGGTCGGCACCGCGACCGCGCTGATCTGTCTGCGTCACCTCGACGATGACGAATCGCTCGTCGACGGGCGGCAGGCCGACAGCGACAGCGATGGGGATGACGAGGGCCGTGCGCTGGTGGCCGGCCTGCTGGCCAGGGCGCGGCGCGTGGACCCGGACGACCGGCTACTGCTCGCCGAGGTCGAGGCCCTGCGCCCCGCCGACGCGGGCTGGCTGGTGCCCGCGGTCGACGAGCTGGTGGAGGCGGCCTACAACACGGCCGACGCGTTCGAGCGGCTGTTGGCGGTCCGGCACCGGTTCGACATCCCCGAGCTGTATGCCGAGGCGGTCGTCGGCGAGCTTGCCTGGCTGGCCGTGAAGCTCTCCGGCGTGGTGGAACGGCTCGTCGAGATCGAGGAAGCCACGCAGTCCGGCACCCTCGAAACCGGGGCGGCGAGGCCAGGTGCCGTCCGGGTCGCGGACCCGGCCGCCGGCGGCGGCGACCTGCTCCGGGCCGTTGTCGCCGCCGTCCAGCACGATGCCGAGGAGATCGGGGACGAGGGGGAACTGCGGCTTTCCGGCGTCGAGCCCAGCCGCTTCCTTGCCCGGCTGGCCCGCCGGCGGCTCGTGGTCGCCGGGCTCGCGGCGCGGTTCGTCGACATCCGCGCGTCGGCCGGACGCCGGCTGGCGGGCACCGGGCAGGGCGCGGGCAAGCCGGCGGGCTCTCGGCCGGCCAGTGGCGCGGATGTCGTCGTCACCTGCCTGCCCTTCCAGCCCGCCGAGAGCCGCGACGGGGCGGATGTGCTGGTTGCCGTGCGCGGGATCGCCGAAGGGCTGGGGCCTCGGCAGACCGCTGTGGTTGTCGGACCGGCCGAGGTGCTCGTTGACCCGCTGCCAGCGAACCGGTCGGCGACCCGCCGTCGCGACGAGTTGCTGGGGACCGGGCTGGTCGAGGCGGTGGTGGCGTTGCCGGGCGGGATGGTGCCGTACCGGCCGGGGTATCGGACCTCGCTGTGGGTGCTGCGCCGCGACGACGCCGCGCCGGCGCGTGGCCGAGTGCTGCTCGCCGACCTCTCCGACCGGGAGCTGACGGCGCAGGTCGTCGAGTCGCTGGCGGTCGACGTGACGACCTGGCGGCGTGATGGCTACCGGCCGGAGCTGCACGGGCGGACGTTTGCCAGCCAGGCGCTGATCGCCGACCTGGTGTCCGCGCCCGGCCGGCCGCCGATGGCGCTGACCGCTCCCCGGCCGGCGGGCGAGCCGACCCGCCGGGCCGCCCATGCGGTCGCCCGCGTCCGCGAGCTCGAGCACCAGCTCGCCAGGCCGGCCGACGCCAACGGAATCGGCGACGCGGCAGCCGATATTGGGGTCGAGGACGTCGGGTCCACCCCAGTATCAACCGCCTCGTCGCCCCTCATCGCCGAGCGGGACGAGCCGCGGCCGGTCCCGATCGTGTCGCTCGGGCGGCTCTCGCGCACGACCGGGCCCGACGGCCCTGTGCTGAGGATCTTTCCGGGCGCGCGGATCGCGGCAGCCGATGTCGTCGTCGGGCGTGCCGGGTCGGGACGCGGGGATCCGGTAGCCCACCCGGTTGTCGGGTCGTCAGAGCTAATCGGCGGGGCGCGACTGGGTGAGCGGCGGATCGGGCTCTATGTATTGGCCGACGGATACCCGCGGGCCGGGTTGACCGAGCCGGGCGACGTAATCGTGACCTTGACCCCGCGCTTCGGCGCTTTGGTCGATGAGGCGGGCTCGTCCGTCGTGGAGTTTCCGGCGCGGGTCCTGCGGCTGACGCCGGCTGGGCTGGAGACGATCACCCCGCACGTGCTGGCGGCGTTGCTCACCGCGGCCGCGCCGGCCGCGCGGACACCGGGTGCGGTGCGCGGGCCGCGGAAGCTCGCGGATCTCCAGATCGCGATGCTGCCCGCCGCTGTGTCCGGGCGGTTGGACACGCTGCTCGCGGCGGCGAACGCACGCCGGGCGGCGGCGCTGCGCGAGCTTGACCTGCTGGACGAGCTGGGCCGGATCACGGTGGGTGGGCTCGCGGACGGCACACTGACCCTGATCCCGCCGATACCAGCACAGCCCGCCAGTCCGCCCGCCGGCCGTAAGCGGTCCGAGGCCCGAGCCCATCCACGTTCCTGACCCTGACCCCGCCCAGTCCCAGCCCGAACCGACGTTTCACCCCCAAGGAGCACCATGCCCCCGAGGAAGAAGGCCGCCGCCGGCCCTCCGACGATGGCCGACCTGCGCGAGACGCTCTGGAAGGCGGCCGACAAGCTGCGTGGCTCGATGGACGCCGCCCAGTACAAGGACTTCGTCCTCGGCCTCGTCTTCCTCAAGTACGTCTCGGACGCCTTCACCGAACGGCGCGAGGCGATCCGCCAGGACGTCCTCGCCGACGGCGTCCCCGAGTCGCGGGTCGAGCAGTTCCTCGACGACAAGGACGAGTACCTCGGGCAGGGCGTCTTCTGGGTTCCTCGGCAGGCCCGGTGGGACGAGCTCGCGGCGAACGCGAAGAGCGCCGGTATCGGTCAGCTCCTCGACGCCGCGATGGACGCCATCATGCGGGAGGAAGGGAACGAAGCGCTGACCGGCGTCCTGCCGAAGATCTTCAACAGCCCCAGCGTAGACCAACGCCGTCTGGGTGAACTGGTCGACCTCCTCGGCGACGCCCGCTTCACCGGCCACCGACTGACCGTCCCGGCCCAGCCCAACACGGCCCCCAGCGACGACGGTGGTCTGTTCGCCGAGCCGGCGCCCGCGGTTCCGGCCGAGGCCGCCACGCGGTCTGCGCGGGACGTACTCGGCGAGGTCTACGAGTACTTCCTGGAGAAGTTCGCCCGGGCGGAGGGCAAGCGCGGCGGCGAGTTCTACACGCCAGCGAGCGTTGTTCGACTGATGGTCGAGATCATGGAGCCCTACCAGGGACGGGTCTACGACCCGTGCTGCGGCTCAGGCGGCATGTTCGTCCAAGCCGAGAAGTTCATCGACGAGCACCAAGGGCGCCGCGACGACATCTCGGTCTACGGTCAGGAGAACAACGAGCGCACCTGGCGGCTGGCGAAGATGAACCTCGCCATCCACGGCATCACCGGCAACCTGAGCGAGAAGTGGGACGACACGTTTCGCGTCGATCGCCACCCGGACCTGCGCGCCGACTTCATCCTCGCGAACCCGCCGTTCAACATGTCCGACTGGGCGCGCCTCACCGACGATCCGCGCTGGCGCTACGGCGTCCCGCCGGCCGGCAACGCGAACTTCGCCTGGATGCAGCACATCATCTCGAAGCTCGCCACGAACGGCGTGGCCGGCGTGGTGATGGCGAACGGCTCGATGTCGTCGAACCAGTCGGGCGAAGGTGAGATCCGGGCCGCGCTCGTCGAGGCCGACCTGGTCGCCTGCATAGTGGCCCTACCGCCGCAGTTGTTCCGCACTACTCAGATCCCCGCTTGCCTCTGGTTCTTCGCCAAGAACAAGACCCCGATGGGCAGCAAGGTGCTGACCGACCGCCGTGGCGAGACTTTGTTCATCGACGCCCGGAGCATGGGCACGATGGTCGACCGCACGGAACGCGTCTTCACCGACGACGATCTAGCGAAGATCGCCGGCACTTACCACGCCTGGCGCAGCACCCGCTCCGCCCGGGGCGCGGGTCTGGCCTACGCCGACGTCCCCGGCTTCTACTACTCGGCGACGACCGACGAGATCCGCACCCACGACCACGTGTTGACCCCTGGCCGCTACGTCGGCGCCACTGAGGTTGACACGTCGGGGGACGAGCCGATCGCCGAGAAGATCGAACGCCTCACCAAGGAGCTGCTCGCCCACTTCGAGGAGTCCGCCCGCCTCGAAAAGGAAGTCCGCACCCAACTGGAGCGCCTCGATGTCTGAGTGGGAGACACGAAGCCTTGGCCAGCTATGTGAACATATTACTGTTGGCCATGTCGGTTCGATGGCTTCTCGATATGTCAACTCGGGCGTCCCATTCCTGCGATCCCAGAATGTTCGAGCGGGCCGTCTCGACCTTGAGAATATCAAGCATATCCCGCGAGATTTCCATCAAGAGCTATCGAAGTCAAAGCTCCGCGCGGGAGACGTCGTCATTGTCCGTACTGGCGAGCCCGGCGCTGCCGCGAGGATTCCGGATGACTTGGGGGAAGCGAACTGTTCTGATCTTGTGATCGCGAGGCCGACGTCCACGGTCGACTCCCGGTTCCTCTGCTACGCGATCAATGTAACTGCAAGACACTACATCTCCGCCCACACCGTTGGAGCCGTTCAACAGCACTTCAATGTGGGGGCCGCGAAAAATATGCTACTTAAGGTGCCTTCATTGGCAGACCAAGCGGAGATAGTGGCAGTTCTCGGAGCACTGGATGACAAGATTGAGGTCAACGCCCAGTGTGCCAGGACAGCTAGCGAGCTTGCCCGAACCCAGTTCCAGGGCTGTAAATCTGGGTCTGGCATGGATGTGAGCCTAGGAGATCTTGTCGACCTAGTTTATGGCAAGGCACTCCGCGAGCCCGATCGCCGCGACGGCAGGTTTCCAGTGTTCGGCTGCACCGGCCAGGTCGGTTGGCATGATACTCCGCTTAGCCGGGCCGCCGGCGCCGTGGTGGGTCGCAAGGGCGCGAATGCGGGAGCCGTGTCCTGGTCTCCGCAACCCTGCTGGGTTATAGACACCGCATTCTACGTTGAACCACAAAGCACTAAAGTTACACCCGAATTCGCATACTTCCTCTTGCAAAGCGCAGGGCTGGAAGGGCTCGTTGGGGACTCCGCAATCCCGGGATTGAACCGAACGGCGGCACTATCAAGATTGGTTCCAGATTTCGATGGCGGTGTGATTAGTCGGCTCACTCATACGGTTCGCCCGTTGCTCGCGTTGGTTGATACAGCGGAGCGTCAGAATCGGACGCTAGCCGAGCTGCGCGACACCTTGCTGCCAAAACTGATGTCAGGTGAGATCCGGGTCCGCGACGCGGAGAAGGTTGTGGAGGATGTGACGTGAACGTCGGGTCGGGGGGCATGGCCGAGCAGGACTGGGAGGCCGACGCGGTCGAGACGCTCGAGGAGCTCGGGTGGGAGCACATCCCGGGGCGCAAGCTGGCGCCGGGCACCGGTGAGCGCCGCTCGTGGGCGGAGCCGATCCTGGTCGAGCGGTTGCGGGAGGCCGTCAGCCGGCTTAACCCAGACCTACTGGCGGCCACCGTCGACGACGCGGTCACGACCGTGCTCGGCGCGTCGTCCCGGGATGCGATCACGGAGAACCAGCGGCTACACGAGTTCATGACCCGGGGCATCCGCTCGGTCCCGGTGGTCGATGAGTACGGGGCCGAGGCCTGGCCGACGATCCGGCTGGTCGATTTCCGCGACCAGGTGATGAACGAGTACGTCGTCGCGAACCAGGTCCGGGTTGACGGGGACCGGACCGACCACCGGCTCGACGTCGTTCTCTACCTGAACGGCCTGCCCGCCGCCGTTCTGGAGCTGAAGAGCGCGAGCGCCGAGAGCACCGGTATCAAGGACGCGCATCAGCAGCTGATGAACTACGTGGACGCGTTGCCGCTCGCGTTCCGGGCGACCGCGCTGTTCGCCGTCTCCGACGGGGTGACCGCCCGCTACGGCACGCCGTTCACCCCGTTCAACCACTTCGCACCCTGGAACGTCGACGACGAGGGCAACCCGCTGCGCCCGCACCTGCCCGGCGGGGTGCCCGAGCCGCGCGAACTCGGCGACATCCGCTACGACGACGCCCAGGACGTCCTGCTGCACGGCCTGTTCGACCAGCGCCGGTTCCTCGACCTGCTGCGCGGCTACATCACCTTCGCCAACGTGCCCAAGACGGGCTTGGCGAAGCGGATCGCGAAGCCGCACCAGTACTTCGCGGTCAGCCGCGCCGTCGAGAAGACCGTGGAGGCGACGCGGAGCAACGGCAAGGCTGGCGTCGTCTGGCACACGCAGGGCTCCGGCAAGTCGATGGAGATGGAGCTTTACGCCTACCAGGTCAGTGTGGACCCGCGGCTGGCGAACCCGACGATCCTGGTGCTGACCGACCGGATCGACCTCGACGACCAGTTGTACGGCGTCTTCGCCCAGAGCACCCTGCTGCCCGGCGCCCCCACCCAGATCGCGACCCGCGACGATCTGCGGGCGGAACTGTCCAGCCGGGCGACCGGCGGCATCCTGTTCAGCACTCTGCAGAAGTTCGGCCTCACCCCGGCGGAACGGGACGCCAAGCGGTCCCATCCGCTGCTGTCGAACCGCACGAACATCATCATCATTGTCGACGAAGCGCACCGCAGCCACTACGACGATCTCGACGGCTATGCGCTCCGGCTGCGCGAGGCCCTGCCCAAGGCCACGTTCATCGCCTTCACCGGCACGCCGATCTCGGAAGCCGAGCGCAACACCCGGAAGATGTTCGGCGACTACATCGATGTCTACGACCTGACCCGCGCGGTCGAGGACGGAGCCACGGTCCGCGTCTTCCACGAGGCCCGGATCATCCCCGTCGAGCTTCCCGACGGCATGGACCCGGAGATGATCGACGACGAGGTCGCCCTGATCACGACCGGTCTGGACGACGCGGAGAAGGAACGGCTCCAGCGCCGGGTCGCGGTGCTGAACGCGCTGTACGGCGCGCCCGCCCGACTGAGGACGCTCGCCGATGACCTGGTCAAGCACTGGGAGCATCGCTCCGAACAAATGCGCCCGCTCATTGACGGCCCGGGCAAGGGAATGATCGTCTGCGCCACCCGGCAAATTTGCGCGGACGTCTACCGGGAGATCGTCGCCCTACGCCCCGGCTGGCACGACGACGCGGCCGACAGAGGGAAGATCAAGGTTGTCTACACCGGAAGCAGCGCGGACAAGGGCGAGATCTTCAAGCACGTCCGCCGGCCGGCGCAGAACAAGGCGATCCAGCAGCGGCTCAAGGACCCGAACGACCCCCTGGAGCTGGTGATCGTCCAGTCGATGCTGCTCACCGGCTTCGACTCGCCGCCGCTGCACACCCTCTACCTGGACAAGCCGATGCGCGGTGCCGCGCTCATGCAGGCGATCGCCCGGGTCAACCGCACCTACCTGAACAAGGACGCCGGCCTGCTCGTCGGCTACGCCCCGCTCGTCGACCGCCTGCGCGAGGCACTGGCCGAGTACACGGGCGAAGACCAGGCGAACGAGCCGCTCGGCCGCGATATCGACGAGGTCCTCGGCAAGGTCCGCGACCTGCACGACGTCATCGTCGCCATCCTCCACGGCCACGACTGGCGGGCCGCGCTGGCCGCCGGCACCAAGACCGCGTACAAGGACGCTGTGCTCGGCACCGTCGAATACCTACGCGACCCGACCACGCCGGAGAACGTCGCCACCGAGGAGGGTGGCACGCTCCCGCTGGCCGCGCGGTTTCGAGACAGGGCGTCCCAGCTGGAACGGGCCTACGCGCTGTGCTCCGTCTCCGGCCAGCTCGACGACCTGCGCGCCGACATCGCGTTCTTCCAGGCCGCCCGCGTCTGGATGGCCAAGATCGACGCCGAGGAGCGGCGCGCCGCGGGCAAGCCGGTACCCGACGAGATCGAGATCCTGCTACGCCAGCTCACCGCCGAGACGATCGACGCCGGCCTGCCCACCGACATCTACGAGGCCGCCGAGCTGGACCGTCCCGACCTGTCCAACCTCGACGAGGCATACCTCGCGCGGATCCGAGCGTCGAAGACCCCGAACCTGGCGATCGAGGCGCTGCGCCGGGCGATCGAACAGACGATGCGCGCCGTCACGAAGCACAACGTCGTCCGCCAGCGCAGCTTCTCCGAGCGGTTGGCCGATCTGATGAACCGCTACCGCCAGCAGCACCTCACCTCAGCCGAGATCCTCGCCGAGCTGGTCAAGATGGCCAAGGACGTCAGCGCCGACGCCGACCGCGGCAAGGACTTCACCCCCGCGCTCTCCTACGAGGAACTGGCCTTCTACGACGCCGTCGCGGACAACGAATCTGCGATCACGGAACTCGGAACGGACAAGCTCGCCGACATCGCCCGCGACCTGGTCATCCAGGTCCGCAAGGGCGTCACCGTCGACTGGGCCGCCCGCGACGACGTCCGCGCCCGCCTCCGCAGCACCATCAAGCGCCTCCTCGCCCGCCACGGCTACCCGCCCGACGCCGAGCAGCGCGCTATAGACCAGGTCCTCGATCAGACCGCCCACTTCGCCGAAGACTGGTCCACCGAAACGAATCGCTGACCAACCGGATCAGCTGGTTGGCCAAAGGGGTAGCTGTGGCTGGTCCGTGTCCGACGGGCCAACGAGGTGCTGTCGATGCAGCGCGCGGATGTCGCCCGGGCTGACGTCGAGAACTTCGGCCAGGCGGCGGAAGGCCAGATAGGCGACGCCCCGGGCCCGGGCATCGACGCAGTACTTCTCGGCCTCCCGCAGCAGGGTGGCAGCCGACCTGGCTGATCGCGACGAGCGCATTGCCGCCGCCTTCTTACGCTCGTAGTCGATCTCCGAGAAGCCCCGGACGCGTCGAATGACTTCCTCCGCCTCATCCAGGGTCGTGGTGTCGGCGAGCGCGGCGACGTACGGCGCGTTCTCCGCGAGGGAAGTCAGACCGACGACATGGACCTCGGCGCTACGAGGGCCGAGGTCAAGGGCCAGGCCCTGGTCACGGATCTCGACTCGGCCGCGGATGCCGAGGGCAGACGCGACACGAAGGGCTGTCACCTCGCTGGGATGCCAGGCGAGCAGGGGCACCGCGAACTCGACGTCTGACCTGGTCAGTGTGGTGAGGTGGCGGCCTCCCAGCGCGGCGACGCGGCCGAGCACCTCGGTTTCGGACAACTCGCCGTCCAGGCCAGGCCCGGCGGCGAGGACCTTGACCGGCACTGGCATTCCCAGGGCCGCGGCGGCAACCAACCCGTCGGCCAGTGGGCTTCGCAGTCCAGGCTCGTGGCCCGAGGCCATGACGTCACCGCCGACGTCGACGATCCACACCTCGTCGGCCGCGGTCACCTCGATCTGTTCGGCCAGCTGGCGGTGGAGGCCACCCGCACCGCCAGCCGGGTCAAGAAGGATGAGGCGCGCGGACGACTCGCCGGCGAGTCTTGGCAGCATCGACCGGCCGGCGGGCACGGTGTCGCTGGCGGGGGTGATCTCGTGGCTATGCCGGCCGGCGGCGAGCAGGCCGGTGAACCCTTCTGGCCCGCGTGGCCCTGGCAGTGGATCGACCCGCAGCCGTTCCCAGGCGTATGTGAGCACGACGGGCGGCGGATCGCCGGACCGAAGGGCGCGATGCACCATCGCCGCCGCGAGCGCATCGCCGCCACCACCAGCTGCCACGAGCAGCACACCCACGGCGTGAAGGCTACGCGGAGATCACCCCGGTCCCGCGGAACGCGGAGATCACCCCGGTCCCGCGGAACGCGGAGATCACCCCGGTCCCGCGGAACGCGGAGATCACC
>NZ_MBLO01000205.1 GCF_001854805.1 Pseudofrankia coriaricola
CACGGCCGGCTCGGCTTCGACGGCGACCTCGCCACCCTGCGCGACCGCCTCGGCGGCGAGCGGACGCTCATCGTCGACCTGGCCTCGCCGATGCCTCGGCTCGAGGTCGCCACGCCCGGCGCCCGCGTGGTCCGCGTCGAGGGCCCCCGGCAGTGGCTGGCCTTCCCCGCCGGGGCCAGCGCCGCCCCGCTCGTCGCCGAGGTCGCCGCCCGCTACCCCCTCGTCGACCTCGCGATCCGCGAACCCCCCATCGAGGACGTCATCACCCGCCTCTACACGACGGGCACCACGCCCGAGCCCGCGACGGAGGCCGCCGCGACCTGACGGCCCGGCACGGACGCGCGGATGGATGGATGGATGGACGGACGACCGTGCCTACGGTGCCGTGCGCCGACTCACCGAGACGCTCGGGCCGCGGCGCACCAGCAGCACACAGGTGATGAGCATCCAGAGCCACATCGCGAGGTACGGGAACGTCCACAGCACATCGGCACTCCAGACGAACCGGGCCAGCACCAGGAGGGCTCCGCTGACGATGCCGAGCCAGGCCAGCCAGCGCGGGAAGAGACCGGACGCGCGCGCGGCGAGCCCCGCGGCCAGGGCGAAGCCGCCCAGGGCGAGCCGGGCGTTGGCGAAGCCGAAGGTGCCCACGTCCCAGGCGTAGGCCGCCACGGTGGGGTCGATCACGTCGCCACGGTGGGCGGCCGCCTCGATGCTGGTGTTGACCAGGCCGAAGGCCACGGCGAGCACCCCCGACAGCTGTGCGACCGTCGAGCACCACGGCGGGTCGGGCTCGGCGCGGCGCAGGATCTGGCTCAGGCCGACGGCAAACCACAGGAACACCAGCAGGCTGATGGCGAACAAGGCGGACGCTGCCTGCAGCCAGGCGCCGTCGGCCTCGCGGAAGTAGCGGGCGGACTGCGCGACAGTGGCCACGGTCGGTGGTTCACCCTCGCCGATGACGATCACCGAGCCGAAGATCAGCACTATCGCGGCCAGGCCGACCGCGCCGGTGACGCGCTCCAGATGGGGCCACGTGCGGTCGAGAGTAGACAAGCGGTCGTGGGCAGACAGGTCCGTCGTCATCTGAGTCCTCCTCGGGTGGGGCGTCAGCTACCGGGTGCGGAAGGCGGCCATCATGGCCATGTCCTCGTGCTCGAGGTTGTGGCAGTGCAGGAGGTACCGGCCGGCATAGTCGGTGAAGCGCACGAGCACCTCGACGGTCTCGCTCGGGGAGACGTCGACGGTGTCCTTCCAGCCGAGGTCGTACGGGCCGGGTGCGCCGCCGCGCCGCGACAGCACCTGGAACGGGTTCAGGTGTGCGTGCACGGGGTGGTGCAGGTCGCTGGTGAACCGCCAGATCTCGACGTCGCCGAGGGTGACGTCGGCGTCGATGCGTGCGGGGTCGAAGGGCCGGTCGTTGATCAGCCAGCTCGGGTGCTCGCCGGTGGGTGCTCGGCGGAAGCGCCAGTCTCGGGTCCGCACGGCCTGGCTGCGCCGGAGGGGCTCGACGTGGCTGAGGCGTGCTGGGACGTGGCTGTCGTCGCTGGCACGTCCGGTGACGCGGAACAGCATGATCTGCGCGGTGGATCCGGCTCCCAGCGTGTTGTTCATGGTGACGGCGGTGCCGGGCGGGAAGGCGGCGAAGTCGACGACCACGTCGGCGCGTTCGCCCGGGGCCAGCAGGATGGTTGTCTGTTCGACGGGGTGGTCGAGCAGTCCGCCGTCGGATCCGATCTGGATGAACGGTGTCCGCGCCGGAGCGAGGCGGAGCTGGTAGCGGCGGGCGTTGGAGGCGTTGAGTAGCCGGAGGCGGTAGCGGGCGGCCGCCACCTCCAGTACCGGCCAGGGTGCGCCGTTGACGAGGATGACGTCGCCGAGCACGCCCTCCATGTAGGTGTCGGTCACGCCGCCGGTGGTGTGTAGTGCGTGGTCGGGCGTGGGGTAGCGGAAGGAGCCGTCGGCGTCGAAGGCCCGGTCGGTGATCATCAGGGGGATGTCGCGGTCGCCCCGCGGTAGTGGCAGGGCGGCCTCCTCGTCGTCGGTGACCAGGTGGAAGCCGGCCAGGCCGCGGTAGACCTGCGCGGCGGTGGAGTCCATGCGGTGGTCGTGGTACCAGAGCGTCGCGGCCCGCTGCCGCATCGGATAGGTGTAGTCGCGCTGGCCGGCGGTGACGGCGCCGCCGTGGGTGGCATGGGTCTGGTCGGACCAGCCGGCCGTGGGCAGGATGAGGTCGGTGGGGTGGCCGTCGCTGTCGGCCGGGGTGTGTCCGCCGTGCAGGTGGACGGCGACCGGTACGGCGAGCTGGTTGTGGTGGGTGACGACGGTTGGCCGGCCGCTGCGGCTGATGAGGGTGGGGCCGGGGAAGAGGCCGTCGTAGCCGAAGACCCGGGTGCGCAGCCCCGGCAGCAGCTCCAGGTCGGCTTCGCGTTGCACGATCTCGTAGAAGTCGGTGGTCGGGTCGGTGCGGACCGGCCGGGCCACCGGTGGCACCGGCAGCGGTACCGTGTGCGGCTTGGGTAGCCGGGCGCGGCTGCGTAGCAGCTCGCCGGTCTGGCCGCGGGGGTCGGACAGGGCGAGGCCGCCGAAGCTGACCACGCCGAGCGCGGACAGCCCGAACGCGCCGAGCACATGCCGCCGGTTCACCGGGCACCCTCCCGCTGGTCCCGACGCTGCCGCCGGGTCCGCGGTAGGGCGGCGTTGGCGCGGAACAGCCACACGGTGGTCAGGACCTGGCCGACGACGAGCGACACGCCCAGCGGCAGGTGGACCACGAGCAGCCGATCGAAGCCCACTCCGACCTGGACCTCGACGGCGAGTGCGATGGCAAGGCTTGCCCAGATCGGCCAGGCACGCCCCCGGCCCTTCCAGAAGAAGACAATCGCGCAGACCAGTTGGATCACATCGAGGCCGGTGACCACGCCCGCGTTCGCGTGGTGCAGGGCCAACGCGTCGACGTCGCCCTCCAGGTATTCCCCGGCGAAGACCGGCTGGAGGAGGAACGCGAGCGCGTGCAGCACCGCGGCGACGCGCAGCACCTGCAGCGTCGCGCGGGGGCCGGCCAGGGCCGGCACCGATGGGCTGGCGGCCTGCTCCGGG
Organism: Pseudofrankia coriaricola; assembly: GCF_001854805.1. Lineage (GTDB taxonomy): Bacteria > Actinomycetota > Actinomycetes > Frankiales > Frankiaceae > Pseudofrankia. The sequence continues at coordinate 3,100 of NZ_MBLO01000205.1, forward strand.
ATGGTCTCCCCGGACCCGCTTCCGGGAAGACCGGACGTGCCCGCCACATCCGGTACGCGGGTCACGGCAGTCGGACCTCGCGCTCCGCCCCGCGCTTCGCGGTAGCTGGCCCCGCGGGAGCCGGGTCGGTGTACGTGGCGGCGCAGAGAATGAGTTGACCCACGGCCCAGACCGCCACGCCGCTCGGGAGGAGCTCGGACGAGGGGCTCATGACGAGCACCACCACCGAGCCGACGGCCGCGACCAGCGGGGCACGCCGGGGCCAGCCCGTCCAGCGCCCGGCCCGCGCCGTGGCCACCGCGAGCAGGAGGTAGCCGGTCAGCCCGAGCAGCATCGCCAGCGCGAACGTCGCGCTCACGAGGATGGCGCCGGTGTCGGCGACGCGGTCACCGCGGACCGGGATCGAGGCGAGCTCGGCGGCGGTGAACACCCCCAGCCCGCCGAGCACCAGGCCTCCGCCGACCCGCGCGTCCCGACCGGGACCGGCCGCGCCGCAGCGGACGAACCCCAGCACGCCGACGAGAACCAGCACGTGCAGCAGCGCGTAGACCGGCGAGACGACGAAGAGCGCCCTGCTCCAGAACGGGTAGCTGAACATCTTGGTCGATTCGTCCGACTCGGGCACTACGACCGTCTGCACGAAGACCGCGGCGGCCACGGTGGCCGCGGCGCCGACGATTCCCACCGTCGCCATCCGCCGCACCGGCCCGCCGTTCGAGCCGCTCGCGGATCCGCCGGCCGGCGGGTCCGCTCGGCCTCCTGTTGTCGTACTCAGGCCATTCGTCGTCGTCATCTCGCCCTCCGCAGGGACGCCGTTCGGAATTGGTTGGACGCGGCTCCCAGGTGGTGGCGCCCGCGTTCTGGGCGGTGAAGCTACGGCGACGGTGATATTCCGGGCATCGGCGCAGGCACGCATTTTCCGCGCGGTCCGGCGCGCGGCGGCGGTAAGTACCAGTACGCATCTGGGGCGAGTACCAATGCTGTTGGCGCCGCCCGGCGGCTCTGGGACGATGACGCGACCGCCGCGACGGTCGCTCCCAGTCCGGATCGGCCGTCTCCGGTGGGCCGGCCGTCGTCGGGACCGGGGCTGGCGGGCGACGGACGCCCGAACGCGCGGGACGGCCGCGTTCGGAGCGGGTGGGCCGGGCCGCGTGGGCACGGCGCGGCGAGCAGGCCGGGGAGGGGGCATGGTGCCGACGTCGGCGTTCCGCGGCCGGCTCCCGGCGGTCCTGTTCGGGCTGACGGTCGCCGCCGAGGTCGCCGCCTGCGTGTTGTCGTGGTCGCTCGAGTCGCGCTACGACACGGTGCTCTACGCGCTGTCCAACGCGACGTTCGCCGCGGCGGGGGCACTGATCGTCTTCCGTCACCCGCGCCACCTGGTCGGCTGGCTGTTCTGCGCTACGGCCCTACAGGACGCGCTGATGGCGGACGTCGCCCAGGGCTACGGGCTGCGGGCGGCGGCGCTCGGCTGGCCGGGCGGCCCGGTGGCCGAGTGGGTGACGACGACGAGCTGGGCGTTCGGCAGCCTGACCGGGCCCTCGATCTTCCTGTTCTTCCCCGACGGGCGCCTGCCCGGGCGCCGCTGGCGGTGGGTGCTGTGGGCCGGGGTCCTCGGAGCCGTGCTCGCCCTGCCGGGCTGGGGGCTCGGCCATATCTCCGACGGCGAGTTCGCCTCCGGGCGCAACCCGCTGGCCACGGACGCGGTCCCGACGGACCTCCTGTTCGCCGTCGGCTCCGCGCTGATCATCGGCGCGCTGGTTGCCTCCGTCGCCGCGCTCGGGGTGCGGCTGCGCGCCGCGCGCGGCGTTCTCCGGCAGCAGCTCAAGTGGTACACCTACGCGGCCGCGGTCGCCGGGGTGTTCCTGCCGGCGTCGCTGGTGCTGTGGAACGTGTGGCCGGGGGTTCGCATCCTGCCGGCGGTGGCGATGACGGCGCTCCCGGTCGCCGCGTGCGTCGCGATCCTGCGCTACCGGCTCTACGACATCGACGTCGTCATCAACCGCACCCTCGTCTACGGCACGATCACCGTCCTGCTGGCGGCGGCGTTCGCGGCGACGGTCCTCACCCTCGGCACGGTGCTCGGCCGCGGCTCCCCGGTGGCGACCGCGGGCGCCACGCTGGTCGTCGCGGTCGCGTTCCGGCCRCTACGCGSYCGGGTGCAGGCCGGCGTCGACCGTCGGTTCAACCGCGCCCGCTAYSACGCGCTGCGCCGGATGGCCGACTTCCTCGACGCGCTGCGCGCCGRCCGCGCCGCCCCCGAGCAGATCSGCGMCGTGCTGCGCGACCTGCTCGACGACCCGGACCTGGACCTGCTGTTCTTCCAGACGGAGAGCGCSGYCTACGTSGACGCCGACGGCGAGCCGGTCGCSGACGYSGACGCSGCCGCGGCCGGSCGGRCGCGGCTGCCGATCAGCCGCCGCGACGAGCCGGTCGCGCTGGTGCTGCACCGCCCGCGGCCCGACCCGCTGCCCCGGGACGTCGTCCAGGCGGGCGGGCTGGCGATCGAGATCGCCCGGCTGCGGGTCGAGCTGCGCCGCCAGCTCGCCGAGGTGCGCGACTCGCGGGCGCGCATCGTCGCAGCGGCCAACGAGGAACGCCGCCGGATCGAGCGGGACCTGCACGACGGCGCGCAGCAGCGGCTGGTGTCGATCGGGCTGGCGCTGCGGCACGCGCAGCACCAGCTCGGCGCCGGCGCCGCCGGGCCCGAGCCAGTGAGCCGCACCCTCGACGGTGCCGTCGCCCAGGTGGGCATCGCCATCGACGAGCTGCGCGAGCTCGCCCGCGGCCTGCCCCCGGCGCAGCTCGGCGGCGGCCTCACCCCCGCCTTCACCGAGCTCGCCCGCCAGTCCCCCGTCCCGGTCACGGTGCGCGTGAACCTGGCGCCCTCCGCCGCGGCGACGTCCGCGTCCACCGCGCCGCCGCCGACATCGGTGGTGCCGGCGGCGACCGCGACGATCCCGGCTCCCACCGCCGCGCCGGTGGCCGGGGCCACGATGGCCGCGGCCGACGGTGACGCAACGGGTCGGGCAGCGGGCGCCAGGCCTGCCGGCGCGGTCCGCGGGGGCGGACCAGAGGGCGCGGGCGGCGGGCGACTGGACCGCCGGGTCGAGGTCGCCGCCTACTTCGTCGGCAGCGAGGGGGTCACGAACGCCGTGAAGCACGCGAACGCCGGCCGGATCGAGCTGAGCGCCGAGGTCCGCGACGGCCGGCTCGTCGTCGCCGTGGCGGACGACGGTGTCGGCGGCGCCACGCCGGCAGGCGGGACGGGGCTGCGCGGGCTCGCCGAGCGGGTCGCCGCCCTCGGCGGGACCCTGCGGATCGCCAGCGGCCCGGGCACCGGCACCGTGCTCACCGCCGAGCTGCCATGCGGCTCGTGAGCCGTACCGCGCAGGCGGCTGCGGTGGCCGGACGCGAGGGCGCCCACCGCCTCGGGCGGCACCAGGCCAACGCCGGAGGGGTGGCACGCGCATGCGGGTGGTGATCGCCGAGGACCAGGTGCTGCTGCGCGAAGGGCTCGGCCGGCTGTTCGAGGACGCCGGGCACGAGATCGTCGCGTCCGTCGGCGACGCGGTCCGGCTGCTCGCCGCCGTCGACCAGCACCGTCCCGACCTCGCCGTCGTCGACGTCCGAATGCCGCCAACGTTCACCGACGAAGGCACCCGCGCGGCCGGCGAGATCAAGCGACGCCACCCCGCGGTCGGGGTGCTCGTGCTCTCACAGCACGTCGAGACCACGCACGCCGTCCAACTCGTCACCCTCGGCGGGTTCGGCTACCTGCTCAAGGACCGGGTCCTCGACGTGAGCGAGTTCCTCGCCGCAGCCGAACGGGTCGCCCGCGGCGGATCGGCGCTCGACCCGAAGGTGGTCGCAAGCCTGCTCGCCTCCCAGCGAACCGACGACCCGCTCACCGGGCTCACCGAGCGGGAACGTGAGGTCCTACGGCTGATGGCCGAGGGAATGACGAACGCCGGCATCGCGCGCCGCCTCGTGCTATCCGAGCGAACCGTCGAGGCGCACGTCCGCCACGTCCTGATCAAACTCGACGTCCCCGAGCACACCGACGCCCACCGCCGGGTCCTGGCCGTCCTCACCCACCTCTCCCTGTCCGCGTGAACGGCTGGCCGCCATCGAGGTCGTGCAGCACTGGGGCCGGCCTGGCACAGCGTCTGGGGGTGGTGTTCGGTCAGCGTTCGACGCTGTGGTGGGACCTGCCGCTGCGTGACAGCTTCGAGCTGGTCCGCCATCTCTACCGGGTGCCGTCCGGCCAGTTCCGCGCGAA
>NZ_MBLO01000206.1 GCF_001854805.1 Pseudofrankia coriaricola
CACGGCCGGCTCGGCTTCGACGGCGACCTCGCCACCCTGCGCGACCGCCTCGGCGGCGAGCGGACGCTCATCGTCGACCTGGCCTCGCCGATGCCCCCGATCGCCGTCACCACACCCGGCGCACACGTCACCCGCGTCGACGGCGCCCGCCAGTGGCTGGCCTTCCCGGCGACGGACAGCGCCGCCCCGCTCGTCGCCGAGGTCGCCGCCCGCTACCCGCTGGTCGACCTCTCCCTGCGCGAGCCGCCCATCGAGGACGTCATCGCCCGCCTCTACACCACCGGCACGGCTCCAGTCTGACGCAGCGGACGGCACGGGCTCGCCGAAGGGGCGGGGGCCCCTCGCGCAGTCGCGCACCCATCGCCCGATGACGGCGATGCGACAGCGATCGGCACGAGTGCGCCCAGGCAGGCGCGGCCGCGCGCGATGCCGGCCCCGAGTGCCTGCTACGTCTCGGACCGGCGGCGTGCCTGCTCCTCGATCCGCCGGATCGACCGGGCTTCCTCGAGACGTCCGAGCCGTTCGAGCGCGAGGGCCTTCACCTGGTAGTTCAACGCCGAGTCGGGACCGGAGTCGATGGAGATGTCGACCGCGGCGAGGCACTCCTCGTTGCGCCCGAGGTTCACCAGGATCATTGCCTTCGTCCCGAACAGCCTCGACCGCGCGTAGTTGACCGTGCCGACGTACCGTTTTCTCTGCTCGATCGCAATGGCCTGGTCGACCGCCCGAAGGGCTTCCTCATACCGTCCGAGGGTATTGAGAACCGTGGCCCTCACAAGCTGTGCCAGCAGGAACCGCGGTTCGACGGCCATCGCCATCTCGTAGGCGGCCAGAGCCTGCACCGGCTGCTGTTGGCCGAAGGTCCAGCCCTTCTCCGCCATCGCTTCAATGTTCAGTGGATCGACCGAGATTGCCATGTCGAAGGCCGCGACCGCGTCCGGGTGGCGGCCCAGGTCCCGCAGTGCCAGACCCTTCAGCGTGTACGCCGCGGCAAATCCCGGGCGAAGGGCGATGGCCTTGTCGAGCGCGGCCACCGCGCGCCCGTTGTCTCCGTCGTTCCGGTGCTTCGCCGCCTCGTTGTACCGCAGGACGGCCTCCGGATAGCGCGATTTTCCGCTCCGCTCCCACTCCTGGCCGTCGACGAGTTCGCCGGTGCACTTGCGGCACCTGACCGCTCCCCGGGGCTTGTCCCGCGCCGCCGGTGCGCAGCGGTCGCAGAAATGGGCCTTGCAGTCCACGCACACCGAGTAGACGACGGAGAAGTCCTCCGGGTTCTCCAGCGCGTACGGATTGCCGCCCGGGATGGCAGAGACGGAGATCGACCTCGGGCAGCCGTAGCCTGCGCAGTACAGCACTGCCATGTCTCGTCCTCTCGATACGTTGTCCCGGCTGAGCGGGCGAGGATCGGAGTAGTTCCGATCGCTCCGCGGTACTAGTCGTCAGAAGACCGGCCACGCACCGCGTTCTTCCGCGCGTTCGAATGTCCGGCCACTGTTATCCGAATCGTGGCCCGGCACGCCTGGACCGCCCGCTGACAGGCTCGGTACACCGGCGTTCCTCGTGGCGGCCGCCCGCGCAAGCTCCGCACGGACGCCGTCAGGACGCAGCCAGCCCAGACCCGCGTCCCGCAGGACGTCCAGCAGACCCTCGACGTCGTCGTCCGTCCAGGCCGCGTCGACCCACCGGCGACGCGCCAGGAAGGCATCCACATACGGGCGCGCGTCCTGGTCCCAGTCAGCCGGCTGTGGGAACTCGTAGTCCCACGCCAGCTGCCACACCTTCGCTTTCTTGTCCTGCCCGAGGGACAACACCGTGCGCGCGTCGGAGCTGCATCGCACCGACAGCACGCTGCCGGTGTGCGCGGCCAGGGTACGCAGGCAGCGTCCAGCCGCCAGGTCCCAGACCCGGACGGACCCGTCAGCCCCGCCGGTCAGGGCGAACCGGCCGTCCGGCGTCAGCACCAGCGAGGTCACCTCGCCGGTGTGGCCGGTGAGCACCCGCATCGGACGGCTCGCTGCGGACAGGTCCCAGACCATCAGCGCGCCTTCGCTGCCCGCCGTGCATCCGAGCCGCCCGTCCGGCGTCATGGCGACCCTGCTGAGCTTCCCCGGTCCTGACAACAACATGGTCTCGAGACGGCCGGTAAGCGGGTCGAAAACGCGCAGGCTGTTCTGGAGGCTGCTGATACTCAGCCCGATCCGGCCGTCATCGCTGATCCTGGTCGAGTCGGCACTGACCACCCAACAGGGCGTGGTCTGCAGCAGGCGTCCTTGTTCCAGATCCCACACCTGCGCGAAGTGGAGATTGTGGTAGTCGCTGGTCAGCTCGAACTCGTGCGAGATCAGAATGCGGCAGTCGGGGCTGACCGTCAGCGCGGTGACGAACCTGTCGGCCTTCTTGAGCGTGCGCAGGCACCGCCCGGCGGCCAGGTCCCACACCTTGATCGTGCCATCCAGGCAGCCGGCCACCGCGAGCCGTCCGTCGACGCTCATGACGACCGCCTCCACCGAGTCAGGGTGGTCGCCGAGGGTGACCCGGCATTCGCCTGACTGGACGTCCCACACCTGGAGGTAGTAGTCGCTGTTCCCGGTCAGCACCGACCGGCTGTCCGGGCTGAACACCGCGCACCGGAACTCGGGTCCGTACGTGGACAGCGTCTGGTGGACCTCGCCTGTCGCAGTGTCCTGGATCCGTAGGCCGGAGCGGTGCCGGGTCAGCGCGAACCGGCCGTCCGGGCTCAGCGCGAACCCGTTCTCCAGCAGCGGGGCGAAGCCCCTCGTGTTGCCGATCGGTATGGACAGCCCGTCCCTCAGGTCATCCGGGGCCGAGGCCAGGTCTCGAAGATGCCAGGTGCTGAGCAGCCCGACCCGCCGACCGCGTCCGCCTACCTTGGCCCACTGGTCGAGGATGTCGAGGTCGTGCTCGTATCCGGGCCTGTCGCGGGCCCTGCGCAGCTCCTGGGCGGCCGCGCCCCACTGCCCCTGGCGAGCGAGCTGCCGCGACCTCGCGATGGCTGTGCTGACGACGTCGGCGTCGCGGGACATCTCGGTGGCCGGCCTCGGCCGCGCGTAGCTCCACGGCGACGGTGGCCCGGCGGCGCCCGCCGTCCAGAGGCGCAGATCCGCGTTCGCCAGGGAGATGCCGGACCGGCCGTCCGCGCTCAGCGCAGTCTGGTGGCTGCTGAACGGCATCGTCCTGAGGCATCGGGGCGTCGTCAGCTCCCACACCTCCGTCCCGGCCGCGCCGCCGCCCACCGCATGACGGCCGTCAGCGCTGAGCGCGCCGAATTCGCGGCCCAGCTCGAACTCGCGTTCCACCCGCATGGTCTCGGTGTTCCAGACCTGTGCCTTGCCCTCGCCGGTCACCAGCGCGTGACGCCCTCCGGTGCCGACCACGACGCCGTAGTGGCGGAACTGCCTCGAATGTTCGAGGTGACCGGTGCGCAGGGCCCAGACCCGCAGCCGCCGGGTGGGGTAGTCCCAGTGGACGACCCGGCGGCCCCCGTCGGTGACCGTGACCGACTCGCCGAAACTCGACACCGAGGTGCGTTCCTGCCGCAGCGTCCGCACGAGCCGCCCCGTGGCGACCTCCCACGAGAGGATCCGGCCGTCGTCCGCCAGCGACACCAGCGTCGCGCCGTCCGGGCTGACGGACACCGACCTGACCGAACCCGTGTGACCGGTCAGCCGCCGCAGCAGCCGGCCGGACGGAACATCCCAGACCAGGACGGCCTGGTCGACTCCCCCGGATGCGAGCAGTCGGCCGTCCCTGCTTAGCGCCACCGTCTCGACGCCGCGGTCGTGGCCTCGCAGGACCTGCAGGCAGCGCCCGGTGGCGACATCCCACACCCTGATGTCGATGGGAGCGCCGTCCGGCCGGGGCGGAATGGACGCATCCCGGTCGGCGGACGCGGCGATCCGGCCGTCCCCGCTCATCGCGACCGCTGCCACCGGGTTGGCATGACCGGTGAGCGTGTCGGGCTGGCGTGGCCTGGGCATCTGCCGTGCGCGCGCCAGCGCGGCGTCCACATCCGCGAAGCCCGCCGCGAACCCGGCCGCGGATCCCACGCCGTCACCGTCACCGGCCCTCGTGGCCGCCATCTCGAGCAGCGGGATCGCGCTGTCCGGATCGCCACGCTCCAGGTGCACGAGCGCGAGCAGGTAGTCGTCGACCCAGTCCTGCTGCCGGTGACCGGCCCGCACCCCCTCGAGCTCGGCGACGAGCTGTGCGTCGGAGCCCCGGCCCGTGCGCCACCGGTTCAGGCCTCGGTTGTAGACCGCGGGGGTGTGGTGCGGGTCGGCTTGCAGGGCCCGCGCCCACAGCGCCTCGGCCCGCTCGGGATGGCCGAGGTCGAGCATCGACAACGCCTGGTTGGACAGGCCGTCGGCGAGCAGCCGCACACCGGATGGGCGGGCTCGCGGGTAGGTCCCGCCGATGACCCGCTGGTAGATGCCGATCAGCTCGTCGGCGAGCTGATCCATCCTTGACGGGCGGGCCGCGGGTTGTTCCTGGAAGCAGCGCCGCAGCAGGCTGACGATCTCCGAGGGAAGCGCGGGCAGCTCCGGGTCCGCCGGTGGCCGCTGGACAAATGCCTCGAACACCTCCCGCGCGACCTGGCCGAACGACGTCGGGGGCTCGCCAGCGAACAGTTCGAGCACGCTCACCGCCCACGACCAGACGTCGGTCGCACGGCTCAGCCGGACGTGCCCGCCCGCCGCCGCGTCCGCCTGCTCCGGCGAGCAGTAGGCCGGGGTGCGGCCGGCGAACGTGGCCAGCACCGTTGCGCCAGCCAGGACCGGCCGTCCGGCCGCGCCTGCCGGCTCGCCGGCCAGATCGGGTCCCTTGGCCAGACCGAAGTCGGTGACCTTGACGGTTCCGTCCCGGGCCAGCATCACGTTGGCCGGCTTCACGTCCTGGTGCACCAGCCCGTGCTGGTGGGCGTGGGCGAGCCCCCACGCGAACTGGATCGCGACGTCGAGGATGCGGCGCAGGGCCGCCGCCGGTCCACCCCGGTAGATCCGCCGGTCCCGTACCGCGTCGGCGAGGCTGCCGCCGTCCACCCACTCGGCGAACACATGCGGCACGCCGTCGATCCGACGGATGTAGGCGCAGCTGACGACGTGCGGATGCAGGCCGAGGCCGACCCACGCCTCGGCCTCGGTCTCGAAGGCGACCCGGCCACGTTCCGAGACGGCGAACTCCATGCGCGGCGTCTTGACCGCAAGGTCGATGTTCCAGCCATGATGCCGGACCTTGTACACCAGGCCCATCCCGCCGGTCTGGATGACATCGAGAACGTCGTAGAGATCGAGCACAAACTCGCCGACGCCCCATATGCGGGCTGACCTGCCGGCTGTGACGTTCTGAATGCGTCGCGCGTCAGCCACGCGCGAATTCTGTCACGAACAGTCCGACTTGACTCTCCCCGATGAAGTCTGGAGGACGACACCGCGCATCCCTCAGATCGACGCAGGCGCCATGCCCAGCCGGGCGGTCCAGCGACGCGGGCGATGCGGCTGGCACAGCGTCTGGGGGTGGTGTTCGGGCAGCGTTCGACGCTGTGGTGGGACCTGCCGCTGCGTGACAGCTTCGAGCTGGTCCGCCATCTCTACCGGGTGCCGCCCGGCCAGTTCCACGCCAACCTCGCCCGGTTCGTCGAGATGCTCGACCTCGGCCCGTTCCTGGACACCCCGGTGCGCCAGCTGTCCCTCGGCCAATCGCGGCCGTCGGCCTGAAGCATGGTTGGCCCGACGATCAGGCCGCGTATTGTTCCTCGCCGGGGGTGTAACCATGGCCGCGCCGCGTAGTGAGCTGACGCGCGAGGAAGTCCAGGCGTTGGCGAGCGCCTTTTCCGCCCAGTCGGCGGCGAGGCTGGTCCTCGAGCGAGCAGGCCTTCCGCGCGAACGTCAGCCGAGCTGGCAGGCGGGTGATGCCATCGCCTTCTGGACGGAGGTGGCCCGTCTGCTCGCCCTCGGCGCTGTCGTCGATGGTCGTCAGAAGGTGCTGGCGGCGGCGCTGGAGGAGTTTCCCTACAACCAGGTCCTAAGAGCGGGATACGACGGGGAGCCGCGAGGGGGACGCGAGCCGCTCGATGAACGGGCGAGCTCATCCTCCGGGGTTCGGCCCGAGGCCCGCCGGTCGGCGAGTCCGCCGTCGCGGGCCGAGGCTCCCGAAGAGACGGTGGCGCCCAGGCCTTCCGCGGCCACCGAAGCTCCGGTACCCGAGGATGAGCCGTCGTCACGGGTCGACCGTCCGGGACCGGCGGGCGACGGCGATTCGGCCGCCAGGAACCGTCGGTTTCCCGCATCAGCATCTCGGTCACAGTGGACGCGGTACGCGGCGGACGCGGTGCTGCCAGCACCCGCGAGTGACGCGCCCACGGCGACGGACGCGCTCGACATTGCCGGCGACGTGGCCACGCTCGCGAAACTGGTCGTGGCCCGGACCCCACCGCCCCCGCTGGCGATCGCGCTTCTCGGCAGGTGGGGCTCCGGCAAGTCGAGCTTCATGCTGCAAATGCGCTACAAGGCCCAGAAACTTGCCGAGATTGCGGCGGAGCGGTCAGACCCCCAGAAGAGCGCCTTTGTCGGCCGCGTCCTCCAGATCGAGTTCAATGCGTGGCACTACAGCGACGACCGGGTGTGGACCGGCCTGGTCGACCGCCTGTTCCGGGAACTGGCCACCGCCTATGCCACCAACGCCCCACCCGCGGGCTCGGCCGGCGAGGTGCGGGCGGAGCGCAAGCGGTTGCACGCGCGGAGGGAGGAGGAGGCGAAGCGGCGCGACCGCCTGGCGGCCGACCTGAGGACGATCGACGGCTCGCCCACCGGCCAGGGCAGGTTCGCGCGGCATCGCGCGCTCTGGTGGTTCGTGCTCTCCGCCAAGGCCTGGGCGCGGGACGTGTGGGCGGACCTGGCCGCCAGCTGGCGGATACTGGCGCAGGTCGTCGCGCTGGTCGTCGTCGTGGGCCTGGCGTGGTGGTACGGCGCCGACGTCGCCACCCGGGCGCATGCCCACGCGCTGGCCCGCTTCGGGCCGCCGGTCGTGACCGCGCTCGCCGTCCTCTACCCCGGCTGGCGTTTCTACCGGACGCTACGTTCCCGGGCGGAGCAGGTACACGCCGAGCTCAGCGCCACGCTGGCCGGCGTCGACGAGACGATCGGCGAGCTGGACCGCCAACTGGTCGTCGTCGACGCGGCGGCGGGGCTGGCGTCGTTCGTGGCCGACCGTTCCGCCGACTCTGCCTATGCCGACTACCGCGGCCTCGTCGGCCGGGTCCGTGACGACCTCGCCCAGCTCCAGGACAGGCTCGACACGGCGCTCGCCGAGTGGAACGCCGACCGGGAGGCCGCGGCCGAGGCGGCGGTGGCCACGGGAGAGGCGCCCGGCGGCACGGGCACGGAGCAGGCCACCGCGGGCACGAGGAGTGCCAGGCGGAAGGCCGCGAGGAAGGCGAAGACCGCGGCCGAGGACCGGGAGGCGAAGGAGCTTGGCGCGGCGGGCTCGAGCCGGCCGTTGGAGCGGATCGTGCTCTACGTCGACGACCTCGACCGGTGCCCGCCGAAGGTCGTCGTCGAGGTACTGGCCGCGGTCCACCTGCTGCTCGCGTTGCGGCTGTTCGTCGTCGTGGTCGCGGTTGACCCGGACTGGCTTCACGGCGCGGTGAACACCTACCGGGACGGGCTTTTCGCCGACGAGGAGAGTCCCGACGGGGCGTTCTGGACGACGGCCGACTACCTGGAGAAGATCTTCCAGATCCCGTTCGCGCTCGCCTCCATGGACGACATGGGCGACTCCGGCCGGGACTACCTGCGCGGCCTGATGCGCCCGGCGGAGGAGACGAAGGCGAGCGCCCGCCCGGCGGTGGGGCCAACCGGCCCCGCGCCAGCCGACACCGCGCCAGCCGACACCGCGCCAGCCGACACCGCGCCAGCCGACACCGCGCCAGCCGACACCGCGCCAGCCGACACCGCGCCAGCCGGCGCGGAGCAGCCGACCGACGGCGGCCCGGCGCCCGACGACCCAGGCCTCCTGCTGTTCTCCACCGCCGAGGAGGCGTTCCTGCCTGAGCTTCATGGCCTGGTGCGGACACCACGCGCCGGAAAGCGGCTCGTCAACCTTTACCGGCTGGTCCGGATCGGGGTGTCCGAGGCCGACCGGCCGAGCTTTATCGCGGACCCGGACGACGCCGGGTCCGGCGGCGAGTACCAGGTGGTGGCGATCCTGCTGGCCGCGCTGGTCCGCGACGCGGTCGCCGCCGGGCAGCTGTTCGAGCGGCTGGCCGCGCTCGACGGCACCGACCCTGACATCCTCACGACCCTGCGTGCGCACGGCTCGACCACGGCGACCACGGCGACCACCGCGACCGGCGTGGCCCGCGCGTCCACCGCGGTCCACGCATCCGACGAGGAGACGCGGGCGCTGAGGGTGCTGTGCCTTGAGCTCGCTGGCCTGGTCGAGAGCCTCGGCGCGAGGGACAGCGCGACGGAGAACGTGATGGAGAAGGCGACCGTGCGCCAGGCGGCGCTCTACCAGAAGTGGCAGGCCCGCGTGAGCCGCTTCAGCTTCCACACCGCCGTGCGCAGGCCGCCGACCGCGGCCAGGACGCCGCCCGGCGGCTGAGCCATCCGCGATCCAGCGACCACGTCGTCGGCACTCGGCACCCGTCCGTGGGCCTGGTTCGGGTGGTGTCACGCTGTGGTCCTGGCAGCGAGACGGTGAAGGATCATCATGGCGACGTTTTCCACGGGGGACGAGCAGGCATTGCGGATCGGTGTGCTCGGGGCGGCGCGGATCGCGCCGGCGGCACTGATCCGTCCGGCGGCGGCTGTGGACGGGGCCGAGGTCGTCGCGGTCGCCGCCCGGGACGTGGCGCGGGCGCGGCGGTTTGCGAGCCGGCACGGCGTTCCGCGCGTCCTGGCGGACTATGACGCGGTCATCGACGACGATGAGGTCGACGCCGTCTACATCCCGCTGATCCCCTCCGCGCACGCCCGCTGGACGATCCGGGCCATCGAGGCGGGCAAGCACGTGCTGTGCGAGAAGCCGTTCACCGCGAACGCCGACGAGGCGCTCGCGGTGAAGGAGGCGGCGGACCGCGGCGGCGTGGTCGTGATGGAGGCGTTCCACTGGCGCTACCACCCCCTCGCCGAACGCCTGCTGGAGATCGTGTCGAGCGGTGAGATCGGGCCGGTGCGACACGTCGCGGCCCGCCTCGTCATCCCCATCCCGAACCGGCGCGACATCCGCTGGCAGCTCGCCCTCGGCGGCGGAAGCCTGATGGACATCGGCAGCTACGGGGTCCACATGATGAGGACGGTCGTCGGCTCCGAGCCCGCCGTCGTCTCGGCGGCCGCGCGGACCCGGCTGCCTGATGTCGACCGCCACCTGACGGCGGACCTGCGGTTCGACGGCGGTGTCACGGGCCGCCTGGAGACTGGCATGTGGGCGTGGCCGGGGCTCGCGCTGAGCCTCGTCATCACGGGGGAGCGGGGCGAGGCCCGGGTCCTCAACCCCCTCGCGCCGCACGTGTTCCACCGCCTGACAGTGAGAACCAGCCGGCGGCGGCGCGAGAAGGTGACCGGCGAGAGCACCTACACCCTGCAGCTGCGGGCATTCCAGGCCGCCGTCCGGCGCGGTTCACCGGTGCTCACCCCGCCCGCGGACGCGCTCGCGAACATGCGGGTGATCGACGACATCTACCGCGCCGCCGGCCTGTCGCCCCGTCCGTCCGCCCCGACGACCTGAGCACCGCCACTCGTCGCCCGGCGCAGGCAGCCGCCGACGGCAGCAGATCGCTGTCTGCGTCCTCCGGTGGTCGTCACCCGACCCCGTCTACGACCACCGGAGGGCACAAACCGCGATCATCCGCGATCAGGCGGGGAAGGTGAAGTCCCTGATCAGCGCGGTGAGGGCGAGGGGCTGGTCGCTCTGGACGGCGTGGCCGGCGGCGGGGACGACCTCGTAGCGGGCCGACGGGAGGCGGCGGCGGAACTCGTCGGCGTCGGCGTCGGCGACGAACTTCGACTCGCCGCCGCGGACCAGCATCGTCGGCACGGTGATCGCGTCGACGTCGGCCCACAGCCGGCCGAAGTCGTTCCAGTTCTCACCGCCCGCGGGTGGCGGGCCGAACAGGTCGTAGCGCCAGGTCCACAGCCCGTCGGGGCGGCGGTAGGCGTTGTGCCGGACGCCGCGGCGCACCCCGGAGGCCGCCCGGTAGGGGCTCAGCGCGATCGCCGTGTCGGCCATCTCCTCGAACGACGCGTAGGTTGGCTGGCCGCCGACGAGGGCGACGGTGCCCTGCTCGGCCCGCGTCAGCCGCTGGCGCGTGTCATTCACATGCGGCGTCACGTCGATGATGACGGCGCGCCGGCACAGGTCGGGGCGCTTGGCCGCCAGGTGGATGAGGGTCGCGCCGCCCAGCGACATGCCGACGACGGTGACGGCGCTCGGCGCGAGCGCTGGCAGCGCCGCCTCCAGCGCCTCGACGTTGCGCCACGGCCCGTAGTTGCGGTCCGGACGCCGGTAGGAGTGGCCGTGGCCGGGCAGGTCGACGGCGATGGCCGGGCGGCCGAGCGCGAGCGCGACGTAGTCCCAGGTGTGCGCGTTCTGCCCACCGCCGTGCAGGAACACGATCTCGGGCTTGGCCGTGCCCCAGCGGATGTAGCTGAGCTTCCGGCCGGGCTCGACCTCCAGGAACCCCCGGCCGACCTCGGGCCGCCCGGGGAACGGGATCCCGATCTCCGCCGCGTTCTCGTGCAGATACCCGAACTCGTCGTAGTCGTCCGCCGCGAGCCCGTCGTCCGGCGCGACGCTCATCCCACACCACTCCTCCGCGCACGGGCGCGCACGCCGCTGGTCTGGCTCGAAATCTCCGTCTGTGGCAACGAGGGGCGCCGAGGAAATGTTGCCCGCGTCCAGCACTGGTTCACGCGGGCCATCGTGCGCGGACCCAAGGTGAGCGATATTGGCAGTGCGGCACGCGTCACATCAGCAGGCGGTCGGGAGGTCCAGCGGTGACAGTCACGAACCAGGACTCGGGCTCGGATCCGGACGCGGCGACCGGCCCCGGGGCCGACGCGTCGGCCGGCCGGGGCGAGCTCTCCTACGACCCCTATGACGCCGTCATCGACGCCGACCCGTACCCGGTCTGGCGGCGGCTGCGCGACGAGGCACCGCTCTACTACAACGAGAAGTTCGACTTCTACGCGCTGAGCCGGTTCGACGACGTCGAGGCCGGGCTCGCCGACTGGCAGACCTACCGCTCGGGGCGCGGCTCGGTGCTGGAGTTCATCAAGGCGGACCTGGACCTGCCTCCGGGCCTCATCCTGTTCGAGGACCCGCCGGCGCACACCGTGCACCGCGGCATCCTGTCCCGGGTCTTCACCCCGAAGAAGATGGTGGCGTTGGAGGCGCGGGTCCGGGAGTTCTGCGCCCGCAGCCTCGACCCGCTGGTCGGCTCGGGGCGGTTCGACTTCGTCCGGGACCTGGGCGCGCCGATGCCGATGCGCACCATCGGCTACCTGCTCGGCATCCCCGAGGACGACCAGGAGACGATCCGCGACCGGATCGACGAGGGCCTGCGGCTCACCGGCGACGGCACCGACCTGGACCCCACGGTCAGCGATGGTGCCCAGTACGCCGAGTACATCGACTGGCGGGCCCGCCACCCGTCGGACGACCTGATGACCGAGCTGCTGACCACCGAGTTCGAGGACGAGACGGGGACGACCCGCACGCTCACCCGGTCCGAGATCCTCGTCTACGTGAACCTGCTGGCGGCGGCGGGCAACGAGACGACCACGAGGCTGATCGGCTGGGCCGGGAAGGTGCTCGCCGAGAATCCCGGCCAGCGCGCCGAGCTCGTCGCCGACCCGACGCTGATCCCGAACGCCGTCGAGGAGCTGCTGCGCTACGAGGCGCCGGCACCCGCGCATGCCCGGTACGTCGCCCGTGACGTCGCGCACCACGGCCAGACCGTCCCCGAGGGCAGCGTGGTCGTCTTCCTCGTCGGTTCGGGGAACCGGGACGAACGCCGCTACCCCGCCCCGGACCGGTTCGACATCCACCGCGACGTCGGCCGCCACCTCACGTTCGGCTACGGCATCCACCACTGCCTCGGCGCGGCGCTGGCCCGTCTCGAGGGCCGGGTCGCCCTCGAGGAGGTGCTGCGCCGCTTCCCCACCTGGGAGGTCGACTGGCCGGGGGCCGTCCGCGCCCGCACGTCAACGGTCCGTGGCTGGGAATCGCTCCCGGTCATCACCGGCTGAGTGGCGCGTCTCGCGCTCCGCAATGGGTGCGGGGCGGCAGGCCGGGCGCGTCAGGTCGTGTCGCACAGCGCGAGGCCGCCGAGCTCAAGGTCTGGCGCGAGGGCCGGCCCAACCCGCTGAAGCAGGGGTTCAAACAGCTCGACCGCTACCTAGACCGCTTCGATCTGGCCACTGGCACGCTGATCGTCTTCGACCAGCGTCCCGACGCCCCCGCCATCACCGAACGCACCGCCATCACCACCGCGACCAGCCCGTTCTCGGGCCGTGTCATCACCGTCATGAACTGCTAACGTCGAGGCGGCGAAGATCCGCCCCGCGCCGGTTTCGGTGTCAGGCGAAGGAGCCTCCCTCGTGGGACTTGGACGGCTTGCCGCCGACGCCGACGGGGACGTCGCCGGCGATGGTGATGCGGTGCATCGCCCGGTCGAAGCCCGCGTAGTCGGTCGGGGCGAGATGCGCGGTGGCGCGGTTGTCCCAGAAGGCGATGCTGTCGGGCTGCCAGCGGAAGCGGACGGTGAACTCCGGGGTGGCGAGGTGCTCGTAGAGGAGGCCGAGAACGCGGTCGCTCTCGGTGTTCGAGAGCTCGACGATCCGGGTGGTGAAGTTCGGGTTGACGAACAGGGCGCGCTCGCCGGTCTCCGGGTGGACGCGGACCACCGGGTGGATGGTCTCGTAGGGCGTCTTGGCGAACAGAGCGGAGAGCTTGCTGCTGTCGCCGCGTTCCAGGTGGATCTGGTTGACGTGGACGGCGTGCAGGCCGTCGAGGAAGTCACGTAGGGACGGCGAGAGCCGTTCGTAGGCGGTGACGAGGTTGGTCCACTGGGTGTCGCCGCCGTACGGCGGGATGACCAGCCCGTGCAGGATGGAGCCCATGGGTGGGTTCAGCACGAACGTGACGTCGGTGTGCCAGAGGCTCCTGACCCGGAAGTCGCTTTTTCCTTCTCCCAGGTAGGTGCGGGTGTCCAGCGGAAGGATCTCCGGGTGGCCCTCGAGCGTCGGCAGGGTCGGGTGGCCCGGTGTCACCTCGCCGAACTGCCGGCCGAAGGCGATCTGCTGTGCCGGGGTGACGTGCTGGTCGCGGAAGAAGACGACCTTCCACCTGAGCAGGGTGGCGCGGATCTCGGCGATGGCGGCGGGTTCCAGCGGCTGTGTCAGGTCGACGCCGAAGATCTCGGCGCCGATGTGCCCCGACATCGGCCGGACATCGAGTCCGACCGTCGACTCGGCCGTCGTCACCAGCGGGGCCGGGGTGGTCGCGGCATCGTCTGTCGTCGTCATTCCTGGGCCTCCTTGACCGCCGAGTCATGGCGGGGGCGTCGAAAATCTGGCCGCCGGAGTGTGGTCTCGCGGCGCCGTCGAGATATCAACCGTTTGGTGAATGCTGCTGACCGATTTCGGGCAGCACTGAAGAGAAGCCGGCCCGCGTCATTCCAAGTGGTATTCGGCCGACGCGCCTCATGGGCATCGCTCGGCGAGGAGCGGAGGCGATTTGGTCGAATGCCCGGTGGTGTTCCGCCACCTTCACTGAACAGTTAAGTCAGCTGTTTGTCAACCCGGTGGATGGGAATGTCGCCGCGTTCCCTCACGGCGCTGGCCCGCCGGTGACCGGCCGCTCGCCGAGCGCGCGCGGCTTCAGTCGGGACCAGGCCCGGCATGGCTTTCCGCCGACAGGGGCGCGGTGAGCGCCGCCGCGGCCATGTCGAACAGGTCGGTGACGTACAGCTCGTAGGAGATCTCGCCGCCGGTGCCCGGGTACGGACCGTCCGGTTTTCCCGCTGGGATCCGGTCGTATCCGGCCAGGGCGGCCAGGCAGAGGCGGACCATGTGCGACAGCCGCAGTGCGCGCAACGGCCTGGGAACCTCGGCCAGGAGGTCGAGGATCGCCAGGGACACCTCGTGGCCTACCTCGCCCGCCGGCCTGCCGCCGGCCCACCATGGGTGGTCCTCCAGCGGATGAGCGCCGAACCTGCCGAGAAAGCCCACGTAGTAGCTGTCCGGCCGGCGTGCCTCCTCGGCAAGGGGGCGCATCAGGACGTCGAACAGCCCACGTACCGTCTGGTCCCGGCCGTGGGTTCGGCCCGTCGCCAGCAGCTCGGCACGGCGCTGGTCCAGCGGCGGGACCCGGTGGGCGACGATCGCCGCGAGCAGGCCCCGCTCGCCGCCGAAGTGGTACTGCACCGCGTTGTTGTTGCCGTTGCCGGCCGCCCGGCAGATCTGCCGCAGCGACACCGCCTCCAGGCCGTGCTCGGCGTACAGCCGCTCGGCGGTGAGCAACAGCCGCAGCCGGGCGTCGTGCGAGCGCGGCGCCCAGGTGAGCGGCTCGGCTGTGTTCGTCGACTCGGTCACGGTCTGCTGGCTCATCCTGCTCGCTCATCCCGCTGACTCGGGCTGGCTGACTGGCCTTCAGGCTTACCCGAGACCGCCGGGCCCCGCGCGATCGCGTGCCCTGAACCGCGGGGCCGCCGCGGCCTCGGGCAAGGTGCCCGATCCGTCACTCTCGCAGCCTACGGCTCCCCGGCGGCGTCTTTCGCGGCGGCGACCGGGGCGTCACGGCCGGTCGTGCCACTCGCCTCGCCGCCCCGCGCACCCGCCGCACCGCTCGCCTCGTCGTCGGTGACGCCGAGCTCGGCGAGCAGCCGGGTGCGCAGGGTGGCGAACCCGGGGTCGGAGCGGTGGCGGGCGCCGCCGAGCCCCACCCGCTCGTCCAGCGAGAGCCGGCCGTCGGTGAGCACGGCGACCCGGTCGGCCAGCAGGATCGCCTCGTCGACGTCATGCGTCACCAGCAGCACCGCCGGCTGGTGACGCCGGCACAGATCGCGCAGCAGGCTGTGCATCCGGATGCGGGTGAGCGCGTCGAGCGCGCCGAACGGCTCGTCGAGCAGCAGCAGACCGGGGGAGCGGACCAGCGCCCGGGCGAGCGCCGCCCGCTGCGCCTCGCCGCCGGACAGCGTCCCCGGCCAGGCGCGCTCCTTCCCGCCGAGCCCCACCTCGGCCAGCGCGACGGCCGCCTGGGCACGGGCCTGCCGGCCCTTCAGGCCCAGCAGCACGTTGTCCAGCACCCGGGTCCACGGCAGCAGCCGTGGGTCCTGGAAGACGACCGCGCCCCGCGCGGGGACGGTCGCCTTCCCGGTGGCGTCCGCGTCGAGGCCGGCGAGGATGCGCAGCAGCGTGCTCTTGCCCGAGCCGGACCGGCCGAGCAGCGCGACGAACTCGCCGGGGGCGATGTCCAGGTCGATCCCGGCGAGCACCGCGCGGCCGGCGAACTCGCGGCGCACCTCGCGGACCCGGACCGCGGGCCCGGGCGCGCCGCCGCCCTGCCGCGCGGCCCAGCCAGCCACGGCCGGGCCACCCTCGACGGCCGGCGCCGGGACCGCCGGCGCCGGGACCGCCGGCGCCGGGACAGCTGGCACCGGGACGACGGGTGCTGGGACGGCTGGCGCTGACACCTGCGTCGCGCCGGGAGCCGGCGGCGGGGACGTCGTCCGCGTGGTCATCAGGAAGCCTCCAGGCCCCGGCGCCAGGCCAGGGCGCGGCGTTCGAGCAGGCGGACGAGAGCGTCGGAGAGCAGGCCGAGAACGCCGTAGACCGCGAGGCCGACGACGATGACGTCGGTCTGGCCGAACGTGCGGGCCTGGTCCATCAGGTAGCCGATCCCGCTGGACGCGTTGATCTGCTCGCTGACGACGAGGACCAGCCACGAGATCGTGAACGCGAACCGCAGGCCGACCAGGAACCCCGGCAGGGCGCCGGGCAGGACCACCCGGCGGATCAGCCCGAGGCGGCCGAGCCGGACCGTGCGGGCCAGCTCCACGAACCGGCCGTCGACGCCGCGGATCGCCGCGAAGGTGTTGATGTACACCGGGAAGGCGGTGCCCAGGGCGACCAGGAAGATCTTCACCTGCTCGCCGATGCCGAACCACAGGATGGCCAGCGGCACCAGGCCGAGGATCGGGACGGCGCGCAGGATCTGCACGGGCGCGTCCACGAGGTCCTCGCCGATCTGGAACAGCCCGGCCACCAGCGACAGCACCAGGGCGGCGAGCACGCCGATCGTGAGCCCCAGGGCGACACGGCGCAGCGAGATGACAAGGTTGTGCCCCAGCGTGCCGTCCGCGGCCAGCGTGTAGCCGGTATGCAGCACGGTCCACGGCCCGGCGAGGATGTCGGCCTGGATCAGCCCCGCGGACGAGCCGACCTGCCAGAACGAGACCAGCAGCACCGGCCCCAGCAGCCGGCGCAGCCACTTCGGCACCGGCCGGCGGCGCGGCCGGTCCGGGTCCGCGAGCGCGACCGGAACGCTGCCGGGCCCGGCTGCCTCCGGAGTCTCCGGAACGGGGCCGAGGGCCCGGGTGGCACCGACGGTACCGGCGGTGCCGGCGCCGCCCGGGCTTTCGAGGAGGAGCGAGGTCACGCGAACGACCCGCCTTCGCGGGACTCGGACTGGTTGCCGTCGACGCCGACCGGGACGTCGCCGGCGATTGTGATCCGGTGCATCACCCGGTCGAAGCCCAGATGGCCGTAGTCGGTCGGGATCAGGTGGGCGGTGGCGCGGTTGTCCCAGAAGGCGATGCTGTCGGGCTGCCAGCGGAAGCGGACGGTGAACGCCGGTGTGGCCAGGTGGTCGTAGAGCAGGCCCAGAAGCTGCCGGCTCTCGGTGTTGGTGAGCTCGACGATCCGCTGGGTGAAGTTCGGGCTGACGTACAGGACCCGCTCGCCGGTCTCCGGGTGGACGCGCACCACCGGGTGGACGGTCTCGTAGGAGGTGCTGGCGAACATCTTCTGCAGCTTGGAGCTGTCACCGCGCTCCAGGTGGATCTGGTTGACGTGGACGGCGTGCAGGCCGTCGATGAGGTCCCGGATCGGCTTGGACAGCGTGTCGTAGGCCACGACCAGGTTCGTCCACTGGGTGTCCCCGCCATAGGGCGGGATGATCACGCCGCGCAGGATCGAGCCCATCGGCGGGTTGTGCACGAACGTCACGTCCGTGTGCCACAGGCTGCGGACCTGGTAGGTGTCATCCTTGATGGCCGCGTAGGCGCGGGAGTCCAGCGGGAAGATCTCGGGGTGGCCCTCGAGTGTCGGCAGGGTCGGGTGGCCCGGGGTCACCTCGCCGAACTGCCGGCCGAAGGCGATCTGCTGTGCCGGGGTGACGTGCTGGTCGCGGAAGAAGACGACCTTCCACCTGAGCAGGGTCGCCCGGATCTCGGCGACGACGGCCGGCTCGAGCGGCTGTGTCAGGTCGACGCCGAAGATCTCCGCGCCGATGTACCCGGACAGCGGCCGGACGTCCAGCCCGACCGCGGACCGGGTCTCGCTCTCGTTGGTGATCGTCACTGCTGGGCCTCCTTGACCGCGGAGTTGTATCGGGCGTCGAAAACCTTGGAGATGTCGACCTTCTCGGGCAGGACACCGCTGCTGAAGAAAAGATCGGCCAACTTCTGGGCGTCGCCGATGCTGGTTGTGTCGATGGGGACGAAGACCGACGGGACGCCCGTGCCCACCAGCACCTTCGCGGTGGCCACGGGCACCTTCAGCTGGTCGACGTAGTACTTGTTGATGTAGTCGTCGCTGTGGCCGTCCCGCCAGCCGACGGCCTTCACCCAGCGCTTCACGAAGTCGCCGAGCGCGGCCTGCCTGGCTGGGTCGGACAGCACCTTGTGGGTCGTGATCAGGTACTGCACGATCGGCGACCCGTCGGCGCCGTCGACCTTGTGCGCGGTCGGGTTGGCCTGCAGGTAGGTCGTGGCGAGCGGCTGGACCGTCACGCCGGCGTCCACGTCGCCGCGGGCCAGCGCGTTCGGGATGTCGGTGATCGCCAGGTTGACGACGTCGACGTCCTTCTGGGCCAGGTTCACGGAGTCCAGGGAACGCAGCAGGTATGCCTGCAGGATGGTGCCGGTCGAGATCGCGACCTTCTTGCCCTTCAGGTCCGCGACCGTGCGGATGGAGCTGCCCGGCCTGGTCGCGAGGACGAGCTGCCCCGGCGGGTTGTGCCAGGCGGCGATCACCGCGAGGTCCTGCCCGGAGGCGGCGGCGAGCACCGGCGGGGTGTCGGCGACGTAGCCGACGTCGACCGCGCTCGCCCGGAACGCCTCCAGCAGCAGCGGGCCGGACGCGAACGTCGACCAGTCGACCGCGTACGGCGTGCCGGTGCTCTGGCCGGACAGGTCGAGCGCGGGCTTGAGTGACCCCTGGTCGCCGACGCGCAGCTTCGTGCCGGCCGGGATCGTCGTCGGGTAGCTGGTCACCGCGGTCGCCGGCTTCTCCGCCGAGCTACCGGAGCCGGAGCCCGAACTACAGGCGGCCAGCGCGGTGACGGCGAGAAGGGCGGACAAAGCTGCCAGAACAGCCGCGCGGCGTGGCCGACCTCGACCGGCCCGGAGGGCAGGCGTGAACACGGGACTCCTCGGGAATGTGGATTGCCGCGCGGCGCCCTGCGCGGTCGGGGTGTGTGGCCAGGCTGTACGGCTGGGCTGCGTGGCTAGAAAATGCGCCCGAGGGGACCGGGCTGACGCCTTGGCCTGCTTACTGAAGCAGTTAAGTCATTTGTTTGTCAACATAGTTGGTAGGAATACTGCTAAATTGTTTCAACCTGATCTTGCCGGCTGGTGGTGGCTGGCAGTGACCGGCGGGGGAGCCGCGCACCCGCGGGCCGGGAAGAACTGATCCGGCTGCGCGCCGGGATACTCGGACGTTGCGTTGGCATGGCCGTCACGTGACGATGACGTACTGATACGTGCGGGCCCTCACACCGGTGGGCGCGAGGGACGCGAGGGAGAGGACCAACTGTGAGCCGTCAGGTCAAGGGCGTCGTGTCGATGAGGAAGGGTGCGCCGGTGGAGCTGCGCACCGTCGTCGTGCCGGACCCGGGGCCCGGCGAGGTCACCGTGGACATCAAGGCCTGCGGGGTCTGCCATACGGACTTCCACTACCGCGAGGGCGGGATCAACGACGACTTCCCGTTCCTGCTGGGCCACGAGGCCGCCGGCGTCGTCGCCCAGACCGGCCCGGGCGTCACCCACGTCGCCCCTGGCGACTACGTCGTCCTCAACTGGCGGGCCGTCTGTGGCCAGTGCCGCGCCTGCAGGCGCGGGCGGCCCTGGTACTGCTTCAGCACGGCGAACGCGACGCAGAAGATGACGCTGGAGGACGGCACCGAGCTCTCGCCCGCGCTCGGGATCGGCGCGTTCCTGGAGACGACGCTCGTGGCCGCGGGGCAGTGCACCAAGGTCGACCCGGCGGCGCCACCGGAGATCGCCGGGCTGCTCGGCTGCGGCGTGATGGCCGGGCTCGGCGCGGCGATGAACACCGGCGAGGTCGGCCGGGGTGACAGCGTCGCGGTGATCGGCTGCGGCGGCGTCGGCGGCGCGGCCGTCGCGGGTTCCCGGCTCGCCGGCGCCGCGAAGATCATCGCGGTCGACGTCGACGAGCGCAAGCTCGCGCTCGCCACGACCCTGGGCGCCACCCACACCGTCAACGCGCGCGACACCGACCCTGTCGCCGCCATCCAGGGACTCACCGGCGGATTCGGCGCGGACGTCGTCATCGACGCGGTCGGCCGGCCGGAGACCTGGAAGCAGGCGTTCTACGCCCGCGACCTCGCCGGCACCGTCGTCCTCGTCGGCGTCCCCACCCCGGACATGACGCTCGAGGTCCCGCTGCTGGACGTGTTCGGCCGCGGCGGGAAGCTGAAGTCGTCCTGGTACGGCGACTGCCTGCCCGAACGCGACTTCCCGATGCTCATCGACCTCTACCTGCAGGGCCGGCTGCCGCTGGAGAAGTTCGTCTCCGAGAAGATCGCCCTCACCGACATCGAGGCGGCCTTCGACGCGATGAAGCGGGGCGACGTGCTGCGTTCGGTCGTGATGATCTGATGTGCGCCCCGGTCGAGGGCGCCGCCGGCGGCGCCAGAGGCGCCACGGACGCGGATGGCGTGGAGACGGGCGCGGCGGGCGCGAATGGCGCTGGCGGCGCGTCCAACGCGTCCGACGGGTCGAGTGCGGGCGGAGAGGTGGGCTGGGCGGGTTCGGCCCGTTCGGCGCCGGCCCCGGGCGCGTTCGCGGGAGACGGCGCGGCCGGGGGCTCCGGCGGGCGGGTGCGGATCGACCACCTCGTCACGTCGGGAACCTTCTCGCTCGACGGCGGATGCTGGCACGTCGACAACAACGTGTGGATCATCGGTGACGACGAGGAGTGCGTCGTGCTCGACGCCCCGCACGACGCGGCGGCGATCGTCGCCGCCGTCGGCGATCGACACCTTGCCGCGATCCTGTGCACTCACGCGCACGACGACCACATCGACGCGGCTCTCGGTGTCGCCGCCGCCACGGGCGCGGGGATCTGGCTCCACCCGGCCGACCGGGAACTGTGGGACCGCACCCATCCGAACCACGCCCCCGACCGGGAGATCGAACCAGGCCGGCGGTTCACCATCGGCACCGGCGACGACGCGGTGGCCCTGACCGCCCTGCACACTCCCGGCCACACCTGGGGAAGCGTCTCGTTCCACGCCCCCGCGCTGAGCACGGTCTTCACCGGCGACACCCTGTTCCAGGGCGGCCCAGGCGCGACCGGCCGGTCCTTCTCCGACTTCCCCACGATCATCGAGTCGATCACGACCCAGCTCCTGGGCCTCCCGCCCGAGACCGTCGTCCGCACCGGCCACGGCGCCTCCACGACGATCGGCCGGGAAGCCCCTGCCCGCCAGTCCTGGCTCGACCGCGGCCACTGACCTCGGCCCTGCGCGCCGGTGATCGTCTGGTGGGCGCGTCGGAAATGAGAAAATGTGGGCCCCGCGCCCGTGTGGGCGCGTAGTTCTCGCGGAGAAACTTGACATTCCTGCCATTGTGGACAAAAATTTGGGGAAAGAGACCCGATGGGCGGCTATATGTAAAGTCGCCTCGCCGCGGTGCGGTCATGGTAGGTGATGGCGTGGAAATGAATACCTCGACGTCCGGGGCGGCGAATGAGGGTCTGGGGCCCTTTCAGGCTCTTTGGGATGCGTGGGAGGAGTCGCATCGGGAGATAGTGAACAAGCCGCTGTCCCATTTTCGTCGGGTAATGGATATTCAGTTCGACGAGATAGAGGCGCACCTGGAATCGTCCAATCGCAGGGGCGCCGAGTGTGAAGTCATCGACATGATAAGTGTCGCTATCAACCTGATGCGGTGGCTCGGTAACGGTCCGGAGGGTATCGGCGAGCTTGCGCGCTCCCGTGCGGAGCACAGGATGAAGAACCGTACGGCATCCATCCTGGAGAAATATCAGTCTCTTTACGGTGTGTAGGTCTGTGGCCGTCGACCATGTCGAGCCCAACGACGGCCACGGGTGCGGCCTTGCCCGTAGGCCGCACCCGTGGGGCTCATGGTCCGTCAGTCGTTGACGAGCATCTCGCCGGACTGTTGCTGCCAGAGGCGGTAGTAGTGGCCTTCGGTGTCGAGGAGCTGCTGGTGGCTGCCCTGCTCGACGATCCGGCCGCCGTCCAGGACGACGATGCGGTCCATCCGCAGCAGGGTGGACAGGCGGTGGGCGACCGCGATGACGGTGCGCTCGCTCCACAGCTCCTCCAGGGCGTGCTGGACGAGCAGCTCGCTCTCGCTGTCCAGCGCACTGGTGGCCTCGTCGAGCACCAGCAGCGGCTTGTGGTCGAGGAACGCGCGGGCGATCGCGATCCGCTGCCGCTGCCCGGTGGACAGCTTGATGCCGCGCTCGCCGACGAGGGTGTCGTAGCCGTTCACGGCGCGAACGATGAACTCGTGGGCGTGCGCCCGCCGGGCCGCCTGCTCGATCTCGGCGTCGCCGACCCCGTCCGGCGCGCCGTAGGTGATGTTGTCGCGGATCGAGCGGTGAAACAGCGAGATGTCCTGCGGGACGTAGGAGATCGCGCGGGCGAGCCGGCGGTTCGGCACCAGTCGCCCGTCCAGCGCGACCGCCTCGAGCGGCAGGGCGTAGTAGCCGAGCAGCAGCTTGAGCAGCGTCGTCTTGCCACTGCCGCTGCGCCCGACGATCCCGACCTTCTCGTGCCGCTCGATCGTCAGCGCCACCCCGTCGAGGACGTGCGACCCCGGGTTGTCCGGGTAGGCGAACGTCACACCGCGCAGCTCGAGCCGTCCGAGCGTGGTGGCGAGGTCGCTCGTGTTTGCCCAGCCCGCGTCCGCCCCGGCTCGGGCCGGTCCGGCCAGGCCTGCCCCAGCGGCGAACCCGAGCGAGACCTCGTCCGCCGCGGCCGTCTCCGGGTCGGGGAACGCGGCGTCGTCGAGGACGTCGCGCTCGTCGAACAGGTAGCCGTAGGCCTCCTCGACCCGTGCCAGCCGCAGGTTCAGCTGGGAGATCTCCCAGATCGTCCCCCAGATGAAGTCCGAGAAGATGACCAGCGCCGCCAGGAACGTGGTGAGCTGGCCGATCGTCAGCTCGCCGCGCAGGTACAGCCAGAGGTTCAGCAGGATCGCGCCCGGCCAGACCAGGTAACGCACGACGAGGCTCATCGAGCCCCAGAACACGATGGCCCAGAGCATCGACCGGTTGGCCTGCCTCACGACATCCCGGCGGCGCTCCACCACCAGCGCGTGCTCCGCCTCCTCACGGCGGAACGACTTCACGCTGACGAAGTTGGAGACGACGTCGAGGATGTAGCTCTCCATGTCGGCGTTGACGTCGGTCCAGTTCTTCTCCTCGCGGGCGGACCGGGCCGCCGTCTTGCGCCCGACGACGAACAGCACCGCGATCGAGCCGGTGAACAACAGGCCCGTCGGCAGGTTCACGGTGAACATGATCAGCACGAGTGACGGGAGCTTCACGAGCAGGTCGACGTAGTTGAAGCAGACGTTGTCGAGGAACTCGCGGAACTCCTGGCCAAGTGTGCGCACGTACCCGCTGATCTTGCCGGTCGCCCGGCTGGAGAAGTAGGGGTACTCCTGGTTGATGACCCGGCGGAACAGCAGGTTCTGATAGTCGTAGGGGCGCGAGTTGAGCAGCCGCATGTAGAGGAGCTCGGCGCCGCGCCAGAACAGGTCGTGTCCGATGCTGCAACCGATCAGCGCGATCGTGAAGGCGAGCACGTGGCCATGCGGGGTCGCGGTGAGCGCCGAGACGAACCGTCCGATGAAGAGCGGGATGACGGCCAGGAAGATGTCCGCGAGGACGAAGACGGCGATGACACCCGACATCGGCCGGCGGAATGTGCCGATGAACCGCAGGTATGAGCGGATCCCGGCGTGCCGGCGCTTCGGCGGCGCCTGTTCGCTCTTGTCCCCGGTCGCTGTCGCCGTCGCGGTGCCCGGCGTGACAGACGTTCTTCCACCAGAGTCCGGCCCGGCCCGCTGAGCCCATTCCAGAAGGGCTTCCTGTTGGCTGGAAAGACCGGTCGCTGCTGCCGGCGGATGCGTCCGCGAACGCCGCCGACGCGCCCTGGCGCGTTTACGCCAGGGACTGGGCGCGCGGCGCCCCGTGTATTCCGCTCCGTCGTCCACCGACCCAGGATCACCCGCCGTCCCCCGGGTCCGCACCTCATTTTCGGCGCCGCCGACCGTCCCGCACCGTTGTCCACGCCGTTGACGACCGGCCGGCACCGCCTGAGGATCATCACCGAACCGGGGCAGGGAAACGCTCCGCCCGTCCGTCGCCGCGAGCCTGGCGACGGACGGGCGAGCCATTACGACCCGGTGGTGAGTGCCGCCTCCGGTGGGTGGCGGTCGAACCAGGGGCGGGCGGACTCCAGCTGCGCGGCCAGGCGCAGCAGGGTGCCCTCGCCGCCCAGTGTCGCCACGAACTGGACGCCGAGCGGCAGCCCACCGGCCGTCCAGTGCAGCGGGACGCTCATGGAGGGCCGTCCGGTCATGTTCGACAGCTGCGTGTAGGGCACCCAGCCCAGGTTGGCCAGTACGGCCTTCTCGACCAGGCCGAGCCGGCGCAGCAGCGCTCCGCCGCGCAGCCGCACCATGAGCGTCCCCGCGGCGCGCTCCCGCGCCGCGGTGGCTATCTCGCCGATCCGCAGCGGCTCGCGGGCGAGCGTGGGCGTGAGCAGGAGGTCGTAGGAGCGGTGGAAGTCGACGAGCGCCCTGGTGTAGCCGTGCCAGCGCTCCACGGCCCGCGCCACCGCCACCGCGCTGGTCGAACGGCCCATCTCCGCGGTGATCAGCGTGTCCGTCTCGAAGCCGTCGTCACCGGGCCGCACCTCGCGGGCCTCGGCGACCAGCCGGGCCGACTTGACGAACCAGTAGGTCAGGAAGTCGGTCGCGAGTGCTCGCTCGTCGACGACCGGCTCCACCCGTTCGACCTCGTGCCCGAGCTCGGCGAGCAGCGCGGACGCGTCCTCGACAGCGGCGACCGCGTCGGGCGACGGCGTCGGGTTCAGCGCCGAGGTCACCCGCACGCCGATGCGCAGCCGTCCCGGAGCGCGGCCGGTCTCCGCCAGGTAGTGGCCGGGAGGCTGCTCGGCTGGCAGGTAGGGCGCGTACGGGTCGGCGCCGGCCAGGAGGTCGAGCATCGCGGCGGTGTCGCGCACCGAGCGGGACACGACCCCGTGCGTGGACAGGCCGGTGCCGCCCTCCGCGTCGGCCGGGCCGTGCGGGACGACGCCGCGCCCGGCCTTCAGCCCGAACAGCCCGCAGCAGGCGGCGGGGATGCGGATCGAGCCGCCGCCGTCGTTCGCCCCGGCGACGGGCACGATCCCGGCGGCGACGGCCGCCGCCGAGCCGCCCGAGGACCCTCCGGGGGTGTGTGCGGGGTTCCACGGGTTGCGCGCCGGTCCCCACAACGCGGGCTCCGTGATCGCCTTGGAGCCGAACTCGGGGGTGTTGGTCTTGCCGAAGATGACCAGGCCCGCGTCCAGCCAGCGTTGCACGACGGTCGAGTGCTCGGTGGCCGTCCTGTCGGCGAGTGCCCGGCAGCCGGCTGACGTCGGCACGCCGGCGTAGTCCTGGCCGAGGTCCTTGAGCAGGAACGGCACCCCGGCGAACGGGCCGGTCAGTTCCTCGTTGAGCCTCCGGTCGGCGATGTCGTCCATCGGACGGACAATCGCGTTGATCTTCGGGTTGACGGCCGCGGCGCGCTCGCGGGCGGCGGCGAGCAGTTCCGCCGGCTTCACCTCGCCGCTGGCCACCAGCTCCGCCATCGCCAGCCCGTCCAGTGTCCGGTACCGCGCGAAGTCCATCGACCCTCCACCGTGACGTCGGCCGTCCGTCGTGCCCGCCCGGCCAGGCAAGTCTGCCGCGCTGCCGGCCTGCCCGGGTACCCGCCCGCATACCCGTGTACCGGGGCGCGCGAGTCGCGACGATCGTGTCACCTCGGCGAGGGGGAAGCTCCCGCTCCCGAGGGCTCCGGCGTGTCGGGGATTTGACCGGTTAAGACTGTTGGCGCCGTTGCTCATGATCTGGTGGGATTGCGGAAGGTATAGCCCAGGGATTCCACCAGATCATGAACGGCTCGGGTGCTCGGGCGCTCGGGTTGGGTGTTCGGGGTCAAGGTGCGTGACGCGGCGCGGTCGTCCGGCCGGTCGTCCCAGGCCAGGGCACAGAACATGTCGGAGCTGGCTCGCGCCCCGGCCCGTATCCTCGTCGCGCCGTGGCCCATGGCCGTGCCGAAGTCGGGACCTTGGTGCCTTGTGGGCAGCCGTGAAGACCCGCGCGTTCGCGGCACGCGCAGCGCTGAGCATCCTGGCGTCGGCGGTCGGTGTACTCGCGCCCTCGGCTGACCGGACGGGTGTGCCGGTGTCGGCGATCCGGAGTGCCGATTCTCATCTTGGTGATTATTCGGAAACGGGCTCGATGATCTGATCGGCACAGTACGGTTCTGCCAGGCAGTCATCTGCTATCCCTGTATGCCCGGAGCAGGGCCGGGCGGTGCGCGGACGCACTTCCGCGAGATTGGACGACCACGTGACGCTGGCGCCGTCACCGAGTGCGCAAGAACTCGGCAACGTGCATTACCTCGACCTGATGAAGCGAATCCTGACCAACACGATCTACCGTGATCCGCCTATCGCGAGCCGGATGCAGCCGGGCTCGACGTTCGACGACGCTCGTCGCGCCACCGGCCAGGACTGGCCGAGTGTCGCGCACACCATGGTCGGGCGCGCCCGGCTGGACAACGTGCAAGAATGTGTCGCCGCGGTGATCGCGGACGGTATTCCAGGTGACCTGGTGGAGACGGGCGTGTGGCGCGGCGGCACGGCCATCTTCATGCGCGCGATCCTGCGCGCGTACGGAGTGACCGACCGTCTGGTGTGGGCGGCCGACTCCTTCGAGGGAATGCCGGTCAGCGGCCCGGACAGCCATCCCAGTGACCAAACCACCCCGCTGCACCTGGCCAACAAGGTACTGGCCGTCTCGCTCGACACCGTGCGGGCCAACTTCGACGCCTACGGGCTGCTCGACGACCAGGTCCGTTTCCTGCCGGGGTGGTTCCGCGACACGCTGCCCACGGCGCCGATCGAGCGGATCGCGGTGCTCAGGCTGGACGGCGACCTGTACGAGTCGACCATGGACGCGCTGGCGAACCTGTACCCGAAGGTCTCGGCGGGCGGTTTCGTGATCATCGATGACTACATGATCGCCGCCTGCCGCGAGGCGGTGCACGACTTCCGCACCGCGCACGGCGTCACCGCGCCCCTGATCAAGATCGATCAGGATGCGGTGTTCTGGCGCCTTCCGGGGGCCGGGTAGCCAGTCGCCGACGTCGCCTGAGCTGGCGTCGGGCCTGGATCACCGACCCGCGCCGGCTCAGGCGATCTGGCTGACGCCGGCCGCCGACCCGACCCGAGGCTGGGCGGGCCGGGTCGACGGCCCGTCGGTCACGCGACCACGCCCTGGTCCGCGGGGCGCGGGTCGCCGGTGACCTGCCTGGGCGTGCCGGCCGCCGTCGTGAACTCGAGCAGGCAGGTCAGCTTCGCGCGGTTCGCGAGGAAGGTTCCCGTCGGCGTCGGCCGGGATCAGGCGACGCCGGACAGGCGGGCGCGATGTTCGGTGGGGCTCACGCCGCGGACCCGTTTGAACGCGCTGCTCAGGGCGAAGGCGCTCCCGTAGCCGACCCGCCGGGCGACGGCCTCCAGCGTCACGCCCCGCTCGTCGCGCAACAGGGTGGCGGCGAGATCCAGACGCAGCCCGGTCAGGTACGTCATCGGCGGCTCGCCGACCAGTTCGGTGAACCGGCGGGCGAGCGCGGCGCGGGAGACCCCGGTGTGGGCGGCGAGCGTCGCGACGGTCCACGGATGGCCCGGGTTGTTGTGCAGCAGCCGCATGGCCCGCCCGACGACCGGGTCGGTGTGCGCCCGCAGCCACGACGGCTCACGTTCCGTCCTGCCGCCGCTGCCCCCGCCGTCGTCGTCTCCTCCTCCTCGACCGTTGTCGCCGCCGCCGGTGAACCAGGCTCGCAGCACGTCGATGAGCAGGAGGTCGAGCAACCGGTCGAGGACCGCGTCCTGGCCGGGCCGGTCCCGGGGGATCTCGTCGGCGAGCAGCGGCAGGACGGGGCTGTCCCAGCTGTCGCCCGCCAGCACGAGCAGCCGCGGCAACGCGTCGAGCAGTCGCCGGCTCACCTCCCCGGCGATCTGGTAAGTGCCCACCAGCATCACCGTCTCGCCGTCGAGGGCGTCGCCCCAGGTCCGCACGCCGAGACCCATGACGTCGTGCAGGTCGACGCCGTCGGGCGTGGTGCACCGCTGGCCCGGGTGGATCACGACTCGCGGCGGGGTCGACGGATGGTCAGCCACGGTGTACGGATCCGGGCCGCGCACGACCGCCACGTCGCCCGGCCCGAGCCGCGTCGGCGGCCCGGCGTCGTCGAGGGAGAACCAGGCCTCGCCGCGCCACTGCGCGACGACCGTCAGCGGCGCCCGGTCCTGGATCCGCAGCGACCAGGGCGAGGTGAGCATCGCCCGCAGCAGGAAGGCCCCGCGTGCCCGGGCACCGTCCAACAGGCCGGCGAGCGCGTCCACACCCGGCAGTCTAGATCGACCGCCCGCGTGGACGACGGCATATGCACGGGAGCCTCTCGGCGATGGTCACGCCCGCCCGGCCGCGGCCAAATGGAGGTGTACCTGGCGCGTCGGCCTCCCCCGACCGCGATCCGGGCCAGGCCCACCGGACCAGAGGAGAGACAACCGTGAATGGCGCGCGGATCGGGACGCTGCTGGCGGCGACCCTGACGACGGGGCTGATGGCGGGCATCTACTACGCGTACGCCTGCTCGGTGATGCCCGGGCTGCGGGCCACCGACGCCCGCACGTTCGTGAGCACCATGCAGTCCATCAACATCGCGATCATCAATGGCTGGTTCCTGCTGGCATTCGTCGGCGCCCCGCTGCTCACGCTCGCCGCCGGGGCCGCGCACCTGCCGGCCGGTGGCCGCTCCGCGCTGCCGTGGGTGGCCGCCGGGCTCGCGCTCAACGTCGTCGCCTTCGCGGTCACCGTCGCGGCGAACGTCCCGCTGAACGACGCCCTCGACGCCGCCGGGCCGGTCGACCAGATCACCGACCTGGCGGCCGTCCGAGCCCACTTCGAGGACGCGTGGATCCGCTGGAACATCGTCCGCACAGCCGCGACCACGGCCGCCTTCGGCTGCCTCGGGTACGCCCTCGTGCTCACCCACCGCCCGCGTTAGCGACGGCGGACGGCCGATCGGTCCCGCCCGCGACCTGGTACCGGGCTGGGGCTGGACCGATCGGCCGCCGCGGGCGGGACGCATGGTCAGGCCGGGACCGGGTTGCGGGCGTCGCCGGTCACCGCGCGGGGCTCGCCCGCGTCGGTGAAGTAGCTGACGAGGCAGCTGACCGACCGGCTGCCGGCCTGCCAGCTTTCCGGAGCGATGTTGAACCAGCTGATGTTGACCGTGGAGGTCTGCTGGAAGGATGGGCCGAAGAACGCCCGCGCGACCGCGGCGCACTGCTGGCCGGCCCGCTCGGCGAACGCGGCGTCGGACGGCGGCGCGGCGCCCGGAGGGTCGGTGAAACGGATGTCGCCGATCGCCACGTGCTGGTGCGGGGTGGAGCAGGCCACCGGCCCGGTGCCGGTCGTGTCCTTCGCCAGGCAGGTGCCGACCGGGTAGACCCTCGACTGGTCGGCACCCTTCGCGGAGCCGGCGGACAGGTCGTTGTCGGGTTTCTCGGGTGTGGGGGCGTAGGCGCCAATGCCACAGCGGATCTTCCGGTCGCCTTGGATCCAGCCCGCCACGCTCGGCACAATCGCGAGGATGGAGAACCGGCCGTGGGGATCGAGCGGATATCCCAGGTACGCCTCGACCAGCGTCCGGCAGTACCGGTCGTAGATGCTCGACCACTCGTCGTCGGCCAGCGGGCGGGCGGCAGTGGCCGGGAACTCGGCGCTGAGGTCGGCGGGATCGTCGCTGACCGACTCGAACAGGTGCGGCCTGTCGCAGGAGACGTCGTCGACCGTTGTCGAGGATCCGCCGCGGTCCCAGAGGTAGCAGTGGCCGAGCTGGTAGCGGCGCCCGGTGAGCTCGGGTTCGGCGGTCGGACTCGGCGACGCGGTGCCGGACGGCCCCGCGGTGGACGCGGCCACGTCCCTCTCGTCGTCCCCGCCGCCGCCCACGGCCACCCCGATGGCCACCAGCAGCACGACCAGGACAACGACACCGCCGACCACGCAGGCCACGAAGCGCCCGCGGGTCCAGCGCGGCGGCCGTGGTGCCTGCGGCGTCAGTATCCGCATCGGCGGCCCGTCCGCGGGAGCCGGCGGCGCACCCGCGCCCGGGGTCATGTTCTGGGCCGATGGCCCACCGGGCGGGCCTGGCTGGGCGGGCGGGTAGGGCGGGTTCGCATCGGGTGCGCCGTGGACCGGGCTTTCCGCCGGCGCTGGCCAACTGGCTGGCGCCGGCGTGCCGCCCGTGGCTCCCGGGCCGGGCAGGCCCGGCCGGCGGCGCCACAGTAGCCTGCCCGACTGGCCAGTCTGCGCGGGCCAGGGTCCCGGCGTCGGCGGGGTCTCGTCGGCCACGGTTGTCTCGTTCCACCCATCGGGTCGGGCGCGTCGACCGCCGGCGGGCGGACCGGGGAGCGGGCGAGGCTGCGCCGACGCCGCTCCGCTCGGCCCGCCGACGGTCGCGGTGCGCGGACTGTGGCGCGGACGATATCGGCTATTAACACCGATTCGCGCGATAGGTCCCCTGTTTGACACTTTTGGGGATCCGTCGTCACTGTCGGTACTCTGACTCTGACTCTGACGCGAGGAGGGTGCCCCGGCGCCGTCGTCCCGCGGCGCGCGTTGAGGCGCGCAGATTACCGGTGGTCTGCGACGGTTTGGTACGCAGTGGTCCCGCGCTCCCGGTGTCCACAGCCCCGCTCGGCTGGCCGTTGTGCCGCGCTTGACCCGGTAGCGTCCGCGGTGGAACGGCCGGGCGCCAGGCAGTTTCGTCGGAGGCGGCCCTTACGCTGATCCAGAGGCGAGGACGGCCGGCCTCCGCGACTGGTCCGGCCCTGGTGAGGGCCGCGGCGGCGACGGCGGGGAGGCGCGGCCGCGGGTGACGGCGAGGGAGGGTCCCAGCGGTGACCATTGAGGCGACTGCGCGCAGTCAGCCCGAGCGTGGCCAGCTCGCCGGGCGCGGCCGGTCGCCGGCGTCGGCCCCCGGCTCCGGTGAGCCGGTCCGATGGTCGCTGCTGGACGCCGTGCTGGAGCGGATCACCTTCGCCAACGAGGAGACCGGGTACACGGTCGCCAAGGTCGACACCGGGCGCGGCGGGGAGCTGGTGACCGTCGTCGGCTCGCTGCTCGGCGCGCAGCCGGGGGAGTTCCTGCGGATGCGGGGCCGGTGGGGGAGCCACCCCCAGCACGGCCGGCAGTTCCAGGTCGAGGACTACACCCAGGTCCTGCCGGCCACGGTCCAGGGCATCCGCCGCTACCTCGGCTCCGGGCTGATCAAGGGGATCGGGCCGCGGCTGGCCGAGAACATCGTCGACCACTTCGGCGTCGACGCGCTGGACGTCATCGACACGGAGCCCGAACGGCTCATCGAGGTGCCGAAGCTCGGCCCGAAGCGGACGAAGGCGATCGCCGCCGCCTGGGAGGAACAGCGCTCGATCAAGGAGGTGATGGTCTTCCTGCAGAGCGTCGGCGTCTCCACCTCGCTCGCGGTGAAGATCTACAAGAAGTTCAAGGACGAGTCCGTCGACGTCGTGCGCCGCGAGCCGTACCGGCTGGCCAGCGACGTGTGGGGGATCGGCTTTCGCACCGCGGACACGATCGCCCAGGCCGTCGGCATCCCGCACGACGCTCCTGAGCGGATCAAGGCCGGCCTGCAGTACACCCTGTCCGAGTCGACGGGCGACGGGCACTGCTACCTGCCCGAGCAGCGCCTGCTCGCCGACGCCGCGAAGATCCTCGAGGTAGCGCTGCCAGGGGTGATCGACGCGCTGGCGGAGCTGGTCACCGAGGGCGGCGTCGAGCGCGAGGAGATCCCCGGCGACGACCCGGAGCAGCCGGTGGCCGCGATCTACCTGGTGCCGTTCCACCGGGCCGAGGTGTCACTGGCCAACCAGCTGCTGCGGCTGCTGGCGGCGGACGACGACCGGCTGGCGGCGTTCGGATCGGTCGACTGGGACGCGGCGCGGCGCTGGCTGCGCGGCCGGACCGGTGCCGACCTCGCCCCGGCGCAGGACGAGGCGGTGCGCCTCGCGCTCACCCGGAAGGTCGCGGTGCTGACCGGCGGCCCGGGCTGCGGGAAGAGCTTCACCGTCCGCTCGATCGTCGAGATGGCGACGGCGAAGGGCGCCAAGGTCGTGCTCGCGGCGCCGACCGGCCGGGCGGCCAAGCGCCTCACCGAGCTGACCGGCCACTCGGCGGCGACCGTGCACCGGCTGCTGGAGCTGCGCCCCGGCGGCGACGCCGCCTACGACCGGGACCGCCCACTCGAGGCCGACCTGGTCGTCGTCGACGAGGCGAGCATGCTCGACCTGCTGCTCGCGAACAAGCTCGCCCGGGCGGTCGCGCCCGGCGCGCACCTGCTGCTCGTCGGCGACGTCGACCAGCTCCCGTCGGTCGGCGCCGGCCAGGTGCTGCGCGACCTGCTCGCCGCCGGCACGCCGGTGCCTCATGTGCGGCTGACCCACGTGTTCCGCCAGGCCGCCCAGTCCGGCGTCGTCAGCAACGCGCACCGGATCAACGCCGGCGAGTTCCCCCAGGTGCAGGGCCTGGCGGACTTCTTCCTGTTCGCCTGCGACGAGGCCGAGGACGCAGCGAAGATCACCGTGGACGTGGTCGCGAACCGGATCCCGCGTCGCTTCGGCCTGGACCCGCGGGTCGACGTGCAGGTGCTCGCCCCGATGCACCGTGGCCCCGCCGGCGCGGGCGCCCTCAACGGCGCGCTGCAGGAGGCGCTCACCCCGAGCCGGCCGGGAACGCCGGAACGCCGCTTCGGCGGGCGAGTGTTCCGCGTCGGCGACAAGGTCAGCCAGATCCGCAACAACTACGACAAGGGCGCGAACGGCGTCTTCAACGGCACCCTCGGCATCGTCACCGCCCTCGACCCGGTCGAGCAGACGCTGACGGTGAGTACCGACGAGGGCGAGACCGTCTCCTACGACTTCGCCGAGCTCGACGAGCTGACCCACGCCTACGCCCTGACGATTCACCGTTCCCAGGGCAGCGAGTATCCGGCCGTCGTCGTCCCGGTGACGATGAGCGCCTGGATGATGCTGCAGCGCAACCTGCTCTACACCGCCGTCACCCGCGCGAAGAAGCTCGTCGTCCTCGTCGGCTCCAAGAAGGCCATCGGCCGCGCCGTCCGCGCCGCCTCCGCCGGGCGCCGCCACACTGGCCTCGCCCACCGTCTCCGCGAGGGCCGCATCGTCTCCCTCGCGCCCCCGCCTCCGGAACCGCCGCCAGAGGAGTAGGCGGGCATCGAGCGGCGCGTCCCGGGGCGAAGCAAAAACCAGTTTCGAGAAGAGTGGCCGGGTCGTACTCTTTGTCTTGTCCGAAGTGAAGGCCGAGGGTTACTTCCTCTCAAGAAGATCCCACCTTCGGCCGTACTGGTTCTCGGACGCCACCGCTGGATATTGGGTGCCGAAGTGAACGGGTAGGCTTACTTCTAATCTACGGGTCGCGGGTTCGAGTCCCGCCTCGGCGGTCGCTGGCCGTCGGGTAGCTCAGAAGGCAGAGCAGTAGACAACAGCTTCCCGGACCTGGTTCTCGGCATCTTCATCCGGGGCGGTGTCGAAGTGCTTGGCTGGCGTACTTCTGGGTTCGACTCCTTGTAGCCCCACCCCTGGGGCTATGCCCTTCTGGGGGCAGACGCCGTCCGACCTGGTCCTCGACACCGTCACGCGCCACGGCGGTACCGAAGTGCAGGGTGGGGTTCCTTCCGCTGCGGACGGGGTAACGCGGGTTCGAATCCCGCCGGGACTTTCGGGTCTCGTCGTCTAGTGGACCAGGACGCCTTGGTCCTCGCCCGATCTGGTTCTCGGTACCGCCGCGGCGAATTCCGGCGTGGCGTTCCCGTGGGAAAGGGGACACTGTGGGAAAGCTCGTGAAGGCCGCCGCGCGGTTCGGCGCCACCGGCCCGGTCCGCACGACCGGCGAGCGCACCGCGACCGCCGAGGGCGGCGCCGGCTGGGCGCGTGATGTCAAGAGTGAGCTCTTCACGCTCGCGATCACCAACCTCGTCTCGGAGGACACCATCTACGAGGCCGGCCGCGACCGGGACAGCCGGTTCGTCAGCCTGCTCTGGGAGGCCGTCGCCCAGGACGCCGCGTGGGTGGCCCGGCTCATCCCCTGGCTGCGCGACGGCGCGAACCTGCGCACCGCGTCGGTCATCGCCGCGGCCGAGTACGCCCGGGCGCTCGCGGCCCTGCCCGACGCCGCCCGCGCGGCCGCGCCGACCGTCCGCTCGGTCATCGCGGGCGCGCTGCGACGCGCGGACGAGCCTGGCGAGTTCGCCGCCTACTGGCTCGCCGGGCGCCGTCCCGGCCGCAACAGCCTGCCGGGCGGTGTGCAGCGCGGTGTCGCCGACGCGGCGACGCGGCTGTTCACCGAGCGCGCGGCGCTGAAGTACGACGGCCACCGGCAGGCGTTCCGCCTCGGCGACGTGGTGGAGCTCGCCCGGCCGACCCCGTCGGCCCCCTGGCAGGACGACCTGTTCCGCTACCTGCTCGACCGCCGTCACCACGACGACGCCGTCGCGACCGAGAACCTTCCGATGCTGCGCGCCCGCGTGGCGCTGGAGGAGATCGCCGCGGCGGACCGTGCCGACACGCTGCGGTCGTGGGGCGCCGACGCGCCGGACCGGCTCGCGCGAGCCGGGATGACGTGGGAGGCGCTGGCCGGTTGGCTCGGCGGTCCGATGGACGCCACCGCCTGGTCGGCCATGATCCCGTCGATGGGCCTCATGGCACAGATCCGCAACCTGCGGAACTTCGACGAGGCCGGGGTCTCGGACGAGGTCGCGGGCCAGGTCGCGGCGCGGCTCGCCGATGCCGAGCAGGTCCGCGCGTCGCGGATGTTCCCGCTGCGGTTCCTCGCGGCGTACAAGACGGCGCCGTCGGCCCGCTGGGCGTGGCCGCTGGAGCAGGCGGTCAGCCACTCGCTGGCGAACGTCCCGTCGCTGCCGGGCCGCACGCTGGTGCTCGTCGACCAGTCCGGCTCGATGGCCGCGCCGCTCTCGGCCCGCTCCGCGCTGACCCGCGCGGAGGCTGCGGCGCTGTTCGGCTTCGCGGTCGGCCTGCGCGCCGAGAAGGCGGACGTCTACGTCTACGGCGCGGAGGGCGGCTGGAACGACCTGAAGCCGAAGCACCAGCGGGTGCGGCTGCCGAAGGGTGGCTCGCTGCTCCCGCTCGTCGACAAGCACGGGCAGGCGGACCTGGGTGGCACGCTGACCTGGACGACGCTGCGGCACACCTACGCGGGCCACGCGCGGGTGGTGATCGTGACCGACGAGCAGGCGCACGACAGCCCGGACAACCTGCCCGACGTCCCGATCGTCACGTTCAACGTGGCCGGCTACCGCGCCGCCCACGTGGCGGCGGCGCCGAACCGGGTGACCGTCGGCGGTCTTTCTGACGCCGGCTTCACCATGCTCGGCCACCTCGACAGCCGCCGCCGGGGCGACTGGCCGTTCTGACGGCCAGACCCGTGCCGGGGCCGGCGCGGCGGATCCGTCCGCCGCGCCGGCCCCGGCGTCGGCTCCGGCCCACCGCCGGTCAGGCTGCCGTGCGTCGCCACGCGAGTGGCTGTGCGGCGGTCGGCTGACGGGCCGGAGTAGCTCGCCGCCTGCCGCTCGATGACCGGGTGGGAGGCGGGTCCGGCCCGGGCGCAGTCAGCCTGGCCGTTTGAGCATGATTCGCGACCGAACGTGCAGAGACGGACACGTTCGCGAAGCGGTACACCTCAGAGTATGAGCGAAACCTCCGGTGCCGGCACAGGCGACGCCGCGCACGAGCCCACCTCCGACCACGAGCCCGCCTCCGCCCACGACGCCACTGTGCGGCGGTCCTTCGGCCAGCAGACCCGGCTGTTCAGCGGCGAGACCGCGGTCTTCGCCGCTCCTCAGGCGGCACCGCCGCCGCCGTGGCTCGGCCCGTTACACTCCGACATGATCGTTCTCGACCTGGCCTGCGGGGCGGGCCATCTCGCCGAACAGGTCGCCCCACATGTGCGGCAGGTCGTCGGCATCGACCTGACCGGCCCGCTGCTGCGCCTCGCCGCCGAGCGGCTGGCCGTGGCGGGCATCACGAACGTGCTCCTGCAGGAGGGCAACGCCAGCGCGCTCCCGTTCCTGGACGGCTCCTTCGACCTGGTTCTGTCCCGGGCGGCGCTGCACCACTTCCCGCGGCCCGGCGCGCCGGTCGCCGAGATGGTCCGGGTGTGCCGGCCGGGCGGGGCTGTGGCGATCTCCGACATGATCGCGCCCAGCGCCGAGCTGCGCGAGCCGTTCGACGCGCTGCACCGCAAGATGGACCCGTCGCACGCCAGCGCACTGCTCTACCCGGAGCTGGCGGAACTGCTGCGGTCGGAGCTCGGCGAGCTGGAGCACGACGAGGTCGTGGGCCCCGGGAGCCTTCCCCTCGAACGGATCCTCACCGACGTGGCCGACCGGGACGCCGTCTACGCCGACCTGCGCGCCGAGCTCGCCGGCGGCTCGCCCACCGGTTTCGGCCCGACCCTCACGGACGGCCAGATCCAGGTCTCCTTCACGACCGCGACGTTCAGGGCGACCAAGGCGGCGGCGTAGCGGGCGG
Organism: Pseudofrankia coriaricola; assembly: GCF_001854805.1. GTDB lineage: Bacteria > Actinomycetota > Actinomycetes > Frankiales > Frankiaceae > Pseudofrankia. Next base: position 36,445 of record NZ_MBLO01000206.1, read on the forward strand.
CCCAGCGGGTCCCGGTGGGCTCAGTCATGTACATGACACTCGACCACTCCGACATTGATGGATTATCGCTGTCGTGGAAGATGATCGTACCTCGGTGCCGGACGAGTTGTTCGAGGCGCTCAGCCGCGCGGACGCGTGGCCGCAGTGGGAGGAGCAGGCTCCCGAGGTTCGGTCGATGTACATCCGCTGGGTAGCCAAGCCGAGAAGAGCCAGCGAGCGACGCTCGCGAGCTGACGTGACGGCCTACCACGCATTCCATGGAACACTCGACAAGGCGATCCAGCGGCCGCGCGTGTGGAAGGCCCTGCTCGAGTTCGTCGGGGATGCGGTTTCCTGACCGGTGCCCTCGTCCGGCACCACGAATGCCGCGGTCCGGCGGGCCGGCGCTCGTCGCGGTCAACGAGCGCGGTCGACGCGGGTCGCCCAGCAGCCACGGCTCGCGTTGTGCACGTGGACGTGGTCGCACGCCTCCTGGGCGAAGAAGCGATCGAGTGTCGCGGCGAGGTCGGTGCCCGCGATCACGGCCGCGTCGGTCATCATCGCGTCTCCGTCGAAGGCGCGGACAGACAGTTGCCGGCCGGTGAGCTGCGTCGGGAGGGCGTGCGGGTCCTGCGGGGGATCGCAGGGGGCGCGGTGCAGAAAGATGGGGCTCGCCGAGCGGTACGGGCTGTCGGCCGTGAACGGGTCGTGCGACACGAGGACCACCTCCTCGCCGAGGGCCGCGTCCCGCAGGCACTGCCGGCACGGGTAGCCCGGATAGGCGTCGACGGTGTACACCGGCGCGTCCGGGTTGGTGGCACGCAGCCGGTCGGCCTCGCCGGGATCGATCGGCTGGAGGCGGTAGGCGGTGGTGATCGTGGTCATGCCTCGATGATTCGGTCGACGGCCCGGCGTGTCTGGCGGGTTTTCGCCATCTCGCTTCCGAGCGGGTCACGTCACGGTTCCGGTGCCTGCCAGCCACGGCTACACCGGGGTTACGAGAGTGCGTCCGATCTTGTGGCAGTTCGGTTGGCCGGGTCACAGGGCGTCTTGGCGGTGCGCCGCCCCCACTCGCCAGGATGGGGTCCATGTGGTTGGCGTCGCCGTTGCCGGTGGGGGAGAGGCTGTGGGCCGAGCTGGGCTCGCCTCGGCGGGCCCGCCGGCTGGGTAGCAGCCCGCGATCGCGGGTGTGGCGGGTGGAACTGTCCGGCACACCCGTAGTGGTCAAGCAGCTCATCGACGCGCCGGAGGCCACCGAGAGATACGCCCGCGAGGTGGCCGCGCTGAAGCTCGCGGCCCGCGCTGACCCGCCCGTGGCGCCGATGCTGCTCGGTACCGATCCGGACGAGCGAGTCCTGGTCCTGGAATATCTGGAACATCGGCGCCCGCGCGAGGACTGGGTGGTCGACTACGCCGAAGCGTTGGCCCGGCTGCACGCTTCGACAGGAGCCGAGGACACGGGCGCCCTGCCGGCCTGGTCCGGCCCGACCCATGACGACGTCGACTCCTTCCTCCGGCTTGCCGAGGCGCTCGGCGTCACCGTGCCCGCCGGAGTTCGCACCGAGCTGGACGACGTCGTGAACCGTCTGGCCCGCTCGCCGGGCAGTGCCCTGCTGCACGGCGACCCCTGCCCGGGCAATGACATGCACACCAGCGGCGGTGTCAGGTTCATCGATTTCGAACAGGCGGCGCTGGGCGACGGGCTCATCGAGCTCGCCTACCTGCGCATCGGGTTCCCGACCTGCTGGTGCGTCACCGCCCCGCCGCGGCCATCGCTAGAAGCGGCGGAGGCCGCCTACCGCGCGGCATGGCGCCAGGAGACCGGTCTCGATCTCTCCGGCGATCTCGTCGACGCGTGTGCCGGCTGGCTGCTACGAGGCGATGCGCTGGTCGAGCGGGCCCGGCGTGGGACCGCTGACCACCTGGCCAGGATCCCAGGCCGTGACTGGCGTTGGGGCACGGCGACGGCCCGCCAGCGGCTCACCCATCGCCTCGGAGTCCTCAGCCAGTTGGCCGCTCACGGTGGCGAGCTGGAAGGACTGGGACAGCTCGCCGCGACCATGCGCGACACCATCCTCACTCGCTGGCCCGCGCTGCGACCGCTGCCCACGCGACGACCATGACGTGGCTGCCGGCTCGGCGGCGAGATAACGGGCGGAGGGGAGCGCCGGAGCGATCCGTCGTCTCCCGTACCCACGACCGTCAGTCCTCGCCGGAGAACCGCTCCCAGGCCGCCTGCTTGGACACGCCGAGCGCCGCTCCGATCCGGGTCCAGCTGATTCCCCGGCCGCGTAGGACGTCCACGTAGTCATGGACGGCGGCATCGGCGTGGGCCACAACCGCCTGAACCTTGGCCAGGCCGGCCAGCAGGTCGTCGTCCGGCCGCTCGTCCCACGCGCCGAACGCGGGCGCGGGTTCGTCGGCGATGATCGTGTTGCACAGGTCCACACACTCGTTGCAGATGTAGACACCTGGGCCGGCCACCAGCTTGGTCACCACGGCCTTGTCCTTGCCGCAGAACGAGCAGCACAACTTCTCCAGCCGGCCCTCGCCTGGCACCGGGGTCCGTGTAGTCGCCATGGCGTCAGGCTAATCTTGACGGCCAGCATCGTCAAGGTTGCCCTGACGGACCCGAACCGCCGCCGCGTCGCCCGACAACCGCTTCGCGGAGGATGTTCCGCAAACGAGATCATGACTTGGACAATGGCCCTGGCAGCCGGCCTCGGCGGCAGCGTCATGGCCGACATGAGGCCGTCGCGGGCCGCGATCACGCTGCTGAACTACCACCTCGACCAGCTCATCCGCCCCGGGCCGCCCGCGTCCTGAGATCCGGAACCGAAGCCGAGCTCTCCATCGCCGGCGTCAGGAGTCGGTTTCAGGAGCCGACTGTGAGGAGGGTCTTGCCGACGGTGGCGCGGGCGGCGATGGCCGCGTGCGCGGCCGCGGCCTCCTCCAGGGGGAAACGCTGGCCGATCAGCGGGCGCAGCCGGCCGGCCGCGGCCGCGGCGAGCGCCGACCGGAGGTGGCGGTGGTTGTCCCGCGGGCCCGGCCGGTCGCGGACGACCGTGATGCCCCGCGCCGCGGCCGCCTCGTCGGGGACGCTTGCCCAGGAGCCGCTGGTCAACCCGTAGGAGATCATCCGGCCGCCGGGGACGAGCAGGTCGACGGCCGCGCGGCCGACCTCGCCGCCGACGCCGTCGAGGAGGACGTCGACGCCGCCGGTCTCGGCCCGGACCTGGTCCGGCCAGGCGGGGTCGAGGTAGTCGACACCGACCTGGGCGCCCAGCTCGCGGGCGAGCGCCACCTTGCGGGCGCCGCCCGCCGCGGCGACGACGGTCGCGCCGGCGGCGCGGGCGAGCTGGACGAGCATCGAGCCGACCCCACCGGCGGCGCCGTCGACG
>NZ_MBLO01000207.1 GCF_001854805.1 Pseudofrankia coriaricola
GTCGCCGGGCGTGACCGCCGTCGCCGCGACCAGCCAGGTCGCGGTGCGCCCGTCGGCGAGCACGGCGGTCGCCGCCTCGACGCCGAGACCGCCCGGCACCTCGGCCAGGTTGTCGACGGCGACGGCGGCGCGCTCGGCATAGCCGCCGAAGCCGCCCGTGCTGGCCACCACCCGCAGGCCCTTGAGGGCGGGGTCGACGTCCGGGCCGAGCGCGGTCACGACGCCGCCGACACCGTTGCCCGGGATCATCGGCGGGCTGACCGGGAGCGGGCCGGGGGCGTTGCCGGACCGGATGAGCGTGTCGAGGAAGGTCACATTCACCGCCTCGACCTCGATGACGACCTGTCTGGGCCCGGCGACGGGCTCGGGCGCCGTCCCGGTGACCAGGACCTCCGGACCGCCGAACCTGGTCAGGTACACCACCCGCATGCCGTGCTCCTCCGCTCTCGCCCGCCGTACGCCCTAGCCAGTTCACAACCTGCAGTGGGCATGAGGTCAATCCCACCCCAGTCGAATTGTCGGTGGTGTCCGTGACAATCCGCGTCGGGGGCAGGGTGGTCACGGCTCGGAGGTGCGGCGATGGCGTTCGATGTGGAGCTCGCGGAGCGGGTCAGGGACGTGCTCGGGCCGCGGCCGGGGCTGTCCGAGAAGCGGATGTTCAGCGGGCTGGCGTTCCTGCTCGACGGGAAAATGATCTGCGCGGTGATGAGCCGAGGGCTGATGCTGCGGGTGGGGCCGGACGCCTACCCGGCCGCGCTGATCCAGGACGGGGTCGGGCCGTTCGAGATGCGCGGCCGGGCGATGACTGGCTGGGTGCTCGTCGACCCGGAGGCCCTCGCCGACACCGACGCGCTCATCGAGTGGGTCGACCTGGGCGTCCGGTTCACCGCCACCCTGCCCGCGGGCGGCAGCAGCAAAGCGAGATAGCCCCCCGGGTGCCGCGTGGGATCGCCGCTGTGCGGCGGCGGGTGACCATGCGGCGCGTAGGCGTGCCTCCGCGGAGGCCCGTTCACGAGCGAGCGAGGTGTCAGCTATGCGTGTGCCACGGCTTCGGGTTGGTGACGTTGCGCGGCAGGTGACCGCGCTGGCGCGCAGGCGTGCCTCCGCGGAGGCCCGGCCCACGAGCGAAGCGAAGTGGGTTGGACCGCAGCGGAGGTCGCCGGAGCGCACGTGAGCGGAGGAGGACGGCGCGCGGAGGTCCCTTCCGCCGCGAAGCAAGGAAGGGGCCGGAGCGCGCCGCCCGGACGGAGCGAACCAGAGACACGGTCAGCCGACGCGGTCCGCGGGGCCGGACTTCACCGCCTCGACGAGGTGGCTGATCTGGGACTCGCTGAGCTTGCCGCAGCTGGCCAGGTCGGCCTCGCTGATCATCCCGACCAGGCGGTGGTCCTCGATGACCGGCATCCGCTGGATGCGGTGCTCGCTCATGCGCTGCAGGACCTCGTCCACGTCGGCGCCCGCGTCGACGTAGAACGGCTTGCCCTGGGCGAGCTGGCTCGCGGGTGTCGTCGCCGGGTCGGAGCCGGCCGCGACACAGCGCACCACGATGTCGCGGTCGGTGATGATCCCCTGCAGCCGGTCGTCCTCGCCGCAGATCGGCAGCGCGCCGACACCCAGGTCGCGCATCTTGCGGGCGGCGTCCTGGAGCGTCTGGCTCGCGCCGATGCAGGTGGCGTCGGGATGCATGATCTCGCGTGCGGTCGTCGTCATCACGGTCCTCTCGTTGACGCGTGGTCACCGCGGACGCGAGCACCGTTCCCAGCCGCGTCCTCGCACGGGGCCACTCGGATGGCCGGCCGGCCGGCGCGGGCACGGTCGCCGTTGGCCGCGCCCCGGGGCCGCCCTTGTGTCGGTCGACAGCGCCGGTCGGCCGCCGGCCGCCCGTCGCCGAGACGCCGGTGAGGACCTGCGCCCCGGGCAGGCCATCCCTCGGATGACCGAGGCGCGGCGGGCCGGCTGGCCGCCACCTGCATACCCGCTCGCCCCGCTCACAAGCCCCGCCACCCGGGACGTTGATCGCTCTACGCGGCCCCGCGCGGTGTGATCTCACCCGCGGTCACTGTGATCCGCGGCGGCGACGAAAGACCGAACTACTCCGTACGCAGGCCGTCCGGGCGCATGAGGCGGTAGAGCACGGGCAGGCTCGCCGCCGTCGTGCCGAGGACGACGGCGGCGGTCGCGACCGAGATGGTCGCGATGTTCGCCCAGTCGAAGCTCGGCGGCAGGCCGACCATCCGCAACAGCGCCGCGCCGAGCCCCATCCCCAGGCCGACCGCGAGCGCCACCCCGAGCACCATCGGCACCCCCGCCTGCCAGAGGACGGACGCCGCCAGGGTGCGCCGCCTGGCGCCGAACGCCACCAGCACCGCCAGCACCCGGCGCCGCTCCCGCAGCTGCTCGACCATGGTCACCAGCAGGCTCGCGCCGACCATGCCGAGCACCGCGGCGATCCCGACATACATCGACATCCGGATCTGGCCGAAGATCGGGTCGACGACCGTGCGCTCGAATCCCAGGACATGCGCCAGCGGGTCGACCCGGGCGGCGGCCACCGCGACCTTGTCGTAGGCGTCCGGCTCATCGCGGTCGACGTCGATGTAGCCGTAGGGGACCAGCGTGTCGAGGAGCTCCGGGCCGACGGCGCGCGGGGTGGCCAGCACGAGCGTGCTGACCGGCGCGTCCGGACGGGTGGCGACGACGCCCGCCCCGGCGGGGATCACCCAGGCGCGGCCCGCGTCGGACAGGCCGGCCAGGTAACCGCCCGCGCGCACCTGGGTGCCGGGACCCGGCAGGGCGGCGGCCGACGGCGTGCGGGCTGTCGGGTCGGCGAGCTGCTCGGGGCTGATCACGGGCGGCGCGCCGCCGCTCGAGGAGGCGCCCGGGACCGCGAGGAAGGTGTCGCCGTCGGCGCAGCTTGGCAGGGTGGCGAGCCGCCTCAGAGAGGCGCAGTCGGCGACCGCCAGGGTCGCGGACAGCTGGCTGTTCGCCTGGTCGCCGCCGATCGGGGCGACGGTCGTCATCCCGCCCGAGGCCCACGCCCACACCTGGCGCGCCGCGGGCACGGACGCCAGTGCCCGCCCCAGGTCGGCGGCGGTCGAGCCGGGGGAGCCGGTCTCGACCATCAGCCTGGTCACGCCAGGACTCTCGCCGCCCGGGCCGAAGCTGACGCGGCGGGTGAACCGGTCCTCGGCGACGGAGAAGACCATCTGCAGCGCGATGGCGCCGGTGACGGCGACCGCCACGGCCGCGACCGCCCGCACGGTCGTCGCGCTGTCCAGCTGCAGCCGGCGCACCGCCAGCTGCCAGGCCAGCGGGCCGGGGCCGAGCCGGCGCACGGCCGCGTCGAGCACCCACGGCAGCAGGACGGTCACCCCGACCAGGACCAGCACGACGCCGGCGGCGAGCTGGGCCTGCTTCCCCCGGCCGAAGACCTCCTCGCCGCCCGCGTGCAGGGGCAGCAGCAAGGCGATGCCGACCGCGGGCATCGCCAGCCGCCACCACAGCCGCCGCCTCGTCGTCGGGGCGAGGCGCACCACGCCGAGCGGCTCGATCACCACCCGGCGCAGGGAGAACAGGGTGATCGCGACCGCGCTCGCCGGCACCGCGACGAGGACCAGCGCGGCGAGTGCCGGGCTCGGCCGGATGTCGCCCGCGAACACGCCACTGCCGAACAGCGTGACGCGCTGCGCCAGCGGGCGCCCGGCGGCGAACAGCGCCACGCCGGCGGCGCAGCCCGCGAGCGCGCCCGCCAACGCCCCACCGGCCGCGATCCGCCGCGCCATCCCCGGGTCGGCGCCGACGAGCCGGACCGCGGCCAGCTGCCGGTCACGCGCCTGCGACCCGAACCGGACGGCGGCCGCCGTGAACGCGCCGATCGGCAGCAGCAGCACGGCGACGATCACGATGATGAGCATCGTCAGCACGGCCGGCACCGACGCGTCCCGCTGGGGGGCGCCGAAATGGTCGATCCGGAACCCCTGGCCGCTACCCGGCGCGGCGTCCGGCCGCCGGTCCCGCGGCTCCCCGATGTAGACGTACAGCTCGTGGGGACCGGCGAGCCCCGCCGCGCCGATAACGCCGACCCGCTCGAAGGGCAGCCGCGCGGCGAGCAGCGCGCCGCGTGGCCCGTCGAGCAGCCGGGCGAGCGCGGGGGACACCATCATCTGACCGGGGCCGGGCAGGGCGGACAGGCCCGGTGGCACCGGCGGGTGCGCCCCGTCCGGCCGCACCACCAGCCCGACGACCACCTGGCCGTGCGTGGTGGTCTCGTACGGCTCCGCCACGACGGTGGTGTCGCTGGGGGCGAGCGGTCCTCCGACGAGGTAGGACGACGGGTCACGGTCGGCGCGCCGGTCGTCGCGGGCGCCGAGGATCGCGGGCGCGGACGCCGCGACCAGCAGCAGCGCGACACCGAGCCCGACGCCCACGCCCGTCATCGCGGTGCGCAGCCACGCCGACGGCCCGCCGGCCAGGGTGAGACGCGCCCCCAGCAGCAGCTGCGCGAGCGACGCGCGGGCCCTGCGCCCGGCCGCGGCCCCAGTGGTGGTCGCGGTGGTCCTGGTCACGACGGGGGCGTTCATCCGGCCAGCGACCTGGTCCGGCCGTCGCGGACGACGACCTCCCGGTCGGAGTAGGCCGCGACCCGGGCGTCGTGGGTGACGAGCACGACCGCCGTGGCCGCCTCCCGGGCGGCCTGGGTGAGCAGGCGCATCACCTCCTCGCCGTTGAGCGAGTCCAGCGCCCCGGTCGGCTCGTCCGCGAAGATCACCCTGGGCTCGGTGACGAGCGCCCTGGCGACGGCGACCCGCTGGCCCTGCCCGCCGGACACCTCGCCGGGCCGCTTGCCGGCGACGTCGTCGACGCCGAGCCGCGCCAGCTGCGCCCGCGCGCGCTCGCGGGCCGCGCGGCGGCCGACCCCGCCCAGACGCAGCGGCAGCGCGACGTTCTCCGCGCAGGTCAGCTCGGGGACGAGCTGGCCGAACTGGAACACGAAGCCGAACTCGCCCCGCCGCAGCGCGCTGCGGCCCGCCTCCGACATCGCCGACAGCCGCCGCGTCCCGTAGTGGACCTCGCCGGCGTCGGGGCCGATGATGCCGGCCAGGCAGTGCAGCAGCGTCGACTTGCCCGAGCCGCTCGGCCCCATCAGCGCGACGATCTCGCCCGCGTCGACGCGCAGGCTCGCCCCGTCGAGCGCCGGCGTCGCCCCAAACCTCTTGCGCAGCTCCACGGCGGCGAGCAGGGCGCCTGACGTTCCCGAGGGGTCCGCCGGCCCGGCCAGGCCCACCCTGGCCGGCCCCGTGCCTGGCGCGCCGGCCGACGCCGCGGACGCCGCGGACGCCGCGGACGCCGCGGACGCCGCGGACGCCGCCACGGCGCGGGCGGACGGGTCGCGGGGGGTCATGGCCGGGCCTCCTCGGCCTGGGGCGACCGGATCGCGTTCCGGAGCGCGTCCAGCCGGGCGGCGGTCAGCTCCAGGAAGCGCAGGTCGGCCTCCAGATGGAACAGTGCGTGGTCGCAGACGAGCTGGTCGGCGAGGTCGCCGCCGGTCTTGCGGCGGGTGAGCGTGCGCATCGCCGTGAGGTGCTCGGCGCGCTGCCGGTCGAGGACGTCGGTGGCGCTGCGCCCGGTGAGCAGGGCGACGACCAGCTTGGTGTACAGCCCGCTGTGCAGGTACAGGTCCGGCCTCTCCGGCTGGGTGAGCCAGTGCTCGACGTCCGTGACGCCCGCCTCGGTGATCGCGTAGCGCTTACGGTCCGGCCCGTCGCCGGGCGTCACGCCGTCGACCTCGACCAGGCCGTTCTTCAGCAGCCGCGACAGCGTCGCGTACACCTGCCCGTAGTGCAGCGGCCGATCGTGCCCGAACCGTTCGTCGTAGCTGCGCTTGAGGTCGTACCCATGGCGCGGCCCGGCTTCCAGCAGCCCGAGCAGCGTGTGGCCGATCGACATGCGCAGGACTATACATGGCATGTATACATGCCATGTATACCCATGCTTCGGTCGTCGGGGGAGGGCGGTCAGGGGAGGGTGAGGACGCGGGGCCCGTCGTCGGTGATGGCGACCGTGTGCTCGACGTGGGCGGCGCGGCTGCCGTCGGTGGTACGCAGCGACCAGCCGTCCGGGTCGGTGCGATAACGGTCCCGGCCGCCGGCGAGCAGCATCGGCTCGATCGCGAGCACCAGGCCGGGGCGCAGCGGGAAGCCGCGGCCGGGCGGGCCGTCGTTGGCGACGTGGGGGTCCTCGTGCATCCGCCGGCCGATGCCGTGCCCGCCGAACCCCTCGGGTATGCCGTAGCGCTCCCGCCGGCAGACCCGGCCGACCGCGTGCGAGATGTCGCCGACCCGGCCGCCCGGGCGCGCGGCCGCGATGCCGGCGGCCAGCGCCTCCTCGGCGGCGGCGATCAGGCGCAGGTCCGCCGGGTGCGCGGTGCCGACGGTGAAGCTGGTCGCGGCGTCGCCGGTCCAGCCGGCGAGCTCGGCGCCGCAGTCGATGCTGACCAGGTCGCCGTCGCGCAGCCGGTAGCCGTCCGGGATGCCGTGCACGATCACGTCGTTGACGGACGCGCAGAGCACCGCCGGGAACGGGGTCGGAGCGAACGAGGGCAGGTAGCCCTTGAACGTCGACGTCGCGCCCGCGTCGGCGAGCACGCGCGCCGCGGCCTCGTCCAGCTCCAGCAGGCTGGCGCCGACGTGCGCGGCCGCCCGGGCCGCCCCCAGCGCCCGCGCGACCACCTGCCCCGCCGCCCGCATCGCCGCGATCGCCGCCGGTGACTTCAGCTCGACCATGCTCATCTCCTCCATCCCGGGCCGTGCGCCGCCATTCCGGCTCGTCTGGTCCGGCTGGTCCGGGTCTTGGCCCGATCTCGCCCCTGTGTGGTCCCGGTCCGCGCAACGACGCGGTTAACGACCCCAATAACTATCCCGGTATTATTATCACGGGACTAGGATGCTGCGCATGGTGCGGACACCGCTGACCAGCCATGAGCGCGCGCGGGGCGAACGGCTCGGGGCGCTGCTGCGGGCCGCCCGCGGCGAGCGCAGCATGGTGCGCGTCGCCGAGCTCGCCGGCGTGTCGGCCGAGACCATCCGGAAGATCGAGTCCGGCCGGATCCCGACACCCGCGTTCTTCACCGTCGCCGCGCTCGCCACCGTCCTCGGCATCTCGCTCGACGAGATCGCCGCGGCCTGCGCCAGTCCCAGCGGCGTCGCCGACGCCCTCGACTACGTCGCCAGCCGCATGTCCGCCTGACCCCGGCGCACCCGCGTCGTGGCCAGGCGCCGGCCGACGCCGCGAACCGGCGGGCAGGGCGGCGTTCGGCGCTGTCCGGCTGGTGACGTTCCGGCGCGGCGGCGGCGCCGGAGCCTAGGCTTCGCGCATGCGGATCTTCGACGATCTGGAAGCCGAGCTGGACGACCTCGACCGGATCCTCGGCGGCCTCGACCAGGCGTCCTGGGCGGCACCCTCGGCGGCGGCCGGCTGGAGCGTCGCCGACGTCGTGCTCCACCTGGCCCAGACCGACGAGACGGTGGTCGAGACCATCGCCGCCGGCCCGGCCGGCGCCCTCCGGTCCGTCGGCGGGGTCGACGAGACCACCTCGGTGGACGAGGCGATGGACGCCTGGGTGAGCCGCGAGCGGGCGGATCCCACCCAGGTATACGCCCGCTGGCGCGCGGCCAGGACCGCCGCCCTCGAGGTGCTGCGCCGGGCCGACCCGGACACGCCGGTCACGTGGGTGGCGGCCCCGCTGCGACCGGCGGCGCTCGCCACGACCCGGCTCACCGAGCACTGGGCGCACGGCCTGGACATCACCGAGCCGCTCGCGATCCCGTTCCCGGACACCGACCGGCTCCGCCACGTCGCCTGGCTCGCGCACCGCACGCTGCCGTACGCGTTCGCGTCCGCCGGTGAGCGGGCGCCGGCGGTCCGTTGCGAGCTGACCGCCCCGGACGGTGTCACCCGCTGGGAGTACGGCCCGGCCGACGCCGCCTGCGTGGTCAGCGGCCCGGCCGGTGCCTTCTGCCGCGTCGCCGCTCGCCGTCTCGCCCCCGAGTCCTCGGGGCTGGTGACGCACGGCCCCGACGCCCCCCGCGTTCTGGACCTCCTGCGTACCTACGCGCTCTGACCCGCGCCCGTGCCCTGAGACACCGTGGTCGACCACAGATTGCGCGGCGGCGGTGGGACTTACAGCGTTGTCCACGCTGTTGACGGCCGGGCCGCACCCGAAAAAGAATCTTGATGTGTAAGCCGGAGGGTCCGGTCACGGTCCGCGCCAAGGCAAATGCGCGGGTTGGGCGCGGAGAGTGACCAGATAAGGCGGGTGCGTGGACCATCGCGCGACGCGCCGCTACCGGGTCTGTGACCTGCGCGATGCCACGGGGTGGGACGTGCCACCGCGGCCTCAAGTCACCGCGAAACGTACCCTCGAGATCTACCTGGCCGTTACCGTGTCGACACATGGAGCTGGAGTACCAGCGGCTGTACCTGCCGCCGTGGACGGACCGGCGGACGGCGCAGACGGTCCTGACCATGCATGCCGAGTTCGGAGGCTGGGAGCTCGAGCGGCTGCGGCTGCTCCCCGACGGCTCGCGGCGCGTGGTGCTGCGCCGCCGCCGACGGCCGGGCAGCCTGCCCGGCTACCTCCCGACCTGACCGGACCTCGCCCGAGGTGGAGCCGCCGGGCCGGGCACAGGCCCGGCCCGGCACTGACTAAGGCACGTATGCCAGCGTGAACGCCAGCGTGGCGTAGACCGTCATCAGCGTGGCCGAGGCCGCCAGGGCGAACGGCCAGACGGTGCGCCGGCCGAGCGCGAGCGCCGCGACCAGGACGAACGGGAACGCGCCGAACACGTAGCGCTCCGAGGAGTCCAGGTTCGAGCCGGTGAACACGGTGAGCAGCACCAGCGCGCACCAAACCGAATAGCTCGCCGGCAGCAGCCGGGTCATCAGCACCAGCGCGACCAGCGCCACCAGCAGCCACGGCACGTGCAGCCCCGTGCCGACCTCGCCGTGGATCGTGCCCTGTGCCGCGTCCCACAGCACCGACAGCGGGTTGCCTGCGGCGCCGTGGCGGGCCGCGTCGCGCTGCATGGTCAGCGGCGCCAGGCCGTCGTGGTACGTCGCCGCGGACCAGGCCACGTAGATCGCGGCGCCGGCGGCCGGGGCGACGACCGCGCCAAGGCGCGGCAGCCACCAGCGTGGGCTGGCCGAGCGCGGCCCGCGGGCCGCCTCGATCGCCATCGGCGCGACCAGCAGCAAGCCCAGCGGCCGGCACAGCCCGCTGAGGAGCCCCGCGAGCGTGGCCAGCCCGAACCGCCCGGAGCGGGCGGCCAGGAACGCCCCGATCGCGAGCAGCATCGCGGGCGCCTCGGCGTAGCCCATCGCCAGCACGAACGCGGGCGGGGCCAGCGCCGACAGCCAGATCACCCGGCGGATCGCCGGGTCCGGGAACCCCTCGGCCCGGGCCAGCCGGGCGAGCAGGACGGTGAGCGCGAACGCCAGCGCGTTGACGACCACCAGCAGCACCGCGCCCTGGCGCCCCGCGAGGCCGGGCAGCGCGCACAGGCCGCGCACCAGCAGCGGCAGCAGCGGGAAGAACCGGCGGCTCTCCTCACCGGCGCCGCCGTAGCCGTGGGACGCGATGCTCTCGTACCAGCCGGCGTCCCAGCCGAGCAGGCCGGAGTGGTCGAGCCTGCCGCCGTTGTCGGCGACCGAGCCGGCCAGGAAGTGGACGAGGCCGAGCGCCGCCGCGACGACGACCCGGCCGGCCACCCAGGCGGCGGCGGCCTCGGGCACGTACCAGCGGGCGAGCCGTCCGCCGCGGGCGACATCGGGAGCGACGCCGTCGGACAGGCCGAACCGCTGCCGGGCACCGGAGCTGCCGCGGGCGGCCGCCGGGTCGGCGAGCACGACCAGCATGTTGTCGATGTCGTCGGTGTAGCGGCCGGACCGCTCGGCGTCCCGGCGCATCGCCCGGTGCGCGCCGGGGCCCCGCCGCTCCACCGGCCGTGCCGCCGCGGGCCCGTACGCCTCGAACCGGGGCCCGGCCGCGTCGCCGGCCCCGTCCCGATCCGGGAAGTCGGCGGCACCCACGTCGCCCGCGCTCGACGGGGCGGCCCTGGTGGCGGCGCCCGCCGTCAGGGCGAGCCGCCCGCCGGCCGGCTCCGCCGGGGCGGTGCCGGCCGCGGCTGGCACCGCCCCGGCGAGTCTCGCGGGGGAGGCGTCCAGCCCCGGCGCGGTCTCCTCGCCAGAGGACGGGGACCTGGCGGGCGGTCGTGACCCGGCCGCCCGCCCATCATCCGGCGTGTCGGTCATGCGGGTGGGAACCGGACGAGCTGGTAGTTCTCGTACACCTCAGCCGGCTTGCCCTGCTCCATCTCCAGGCTGGGTTTCGGCCGCTTGTTCTGGATCTCGGTCTGGATCTGTAGGCAGAGCGTCTCGTAGGTCCGGTAGCCACCGGAGTCGGCCATGAAGATCGTGTGGTCCTTGCCTGCCTCCGCCAGCGCCCGCTCCGCGAGCTTGACGCCGTCGGCGGCCTTGTTGCGCTCCTCGTAGTCGACCCAGTTGACCCGGTCCGGCGGCCCCCACGTCGGCACGAGGTGGACCTTGAGACCGGCCGGGATCGTGCGGGCCAAGCCGGGGCCGAGCTGGTCGGGGCAGATCAGCAGGAGGTCGCCGGGCTTGGCCTCCCGCTTGAGGATCGACGCCACGTCGGTGGCCTGCGTGCGCTGCATCTGGACGTCGGTGTAGCCGCCGATCACCCCGGCCAGAGCGCAGACCGCGACGGTGCACTGGACGAACCGCTTGTGGCGTACGACCGTCGCGCCGAGGCCGACGACCAGCAGGAACGGCACGAACGCCGTCGCCGTGTACCGGTCGGCCCAGGCGTTGCCGACGACCTTGCCGGCCGTGACGGCGACCAGCAGCGTCATCGTGGACAGCAGGAACAGGGTGCGCCCCGGTTCCCCGCCGCGCAGGTCGATCAGGACGAACCGGCCGCCGAGGCCCCGCCCGGCGATGCCGAGCGCGACCAGGCAGGTGATGAACAGCAGCAGGATCCGGCCCACGGTCGACGGGCCGCCGGCCCACTGGCCGTAGGCGTGCGAGATGGCCGCGTAGGTCGCGGGCTCGCCCCACGGCGTGCCGGTGTGCGCCGACTGGAAGCGGAACTCGCTGAGCCACGGGGAGAACACGATCGCCCCGCAGACGATCCCGAGGGCCGCGGCGAACGCCCCGCGCCGCCCGGCGGCGGGGAACCGCGGCCGGGCGGCCGCGGCGGCGGCAGTGCGCGCCGCGGCACCGGCGGCCGAGTGGCGCGCGGCCTTCGCGGCCGCGGCGCCGGTCCCGGGCAGCGAGGGCGGGTCGGCGGCGACGCTGCCCGCCGGCAGGCCCGCGGCCGCCAGGCCCTCGTCGACGGCGTCCTGGGTGGCCGGGTCGACGGACGGGCCGTCGTCCGGCCGCCCGGCGCCGGCCCGATCGGCGTGGCCGAACAGGAGCGTCGGGCGCCACCACAGCAGGACCAGCCAGCCGCCGACCGTCAGCAGCAGGTAGAGGCACCAGTAGTGGGTGAGCGCGAGCGAGCCGGCCGCGAGCGCCACGTAGGCCACCGACAGCGCCGTGGGCTTGCGCAGCGCGCGCTCGATGGCCAGGCCCCCGAGCGCGGTCAGCAGCACGATCAGGCTGTACATCCGGGTCTCGGTCGCGAAGCGCAGCGCGAACGGCGAGGTGATGTAGAAGACCACCGCGAGCTGGGCGGCCCGCTGCCCGACGACCCGGCGCGCCAGCAGGTACAGCGGCCAGACGGCGACCAGGTTGATGATCGCCGACAGCGCCCGCACCGCCGAGTTGCCGGCACCGAACAGGCTGATCCAGGCGTGCAGGATCAGGTAGTAGAGCGGCGGCGAGCCGTCCTCGCGCAGGCCGGTGAACATGGTCGGGCCGTTGCCCGTCAGCGGCATCTTGGCGATCGCGACGCTCTGCGCCTCGTCGAGCCACAGGTCCTGGCGGGCGGTGAACCGCACCACGACCGCGACCGCCAGGATCAGCAGCATCACGGCCTGGTAGATCCGATCCGCGCGCCCGGGGCGCGGCCCCGGCGTGTCGACCGGCTCGGGGATGCGCTCCGCCGGCCGGACCGCGACGTCCGTCACGGTCTGTCCTCTCCGTCCCTGTTCGTCGGGGGGCCTGAGCCACCCGAGACCTTCCACTCCCACCGCGGGGCGGGCGGGTCCATCTGTGGTCCCGTCCCGGCTTCCGTGCCAGCAGGAGGGTGTTTCGCGGCACTCTCGCTGTTGTCCGTCTGCTGCCTTCGTTTGTCGGTCCGCTGCCTTTGGACCCTGCGTGCCCTGGTCCGCTGTGGTGCCGCCGTGGCCTCCAGCGGCGCCATGCTGCGCCCGGCAGTGGCTCTACCGAGGCCCGAGGCCCGCCGTCGAGGGGCAGGCAAGGTGGCGCCGCCGGCCGCCGGCCGGCGTGCGCGCCCAGTCTTTCACGGGCTGTCGGGGCGTACCGGTTCGCCCCTTGCGCCGTCTGTCCACCGGTCCATCTCGCCTTCCCTTGCGTACCAGTGGTGATCGTCTCATCGCCACGGGTCGATCGCCGCGTCGCGCGGTCCGCCGCACCGCGGCCGCCGCGCCGGCGCCCCGCTAGGTGGACGGCCGCGGTGCGGCGGACCGCCGTCCGGGCCCGTCTGGGCCCGTCTGGGCGTGGTCTGGCAAGGTGCGGTCATGGCCTCACCCGTCCGCGATGCGCGCGTCGTCACCCTCCGCGTAGCCCGGGGGCTTCAGCCCGCGGCCCGCCGGAGCCGGCATGACGGCTGACATCCCCGGCGCTGGTCGCGGTGACGTGGCCGGCGGCATGCCGGCCGCCGAGGCCGTCGGCACCGACGTGAGCGGCGGCGTGAGCGGCGGCGTGAGCGGCGGCGTCGAGACCAGCGCCGCTGCCGGGGCCGGGGCCGCCAACGCCACCGACGTCGCGACGACGGGCCCGCCGGCGCCGGGGGACGGGCCCACCGCTGTCGGCCAGTTCGGTGGCGGCGCCCAGACGCCCGAGGTGGCGCCGCCGGGGCGGTCGTCCGAGCCGGCGGCGGTCACGAGGCCGGTCGCGGGGCTGGTGGCCGCGTGGTGCGCGCTCGCGGTCGGGATCGCGGCGAAGGACGGCCGCTACGGTGGCTGGGCGATGTCGGCGGTGCTCGTCGGCTGGGGAGTGGCGGCGGTCACGGTCGCCCTGCTGGGCGGCAGCCAGGGCCCGGCGAGCTGGCTCGGCCGGCCCGTGCGGCTCGCCGCCCGCCGGCTCGGCCGGTCGACGCCATGGCTGTCGTGGCGGGTGACGTGGGCCGCCGTCGCCCTGGTGGTGGGCCTCGGGCCGGTGCTGCGCCACCCCCGTTACTACGGCTCCGGCGGGTTCGCCGAGCTCGCCGACTGGTGCTCGATCGCCGCGGGCCTGCTCGCCGCGGCCGGCGTCGCCGCGGGCCTGCTCGCCGCGCGCCCGGAACCCTGGCCGCCGGCCCCGACCTGGGGGCTTGGCGCGCTGCGCGGCCACCGCGTCTTCGACGCCGTGGTCGCCCTCGCGGCCGCCGCGGGGGTGGCGACGGTGCTCGCCGCGCCCGACCCCCAGATCGACGTGTTCCACCTGCTCCAGGCGTCCGCGCGCGGGCTCCCCGACGGCGTGAACATGTACCACCAGGTGTGGCTGACCGGCCGGCCCGGCGACCTGCACGGCGGGCTCGTCGACGTCTACCCCTACCTGCCGGCCACCTCGGTGCTGCTCGCCCCGTTCCGGCTCCTGCTCGGCGACGTCCGCTACGGGCTGCTCGCCGCGCTCGTCGTCGCGGTCTACGCCGTCCGGGCGCTCGGCCGGCGAGAGGCGCCGTGGGTGCCCGTCGTCCCGCTGCTGGTGCTGGTCTTCCCGGAGTCCTGCTACGCGCTGGAGCAGTCCTGGACGGAGCCGTTGCTGGTCGCCTGCCTGGCCGTGATGGTGTGGGCGGCGTGCGGTGGCCGGGGGGTGCTCGCGGTCGTCGCGTTCGCCGTGGCGCTGGCGAGCAAGCAGCACGTCGTCCTGCTGGTCCCGGTGGCGGCGGCGTGGCCCGCGTTCGGCCGGCGGCGCGCCGCAGCGGCCTGCGGGCTCGGTCTCGCGTTCGTGGCGCCGTGGGTGCTCGACGACCCGGGCGCGTTCTTCCATGACGCCGTGCGGACCAATCTCGGCTACTCGGTGCTCGACCACTCGCTGTCGGTGACCGGCTGGGCGCACCACTTCGGCGTCAACCTCGGCTTCGGGACGACCGCGGTGGCGCTGGTGGCGGCCTACCTGCTCGCCTGGCGGGCGCGGGGCGACGCGGCCGGCTTCGCCGCCGGCGGCGCGCTGGTCCTGCTGACCGTGGTCGAGCTGAACAAGCAGTCGTTCTTCAACCACTACACCCTGCCGATGGCCCTCCTCATCCTGGCCATCGCCACCACCCTGGCCCCAGCCACCCCAGCCACCGGGACTACTCAGGCCAGCCCGTAGACGTCGCACGGCTCTGACTGTCAAGAGGCCCCGTCGGGCGCACCCGTCCTAGACAACGCAACTCGGCCACCAGCCGTGACAGCGCATCGGCGCACTGCCAACGCGACCCATCTCTGGACCCCGCCCCACGCCGGCCCCGGCCGTACACCTCAGCCCCGAAACCAGGCCGGGAGGGCGCTCAGCGCCCGACAGGCGCCGCCGCGGGCGGTCGCGCAAGCGACCTTCCCGCAGGCGGCGCCCTATCGCAGGGTGGTGAAGCGTTCCAGCCAGGCGCCCTCGTACAGGGGCTTCTTGTTGACGAGGACGCTGCGGTCGCGGCGGACGCCGAGCTGCTCGGAGACCAGGCTGCACGAGCCCTCGAGGAACCGGTAGCCGTCGGCTCCGACCAGGAAGATCGCGTGGTCGGGGCCGGCGAGCGTGTTCAGGGAGCGGGCGAACTCGTCGCTGTTGGCCTGCTGCATCCGTGCGGCGTAGTCGACCCAGTCGACGAGCGCCGGGCCGGTGGAGTCCGCGTAGGCGACCTCGCGCAGGTCGGTCTCGCCTAGGCGGGTGAGCGCCCGGTACACGGCGGGGCCGAGTTGGTCGGGGCAGAACGCGACGACGTCGCCCGGCCTGGCCTGCTTGGCGATCTCCGCCGCTATCTCGCTCGCCTGGGTGCGCTCGGTCCGGGCCAGCTGGTAGCCACCGACGAGGCCCGCGAGCGAGGCGACGATCAGCACCCCGCTGCGCCAGCGCTTCGACGGCAGGATCGACACACCCAGCGCCGCGAGCATCAGGCAGGCGGGCAGCGAGATTCCGGTGTAACGCTCCGCGTACGCGCTGCCGCCGAACATGTTCACCACGTAGGCCAGCGTCAGCGGCGCGAGCCACACCGCGGCCAGGTAGCGGCCCGGCATCCGCCCGGACGGCTTCACGACCAGCTCGCGGCCGCTCGGGCGGCCGGTCAGGCCGATGAGCGCCCCGCCGAGCAGCACCAGGCCCAGCAGCGCCCCCGTCGACTGCGGGCCGGCCCAGTCGAACACCGTGTCCAGCAGCACCTGCGCCTGCACCCGCGGCGCCCACGGCGTCCCGGTGTGCAGCATCTGGAACAGGAACGACGGCATCCACGGGGCGAACAGCACGGCGGAGGCCGCCATCGCGGCGAACGCGCGCAGCGCTGGGCGGCGGTAGCGGGGACGGCGCCGCGACTGCAGCAGCAGGAACGCCGCCACCGTGAAGATCAGCAGGAACGTCCAGTAGTGGGTGTAGACCAGGGCCGCCGTCGCGAGCGTCAGTAATGCCAGCCGCCACGGCGACGAACGGTCCAGCGACCGGACGAGCGCGAGCCCGAACGCGAGCACCAGCAGGACGACCATCGAGTACATCCGGGTCTCGCTGCCGTAGCGGATCGCGTACGGGGAGCAGGCGAACAGCAGCAGCGTCGCCCGGGCGACCCGGCGCGGCGTGGCCTCGTCGCCGTTGCCGTACGCGGCGGCGAGCGTGCCCACCCGGGCGCCGGCGGCCCACGCCAGCGGCAGGGTCCCGAGCGACAGCACCCCGGACAGCGACCGCACGGCGACGTCCCCGTCGCCGAACATCTTGATCCACACGTGCAGCAGCAGGTAGTACAGCGGCGGCGCGCCGTCGTGGCGCAGCGCCGAGAGCAGGCCGCCGACCGGCCGGTGCGCGATCTCGACGGTGAGCGACTCGTCGAGCCACAGGTGGCTTGTCGTCGCGAAGCGCAGCACCCCGCCGACCAGCACCGCGGCCGCGATGAGCACGAGCGGCAGCCGTCCGCCCACCCGCGCGGCCAGCGGGCTTCGCCGTGCCCGGTCGCGCAGCCTCACCCAGAGCGCCACCAGCCACAGGCCGACGCGGTGGGCGACGCCCAGCGGTCCTCCGGCGCCGGCGGCCGGGCCTCCGCCGGCGGTCCCGCCCGGCGCGCCGTCCGCCGGGCTGTCCGTATCGCTCTCGGGGGCCGTGACAGCCAAGAGGGAGCCTGTCTGCGCGGGGCCCGCCGTCGGGGCCGGCTCCCGGACGCCGGCGGCCGGGACGGAGGGGGCGGCCGACGGCGCGGGTTCCCGGTGGCGCGGCGGGCCGGGGTCGACCGGCGGCGCCTGGCGCGGGACGGTGGCCGTCGCCACGGTGTCCGCGGGTGGGTGGATCGACGCCTGCGCGGGGACGGCCGCGGCGGTCAGCTCCGGCGGGGCTGGTGCCGCCATCGAGGTGTCGTCGCCCGACGGGTACACGGTCGGGCTGGCGGATGGGTCGATGTTCACCCCACGGACGCTACCGAGGCCCGGGATAGACCAACGAGGCCGCCATCCCCGGCCGGTTCCGGTTGGTCTGGTGTCGCCCGCGGCCCGCCGGACCATGCGCCAGACGCCGCGCCCGGCGCCGCCGGTTCGCGGCTGCCCGGCCGACTGGTCGCGGCTCACTCGACGGACTCGGTCACGTGCCGGCCACCACCCGAGGGACCTGCCGTCGGCCCGCGGCGCCGACGCCCCCATCCGTTACGTCCTCGTCGTCGTCGTCCGGCTCGGTGGGCTCGCCCGCCTCGGCTCCGGCGAGCAGCGGCGCGAGCAGGGTCACCCGGCGCCGGCCGCCGGCCGTACGCACGGCCTGGCGCAGGGCCGGGCCGCCCACGCACACGATCGACAGGTGGCCGCGGGCCCGGGTGATCGCCGTGTAGACCAACGGGCGGTTGAGCATCCGGCCAGCCTCCGGTGGGAAGACGGTGACCACCGCCGGCCACTCGCTGCCCTGCGCCCGGTGCACCGTCACAGCCCAGCCGTGCCGCAGGTCGCCGAGCACGCCGGCCGGCACCTCCAGCGTGCCCCCGGGGAACGTGACGAGCAATCCACCGCGGTCGGCGAGCTTGGTGACCACCCCGATCTCGCCGTTGGCGAACCCGACGTCCAGATGGTTCGCCGTCGCGACCACCCGGTCGCCGACGTCGAACCCGCTGACCGCCCCCGGGCCCGGGTTGAGCGCCGCCTTCAGCGCCGTGTTGAGGGCGGCCGTCCCCGCCGGGCCCGCGTGCACCGGGGTGACGACCTGCACGTCGGCCGGCACGATCCCGAGGACCCGGGGGATCGAGTCGGTGACCAGCTGGACGACGCGGCGCGCCGCCTCACCCGCCGAGCGGGCCATCACGACGACCACCTCCCGGTCCGGGCCGCCCGCGGGGGGTGGCAGGTCGCCACCGCGCACCGCCGTCGCCAGCTGCGCGATCGCCCCGCCGGCGGACTGCCGGTACAGCCGGGAGAGCTCCGTGATTGGCGCCACGCCCGACTCGATCAGGTCGGTGAGCAGCTGGCCGGGGCCGATGCTCGGCAGCTGCGCCGGGTCGCCGACGAACAGCAGGTGGGTGCCGTCCGCGCAGGCCTCCACCAGGGCGGCGGCGAGCTCCGCGTCGACCATCGACGCCTCGTCGACGACGACCAGGTCGGCGTCGAGCGGGTAGTGCTCGCCGCGGGTGAACCCGCCGCCCCTGCCCTGCGCGCCGAGCAGCCGGTGCAGCGTGCTCGCCGGGGCGTCGCACAGCTCCTCGAGCCGCTTGGCCGCCCGCCCGGTCGGCGCGGCGAGCGCGACCTCGGCGCCCGCGGCGCGGGCGAGGCGGACGACGGCGGCCACGGTGCGGCTCTTCCCGGTCCCCGGGCCGCCGGTCAGCACGCTCACCCCGACGGCCAGCGCCGTGCGCGCCGCGGCGAGCTGCACCTCGTCAAGCCCGTCGGTCAGGTCCTCCTCGCCACCGCCCGGCGCGCCGGGCGCCGGGCCCGCGAGGACGGCGGGGCCGTCGTCGCCAGGCGCGCCGGCGGCGCTGTCGGTGCCGGCGGCGCTGTCGGTCTCGTCGCCGGCGTCGTCCGGCTGGCCGGTGCCCGTGCCGGTGCCGTCGTCGAGGCCGAAGTCGAGCTCGGTGGCCAGGTGTGCCGACGCCTGGTCGTCCTCGTCCCCGTCGGTGGGCCGGGCCAGCCCGCCGTCCGCGAGCGCCCCGGCACCGGCGCGCGGGCGGCGCCGCCCGCCCGGGCGCAGCGGCTCGGCGGTCACGGTGAGCCGTTCGATGCCGTCGGCGATGGCCTGCTCGGCCATCGCGTACCGCTCGAGGCTCATCCGGTCGTCGACGAGCACGAGGCGGCCGTCCCGGGCGGCGTCGGTGAGCGCCGCCGCCGGGTCGCTCACGCCTTCGCGGGCGGCCGCCGCCAGCACCGCCTCGACCGGCCCCGCCGTGTCCCCGGCGCGGGCGGCGGCCTTCGCGAGCAGGTGGATGAGCACCCCGGGCCCGCGCCGCGGGTCCTCGCGCCCGAGCCCCATCGACCGGGCCAGCCGGTCGGCGTGGGTGAGCTCGGCCTCCCCGCCGACCAGCAGCGCCCAGGGGTCGGCGCGCAGCTCGTCGGCCGCCTGGGCTCCCAGCTCGTCGCCGACCCCCCGGGCCAGGCGCACCGGCAGGTCGGCCGCGGCGAGCAGCTCGGCGACCTCGTACTTCCCGGAGGCGGCGCGGAACGAGTCCAGCAGCCGGCGTGCCCGCGGCCCGCTCACCCCCTCGACGGCGGAGAGCCTGGCCAGGTCGACGTCGGCGGGGCGGCGGATGCCCGCGCCGGCGAGCCGGGAGGCCGTGGTCCGCCCGAGCCCCGGCCACAGCCCCGCCGCGCAGAACGCGCCGAACAGAGGGTCGGCGAACGGGGGGTCGGCGGCCGGAGGCGCCTGGCCGGGGACCGGCGGGCGGTCGTCCGCCGGGGCCCCCACGGCGGCGGTGGCGAAGCCTGGCGCGCCCATGGTCCTCCGGGCGTCAGGGGCAGGGGAGGTCTGGTCCGGCATGCCCGAAGCGTAACCAGCCCCGGGCCACGTCCCGGTAGCCTGACCGCCGCCGCGCCGGGGTCGGTATGGGCCGTTTCCATCGCGGCCTGGGCCGCCCCGCGCACCGCCGGCCCACGTCCCGGCGCCGCCCCCGCCGGCCGCGGCTTCGTCCTCGCGCGCCCCCGTCCCGCGGGCCCTTGTGCCTCGCCGCGCCGGCGGGCCTCGGCCGTCAGGCGCCGGCGGAAGGGCTCACCGGTCGAGGATCTCGGCGTCGACGATCTCCTCGTCGGCGCCGCGGCGGATGGGACCGGTCGGGGGGGTCACCGGCGTGGAGTCGGTGGGGTAGAGCTCGCCGTCGAGGATGTCGGCCATGGCGGGACCGCGCGCGGCGCGGTGGCGGCCGGTGCCGGTCCGCGGCGCGGCCGGCTGCGCCGGGCCCCCTGCGCCCGCTGGGCCCCCCAGGCCCCCCGGACCCGCTGGGCGCGCAGCCTCGCCCGGCGGCGACGTCGTCGGACGCGGCGGCGCGGTGCGCGCCCCCGAGGCGCCGGTGGCCGCCCCGGGTGCCGCGCGCGGCGGAGGAGGAGCGGTGGGCGTGGGCGGAGCTGGGGCTGTGGGCGGCGACGGTGCGACCGGTGCGACCGGTGCGGGCGGTGCGGGCGGTGGGGCCGCGTCGCCCGGTCGGGCCGGCGGCTGCTCCGCGTCGTCGGGCGGCGCTTCGGCGCCGGCCCTGGCGAGGTCGGTGACCGCGCGCTCCATGTCGTCCGAGGCGACCAGGCCGCGCAGCCGCAGCATCGCGCCGAGCAGCTCGCCCTGCTGGCGGCGCAGGGCCTCCAGCGACGTGGCCGCGCGGGCGATCTCCGCCTCGAGGTCCTCGTGGCGCTCCCTGGCGAGCCGGCGCGCCTCGGCGACGGCGTCGGCGAGCAGCTTGCCAGCCTGTTCGCGCGCCTCCAGGGTGATCGGGTGGTGCGCCCCGGCGTCGCTGACCACCTCGTAGAGGGTCTGCTCGGCGACCAGCCGGGCCCCGGCGACGATCTCGTCGGCCATCTGCTGGGCGATCGTGAGTATCCGTCCGATCCGCTCGCCCAGCCGGGCCGCGGCGTCCAGGTCGTCGGCCGCGCGCCGGTCCCGCTCGTGGCGCAGCGCGGCCTCCGCCGCGGCCACCCTCGCCGTCAGGTCGCTGGAGTACCGCCACAGCGCGTGCATGTACCCGTCGACCTGCTCGGAGTCATAGCCCCGGGCGACGACGTCGAAGGCGGGCCGAGGCGCGTCGGCCCCGTCGTCGGGCGGGTCGCGGTGGTGCGGCGCCATATACCAGCCCCCTTACGTCTGCACCACGTCAAGGTCTACACCGAGTAGTGCGTCTACCAGCATCCGGGTAAGCACCGGCGTGTCCGTGTCGTCCCCGCCCGGCGAGGCGGGGCCCGCGAGGGCACGGTCCGTCCAGCCGTCGACGGCGGCCAGCGCGGCAGGCGTATCCAGGTCGGTGCCGAGCGCGCCGCGCACCTCGGCGAGCAGGGCGGTGGCGCCCGGTACGGCGGGCAGGGCCGCCGCGGCCCGCCAGCGGGCCAGCCGCGCCTCGGCGGCGGCGAGCTCGGCCGGGGTCCATTCCCAGTCCTCGCGGTGGGAGTGGGCGAGAAGGGCGAGCCGGATCGCCGCCGGGTCGACGCCACGGCCGCGCAGCCGCGAGACGAACTCGAGGTTCCCGCGCGACTTCGACATCTTGTGCCCGTCGAGGCAGACCATGCCCGAATGGACGTACCGCTGGGCGAAGGGGTTGCGTCCGGTCGCCACCTCGGCGTGCGCGGAGGAGCACTCGTGGTGGGGGAAGACCAGGTCCGCGCCGCCGCCCTGCAGGTCGATCACGTCGCCCAGGTAGTGGCGGGCGATCGCCGAGCACTCGATGTGCCAGCCCGGCCGCCCCGGGCCGAACGGCGACGGCCAGCTCGGCTCGCCCGGCCGCTCGGCCCGCCACAGCAGCGGGTCGAGCGGGTCCTTCTTGCCGCGCCGGTCCGGGTCGCCGCCGCGCTCGGCGGACAGCGCGCGCATCGCCACGGCGTCCAGGCCGCTGACGTAGCCGAACCGGGGTGCCGCGGCGACCGAGAAGTACACGTCGCCGTCGAGGGAGTAGGTCGCGCCCGCGGCGGTGAGCTCGGCGACCATGTCCACGATCAGCGGCACCGCCTCGACCACGCCGATGTAGTGCCGCGGCGGCAGGATCCGCAGCGCCGTCATGTCGGCACGGAACAGGTCGGTCTCGCGGCGGGCGACGTCGACCCAGTCGACGCCGTCGCGGGCGGCCCGCTCCAGCAGCGGGTCGTCGACGTCGGTGACGTTCTGTACGTACCGGACCTGGTAGCCGGCGTCGCGCAGCACCCGGTTCACCAGGTCGTAGGTGAGGTAGGTGAAGGCGTGGCCCAGATGGGTCGCGTCATACGGCGTGATCCCGCAGACGTACATGGTCACCGCCGGCGCCTCGGCGCCTGCCCCGGCCTCACCGGGCAGGGCGGGGCCGACCGGCTCCAGCCGGCCGGTGGACGTGTCGACGAGCCGTGGCTGCTGGCCCCGTCCGGGCAGCGTGGGAACGGGACAGGCCGGCCAGCTGTGCATGTCAGCCAGCGTAGCCGGGCCCGGGACGCGCCTCGGGTGACTCCGGGCAAGCGCGATCAACGACTCGAACCGCCCGGATGTCGGCCCCGGTCGGTAGCGTGAGCACGCCCGGGCGCGCCGGCCCGGCTGGCTGACGAGGGAGGCACCCGGTGTCGACGGTGCTGCTGGTGCGCCATGGGCTCACCGCGCTGACCGGGAAGCTGCTGCTGGGCTGGACGCCCGGCGTCGGCCTGGACGAGCGGGGGCGGGCACAGGCGCGAGCGGTGGCGGCGCGGCTGGCGGGGGTGCCGCTGGACGCGGTCGTGAGCAGCCCGCTGGACCGCTGCGCCGAGACCGCGGCGCACATCGCGGCCACCCGGCCCGAGGGCGTGCCGCCTCTGGAGGTCCAGCTCGACGACCGGCTCGGCGAGTGCCACTACGGCGACTGGACCGGCCAGGAGCTCGCCACCCTGGTCAAGGACCCGCTGTGGAAGGTCGTGCAGGCGCACCCGAGCGCGGTGACGTTCCCCGGGCCGGAGGGGGAGGCGCTGCGCGACACCCAGGCCAGGGGGGTCGCGGCGGTGCGGGACTGGAACACCCGGCTCGGCAAGGACGCGACCTGGGTCGCGTGCTCGCACGGTGACGTGATCCGCGCGATCGTCGCCGACGCGCTCGGCATGCACCTGGACATGTACCACCGGATCACCGTCGACCCGTGCTCGGTGACGGTGATCCGCTACGAGGAGCGCCGGCCGTTCGCGCTGCGCCTCAACGACCTCGGCGGCGCCGTCGACGACCTTCTCCCCAGGCCGAAGGAGCAGGGGCAGCAGCAGGCCGGAGGCGCGAACGGCCAGGTGGCCGGCTCCCGTCCGGCCCAGGCCGACCCGGCCGACGACGACGCGGCGAGCGACTCGATCGTCGGTGGCGGCGCCGGCGTCGTGCCGCAGGTCTGACGCGCGGCGGGCACGGGCAGCCCTCGCCGCGTCGACGGCCCAGGGGCAGCCCCCTCGGCGGCCGGTGGGGAGCGGCGCTGGTCGGCGCGCGGCCCTCCCAGGCTCGGGCGGTCGACGGAACGGGCCTGGAGGGATTCGGGCCCGGCCACACGAGCCCGGCCACACGAGCACATCGGGACGGATGGTGAGGTGGTCCTGGTCACAGGTGACGGGGTCGGGACGGCGGGGCGGGAGACTAGGACGGTGGACGCGGCAGCGGGCGGCCCTGGGCCCGTGACGGGGCGGCGGGACGACGACGAGACCGCCGGCGCCGGAGCCGGTGGAGCCCGGGCGGGCGGTGCCAGGGCGGGCGGTGCCCGGGCGGATGCCGCGGCGGCGGGCGCCGTCGCGGCGAGCGGCGCGGGCGTGCCCGCCGCGCGGGGCGAGCCCGCCGTACCGGCCCGGCTGGAGCCGAGCGACGCCGGGGGGCTTTCCGCGGAGGCGGCGCTCGAGCTGCTGCGCACCGGGGAGATCGCCGTCGAGGGGCGCCTCGTCGAGGCGAGCAACGCCACCCTGTTCTGCGCGGTAAGCGCCGGCGGCGCCCGGGCCCACTGCGTGTACAAGCCGGTGCGTGGCGAGCGGCCGCTGTGGGATTTCCCGGACGGGACGCTGGCCGCCCGCGAGTACGCGGCCTACGAGCTGTCCGAGCAGCTTGGCGACGGGCTGGTCCCGCCGACCGTGCTGCGTGACGGCCCGTTCGGCGTCGGGATGGCGCAGCTGTGGATCGACGTCGACGAGACCGTCGACGTGGTCGACCTGGTGCGCGCGGGTGACAGACGGCTGCGCCGCGTGGCCCTGTTCGACGCCGTCATCAACAACGCCGACCGCAAGGGCCCTCACCTGCTGCCCGCGCCGTCCGGCCGGGTCTACGCGATCGACCACGGCGTGACGTTCCACGGCGACGACAAGCTGCGCACCGTGCTGTGGAACTGGCGCGGCCAGCGGTTCGACGCCGCCGAGTGCGCCCTGCTCGACGGCCTGGGCGCCGCGCTCGACGGCGCGTTCGGTGAGAAGCTCGACGACCTGCTCACCCAGTCTGAGATCGCGGCCCTCGCGGCCCGCGTCGACCGGCTGCGCAGCCGCGGCCGTTTCCCGCAGCCTTCCGACGACTGGCCCGCCATCCCCTGGCCACCGTTCTGACCCCACCGCGCCTAGGGCCCGTGCGCACGGCCCGGCCCACCGCGGGGCGCGGCTGCCGGCGCGCCGAAAGATCCCGGCATGCACGGGCGCCGGGGCGCCCTGCTAGGGAAGCAGTGGCCTAGGGAGCGGTGGCCTGGGGCGCGGTCGCCGTGAGGGCGCGCAGGAAGTCGAGGGTGACGTCGTGCAGGCTCGCGACGCGCAGGAGACGGGCCGAGAGCTCGGCGATGTCCTCCGGCGCGGGCCGGTGCCCGCCGACGGGCGCCGGCGCCGGCTCCATACCGGCGGGCAGCCTTGCCTGGGCCGCGGCCCTGGCCGCCCCGGTGGCCAGGGCGGCCTCGGTCGTGGCCGCCACCTCGGCGAGGCTCGGCAGGCCCGGCACCGAGGGGACGAGGACAGTGCGGCAGCCGGCGCGCAGACCGGCCAGGGCGCCGGTCGTCGAGTCCTCGAGCACGACGCAGCGGGCCGGGTCGACGGCGAGGGCCGCCGCGGCGACCAGGTAGGGGTCGGGGAACGGCTTGCGCCGCGCCACCTCGTCGCCCGCGACGGTGATGGTGAACAGGTCGCGGCCGAGGGTGTCGAGAACCGGGTCCATCAGCGAGCGGAACGACGACGACACCAGCGCGGTGGGTATGTCGGCGGCGCGCAGCGCCGCCAGCAGCTCCGGCGCGCCCGGCCGCCGCATCACCAGACCGGGGGTCCTGAAGAGCTCGACGGCGCGGTCCACCAGGAAGCGCGCGGCCTGCGCAGGGTCCCCGTCGACGCCCAGCATCGACAGCATGAGCGGCACGGCGGTGTCGACGCCGTGCCCGAGCATCGCGTGCTTCATCTCCGGGGTGAACGGGCGGCCGTAGCTCGCCGCCAGCTCCTCCTCGGCGATCGTCCACAGGTGCTCGGTGTCGACCAGCAGCCCGTCCATGTCCAGCAGGACGGCGGCCGGCGGCGCGTCTCCCGCGGAGCCGGGAAGGGCGGCGGCAAGGGGGCCGGGGAGCTCGGGGAGGCCCATGGCAGCGCCGGTCACAGGGCGGGGACGAGGTCGGTTCGCACGCCGGAAGCCTACCGGCGGCTCGACGCCGGACCCGATGCCCGGTCGGGAGGCCGACGCTGCCGGCGCCCCCGGGAAACCGGGCAAATCGGCGCGCGCAGCCGGACAAATCGGGCTTCCCGGCGGGCGTGCCGGGGACGAGCCGGTCGAAGCCGCCAGTCGGTGCGGCGCTTACCCAGCCGGCACGGCAGACTTGACCGGGCGCGCTCCGGAGTCCAGCCCGCCCGGTCGGTCGAACCGGCCGAGTGGCCAGGTACACCGATGCGGGGCGATATGGGGCGCTCGACGGGCGGTGTCACCGAGAGGACGTACGGTGGCACCGTAACGGCAGCCGCCGGCGGGCGGCGGGAGGTGGTAGGTGATCGAGTTCTCCGGTGTCGGACAGCTCCGGTCGCCGGTTGTCGTCGCCGCCTTTGAGGGGTGGAACGACGCGGCCGACGCGAGCTCCGCGGCGGTGGAGCACCTGGAGACGGTGTTCGGTGCCAGGGTCATCGGCGCCATCGACCCGGACGACTACTACGACTTCCAGGTCAACCGGCCGACTGTCAGCGGCGTCGACGGCGAGGCTCGCAAGATCTCCTGGCCGACCACCCGGCTGTCGGTCGCCCGCCCGCCGAAGTCCGACACGGACCTGGTGCTCATCCGCGGGCTCGAGCCGAACATGCGCTGGCGCGGCTTCACCGAGGAGCTGATCGAGGCGGTGCACGCCCTGGGCAGCGACATGGTCGTCACGCTGGGCGCCCTGCTCGCCGACTCGCCGCACACCCGGCCGGTGCCGATCAGCGGCACCGCCGGCGACCCGGCGACCGCGGCCCGCCTCGGCCTGGAGTCGTCCCGCTACGAGGGGCCGACCGGCATCGTCGGGGTCTTCTCCGACGCCTGCGCGCGGGCGGAGCTCGCGAGCGTGTCGTTCTGGGCCGCCGTGCCGCACTACGTGGCGAACCCGCCGTGCCCGAAGGCCACACTCGCGCTGCTTCGCCGCGTCGAGGACCTGCTCGACCTGGAGATCCCGCTCGCCGACCTGCCGGAGCGGGCACGCGCCTGGGAGCGCCAGGTCGACGAGCTGGCCGCCGGGGACACCGAGGTCGCCGAGTACGTCCGCTCCCTGGAGTCCCGCGAGCCGGAGACGGCGCTGCCGGAGGCCTCCGGCGACGCCATCGCCCGCGAGTTCGAGCGTTACCTGCGCCGCCGGGGCCAGTGACGCCGGGTAGTGGGTGACACCCAAGTAGTGGGTGACGCGACGTCGTGGCGCCGGACGCGGCGGCACCCGATGCCGGGCCGTGCGGGGTCGTTCACGATCACCCTCGGCGACGGTGTGATGATATTGGGGTGAGGCCGGGGGAGTCACCGTACTGGGACTTCTTCGTCACCTACGCGGCCGGCGACGTGATCTGGGCGGAATGGATCGCCTGGCAGCTCGAGGACGCCGGCTACCGCGTGTTGCTCGAGGCCTGGGACGGGGTCCCAGGGACCTACCAGGCCGCCGTGGCGGACCAGGGCATCGCACACGCGGCCCGGGTCATCGCGCTCGTCTCGCCCGCCTACCTGCGGCCCGGCCCGCACCACCAGGCCCGGAGCGCCGCGCTCTCACGGGACCAGGACAGTCCGGCGAGTACGCTGCTACCGATCCAGGTCGAGCCCTGCGACCCCGTCGGGCTGCTCCGCGAGATCCGCCCCATCAGGCTGTTCGGCTATGACGACGACACGACGCGGGCGCGCCTGCTGGGTCTGACGGCCGCCGCCGTATCGGGCCGTGCGAAGCCGTCCGTGGCGCCGCGGCTGCCGGGCGCAGATCCGCCGGCCGGGCACCGCGCGGCCGCGCCGCCCACCCTCCCCGCGGCGCGCGGCCCGGAGCCCGGCCCCGTGGCGGACAGGCTCGGCTCGATCTGCGCCGACCTGGCCGTGGACTTGCGACGGCAGGCGCGGGAGGAGGGGCGGCGTCGGGGCGACAACGCACTGCGACCGGCGACCGTCCGGTGGCAGCCGGCCGACGAGGCGATCTTCGAGGGCTGGCCGCTCCTGGTCAGGCGGGCTCTCGACCGCGCGTCCGGGGTGCGGGCACCGACGCCGGACACCTGGGCCACCGGGCCGGGCCAGCTCGCCCGCGGGCCGGATCTGCACGCCACCCTGCGCCAGGTGCCCACCCGCCGGCTGGTCGTACTCGGCGCCGCCGGCTCCGGAAAGTCGACGCTGCTTTACCAGCTGCGGGCGGACCTGCTGGACTCGCTCGACGCCGGCCGGGGCGACGCGGTGCCCGTGCTGATCCACATCTCGTCGTGGACGCCTCGGCCCGGCGAGCCTACCTTCCGGTCCTGGCTGGTGGAGATGATCGGCGGGTTCCCGGCACTGCGCCGCCTCGGCCGCGCCGCCGCCCGCGAGACCGCCGGTGACCTGCTCGACGAGCATCGCCTCCTGCTGCTGCTCGACGGGCTCGACGAGATCTCGCCGCGGTATCGCGGCCCGGCGATCGACGAGATCAGCAGGCAGCTCGACCAAGGCCAGGAGTTCGTCCTGACCTGCGGCACCCGGGAGTACCGGGACGCGGTGAGCCCCGGGGAGGGAGCCGAGACGAGCCTGGCCGGCTCGGCGGGCATCGAACTGTGCCCGCTGGACCTGGGCGTCGTCGAGAACTACTTGCGCGACGTGCGCCCGGGCCAGCGGACGTTGGACAGCTGGGAGCCTGTCCTGCGCACGCTGGCCGGCGCGCCGTCGCACCCGGTGGCGCTCGCGCTGACGAACCCGCTCGCGCTCGCCCTCGCCATCCAGGTGTATATGCGCCCAGCCGGCACGGGACGCCGCGACGACCCCGCCGAGCTGCTCACCCGGGGCTTCGCCGACCCGGGCAGCGTGCGTCGGCATCTCCTCGGCGCGCTGATCGCGGCCGAGTACCCGGCGGGCCGGCGTGGCTGGACCCGGGAGCGGGCTCAGCGCTGGTTCAGCTTCCTCGCGCACCATCTGGAAAGCGAGGGCGGCGGCCCGGACCTCGCCTGGTGGCGGCTCGCCGCGCACGTGCCCGGCCCGATGCGCCACCGGCTGCTGCTCGCGGCGGGCACGGCGGTGTGGGTCCCGCTCGCGGTGGCCGCGCTGGCGACGGGGGCGGCCGGCTCGGCGGCCCGGCGCCTGTTCGACACGTCGCCGCCCTGGCAGGGCGTCGGCCTCGTGCTGGCCGTGTCCCTGTGCTGGTGCGTCGGGATCTGCTGGCTCGTCTTCTGCGCCCCTCCGCACGGCGGCGGGCTGCGGCACTGGGGACGGCGCGCACCCGCATCCCGGGTCTGCTGGTCGCGGGTGCCCCGCGCGCGGGACGGCACGCGGCGGCGCACTAGGGCGCTGCCGACGGGCCTGCTCACGTTCGCCGTCACCACGTCGGCCCTCTCGGCGGTGGTCGACGCCGGCCCGGCGCGCCTCAGCACCCCCCTGATCCTCGCCTTCTGGTTCGCCACGGGGCCGGCGGCGGCGGTGGCCGTGGCGCTGCTGTCGCGGTTCACCACGGACGAGATGGCCGCCGGGGCGCCGGCCGGCCCCGCGCAGGCCAGGTCTGGCGACCGGCGGCGGTTCGTGCTTCTCGCCGTCCTGCTCGGCGGCGCGGCGGGCCTCTGCCTGCTCGCCGCGGTCGGCCTGCTGTTCGCCCTGCCAGCGCGGGTGACGCCGCGGCTCGCCGTCGGGGCCGGGCTCGTCGTCGGCCTCGGGTATGGCGTGCCCTACGGGCTGGCCCGTGCCGCGACGCTCACGACTTGGCCGGCGTACACCGTCACGCGGCTGTGGCTGGCCTGGCGGGGCGATCTGCCCTGGCGCCTGGGCGCTTTCCTCGACGACGCCCATGACCGGCGGCAGATCCTGCGCCGGGTCGGCGCCGTCCATCAGTTCCGGCACATCGAGCTGCAGCGGCAGCTCGGCGGCAATGTCCCCGACCCGCTGGCGGCCCGGCTGGCCGAGCAGACCGCGACGCACGTGCGCGCCCTCGCTGTGGCCGGCCCCGTGATCCCCCTGCGGTGGCAGGCCGCCGCGCCCGAGCTCGCGCCGCCGTGGCCGCTGCTGCGGGACGTCGCCGGCGGCTGGCCCGGCGGATCGCCGGAGGCATGGGCGGAGGGACCGGACGGGCTCGCCGGCACTGGCACTCGGCTCGCCCCGTCGTTCGCGCGCATCCCGACCCACCGGCTGGTCGTCCTCGGTCCGGAAGGCTCAGGGCGGACCACATTGCTCGCCGCGCTGGCCCGCGACCTGCTCGCGGCCAGGCTGCCCACCGGCCCGGTGCCCGTGCTGCTGTCCCCGCGCTCGTGGGATCCCGAGCGCGACGACCTGGCGACCTGGCTCGAGTACGAGATCGGCTGTCGGCACACCTGGCTCGGCTGGCGCACTGCGGCGGTGAGCCGGGCTGGGGCGCTGCTGGCGCGGCGCAAGGTGCTCCCCCTGCTCGACGGCCTGGAGGAGATCCCGGCCGAGCGGCGGGCCCGGGCGTTGGACCGGATCGGCGACTGGCTCGCGGATGGCCTGCCGCTGGTGCTGAGCTGCGCCCCGGAGGCCTGGCGGGATCTCGTCGAGGCTCCGCCGGCCCCGCGTTCCCACGCGCGGCCAGCCGGCGCCCAGGCCAGGTGGGGGCTCGCCCGGCGCCGGCTGCCGGTCGACGCGCCTACGCCGATCGGCCGGGCGATGGCCCGCAGCCCGCAGCCGGCGGACGATCCGGCCGGCCGCGGCGCGGGCGCGTCGGAGGCCGGCGAACCGGCCTGGCCGAGCCGGCTCGCGCGGCTGGCGGCCGCGGTCGTCGAGATCCGCCCCGTCGGCCTGGCGGGCGCCGCGGCGTACCTGGCCGCCAGCACACCAGGGCCCGATGGCGTGTCCTGGGACCCGCTGCTGCACCGGGCGGCCGCGGACCCGGCAGGGCCGGTCGCCGGTGCGCTCACGTCACCGCTCGTGCTGAGCCTGCTGGCCGATGGCTATGGCAAGCGGCGGGTGGCCACGGGAACGGCCGGGCGGGCACCTGCCGAGCTGACAGACGCGAGCCGATTCCCCACGGCGGGCTCGGTCCAGGAACATCTGGCGGTGCTCCGGCTGCGGCGGGCGCTCGCCCCCGATGACGCCACCGCACCGGCGGTTCGCGCCGCCGCGGTCCGTCTTCGGGCGCTGGCGCACCTGGCCCTGTGCCTCGACGGTCAGCCGCTCGCCAGTGCCCAGCGTTCCACCGGCGGTCGAGAACGCGACCGGTCGCAGGCTTTGGCCGAGTTCGGCTGGTGGGACACCCAGACCTTGCTTGCGGTTCCCGCCGTTGTGACGGCCCTGGGGGTGCTGAGCGGTGTCCTGACGCTCGGCATCATGATCGAGATGGCGGGGCTCGCGGTCGGGCTGGTGTCCGCCGTCGGGATCGGGCTGCTAGGCGTCGTCGTGACGCGGCTGATGCTGGCACGGACCGGGATGGGCGCCGGGCCGGTGCCGGCGATTCGGGACTATGCGCGGCCCGCGGGGCGGGACCGGACGGCGTCCGGGCCGGTGAGCCGGTGGCGGCCGGCCGGGCCCCGCGCGGTGCTGCGCCGCTGCCGCTGGACGGTGCCCGCCGCCGTGGTCATCACGGCTGTGAGCTGTGGCGTCTCCCGCCCGGTCTGCCGAGCGGGCGGGATGACGCCGCTGACCTGGCCCTGGGGGCCCGCCTCGACGCCGGCCACAGCCGCCGCCGTGACCGCGGCGGCGCTGAGCTGCGCTCTCATGATGACCGCGTGGGGGCGGTACCAGCTCTCCCGCTGGTGGCTGAGCCGTCAGCTGGGAACACCGGCCGACCTGATCGGTGTCCTAGAGGACGCCGCTGAACGCGGTGTCATCCGGCAGGTGGGTGACCGGTGGATGTTCGCGCATCCCTGCATGCGCCGAGCCCTGGCAGCAGCCGCCACCGTCCGGGCCGACGGTCGTGACCCGCCGGCCTAGGCAGTGGAGATGGCGCGCAGGACGTTCATGCGGGCGGCGCGCAGGGCGGGGAAGACCGCGGCGGCGACGCCGAGGACACCGCCGAGGATGAGCACCACGACGATCGTGGCGGTCGGGTAGGCGAAGCTCGTGATGCCCTGGCTCTTCAGCGCCGTCACCAGCGCCCAGCCGAGGAAGCTGCCGACGCCTACCCCGAGCGCCGCGCCGAACAGCGCGATCACCACCGACTCCAGGACGATCACGACCCACATCTGCCCGCGGCGCAGGCCGACCGCGCGCAGCAGGCCGATCTCCCTCGTCCGTTCGATGACGGACAGGGCGAGCGTGTTGACGATGCCGAACAGCGCGATGAGGACGGCGAGCGCGAGCAGGACGTAGACGAGCCCGAGGATCTGGTCGACCTGCTTGGACTGCTCGGCGATGAACTCGGACTGGTCGTAGACGTTCACGCTCGGCACCGCCTTCGCCGCGGCGTCGATCGCGGACCGGACCGTGGCCGGGTCCGCGTTTGGCCCCCGTTTGACCAGGACGAGGAAGTTCTCGTCGGCCGCGGCGTGCTTGACCCATGCGGGCTGGGTGAGCAGCGCGTTGGGCGCGATGCCGCCGCCGGCGAACGTGGCCGCGAGCGTCAGCGTCTCCTGGCCGTTGCTGAAGGTGATCTTCACGGGTGAGCCGACGCGGGCACCGATCTTGGTCGCCGTAGTCTCGTCGATGGCGACCTGGCCCTCGCGCAGGTGGATGTCCCCGGACGTCACCTTCAGCTTCAGCAGATCGCTGATCGCCGCCGGGTCGCCCGCCCAGAAACTGTCGGACGTGCCCCGGTCCGCTATGGCCGCGAAACCACCGCTGATCGCGGCGACCGTGACCCCAGGCTGTTTCGCGACCGTCTGGCCAAGCCGCGGGCTGAACGACGTGGCGAACCCGGGGCTGAACATCAGGTAGTCGGCCCCGACGCTGTTCGTCACCGTGTCCTTCACCGACACCTTGATCGACTGACCGAAGATGGCGAACGCGCTGACCAGCGCGAGGCCGATCATCAGCGCGGACGCGGTCGACGCGGTCCGCCGCGGGTTGCGCATCGCGTTCTGCAGCCCGATCCGCCCGACCACGCCGAACAGCGCCGGCAGGGCCGCCCCGATGACCCGGGTGACCGGCCGGGCCAGCACCGGCGACAGCGCCGTCACCCCCAAGAAGATCATCACCGCGCCGACGCCGACCAGCGGGGTTCCCGACGAACCTGGCCGCGACAGCCCGACGACGACGGCCCCGGCGCCGAGCAGGGCGCCGGTGACACCGGCGAGCGCCCGCATCCGCAGCGACCGGGCGGCGATCGTGTACGAGTCGCGAAGGGCGGCGATCGGCGGCACGGTCGCGGCCTTGTGGGCGGGCACGACGGCGGCGGCCGACGTGACCAGCACCCCCACCAGGTACGACACGACGGCGGTGCGGGGCCGGAAGACCATGGCGCCGGTCGGCAGCTCCACGCCGAAGGCGCCCAGCGCCGACTGGAGCAGCGCCGCGAGCGCGACCCCGCACACCAGGCCGGCCGTCGCCCCGAAGAAGCCGATCAGCGCGGCCTCCACCTGCACCGAGACCTGAACCTGGCGGCGGCTCGCGCCGATCGCCCGCATCAGCGCCAGTTCCCGGACGCGCTGGGCGACCAGCATCGTGAACGTGTTGAAGATGATGAACGCGCCGACGAACACCGAGATCCCGGCGAAGATCAGCAGGGCGGTAGACAGGAAGGCCAGCCCGTCGCGCACGGCGGTGGCGTTCTCGTCGGCGAGCTGGTGACCGGTGATCGCCTCGACGTCGGGGGGCAGCGGCGCCGCGGCGACCTGTCTCGCCAGCTCCTCCTGCGAGACGTCGTTCGAGGCCAGGTAGACCGCGGAGAACTGGTCGGGCTTCAGCATCAGCCGCTGGGCGTCGGCCAGGGTGAAGGCGGTGACGGGGGTGCCGGCGAGGCCGTCCTGCCCGTTCATCCGGAACGTGCCGACGAGGGTGAACGCCGGGCGTTCCTCGACATCCATCGCGATCTTCTGGTTGAGCTGGAACCCGTACCGGTCCGCGGTGGCCTTGTCGACCACGACCTCGCCGTCGGCGTTCGGGGCCCGGCCGGTGGCGATCTCCTGCACCGACGTGGGCTGGCCGCCGGTCCAGTTGATCGCGATCGCCGGGGTGGTCGGCTGGGCGATGGACTTGTCGGTCGCCGGGTCGAGCGGCGCCACCTTGCCCCTAACCTGGCCGACGACCGCCACCTTGGGGAACTTCGCCCGCAGCCCGTCGACGAGCGACGCCGGCAGCGGGGATCGGCCGTCGTCGCTGGTCGGGTCGACCTTGTTGACCGCGCGGACGTCGACGCTGACGTTCTTGGTGATCCCGGCGAACAGCGACGTGAACGTCGCGTTCAGCGTGTCGGTGAGCACCAGCGTGCCGGAGACGAAGCTGACGCCGGCGACGACGGCGAGCGCCGAGAGGAGCAGGCGCAGCTTGCGGGCGAGCAGGCTGCGCAGGGTTGCGCGCAGCATCCTCAGGTCCACCGGCCGGTCTCGTAGCCGCCTGTCTCGTAGCGGCCGTCGTAACGGTCCACCTCGTAGGCCTCACGGCCGTCCTGGTCGCCTCGGGCGTCATCCGGCCGGTAGCCGGAGCGGGGCGCCGGGCGCGGCTGGTAGCCGCCTTCTGGAGCGCCGTAGCCGTTGGGGACGCCGTACGACTCGGTGTCGTCGGGCGGGTAGCCGCCCCGTGGGTAGTGGCCGTTCGGCTCCTCGCCGTAGCCGGCGTGGCTGTAGCCGTCGGCCGGCGCGTACCCACTGGCCGGGGGACCGTAGCCGTCGGGGTAGGGGCCGGGCTCCCCGTAGGGGTCGATCTGGACGGGGCCGTCGTCCCCGCCGTAGCCGCGGCGCGGGCCCGGCGGACCCGGCTCGCGAGGGGCACCGGTGTCGCGGCGGTACGGGGCGCGCCAGGGTGGCTGCTGCTCGCCCGCGGGCGGCCCGGGCGCCGGGTAGCCGGTGGTGTCCTCGCCGGCCGGGTAGCCGCCGACCGGCTCCGCGGGCGGATAGCCGCCGCTCGGCTCGCCGGCCGGGTATCCGCTCGGCTCGGCGGGCGGGTAGCCGCCCGTGGCCCGCCGCGGCGGCGGGTAGCCCTCGGCGCCGTGCCTGGCCAGCGGGAACTCGTCGGTCTCCTCGACCACCGGATACCCATCGGCACCGCGGGCCGGCGGCGGCCCGCCCCGCCCGGCGCCGAGGTCGGGCCGGGCCGGGCCGCGGCCGTCGCGCGCGGGCCCGGTGCCGCGCCGGTAGCCGGGATCCGCGTACCCACCGGCCCCGGCCCCGGCCCCGGCACCTGCTCCGGTGCCGCGCCGACCCGTGGCGGGACCGGGGCCGGTGGGTACGCGGGCGGCGTTCGCGCCCGTCGCCGACCGTCGCCCCTCGCCCGGGGGCGGCATCGTGGGCCGGCGCCGCGTCGGCGGGCGCTCGCCGTCGTCCCAGCCCGCGCGGCCGCCGTCGTCTCGCCCGCCGCCGGTGTCGCGGCGGGCGGGCGCGCCGTCGCGGCCGGCCGCGCGCGGCGCGGTGGTGCCCCGGCGGGACGGGCGGCCGCGGCCCGGCTGGTCCAGGTTCTTCATCCGGTCGAGCACCGCGTCCGCGGTCGGCTCGAGCATCGTGTCCACGATCCGGCCGTCCGCGAGGAAGATCACTTCGTCGGCGTAGGAGGCGGCCTTCGGGTCGTGGGTGACCATCACCACGGTCTGGCCGAGCTCGCGCACCGAGTCCCGCAGGAACGACAGGACCTCGGCGCCGGAGGCGCTGTCCAGGTTGCCGGTCGGCTCGTCGCCGAAGATGATGTCCGGCCGGGTGATCAGTGCCCGGGCGCAGGCGACCCGCTGCTGCTGGCCGCCGGACAACTCGGTCGGCTTGTGGTTCAGCCGCGGGGCCAG
This sequence comes from Pseudofrankia coriaricola, assembly GCF_001854805.1. Taxonomy (GTDB): domain Bacteria; phylum Actinomycetota; class Actinomycetes; order Frankiales; family Frankiaceae; genus Pseudofrankia. The sequence goes on from NZ_MBLO01000207.1 coordinate 34,874, forward strand.
GCCCACCGCGTCGACGACCAGCTGCATCCACTTCTTGTCCGCCCGACGCCCGGCGATGTCGAGGGGCAGCGTGATGTTCTCCGCCGCGGTCAGCGTCGGCAGCAGGTTGAACTGCTGGAAGATGAAGCCGATCCGGTCGCGGCGCAGCTGGGTGAGCTGCCGGTCCGACAGGCGCGAGAGCTCCACGTCGCCGATGAACACCCGGCCGCCGCTGACCGTGTCGAGGCCGGCCAGGCAGTGCATCAGCGTCGACTTGCCCGAACCGGACGGCCCCATGATCGCCGTGAACCGGCCGCGGGGGAAGTCCAGGTCGATGCCGCGCAGCGCGGACACCTCGGTGTCCCCGGAGCCATAGACCTTCGTCAGCCGCTCCGCCCGGGCGGCCAGGCGCGGCCCACCCGAACGGCCCGCCGCGGTGTCGGCGGCCCGTCCGCGCACTGGGCTCATCGGTCTTCCTTTCGCGCGCCCTGGAGTTCGGTGGCCATCGCTGCCCGCGCCGGCCGGCCTCGCCCGGCGAGGCCGCCGGCCGGGTCGTCATGCCGCTGGGCGGACAGGCCAGGCTCGCGGACGGCCACCAGCCCGGCCGCCGGGCGGGGAGCGCCGCCGCGCCGCCAGGGTGTCGGACGCCTGGCTCGCCCGTTTGGTTGACCGCTCGTTGTCGGGCCGATGGCAGTCCCGCCGGCCCCCGCGCCGGTGGGACGCGGTTCGCCCACCCCCGGCCGCCGACCAGCCGCCGTCATCGGCCCAGCCCCGGCCGGGCCGGCCACGGCGGGGGCGGCTCGGCCGGCCCGAGGCGATCGATCGCAGACGCGCCGCACCTACGCATCGTGCCTGATTCCCTCGGATCCGCGGCGCCCGCCCGGTCTGGCGGCGGTATGGGACTCGTTCCGTACCCGCCAGCCGCTACCCCTCCGCCTCGCAGACGGCGGGGGCGGTGTCGTCGGCCAACGGCGCCTCGGGCAGCGGCGGTGGCGTGCCGCCGAACGCCGGGCAGCGGGACTGGTGGTCGCACCAGCCGCACAGCTTGCTCGGCGTCGCCCGCCAGTCGCCGGTGCGGTGCGCCCGCGAGATCGCCGCCCACAGCGCCTGCACCCGCCGCTCGGTCGCCAGCAGGTCGTCGACGTCCGGGACGACCCGCAGCCACGTCCGGTCTCCCAGGTAGTACAGCCGCAGCTCCCTCGGCACCACCCCGCGGGTCCGCCACAGCAGCAGCGCGTAGAAGCGCATCTGGAACAGCGCCGTGTTCTCGAACGCCGGGCCGGGGGAGCGCCCGGTCTTGTAGTCGACGACCCGCAGCGCGGGGCCGTCCGCTGTCCGCGCCTCGTCGAGCCGGTCGACGTAGCCGCGCAGCCGCAGCCCCGAGTCCAGGACGTGCTCCACGTAGAGTTCCCGGGCGGCCGGCGCGAGCCGGCGCGGGTCCTCGAGCGCGAAGTAGCCGGCGAGCAGGTCGCGCGCGGACGACAGCCACCCGGCGAGCTCGTCCTCGTCCGCGAACATCGCCGCGAGCTCCGGCTCGCGGGCCCGCAGGTCCGCCCACGCCGCCGGCAGCAGCTCCTCGGCGGCCGCCGGGGTGCGCCCGGCCGCCGGCAGGTCGAACAGCCGCTCCAGGACCGTGTGCACCATCGTCCCCCGCGTCGCCGCGAGGCTCGGCGGCTCGGGCAGCCGGTCGACGACGCGGAAGCGGTACTTCAGCGGGCAGCTGACGAAGTCCGCCGCCCGCGACGGCGACAGCGACCCGACGATCTGGGGCCGCTGCTCCGGCACGGCCGCGGCGTCGCCACGGCCTCCGGCGACTGGGGCGTCACCTGGCGGCACGGCGCCGGGGAGCCCCGCCGTGCTGGTGGCCGGGGAGCCGTCCGCGGCGAGAACCGTCCCGGCCGTCGCCAGGCCGGCGGTCCGCGGATCGCCCGTGGCGGGATCGCCCGTCACGGGATCGGCCGTCGGGTCAGCGGCGGTGCTCATGGCCGCCACCCTAGGGCGCACCTGTGACATGCCGTCCGCCGAGGTCCTCCCAGCCAGCGGGCACCGCCCCTTGGGCCGGGACGCGCCCGTGCGGCGGCAGCCTCGGCCACCTCACCGGCTCCCGGCGAGACCGGGCGAGCCGGCCGGCGGCGTTCCCCGGGCCGTCTCCGCCCGGGCGGAGACGGCCCGGGCGGAGACGGAAACGCCCGCGAACGTGGTCCGCGAAACCTCCCGGGCACCGGCCGGACGACGGCGGGGCTGTCCGGGAACGGGTGCCGGCAGGCGCCCCCGGTTGAGATTCGGATAAGAAACCGGGCGCTAAAGGAAAAGGACGGAGGCCGATCGGGTGGATCGCCGGGGAGGCGGCCGTAGCATCGGTGACATGGCCGACCAGCCCGATCCAACGGGCCCGAACGCGCAGGCTTCCAGCACCCCGCCCGCGCAGCGCCCGCCGGGGTTCCGGATCGGGCGGGTCCGCGGCGTCCCAATCTACGTCTCGCCGCTGGCGGTCGTCTTCGCGGTCCTCGTCGCCACGGTCTACGCCGACACGCAGCGCTCCCGGCTCGTCGGCCCCAGCGACTCGCTCGTCCTGCTGCTGGCCACCATCACCGCGGTCGGCTTCCTCGCCTCCATCCTGCTGCACGAGATCGGCCACGCGCTGGTCGCCGAGCGGTTCGAGCTGCGGGTGCGCTCGGTCACCGTGCACGGCTTCGCCGGCTTCACCCAGCACGAGAAGGAGCCGCAGTCGGCCGGGCGGCAGTTCCTGCTCTCCTTCTCGGGGCCGTTCGTCAACGGCCTGCTCGCCGGGCTGTGTTATCTCGGCCTGCTGGGGGTCCCGTCGCACAGCTCGATCGGCGTGGTGCTGTTCGACCTGGGCCTCACGAACCTGCTGCTGTTCGGGTTCAACCTCCTGCCCGGCCTGCCGCTCGACGGCGGCGGCGTGGTTGTCGCCGCGGTCTGGAGGATCACCCACAGCCGGCTGCGCGGCCTGCGCGGCGGCGCCTACGGCGGCTTCGTCGTCGCCGCAGCCGTCGCCGTGTTCACGCTGCGCTACCCGTCCAGCGGCTTCTACACCCTCTACATGCTCGCGCTCGCCGGCTTCATCGGCTTCGGCGCCTACCAGTCGCTGCGCGCCGCCGACCTGCGCGAGAAGCTCCCCGACCTGCGCGCCGGCCGGCTGATCCGCAAGACGCTGCCGGTCGACGGGTCGGTGCCGCTCGCCGAGGCGCTGCGCCACGCCCAGCAGGCCGGCGCCACCGCCATCGCCGTCGTCGACGACACCGGCAGCCCCTCCATGATCATGAACGGGGCGTCGGTGGACGCGATGCCCGAGCACCGCCGCCCCTGGGTCGGCATCTCCGAGGTCAGCAGGACCATCGAGCCGAACATGATCCTCGACGCGGACCTCGCCGGCGAGGAGCTGCTCAACCACATCCAGCGCCACCCCGCGTCGGAGTACCTCGTCACCCAGAACGGCCGGCCCGTCGGCGTGCTCGTCATGGTCGACCTGGTCGCGCGCCTGGACCGGAACGCGGCCCAGCGAATGGTGGGGCGGGCGCCGGGGCGCCCGCCTGTCGGGCGATAGGCGCCCTCTCCACCTGGTTCCGTGCCCTGCCATGCGGCGGGCGCGGTGCGGCGGCGGCAGCCGGTAATCTGCCGGGACGTCCTGGGCCGAATGGTCGTGGGCGCGCAGATGCCGCCACAACAGGCAGGAAGGGAACATCCACCCCGTGAGCGAGACCAACGGCGCCGTCGCCGGCGCGAACGACCACGGCGAGGCGGGCGGGCCGGCCGGGGACGCCTTCGCCGCCACCTCCCGCCCGACGGGTGAGGCGGCGCATCGGCGCGGGCCGTTCGCGAAGGGCGACCGGGTCCAGCTCACCGACCCCAAGGGCCGCAAGCACACCGTCGTGCTCGAACCGGGCAAACAGTTCCACACCCACCGCGGCGCGCTCGAGCATGACGCGCTCATCGGCGCGCCCGAGGGGATTGTCGTCACCAGCACCGGCAACACGCCGTACCTGGCGCTGCGGCCGCTACTGAGTGACTTCGTGCTCGCGATGCCCCGCGGCGCCGCCGTCGTCTACCCCAAGGACGCGGCGATGATCGTCGGATACGCGGACGTCTTCCCCGGCGCGCGGGTACTCGAGGCCGGTGTCGGCTCGGGCGCGCTGTCCTGCTCGCTGCTGCGCGCCGTGGGCGACGGCGGCCTGCTCGTCTCCTACGAGCGCCGCGCCGACTTCGCCGCGATCGCCCAGCGCAACATCGAGGCGTTCTTCGGCGCACCGCACCCGGCCCACCGGCTACACGTCGGCGACCTGGCCGACGCGGGCGAGACCGACATGGACCGCGTCGTGCTCGACATGCTCGCGCCCTGGGAGGTGCTGCCCGCCGCGGCGCGGGCGCTGGTGCCCGGCGGGGTGCTGTGCGCCTACGTCGCGACCGCGACCCAGCTCTCGCGGACCGTCGAGGCGCTGCGCGAGCACGGCTCGTTCGCCGAACCCGCCGCGTTCGAGACCATGCTGCGCGACTGGCACCTGGACGGGCTCGCGGTACGTCCCGAGCACCGGATGATCGGCCACACCGGCTTCCTCATCACCGCCCGCCGGCTCGCCGACGGTGTCACCGCCCCGCCGCGCCGCCGCCGCCCCGCCAAGGGCGCCCTAGCCGAGCCCGACGCACCCACCCCCGCCGCCCCCTCCGAGCCCCAGGACACCGCGGACATCACGCCCGCAGACGACTGACACAGGGAACTAACCCGGGACCTCGGAGGACAGAGACGGGGTCGGCGCAGAAGGCTGTGTCTCTGGTTCGCTCCGTGCGGACACGGCCCTCCGGCAGCCCGCTCGCCTGGCGGCTCGCGGGCTACCTCCGGGCCGTGTCCTCCTCCGCGAACGTGCGCTGCGGCGACCTCCGCTGCGGCCCCCCTACGTCGCTTCGCTCGTAGGAGGGCCTCCGCGGAGGCGCGCCTCCGCGCCAGCTCGGTCGCCTGCCGCTGTGACGTCACCAAGCCAAGACCGACCCCCGAACCGTAGCCAGATCTTCGCGGGAGCCACGTCGCTTCGCTCGTGGAACGTCTGGATCGGTGCTGGTCGCGTTCCGTGCCGATCAGGCGCGAAGGCCGTCCACGAGCGAAGCGACGTGCCCCCACCGAGACAGCAGCTTCGGGCTCGCGACCTACAGCGGGACGCAACCGGGCTGGGCGCGGAGGCGCGCCTCGCGGAGGCTCTCCTACGAGCGAAGCGACGTAGGGGGGCCGCAGCGAGGTCGCCGGAGCGCCCGTGAGCGCAGGAGGACGGCGCGCGGAGGCCCCTTGGGAGCGAAGCGAGTAAGGGGCCGGAGCGCGCCGCCCGGACGGAGCGAACCAGAGATACAGCCCCAGCTGGCGAGGCGCGGACCCGGCGGGCAGAGTGAGGACCCATGCGGCACGGGAGGCGGGCGTCAGGAACCCGGGCCGGCTTCCAGGGTGCCGTCGGGCCGCTCCACGTAGATGCAGTCGCCGGGGCATTCATCGGCCGCGTCGACCACCGCGTCCACGAGTGGGAGCGGAATCACCACCCGGGCGCCCGGTTGGGTCAGCAGCTCGCCTTCGGTGCTCTTGACGTACGCGAGGCCGTCGATGTCGTGCTCGAACACGGAAGGTGCCCGGGTGACGCACAGGCCGTCACCGGTGCACGCCCCCTGGTCGATCCGCACCCGAAGCCCGGCCGAGACACCCGAGTTCGAAGGAGTTGCCACGCGGCTCCGATCGTCTGTCACCATGGCACCGTAACCCGCTGTTTACGACAAAGCCCGGCCGTCCTTGCGGACCTTGCCTGTCAGCGGCGGTCACAACGGTAGTGTTGGGTGCGTCCCGGTCAGCACGGGGGAGGTGGAGGCGCGGTGTCCGATCCCCGCTCGGGCTCTGGCTCCGATGGGAGCACGGGTCGTCCTGGTGACGCCGAAGCGGCACGAACGTCGGCGTACCAGAAGGAAGTGCACGAGCTCACGACGCAGGTCGCCTTCCTCGAGGAGGAAGTGGCCATGTTGCGACGGCGGCTGTCAGAGTCGCCCCGGCAGGTCCGGGTGCTCGAGGAACGGCTCGCTGAGATCCAGTCGGACCTGGCGAGCTCCACGGCACACAACGAGAAGCTGGTGGCCACCCTCCGGGAGGCACGTGACCAGATCGTCACGCTCAAGGAGGAGGTCGACCGGCTGGCCCAGCCGCCGAGCGGCTACGGGATCTTCCTGACCCCGTACGACGACGGCACGGTCGACGTGTTCACCCAGGGCCGAAAGCTTCGGGTGACGGTCTCGCCGAACGTCGTCATCGACGGGCTGCGCCCAGGCCAGGAGGTCATGCTCAACGAGGCTCTCAACGTCGTCGAGGTGCGGGCCTGGGAGCGGCACGGCGAGATCGTGCTGCTCAAGGAGATCCTCGAGAGCGGCGACCGGGCGCTCGTCATCGGGCACACCGACGAGGAGCGGGTGGTCATGCTGGCCCAGCCGCTGCTCGACGGCCCGGTGCGCGCGGGCGACTCGCTGCTCATCGAGCCGCGCAGCGGCTACGCCTTCGAGCGGATACCCAAGTCGGAGGTCGAGGAGCTCGTCCTGGAGGAGGTCCCCGACATCGGCTACGAGCAGATCGGCGGCCTCAAGGGCCAGATCGAGTCGATCCGCGACGCCGTCGAGCTGCCGTTCCTGTACAAGGACCTCTTCGTAGAGCACAAGCTCAAGCCCCCGAAGGGCGTGCTGCTCTACGGCCCGCCCGGCTGCGGCAAGACGCTCATCGCCAAGGCCGTCGCCAACTCGCTCGCCAAGAAGGTCGAGGCGCTGCGCGGCAACGGGTCCGGTCGGGCGTTCTTCCTCAACATCAAGGGCCCCGAGCTGCTCAACAAGTACGTCGGCGAGACCGAGCGGCAGATCCGGCTGGTCTTCCAGCGGGCGCGCGAGAAGGCGTCCGAGGGCATGCCGGTCATCGTGTTCTTCGACGAGATGGACTCGATCTTCCGCACCCGCGGCTCGGGCGTGTCCTCGGATGTCGAGAACACGATCGTCCCGCAGCTCCTCGCCGAGATCGACGGTGTCGAGCTGCTGGAGAACGTGATCGTCATCGGCGCCTCGAACCGCGAGGACATGATCGACCCGGCCATCCTGCGCCCCGGCCGGCTCGACGTGAAGATCAAGGTCGAACGGCCCGACGCCGAGGCGGCCAAGGACATCTTCGCGAAGTACGTCCTGCCCGAACTGCCGCTGCACCCGGACGACGTGGCCGAGAACGGCGGCAGTCCCGAGGCCACCGTCCAGGCGATGATCCAGCGGACCGTCGAGCGGATGTACTCGGAGAGTGAGGACAACCGCTTCCTCGAGGTCACCTACGCCAACGGCGACAAGGAGGTCCTGTACTTCAAGGACTTCAACTCCGGTGCCATGATCGAGAACATCGTGGCCCGTGCCAAGAAGATGGCCGTCAAGGAGCTCATCGAGGGCGGCGTCAAGGGCATCCGGATGCAGCACCTGCTCCAGGCCTGCATGGACGAGTTCAAGGAGAACGAGGACCTCCCGAACACGACCAACCCGGACGACTGGGCCCGCATCTCCGGCAAGAAGGGCGAGCGGATCGTCTACATCCGCACGCTCGTCACCGGCACCAAGGGCACCGAGGCCGGCCGCTCGATCGACACCATCGCCAACACGGGCCAGTACCTGTAGAGGCAGCTCCGAGGCCGGCCCGCCCCCGCATCCACCGGGGACGGGCCGGCCTCGCGCGTTCCGCGACGAGACCAGACCGCCTGGTAGTTGGTGACGTGCAGCAGCGGGTGGCCGTGCGGGCGTGGAGGGCTCGGCACCGAGCGCAGCGAAGGAAACGCACGGACGAGGCCACTTCGGATTGGTGACGTTCAGCGGTAGGTGACCGTGCGGGCGCGGAGGCGCGCCTCGCGGAGGCCCGGCCCACGAGCGCAGCGAAGTGGGTTGGGCCGCAGCGAGGTCGCCGTAGCGCCCTGTTCGCGGAGGAGGACGCCGCGCGGAGGTCCCGTGGGAGCGAAGCGAGTACGGGGCCGGAGCGCGGCGCCCGGACGGAGCGAACCAATAAAACTGCGGGGCTGTCTGGCCGACCAACCGGCCGCCGACCGCCTACGCTGACAGAGTGAGCGTTCGCCGGATCATGGGTGTGGAGACCGAGTACGGCGTCTCGGTGCCTGGTCAGCCCAACACCAACCAGATGCTCGCCTCGTCGTTGGTGGTGAACTCGTATGCCAACCGGACGGCCAGCGGCGGCAGCCGGGCCCGCTGGGACTTCGAGGAGGAGTCCCCGCTGCGGGACGCACGCGGCTTCGAGACGCCACGCGAGCCCGTCGTCGACCCGTCCGCGCCCGCCAACGAGGACGACCTGGGCCTGGCGAACGTCATCCTGACCAACGGCGCCCGGTTCTACGTCGACCACGCCCATCCCGAGTACTCCGCCCCCGAGTGCACCAACCCACGCGACGTGGTGCTCTGGGACAAGTCCGGCGAGCGGGTCATGGCCGAGGCCGCGCGGCGCGCCCTGCACGTCCCCGGCACCTACCCGGTGCACCTCTACAAGAACAACACCGACAACAAGGGCGTCTCCTACGGCTGCCACGAGAACTACCTCATGGCCCGGTCGACCCCCTTCGGCGAGATCGTCCGCAACCTCACCCCGTTCTTCGTCACCCGCCAGGTCTTCTGCGGCGCCGGCCGTGTCGGTGTCGGCGTCGACGGCCGCACCGCCGGCTACCAGCTCAGCCAGCGCGCCGACTTCTTCGAGGTCGAGGTCGGGCTCGAGACCACCCTGAAACGCCCCATCATCAACACCCGCGACGAGCCGCACGCCGACCCGGAGAAGTACCGCCGGCTGCACGTCATCATCGGCGACGCCAACATGAGCGAGATCGCCACCTATCTCAAGGTCGGCACCACCGCGCTCGTGCTGTCGATGATCGAGGACAGCTGGCTCACCGTCGACCTGTCCGTCGACGGGCCGGTCGCCGCCCTGCGGGCCGTCTCCCACGACCCGAGCCTTCGCCACCTGGTCACCCTGCGCGACGGGCGGAGGATGACCGCCATCCAGCTGCAGATGGAGTACCTCGAACAGGCCCGCAAGTACGTCGAGGACCGCTACGGCACGGACGCCGACGCGCAGACCGTCGACATCCTCGCCCGCTGGGAGTCCGTTCTCACCCGGCTCGAGGACGACCCGATGACCTGCGCCCGCGAGCTCGACTGGGTCGCCAAGCTCTCCATCGCCGAGGGCTACCGCACCCGCGACAACCTGCCCTGGAACGACCCGCGGCTCCAGCTCGTCGACCTGCAGTACCACGACGTCCGCGCCGACAAAGGCCTTTACAACCGGCTCGTCGCCCGCGGCCGGATGGACCGGCTCGTCACCGAGGACGACGTCGTGCGCTCCATGACCGAGCCCCCCGAGGACACCAGGGCCTACTTCCGCGGCCGTTGCCTCGCGCAGTACCCGCAGCAGGTCGCCGCCGCCAGCTGGGATTCGGTCATCTTCGACATCGGCCGCGACTCCCTGCAGCGCGTCCCGACCTTGGAGCCGCTGCGCGGCACCAAGAGCCACGTCGGCGCCCTGCTGGAGCGCTGCCGCACCGCCGCCGAGCTCGTCGACGCCCTCTCCGGCAAATAAGGACGGGCGCTGGGGCGCCCGTCCGTCGGGCGCCGAGCCTGACCTCCCAGATCGGCTCCGCAAGCTCCCAGACCTGCTTGATCGGCGAAGCCGATCAAGCAGGAACCCGGATCCGGCAGGGACCCTGCTCCCCACGTGGTTCCGGGGTTAGGGCATATGACCGGGGTTGGTCTGGTCTCGGCTTGAGGACGTTGCTAGGGCGACGCAGCGCTGATGCGCCGTCACCACTCGGTGGCTGGGTTGCGTGGACGGGCTGCCGGCACGACGTCAGGCCAGTTGACGCGCCCCGGCCGCCGTCCAGCGCCCAACGCCGCTGTGGGGCGCGATGGGCCGCGCCGTGCCAGGGTGGTGAGGACGGCGCCGCCTGTGCGCTCCGTGGCCGCCCTGACGGGCCGCGCGACGGCCTCACGGGGCCGTGACGTGGCTGAATGGGCGCGGCCGGGCGTGGGTAGCCTTCGTTGCGCTGAGGGCTGACGGCCGGACGGAGGCCGACGTTCGTGATGAAGTGGTGCTCTCTCGATCCGCCGAAACCAGTCGGTGGGCCGGGATAGTGTGATCGCAGGCGACGACGCCCGGGCTGGTCGACGACATGACTGGCCATCGGCACCGCCGGCGCGGATAGCTCGCCAGACACCGGCTTGGTCCGGATACGGGCCTGGCAGGGCCTGGGCGGCGGCGCCGGCACGGACGGGCGGCGCAGGCGCGCCGGCCGCGACGACAGGAGGCAGTCATGCCGAGCAAGGACACCAGCGGGGGCCAGACCCACGGCAGCCGTCGTGACGACGACACCGAGGAGGTCGAGGTCGAGGAGCGTTCCGCCTCAGATCTCAAGGAGCGCCACGAGAAGCTGTCCGAGGACGTGGACTCGCTCCTCGACGAGATCGACGACGTTCTCGAGGAGAACGCGGAGGAGTTTGTCCGCGGCTATGTGCAAAAAGGTGGAGAATAGTCGAAATTCCAATCTTACCATGACTGATTGATAGACGTCAAGACCCGGTTCTCTAAGCGCGTTTGTGCAGGTCACGGCCTCGGTGTACCTATGTCCCATGATCACAAAGGCGTGTCGGGACTGTGGCGTCGAGAAGCCCCTCGATCAGTTCCACCGTGACCCGAAAGCCAGAGACGGCCGGCATAGCTACTGCATCGAGTGTTTCCGTCGGCGTGGCCGGGAGCGGTACTACCGGAGGAAGGCGGGCGACCTTACGAACCTTCGGCGGACTCGTCCGCTGGTGTCCGACGGGTACCGGGTGTGCCCGGACTGCGGCGAGCGCAAGCCCGCCGCAGAGTTCGCTGCGAAGAAGAACGCGGCGGACGGCCTGCACACCTATTGCAGACCGTGCAACAACGCGCGTTCGTACGCCAGCGCGCGACGTCTGCACGGCAGCACCCGCAGCCGTGCCCTCCTGTTGAGATACGGCCTGACGGAGCAGGACGTCGAAGCGATGGTTGCCGAGCAGCGTGGCCTTTGCGCGATCTGCGTGGAGAGACCGGCCGCCCACGTGGACCACGACCATCGTGCCGGCTGGGTCCGGGGTGTGCTGTGCTTCACCTGCAACGTCGGGCTGGGCAACTTCGGGGACGACGAGTACGGGCTGCGGCTGGCGGCCAGGTACCTCCGGATGCACCAGCACCGAGGTTCGCCGTTGATGGCGGCGCAGGGCTTCCGGGTGTGCATGTGCTGTGGCAAGCGCAAGCCGTTCGCGGACTTCGCGGCCCGCCGGAGCGAGGGTGCCAAGGTCGGTGAGGATCGCATGCAGCCCTGTTGCTCCGCTTGTCTCGGGGCCCGCGGGCGTGGTGACTCGGGGAAGTGGCACGGTGACGTTGTAGGTACGCGTATCCGTCGGCGGTTCGGTCTGACGGAGAGTCAGGCTGACGCGTTGGTGGCCGCCCAGGGGGCCGCGTGTGCCGTCTGTCGGATTCGTCCGCCGGAACACGTGGACCACGACCACGCGTCCGGTCGGATCCGTGGCATCTTGTGCTTCACCTGCAACACCGGGATGGGCAACTTCGGGGATGACCCGGACCGCCTGCTGCTGGCGGCGAACTACTTGAAGGGGGATGCGTGCCGGATCCAACTAGTGGTGTAGCCGGGCGTCTACCGTCCGTGTTCATGATGCCGGGAACGTCGTCGTTCACCGAGTTCCTGTCGCTCGCGTCGCCTGACCTGCTGCCCGGGAGCCGGCAACAGCTGCCGGTGCCCGCGACCGAGGTGGCGCACGGGACGACGATCGTGGCGGTGACCTTCCCCGGTGGCGTGATCATGGCCGGTGACCGCCGGGCGACCCAGGGGAACCTGATCGCGACCAGGGACGTGGAGAAGGTGTTCCACGCCGACGAGTACTCGGCGGTCGGCTACGCCGGCACGGCCGGCGTCGGCGCGGACCTGGTGAAGCTGTTCCAGGTCGAGCTGGAGCACTACGAGAAGATCGAGGGCGCGGTCCTCAGCCTGGACGCGAAGGCGAACCGGCTCGGCTTCATGGTCAAGGGCAACCTGCCGATGGCCCTGCAGGGCTTGGCGGTGGTCCCGCTGTTCGCCGGCTACGACCTCGACAGCGGCGCCGGGCGGATCTTCTCCTACGACATCGCCGCGGCCCGCTCGGAGGAGAAGGGCTTCCACTCGATCGGCTCCGGCTCGCTGTTCGCCAGGGGCGCGCTGAAGAAGCTCTACAAGGACGACCTGTCGGAGGAACGCGCCGTCCGGATCAGCCTGGAGGCGCTCTACGATGCGGCGGACGACGACTCGGCGACCGGTGGGCCGGACATGGCCCGGCGGATCTTCCCGGTGATCGCGGCCGTCACCGCCGACGGGTTCCGGCGGTACGCCGACGACGAGGTGGGGGCCGTGGTGGATGCCCTCGTCGCGGACCGCATGACGAACCCTGGAGGATGACGTGACCATGCCGTTCGGCGGCTACGCAAGCCCGGAGCAGTGGGTCCGGGACAAGTCCGAGTACGCCCGCAAGGGCATCGCTCGGGGCCGCAGCGTCGTGATCCTCACCTATGCGGACGGCATCCTGTTCGTGGCCGAGAACCCGTCCACGACGCTGCACAAGATCAGCGAGGTGTACGACCGGATCGCGTTCGCCGCGGTCGGCAAGTACAACGAGTTCGAGAACCTGCGCACGGCCGGGATCCGGCTGACCGACATGAAGGGCTACACCTACGACCGGCGGGACGTGACCGGCCGGGCGTTGGCGAACGCCTACGCGCAGACCCTCGGCGCCATCTTCACGGAGTCGGTCAAGCCGTACGAGGTGGAGATCGTCGTCGCGGAGGTCGGGCAGACGCCGGAGTCGGACCAGATCTACCGGCTGACCTACGACGGCTCGATCGCGGACGAGCGGGGCTTCGTGGCGATCGGCGGCCAGTCCGAGCAGGTGAACACGTCGCTGCGCGAGCACCACACCGCTGGCCAGCCGCTGGCGGCGGCGCTGCGGGTCGCGGTGACGGCGCTCACCGCCGGCGTCCAGCCCGGTCCCGGCGTGGCGGCGGGCAACGGCGAGCGGGTGCTCTCGTCGGCCAACCTGGAGGTGGCGGTGCTCGACCGCACCCGGGCGCGCCGCCAGTTCAAGCGCATCGTCGGCGCCCAGCTCGAGGGCCTGCTCGCGGAGACGGCCGCCGCGGCGGACTGACGGTGTCACGAGAAATCCCCGCTGGTCCGCGTCCGCGAACCGGCGGGGATTTCTCTTTGGTGCCCACCGCCGCGGCTGCAGGAGCCTCTCGAGGCCACTGATGCCCCGCCTGGCGATCCGAAGCGGCCTGGCAGGAATCCGCCGCCTGACGGCGGCCCGGCGGCCCGCGGCTGCCGTCAGGCGAGCGGTCCTGCCTGCGCCGCCATGACCGCGGCGCGCCGGCCGGGCCGTCTCGGCTATGCCGTCTTGGCCGCGTGCTCGTCGAGGAACGCGAGGGCGCGCGACCAGGCATCCGCGGCGGCCTCGGGGCGGTGGACGGAGGCCCGGTCGTCGCTGTGGAAGGCGTGGCCGGCGCCGGGGTAGGAGACCAGCTCGGTGGGGACCGGCGCCTTGGCCGCAGCCTCCCGCAGCGCGTTGATCTCCGCCAGCGTGATCAGCGCGTCTTCCTCCCCGTAAAGGCCGAGCCATGGGCCGCGCAGCGCCGGGGCGAGCTCGACGAGCGGCGCGATGCCATCCCAGTAGGGCGCGCTGACGGCGCCCCCGTAGAACGAGACCGCGGCGGCCAGCGGCGCGCGGGTGGCGGTGGCGAGCGCGACGGTGCCGCCCATGCAGAAGCCGATGATCGCGCGGCTCTCCTCGCCGACGCCGGCCGTACCCAGGTAGGCGAGGGCCGCGTCGACGTCGGCGGCGATCTCCGCGCCGGTGAACGCGAGCATGTCGGTGGCCGCGGTCGGCCAACCGCCCGCCGCCGGGGTCTGAGCGATCCCCTGGCGGTGGTACAGGTGCGGCGCGGCGGCGAGCCAGCCGGCGGCGGCGAGCCGCTCGCAGACGGAGCGCAGGTACGGGGTGATGCCGCGGGCGTCGTGGACGACGACGACGCCGCCGCGCGGCGCCCCGGCGGGGGCGCGGACGGTCAGTGGCGCGCCGCCGGGGGCCGCGGCCTCGGTGGGCGTGTTGTGGGCATGGGACATGGCCCTATCGTCTCCGCCCCGCGGGAGTGATGGCGGCCCGGGCGGGGGAGCGGGGCGAGGCCGTCCGGTGGGATGTCGGAGTTGCCCCGCGGCGTCGACGCCGGGCGTCGGATCCTCTATCCGGCCCTCTGCCGGGACTCTGCCGCCGGTTCGCGACGACACGCCGCGAGGCGCGTGCGCACGCCGGCTCGCTGCCACAGGATCGGCGCGAACGATAGCGGACGGTGATGGTGGTGGGTGCCTGTCAGGACGGGCACGCCGCGGGCGGGAGGGGCCGGGTGCTGACGGGCGAGGGAAACGACCCCGGCGGGGGCGGTGCGCGGGACTCGGTGGCCGGCCCGGATGGTGGCCGTGGCGGTCCGCGCCACCGCGCGCCCGGCAGGACCACGGGACCCGGCGGCATCCGCGGCCGGGGCACGGGCCCGCGCGGCCCGCGCGCGGAGCCGGCGTGGGCCGTGCCGGAGCCGTACGCGCCGGGCCGGCCGGGGCCAGGCACCTTCACAACCGGGCCGTATGGGCCGTACAGGGCGGATGGGGCGGGCCCGGCGACGCGGGCCGCCGACGGCGGTGGGCGGCAGGCTCGGCGGCTCGTCGTGCTCGTCGTCGGCATGGCGGTACTGGTCGGGGTGCTGACCAGCCTGTACGGGTGGACCGTCACCAGCCTGCGCCCGCGCTCCCTGCCGGTGCTGGCGGCGGGCCCGGCCGACGCGGCGAAGGCACTCGCCGAGCAGCTGTCGGACACCGAGCCGGGGGCGTTGCGGGTCCGGGTGGTCGCCGACGGCGACGCCGCCGACGCGGCGCTGCGCGCCCGCGAGGCCTATGCCGCGTTCGTGGTCGGGCCGAGCGGGCTGTCGCTGCACGTCGCGTCGGCCGCGAGCCCGGCCGTGTCGGAGGCGATGCAGCACGGCATCACCCAGGTCGCGCCGAACGCCGAGATCCCGGTGGTGGACGTGGTGCCGAACGCGCCGGCCGACCACGTCGGCGGCGGGCTGTCCGCCGGCTACCTGCCGCTGGTCCTGGTGGTCGCCGCCGGCGGGGTGCTGCTCGCGCGGGCGACCCCGCGCCGCCGCGTGAGGCTCGCGGGGCTCGTCGGCCTCGCCGTGGCGGCGGGGGCGTCCGGGGCCGCGGCGCTGCGCTACGGGCTGGACGTGCTGCCTGGCTCCTACCTGGCCGCGGCCGGGGTGCTGACGCTGCTGTCGCTCGCGGTGGCCGGCACGGTCCTGGGGCTGGGCGCCAGGGCGGGGACGGCGGGGCTCACCGGCGGGTTCGTGTTCTTCGTGGTCGCGGCGGCGCTGTCGGCCTGGTCGTCGGCGCCGGAGATGATGCCGGCCCCGTGGGGGGGTCTCGGGCAGCTGACCCCGCCGGGCGCCGGCGTGACACTGCTGCGGTCGGCGGCCTACTTCCGGGGCGCCGGCGGCGGGGACCCGGCGGCGGTGCTGACGGTGTGGGCGGCGCTCGGGGTGGCCCTGGTCATGGTCGGCGACACCCGCGGCTGGCTTGGCGGCTCCCGGCGCGCCGAGACGCCGGACGAGGACGACGACGAGGCGGTCGGCTTCCCCGGCATCCCCGTGCCGGTTCCCGCCTCGGCGCCGACGCCGGTCGTGCCCGCGCCGGCGGCGGACGTGTGGGCTCGGGCGGAGAGCTCGGCGCGGACCGTGCCGCCGGCCGGCCCGCCGGTCCGCTGAGCGGTCGCCCGCCGTCCGGGCAGGCGGCCCGGCCTACCCCTGGCCTGACGGCCCGCCCGCATGTCCGGGAGGGCCACGCCAGGCCGCTCGCGGGCGGCCGCGAGCTTTCGGCCCGGTCGGCCGTGGGGCCGCCGTCGCCGCGGGAGATGGCGGCGTATGTCGCCGGGCGTAGCCGAAATGACGAGTTTTCTGACGGTTCGTGACGCCGACCGGCCCGGCGTGCCGAATTCCCGGGGCCGGCGCGTGCGTCCGGCCGCGCGGAGACGGCGACGCGCATAGGGTCCAGGTGTGGATCGCCGCATCTTCGGCCTGGAGAACGAGTACGGCGTCACCTGCGTGTTCCGCGGCCAGCGGCGGCTGAGCCCGGACGAGGTGGCCCGTTACCTGTTCCGGCGGGTCGTGTCCTGGGGCCGCAGCAGCAACGTGTTCCTGAAGAACGGGGCGCGCCTCTACCTGGACGTGGGCAGCCACCCCGAGTACGCCACACCGGAATGCGACTCCGTGCCCGACCTCGTCACCCACGACAAGGCCGGGGAGCGCATCCTGGAGGGCCTGCTGGTGGAGGCCGAGCGGCGGCTGCGCGAGGAGGGCATCGCCGGCGACATCCACCTGTTCAAGAACAACACCGACTCGGCGGGCAACAGCTACGGCTGCCACGAGAACTACCTGGTCGGCCGGCACGGCGAGTTCTCCCGGCTCGCCGACGTGCTGGTCCCGTTCCTCGTGAGCCGCCAGATCCTCTGCGGGGCCGGCAAGGTGCTGCAGACGCCGCGCGGCGCGGTCTACTGCATCTCCCAGCGGGCCGAGCACATCTGGGAGTCGGTGTCGAGCGCGACGACCCGGTCGCGCCCGATCATCAACACCCGCGACGAGCCGCACGCGGACGCCGAGCGCTTCCGCCGGCTGCATGTCATCGTCGGCGACTCGAACATGTCCGAGACGACGATGCTGCTCAAGGTCGGCGCGACGGACCTGGTGCTGCGCATGGTCGAGGCGGGCGTCGTGCTGCGTGACATGACGCTGGAGAACCCGATCCGCGCCATCCGCGAGGTCAGCCACGACATGACCTGCCAGCGCAAGATCCGGCTGGCGAACGGACGGGAGGTCAGCGCGCTCGACATCCAGCGGGAGTACTACGCCAAGGCGGTGGAGTTCGTCGACCGCCGCGGCGGTGACGCGGTCGCGAAGCGGGTGCTCGACCTGTGGGGCCGTACGCTGCTGGCGATCGAGACCGACGACCTGGAGCTGGTCGCCCGGGAGATCGACTGGGTGACGAAGTACGTGCTCATCGATCGTTTCCGCGCCCGCCACGACGTGTCGCTGGCCTCGCCGCGGGTCGCCGAGCTCGACCTGAAGTACCACGACATCCACCGCGAGCGCGGGCTGTACTACCGGATGGAGAAGGCGGGGCTCGTCGAGCGGGTCACCCGTGACCTGGACATCTTCGAGGCGAAGTCGAAGCCGCCGCAGACCACCCGGGCGCGGCTGCGCGGCGAGTTCATCAAGCGGGCGCAGGAGAAGCGCCGCGACTTCACCGTCGACTGGGTCCATCTCAAGCTCAACGACCAGGCCCAGCGCACGGTCCTGTGCAAGGACCCGTTCCGCTCCGTCGACGACCGCGTCGACAAGCTGATCGCGTCCATGTAGGGCGCTCCCGTTGCCGGACGCTCCGCGCCCGCAACCGGGCAGCGCCTGTCGGGCGCTGGGCGCCCTCCCCACGTGGTTCCGGGTCCTGGCATATAGCGGTGGTAACGCTGGGTCCGGGCTGACGAGGTGGTCGGGTTGGCGCTGCGCTGAGGCGCCGTCACCAGCGGTGGTCGGGTTGCGTTGCTTGCTCGCTGGAACGACACCGTCCCATCGTGTGATTTGACATCGAACCCGTGGGATGCCCGGGTGTTGCGCACTCTCATGACTTTTCGCTGGCGTGCGAAACAGCGGCGCCGCATATGGATGACTGTCCGCGTTTCGTGCTTTCTGGTCGGTCGTGGTGCGGGCGGTCCGGGTCGCAGCGTGGCGGGGAGCGTTTGTCCACGTCTTGTGCTTCTGGCCGGTCGTGTCTCGGCGGTGGGGGTCGGGGGTTTGGCGGGGGAGCGTTGTGGGGGCGGTGGCCTGGGGGAACTGGGGCGGGCGGTGGTGGCGGAAGGGTTTCGGGCTCTGCGAGGATGCCTCCGGATCTGGTCGGCATCCGCTCGGTATCTCGTCGGAAGGCGCGCCGGCAGGTCGTCCACGTCATCCGCCGCCATCCAGGAAGGACGCACCCTCCCGTGACGACGAGTCTTCGCCCCGTGCCCACCCGTCCGTTCGCGCCGCTGGCCGCCGCGGCTGGTTCCCGCGGCCGGGGGCACGGTCGGCGGGTCGTCGCCGGCTGTGCGGTGGCGGTGGTCCTGCTGGGCGCCGCCGTCGCCGGGTGCGACGCGGGTACCGCCCCCGACGGCACCGCCGCGGCCCCGGTGACGACGAAGGCGCCCGTCACCGAGGCGCCGACCGTGCTGCCGGTCGTGGGCAACCCGACGAACCTGACGGTCGAGCCGGCTGTCGGCGCCGGCGTGGGCGTGCCGCCCACGGCGCTGACCGTGAAGGATCTGGTCGTCGGCCAGGGTGCCCAGGCGAGCCTCGACAGCAACGTGACGGTCAACTACGTCGGCGTCCTGTGGAACACCGGCGAGAAGTTCGACGCCTCCTGGACCCAGGGCGAGCCGGCGACGTTCACGCTGAGCCAGGTCATCGCCGGCTTCGCCCAGGGCATCGGCGGCAGCGTCAAGGACAGCGTCGAGGGCATGCGCGTCGGCGGCCGGCGGATGATCATCATCCCGCCCGCGCTGGGCTACGGGCCGCAGGGTGGCAGCGGCCCGATCAAGGTCGACGACACGATCGTCTTCGTCGTGGACCTTCTCGACCTCGGCGGTTCCGGGGCCGCGGGCGCCACCACCGCCCCGACGGACCCCGCGGCCAGCAGCTGACCGGCGCGCGGGCGCGTATCCGCGTTTCCAGCCGGACGGCCAACAGGCACCCATGGGCCGGCCGTCGCAGCCCCCAGCGGGCCGCAACAGGCGGCATAATACGGATCCACGGGAGCCCGTGGCGGGCGCGCGTCGAACTGCTGTGCGGCCTCGCGTCCCGGTTGCCCTGACGGCAGATAACCTCACCGGGTGTGTCCCGTCGACGGCTGGAGCGGCTGCTCAACCTGACGATGTGCCTGATGGCGACGTCGAGGTTCCTGACCGTGTCCGAGATCGGCGACATGGTCGAGGGCTACGAGCCGGGCCGAGACGGCGACGAGCACGAGGCGTTCCGCCGGATGTTCGAGCGGGACAAGCAGTATCTGCGCGACCTGGGCATCCCGCTGGAGACCGGGTCCGACTCCTACGGTGACGAGGTCGGGTACCGGATCCGCCGCGACGACTACGCGCTGCCCGAGATCCGGCTGACCCCGGACGAGGCGGCGGCGCTGGCGCTCGCCACCCGGCTGTGGTCGACCGCGTCGCTGGCGGCGCCCGCGGCGAGCGCGCTGCGCAAGCTCGCCGCTGGGGGAGCCGCCACCAGCCCCGGCCTGGGCCCCGGTCCGCCCGGTGAGGCCCCCGCCAGGCCGGCCGGGGCGCCGGGGCCGGCGGAGCTGTTCGGCCTCGACGGGCTCGAGCCGCGCGTCGACGCGGCCGAGGCGGCGTTCGAGCCGTGCCTGGCCGCTGTCCAGGAACGCCGTGCCGTGCGCTTCCCGTACCGCAAGCCGGGGGAGGCCGAGCCGGCGGAGCGCCTCGTCGAGCCGTGGGGCGTGCTGTCCTGGCGCGGCCGCTGGTACCTGGCCGGGCACGACCGCCGCCGCGGCGCGCCCCGGGTGTTCCGCCTGTCCCGGGTCACCGGGCCGGTGCGCCCGGTCGGCCCAGCGGGCGCGGTGGCGGTGCCGGCGGGTGTGGACCTGCGGGCGATGGTGACGATGTCCTCGTCGTCCGTCCCCGACCGGGTGCGCACGGCGACGCTCGCGGTCCGGGTCGGCGCCGGCCATGCGCTGCGCCGCCGGGGCCGCCCCGCCGCGGTGTCCGGCGCGGCCGGCGTACCCGTCCCGGTGGGGGAGGCCGGCGAGGCACGCCCCGGGGTCGGCGCGGACATGGAGGTGCTGCGGATCGGCTTCGCCGACGTCGAGCGGATGGCCCGCTGGGTGGCCGGCTACGGCGCCGACGTCGTCGTCCTCGACCCGCCGGACATGCGCGCCGAGGTCGTCCGCCGGCTGCGCGCCGCCGCCGGTGGCGCGGCCGCCTCGGCCTCCGTCCCGACGACCGCCGCCGTGGGCACCACGGACACGGCTGGCGGCGCCGGCTCCTCGGCCTCCGCCGCGGGAGCGGGCGGTAACGGCGGCGGGCGGCGCCGGGCCGACGGGCCGGCGGGCCGGGCGGCGGGCCGGGCGGCGGGCGAGGCGCCGTCGGAGGACCGGCTGTCCCGTCTGCTGGCGCTGGTGCCGTGGCTGCGCGCGCGGCCGGGGGTCTCCGTCGACGCGGCCGCCGCGGCGTTCGGGATCACCGCCCGCCAGCTGCGCGACGACCTGGACCTGCTGTTCATCTGCGGCCTGCCCGGGGGCGCGCCCGGTGACCTGATCGACATCAGCTACGAGGGCGGACAGATCACCGTCGTCGACCCGCAGACCCTGGACCGGCCGCTGCGCCTGACCGTGGACGAGGCGACCGCCCTGGTCGTCGCCGCGCGGGCGCTCGCCGACCTGCCGGGCCTCGCCGGCCGGGAGGCGCTGGAACGGGCGGTCGAGCGGATAGAGGAGGCGATCGGCAGCCGCCCGACCGAGCGGGTCGGCGTCCAGCTCGACCCGCCGAACGAGGTGCTGACCGTGCTGCAGCGGGCCCTGCGGGAGCGGCGCCGGGTGCACCTGCGCTACCTGGTCTGGTCGCGCGACGAGCTCACCGAGCGCGATGTCGACCCGATGCGGCTGCTGTCGATGGACGGGCACTGGTACCTGGAGGGCTGGTGCCACCGCGCCGAGGCGGTGCGGATGTTCCGTCTGGACTCCATCGTCGGCGGCGCCGCCGGCGTGCGGGTGCTCGACGAGCGGGCGGCCCCGCCGCCGGACGCGGCCGTCCGTGACGTCAGCGCCGGGGTGTTCACCCCGGGCCCGGGCGACCTGCTCGCCGTCGTCGACCTGTCCGCCTCCGCCCGCTGGGCGGCCGACCACTACCCCGTCGAGTCCACCGCGGAGCTGCCGGGCGGCGGCCTGCGCATGACCCTGTACGCGACCGGGACGGCGTGGCTGCGCCGCCTGCTGCTCGGCCTCGGCGGCGACGCCAGGGTCGTCGGCCCGCCCACCCTCGTCACCGAGATCCACGACGCGGCCGCCAAGGCCCTCACGGCCTACGACGACACCGCCTCTTCCTGACAGGCGCGCGGGTAGGGTGATCGGTCATGCCGTGGGTTCTGGTCGACGTCGCGCTGATCGTCGGGTCACTCCTGCTGCTCGTGCTGTGTGCCCTGGCCGTGTGGCGCAAGGTCCGCGCGGCGCGGTCCACGGCGGGCGAGCTCAAGGAGCAGGTCTCCGGCCTGTCGGCCGAGACCACAGCCCTGTCGGCCCGGCTCGACACCGCCGAGGTGACGGCCCGGCTCGCCGAGCGATCCGCGGCGGGCTGACCGACCGACCGGCCCGGGCTCGGTGATCCGCCGCCGTCATTCCTCCCGCGCTGTCCGTAAATCTCGGCGGATGACGTATGTGGTCTGACCAGCCAGGACGGCGACGTAAGGGCCGATCGGCCGGCTTCATACGCCGGAAGATTCATACGCCGGAAGATGCAGGTAGACGGGTTGTGGGCTCATTCCGTCATCTGTGGGTTACCTGGCTGTTGTCTGTTCCGACCTATGCTCTCGACGTAACATCAGGCTCGCACCGGTCGCAGCACCGGTCATCGGACACCGGAGGACGTCTGCCATGCCGAACCTGGGTACGACCGAGATCATCATTATCGCGATCGTGGTGCTGGTCCTGTTCGGGGCGAAGAAGCTGCCCGAGGCCTCACGGTCGCTCGGCCGCTCCCTGCGGATCTTCAAGGCGGAGACGAAGGGCCTGCGCGAGGACGACGTAACGCCGACCCCTGCGCCGTCGCCGAAGCCGATCGCCACCCCGAAGGCGGAGCTGGAGTCGTCGGAGGTCGACGCGCTGCGCAAGCGGGTCGCGGAACTCGAGCACGATGCCGTGCAGGCCCCGTCGGCCAACGGTGTCGGCCCGGTCGAGGCCCAGCAGCAGCACTGACCCCTCGTGCCGCCGACGGCACGAGACTCGGGCCGGTGGGGGTCGCGTCGCACGCCAGCCCGGTGCGGGTCGGCGGCCTGACCACGTCGATTCGCCGTCGTACCCGGGTCGGCGGCCGGGCGGGCCGACAGGCCGACCTCGCCGCGCCCCCGGCCGTGGCGCGTCGTGACGGGTGGCCGGCGGCCTTCCGTAGACCCACGTCCCCGACCCAGTGAGCAGGAGCGGCCCGAACGTGCCTGGCCTCCCTTCGCCGCGGCGCCTCGCCTCGTCTGTCAACCACCGGCGCACGCGCACGGTGGAGGACAGCCGGATGCCGCTGACCGAGCACCTGCGCGAGCTGCGCAACCGGCTGTTCAAGGCACTGCTGGCGTTCCTCGCCGCCTTGGTCGTGGCCTTCGTCTTCAAGAACACGATCATGCACTGGCTGACGGGGCCGTACTGCGACCTGCCCGCGAAGCTGCGCGCGCAGCAGGCCGGCCAGAACTGCCAGCTGTACTTCTTCGACATCACCGGCGCCTTCATGATCGAGCTGAAGGTCGCCGCGATCGCGGCCGCGGTGCTCTCCGCGCCGGTCTGGCTCTACCAGCTCTGGTCGTTCATCACGCCGGGCCTGCACCGCCACGAGCGGCGCTGGGCGCTGACCTTCGTGGCCACCTCGCTGGTGCTGTTCGCGGTCGGCGGGTTGTTCGCGTACCTGACGCTGGAGACCGGGCTCAGGCTGCTGCTCGGCTTCGGCGGCGAGCACCTCGTCAGCCTCCTGTCCGCGGATAAGTACCTCAGCTACGTGATCGCGATGCTGCTCATCTTCGGCATCTCGTTCGAGGTCCCGCTGCTGATCTGCCTGCTCAACCTGGCCGGGCTGGTGACCACGAAGCGGCTGCGGTCGTGGCGGCGGGCCGAGATCTTCCTGACGTTCGTGTTCGCCGCGATCGTGACGCCGAGCCAGGACCCGTTCACCATGTTGGCGCTCGGCCTGCCGATGATCGTCCTGTACGAGCTCGCGCTGTTCATCGGCTGGCTCAACGACCGCCGCAGGAAGCTGCGCGGTGACACGTCCGTCTACTCGGACCTCGACGACGACGCGGCCTCGCCGCTGGAGTTCGACGACTCCGGTGAGTCGCGGCGCGTGGCGGCTCTCACCGCGCAGGCCCAGCAGGACGGCCGGGCCGGCCGCAAGGCCCGCAAGCAGCTCGCCGCGCTCGCCGCGCTCGCCGAGGCCGGCGCGCCGGCCGACTCGGCCGGCGCCGCTGCCGGCGACGCCACCTGAGCGGTCCGGCAGCTCAAACCACCCGTCCATCCGCCGGCCCACCTGCCGGGCGGCGCCGCCCGGCGCCCGGGCTGGCCTGTCGGTCCGGTCCCGTAACCTGAAGGCGTGACCTCCCAGCCACCCGAGCCGGGTGCGGAAGTCGACGCCGCCACGGGGGCGGACGGCGACGTTGGCGGGGTTGATCCCGCTGACCGCGCCCCGCGTGCCCACCAGTCGTCCGCCAGGTCCGCCGTCCCGGCCGCCCAGGACGGCCTCCCCGCCGCCGGTGCGGCCCGCGGCGCCGGGCCTCCGGGCGAACTCGCCGATCCCGACCAGTTCTCCTACACCGCGGAGCTCACCAGCCGGGAGACCGGGCCGTGGCCGGCCCCCGCGGCCCCGGCCGACGAGCTGACGGCCGAGCTGGACGCCGAGCTCGCCCTGGAGCTCGAGGCGGAGGCCGAGGAGAAGCCCCCCGGGGTGGCGGTCACCGACCCGGTGGTGGCGCTGGCGCAGTTCGCGGCGCGCTACCCGTTCGGGCTCGACCCCTTCCAGGTCGAGGCCTGCGAGGCCCTCGCCGCCGGCGAGGGAGTGCTCGTCGCCGCGCCGACCGGCGCCGGCAAGACGATCGTCGGCGAGTTCGCCGCGTTCCTCGCGCTGCGCGGCGGGCGGCGCTGCTTCTACACCACGCCGATCAAGGCGCTGTCGAACCAGAAGTACGCCGACCTGGTCGCCGCCCACGGCGTGGCCAACGTCGGCCTGCTCACCGGCGACACCTCCCGCAACGGCGACGCCCCGGTGGTGGTCATGACCACCGAGGTGCTGCGCAACATGCTCTACGCCTCCCCGGAGGGCAGCCACCGCTTCGACGACCTCGCCTACGTCGTCATGGACGAGGTCCACTACCTCGCCGACCGGCAGCGCGGCGCCGTCTGGGAAGAGGTGATCATCCATCTGCCGGCGCATGTCCAGCTGGTGTCGCTGTCGGCGACGGTGAGCAACGCCGAGGAGTTCGCCCAGTGGCTGGTCACCGTCCGCGGCCACACCCGGGTGATCGTCTCCGAGCACCGGCCGGTGCCGCTGTGGCAGCACGTCCTGGCCGACCGCGCGCTCTACGACCTGTTCGTCGAGGACGCCGCCCCGCTCGGTGACGTCTACGGCGGCCCTCGCGCGCTCAAGCCCGCGGGGCCCGGGTCCGGTCCCGGCCCTGGTGCCGCCGCCGGCCGGGATCGGGCCCGCGACGGCGCGCGCGGCGAGCGGCCCGGCCGCGTCGGCGCCCCCGGACGGCAGAGCCGCGCGGCCCGCGACGCCGGGCCAGCCCGGCCGGGCCGGGGTGGCCGTAACAGCCATGATGGTCAGCGCGGCCGCGACGACCGCCCGGCCGGGGCCGGCGACGACCGGAACGGCGCGGGGGACCGGGCCGTCGGGGCGGTTGCCTCGGACGGCCGGCCGGTCAACCCCGAGCTGCTGCGGCTGGCCCGGCTGGAGAGCTCTGGGCCGGAGTGGTCGCGCTCCGGGCGGCCGGGCCCCGGCGGACGGCCGCGGCGGCGGCCCTGGGTGCCGAGCCGCCCGCAGGTGATCGAGCGGCTCGACCGCGACGGCCTGCTGCCGGCGATCACCTTCGTGTTCAGCCGGGTCGGCTGCGACGCCGCGGTGGCGGCCTGCGCGGCCGCCGGGCTGCGGCTGACGACGTCCGAGCAGGCCGCCGAGATCCGCGCCCACGTGCGGGCCCGCACCGCCGGGATCCCCGACGGCGACCTGCGCGTCCTCGGCTACTGGGAGTGGCTCGACGGGCTGGAGCGGGGCCTGGCCGCGCACCACGCCGGGATGCTGCCGGTGTTCAAGGAGGTCGTCGAGGAGCTGTTCGTGCGGGGCCTGGTCCGCGCCGTGTTCGCGACAGAGACGCTCGCGCTCGGCATCAACATGCCGGCGCGCACCGTCGTCCTCGAACGGCTGTCGAAGTTCAACGGCCAGACCCGCGCCGACATCACCCCCGGCGAGTACACCCAGCTCACCGGCCGGGCCGGCCGGCGCGGCATCGACATCGAGGGCCACGCGGTGGTGCTCTGGCAGCCGGGGCTGGACCCGCTGGCCGTCGCCGGGCTCGCCTCGACCCGCACCTACCCGCTGCGCTCGTCGTTCCGCCCCTCCTACAACATGGCCGTCAACCTGGTCGGCCGGCTCGGCGCCGAGCGCGCCCGCACCGTGCTGGAGTCGTCGTTCGCCCAGTTCCAGGCCGACCGGGCCGTCGTCGGGCTCGCGCGCCAGGTGCGGCGCAACCAGGCGGCGCTCGACGAACTGACCGCCGAGGTCGAGTGCGACCGGGGCTCGGCCCACGAGTACGACCAGATCCGGCGCGACATCCGCGAGCGGGAGAAGCGCCTCTCGCGCGAGGGCGCGGCCCACGGCCGCGCGGAGGCGGCCGAGGCGCTGGCGCGGCTGCGCACCGGCGACGTGGTCCGGGTGCCGGCCGGGCGGCGGATGGGGCTCGCGGTCGTGCTCGACGTGGCCGTCGACCCGCGCTCCGTCGACGAGCCGCGCCCACTGGTGCTCACCGCCGACCGGCAGGTCAGGCGGCTCTCCCTGATCGACTTCCCGGTCGCGGTCGAGCCGCTCGGCCGGGTGCGGGTGCCGCGGACGTTCAACCCCCGCGACGCCCGCTCCCGGCGCGACCTGGCGAGCTCGCTGCACCACGCCGAGCTGCGCGCCGAGCCCGGCAAGCGGGAGCGGGCCCGCTCCGCCGCGTCCGACGACGCCGAGCTCGCCCGGCTGCGCCGCGCGCTGCGAGCCCACCCGGTGCACGACTGCCCGCGCCGCGAGGAGCACCTGCGCAAGGCCGAGCGCGCGACCCGGCTGCGCCGGGAGACCGAGGCGCTGGCCCGCAAGGTCGAGGGCCGGACCAACACGGTCGCCCGCACGTTCGACCGGGTCCGCGCGGCGCTGACCGAGCTCGACTACCTGGACGGTGACACCGTCACCCCGAAGGGAGCGCGCCTCGCCCGGATCTACACCGAGCAGGACCTGATCGTGGCGGTCTGCCTCGACCGGGGCGTGTGGGAGCCGCTCACGCCGGCGGCGCTGGCCGCCGCGGTGTCGTCGCTGGTGTTCGAGCCGCGCGGCGACGACCTGGCGATGCCGGCGCTGCCCGGCGACGAGGACCTGCGGGCCGCGCTCGGCGCCACCCACCGGATCTACGTCCAGCTGTCCGGCGTCGAACAGGAGCATGGCCTGGACTTCCTGCGCCCGCCGGAGCTGGGCTTCGTCACCGCGGCCTACGGCTGGGCGTCGGGCCGGTCGCTGGAGCGGATCCTCGGCGAGGACGCGACCGAGCTGACCGCAGGCGACTTCGTCCGCTGGATGCGCCAGCTGCTCGACCTGCTCGACCAGATCGCCCAGACAGCCGGCGCCGGGTCCCCCCTGCGCTCCACCGCGCGCGAGGCCATGGACGCCCTGCGCCGCGGCGTCGTCGCCTACTCGATGACCGTTTAGCGCCCCGGGCCGTCAACGGGCGGAGCGGCGGCGGTAGATGACGGCGGAGGCGGTGTAGCCGACGAGCAGGATGCCGGCGCACCAGACCAGGGCGGCGGCCAGGTCCGAGCCGTCGGCACCGCCGCCGACGAGCAGGCCGCGGACGGTGTCGATCACCGGGGTGAGCGGCTGGTGGTTGGCGAACGCGCGCAGCGGGCCGGGCATCGTGTCGGTCGCGACGAAGCCGCTGCTGACGTAGGGCAGGAACAGGATGAAGAACGTCATCCCGTTCGCCGCGTCGGGGCTGCCGGCGAGCAGGCCGAGCGCGACCGACACCCAGGTGATCGCCAGGACGTAGAACGTGACGACCCCGATGGCGGCGAGCCAGCCCCCGACGCCGGCGTCGGGGCGGAAGCCGAGGCCCAGCGCGATGCCGATGACCAGCGCGGTCGCGACGGCGTTGGCGGCGAGGCTAGCGACGACGTGGCCGGTGAGCACCGCCGGGCCGCGGACCGGCATCGACCGGAACCGGTCGATGATCCCGTTCGTCATGTCGGCGGCGACGGCGACCGCCGTGGACGCCGCGCCCCACCCCGAGGCCAGCACGATGATCCCGGGGACGACGTAGGTCAGATACGCGGCCCGGCCGCCGCCGGCGTCAAGCGCGCCGCCGAACACGTAGACGAACAGCAGCAGGAGCATCACCGGCAGCGCGACGGAGATGATCACCGTGTCGGGCTGGCGCGGCAGCCGGCGCAGGCTCCGGCCGATCATCGCGGGGGTGCCGCCGCCGGAACGGGCGGGCCTGGTGGCGGCGGGCGGGCGGCGTGACGGGACGGCGGCGGTGGTCATCGGGTGTCCTTCCGGGACGCGGAGCCGGCGGTGAGGGCGAGGAAGACGTCGTCGAGGGTGGGGACCCTCAGCTCGACGCGCGCGACCTCGATGCCGCGGCCGTCGAGGTCGTCGAGCAGGTGGCGCAGGGCGGCCGCGGTGCCGTCGGTGGGCACGCCGACCCGGCGGGCCACCGGGTCCGCGTCGACGTCGACCTCGCCGCCCGCCAGGCCCGCCCCGGTGGCCGCCGCGTCGGTGTCCGACGCCGCGGACGACGCCGCCGCGGTTGGCGGGGGAGCCGTGGGCTGGGCGGGCACGGCGGCGCGCAGGGTGGCGACGGCACGGGAGTAGGCCGCGTCGTCGGGGAACGTCAGCTCGGCACGTTCGGCACCCAGGCGGGCCT
>NZ_MBLO01000208.1 GCF_001854805.1 Pseudofrankia coriaricola
GGTGCCCTCGGCGACGATCCGGCCCCCGTCGAGGACGGAGACCAGGTCGGCGAGCTGGTCGGCCTCGTCCAGGTACTGGGTCGTCAGCAGTACC
Organism: Pseudofrankia coriaricola; assembly: GCF_001854805.1. Lineage (GTDB taxonomy): Bacteria > Actinomycetota > Actinomycetes > Frankiales > Frankiaceae > Pseudofrankia. The sequence goes on from NZ_MBLO01000208.1 coordinate 95, forward strand.
GTCGCGCCGCCGTCCGCGAGCCGCGCGACGACGTCCCACACGCCCTGGCGGCTGCGCGGGTCCAGGCCGGTCGTCGGCTCGTCCAGGAAGATGACCTCCGGGTCGCTGACCAGGCCGACGGCGAGATCGAGGCGGCGGCGCTGGCCGCCGGAGTAGGTCTTCACCAGCCGGCGGGAGAACCCGGCCAGGTCGAACGACTCGACGAGCTCCGCGGCCCGGCGGCGCGCCACGGCCCGGGGCAGCCGGAACAGCCGCGCGGCGAGCCAGAGGTTCTCCTCGCCGGTAAGCAGCTCGTCGACGGCGGCGTGCTGGCCGGTCAGGCTGATCACCTCGCGGACCCGGTGCGGCGCGCGCGCCAGGTCGTGGCCGGCGACGGCCGCCTCGCCGGCGTCGGCGCGCAGCAGGGTCGCGAGAATCCGCACCAGCGTCGTCTTGCCGGCGCCGTTCGGCCCTAGCAGCGCGTGGACGTGGCCCGCCGCGACGTCCAGGTCGACCCCGTCGAGCACGGTGACGCCGCCGAACGCCTTGCGCAGGCCGCGCACCCGGATGACGGCGTCGTCGGCGCCCGACAGGGGACGAGGCGCCGGGGACGCCGGTGGGAGTGGGGACGCCAGAGGCTCGCGGCCGGCGTCCATGGTGGTCGGCATGGTCATGACCTTCCTGGTCGGGTTTCCCGCGCTGGTCCGGCCTGCTCTGGCCGGGGCGCTTGGCGGGGTGGGGATGGGCTGATCGAGGGGGGGCGGTCTGGCGGGTCGTGCCGGGTGTCGACCGGCGCGCGGCTGCGAGGCGCGCCGGTCGGGGCCGGCGGGATCAGCGTGGCGCGGTGTCGTGATCCGGACACGGGTCCTGGAACCCGGCCCGGGGTGGGGCTACGCCCACCTCGCGTGCCGAACGAAAACTGTGTATGACATACACAAGATGTACGTTATACACAGTTGTCGGAAGGTGGTCAACGGGCGGTGGCGAGGCATCTCGGTGGCGGGCCGTCCGGGGGACGACACTCGAGGCCAGCCCCCTTCCGTGCCAGGAGCGGCGCGTGGGCGGGCCGGCGGGCGAGGGAGAACAGGGCGGTGGGATGACGAAGGAGATGGACGGGGGCGGCGGCCGGGCGGGCGGCGGCGAGCGGCGCGGCGCGGCGGCCGGGGGCCCGCCGGGCGCGTTCGAGCTGCTGTGGGGTGCCCCCACGCGGCCGCGGCGCGGGCCGCGGCCGGCGCTGCGGCTCGACAGCCTCGTCGAGGCGGCGATCGCGCTCGCGGACGAGGAGGGGCTCGGCGCGCTCTCGATGGCCCGGGTCGCCGAGCGGCTCGGCTTCACGACGATGTCGCTCTACCGACACGTCGCCAGCAAGGACGACCTGCTGCTGCTCATGCTCAACGAGGCCGTCGGCCCGCCGCCGGACACGCTGGTGACGGACCCGGCCGCTGGCTGGCGGGCCGGGCTCGACGCCTGGACGAGAGGTATGTACGAGCGGGCGCTGGCGCACCCGTGGATCACCAGGGTCGGGATCGGCGGCGCCCCGACCCTGCCCCACCAACTGGCCTGGATGGACCGCGGCGTCGCCCCGCTCGCCGGCGTGCCGCTGACCGGTCAGGAGAAGCTCTCAGCGATCCTGATGCTGTCCCGCTACGCGATGTCCGCCGCGCAGCTGACGAGCGACGTCGTGGCCGCCGCCGGTGCCGGCACGTACGAGCCTGGCGATGGTGACTATGGCGCGACACTGGCCCGGCTGCTCGACCCGGCGCGGTTCCCCGCGCTGCACGCCATCGCCGTCTCCGGCGAGATCGACCCGTCCGTGCCGCCGGAGGGCGTCGCCGATGAGCTGCACGCCGAGTTCCACTTCGGCCTCGCGCGCATGCTCGACGGACTCGACGTCCTGCTGCGCTCCCGCGCGTCGCGTTAGGCCGCCCGGCGGCGTGTCTGCGTGTGGTCCGAGGTCGGTCCTGGTGTGGGCTCAAGCCGGGGTGTCGTTGTTCCGACGGCCCGCAGACCTGCGGTCCGGCGCAGAATGGGCCGGTGGCGGGGGAGATGGTCCGGGATGACCCGGAGTCGGGTGATTCGCGCCGTACCGAGGGGACGTGCGGGATGGTTGTGGTGGCGAACGTTGACCCGGCGGCCGTGACGCCGCGGGAGGAGATCTTCGTCGGCGGGCTGGAAAAGCGGCCGATCGTGATCGCCGCCTACCGCCCCGAATGGGTCACGCGGTTCGCGCACGAACAGGCACGGATCGTCGGAGCACTCGGCGAAGCCGCCGTACGCGTCGAGCATATCGGCTCCACGTCGGTACCAGGGCTCGGCGCGAAACCGATCATCGACATCCAGATCAGCGTCTCCGACATGGCCGACTCGGCGTGCTTCGAGGGCCCGCTGCTGCGCGCCGGCTACATCGTGCGGGTCCGGGAGCAGGGCGAGCACTGGATGTTCCGGACCCCCGAACAGGACGTCCACATCCACGTCTGCGCCGCGGGCAGCGACTGGGAGCACCGCCACCTGCTGTTCCGCGACTGGCTGCGCCACGACCCGGCCGACCGCGCTGCCTACGAGGCCGCCAAGCGTGCCCTCGCGGCCCTCGACTGGCCAAGCATGCAGCACTACGCCGAGGCCAAGAGCACCATCATCCAGGAGATCACCGCCCGCGCCCGCCCCTGGGCCGCCACCACCGACTGGGCCGTCCCCGCCCCCCGTCACTGACAGCCCGCCTCGCCGGCGATGGTGTGCCGCGACCCCTGAGCGGGCGGCTGGCGCCCCCGGACGCCCGGGGGCGTGGCCGGGGGGCCGCGCGGCATGGGTGTCGCGATGAAGAGCGGACGTCCATCGTACTTACACTGTGGTCTACGGCGTTGACATGCGGTCTCACTACTATATGATCTTGTCTGGAACCACTCTCAGTCACCGCTGGCGGCGGGCCTCGCCGTCGGTACGTCATGATCTGGTGGACTTTCCGGGCTGGAGCACCGACAAAGGCACCAGACAGGTAGCAGGTGCCGACGCCAAGCCAGCCCACGATCAGCCCGCCCAGTGCGGGGCCCGCGAGCATGGAGCCCTGGAAGGCGATCCGTCTCAGCGCCAGTCCGGCGGCCAATTGGTTGGTGGGTAGTAGGTGCGGGATGAAGGTGCGGGAGGCCGGGCCGCTGCCGGCGGCGAAGCAGGATTGCGTCGCGACCAGTGCCAGCACCCCGGCGGTCGGAAGGTGCCCGAGGAGGCCCTGCAAAGCGAGCAGGAGCGAACACGCGGCCTGCCCGCTGGTCGTGGCAAGGTAGAACGTCCGCCGGTTCACGCGGTCGACAAGCGATCCGGCGAAGAGGCCGAGCGTGACGAGGGGAATCGCCTGGGCCAGGCCGACGGCGCCGGTCCACACGGTGCTCTTCGTCACCTCCCAGACCTGGAACATCACGGCGACGAGCGTCATCTGGCTGCCGAGCCCGGAGAACGCCTGCCCGATCCACAGCCGCCGAAAGAGCGGCGACGCGCGCAGGGGAGTGACATCCAGCAGCGTGCTGCTCAGCCCCATGCGGGGTCCTCCGCCAGCTTCTCGGCGATCCGGTCGCGGAAGCTCTTGCGCTCCAGGGCCCGCTCGATGTCGGAGACGACCCGGCTCAGCGGATACGGGCTCTCAGCCTCGATGTCGGTGAGGGCGGCCTCGGTGGCTCGCCACTCCGCCGCCAGGCGACCGACGACGCCGCGGGCCTTGTCCGTGAGCGTCACCTTCTTGCTGCGCCCGTCGTCGCCCGCGATGGTCTGGACCCAGCCGGCCGAACGCATCGCGGCCACCTTCTGGCTGAGCGCTGAATGGGTCCGCCCGACGGACTCGGCCAGCTCGGTGATGGTCATGGGGCCGGCGGCGTGCAGCCGCAGCAGCTCCATCGCAAAGCTCGGTTTGAGTCCATCGATCCGCGCCTCTGCGTAGATCCGGGCAATATCCGCGTCCATCGACGCCTGGAGGAGGCGCAGGGGCCGCCAGAGGCTCTGCTGGGTGGGATCGAGTGGGTGGTCCTCAGCCATTCCGGCATCGTAACAGTGCTTACATAAGCACTGTTACGATGCCGAGAGTCATGAGGTCGGAAGGCTACATCCCTGCCACGAAGCGCCGAGGTCCGGCCCCGGCTGCCGGCATGGGTCAGCGACCGGTGGCGTTGACGGCCGGTGTGAGGCGGGCCAGGACGCGGGCGGCGCAGGTGAGGATGACGTCGGCGGCGAACGCGGCGTCGTCGGGGCCCGTCTTCCAGCTCGAGACGCTGAGGCGCATCGCGGTCTGGCCGTGCCACAGGGTCGGCCCGCACCAGATTCGCCCGTCGGCCTGGATCTCGGCGATGAGCGCCCGCGTGAGCGCCTCGCCGGAGGGCTCGTCGCCGCCGGAGGCCCCGGAGCTCGCAGGGCTCGTGGGCGGCGCGTCGAGGCGGATGAGGACCTGGTTGAGGACGACGTCGTTGACGACGGTGAGGCCGCCGTCCGCCAGCCGGCGGGCGATCTCGGCGGCGGCGTCGCAGGCGCGGGTGACGAGGTCGGCGACGCCTGCGCGGCCCAGGGTCCGCAGGGCCGCCCACACCTCGATCTGGCGGGCCCGCTGCGAGGACTGGGGCGTGTGGTGCATGGCGTCGAACGCGTCGCCGGCGGGGGTGTAGCCGGCGGCGGCGGTGAAGGTGCGCCGCAGCGGAGCCGGGTCGCGGACGAAGGCGAGACCGCAGTCGTGGGTGACGTTGAGCCACTTGTGGCCGTCGGTCGCCCACGAGTCGGCGCGGGTGAGCCCGGCGGCGAGCCGGTCGCGCCGGGTCGGGTCGGCGAGGGCCCACAGGCCGAACGCGCCGTCGACGTGCAGCCAGCCCGGCGCGGGTCCGGGGCGGCGGGCGAGCCAGTCGGCGATCTCGTCGAACGGGTCGAACGCGCCGGTGTTGACCTCACCGGCCTGCGCGCAGACGAGTACCGGGCCGGGAAGGCCGTCCGGCAGCGCGTCGGCGCGCATCCGGCCCTGGTCGTCGGCGGGCACGACGTGTACCCGTGAGCGGCCGAGGCCCACCAGGCCGAGCGACTTGCGCAGCGTCGAGTGCGCGCCCTCTCCGATGACGACGTCGAAGGCGGGGGCGCCGAACAGCCCGTCGGCCTGCGAGTCCCAGCCGAGGCGGGCGAGCAGTTCGTCGCGGGCGGCGGCGAGGCAGGCGGCGTTGGCCATGGTGGCACCGGTGACGTAGGTGACCGCGCAGCCCGCGGGCAGGCCGAGCAGGTCGAGCAGCCAGCCGCGGGTCACATCGTGCAGCCTGGCGGCGACCGGGGACATCGCCGGGAGGGCCGCGTTCTGGTCCCAGGCGTTGGTGAGCCAGGAGGCGCCCAGGGCCGCCGGCAGCGTCGCGCCGATGACGAAGCCGAAGTAGCGTGCGCCGGCCGTGGCCATCGTCGCCGGGCTGCCGGTGTCGTGCAGGAGCCGCAGTGTCGCCTGCGCGGGCAGGCCGGCCTCGGGCAGCGGCTCGTCGAACGCGGCGAGCCCCGCCACCGCCTCCGGTGACGGTGCGACGGGCCGGCTGTCGACCGTCGCCGCGTAGTCGAGCGCCATCGCCGCGGCCGCCCGCAGCACGTCCAGGTCGTCCTCGCGATCCACGACGTCATCCTTTCCGCCTGCCCGCGGCCCGGTGTCCGCCTGTCGTCTGCCCGACGACCGTGGCGCCGGTCCAATCCTGCCGTGTGCCCCGGCCGCGGTGGGTCTGAGCGGGGCAGCGGCAGGGGGTGTGCCCGGACACATGGGCCCACGGGCCTTGATGCAGGGCGGGAACAGCGCAGGCGGGGGCAGGTCTGGGGAGAGGAGCGCGGCCCGGATGTGCGAGACGCGAAGAGGGGAGGCGGGGTGACGAGTGTCGTGGCACCCGAGCGGACCGAGGCCGGCCGCGACGATGGGAGATCGTTTCGCCTCTCATCCACCAAGATAATCAACGCTGTTGACGAGCCAACAGGCTGCAATTTGATCTTGTGATCACTTAAGACCCAACCACCCTCCAACCCCAACATCGACTAAAGACGTCTCCTAAAATCTTGATCTTCGCTTCAAAGGCGGCGACGGGCGCTCATCGCGAACCCGGGCAGGGGCGTTGAAGGTTATGTACGGAGATGGCCGATGGGGTGGGAGGCGAGGGGTGCGTGCCGACGAGGAACGGGCCTTCGAGGAGTTCGTCGCGGGGTCCGCGAATCGGCTGCTGCTGAGCGCGGTGCTGCTGGTCGGCGGTGACCGTGCGGCGGGCGAGGACCTCCTGCAGGGCGCGTTCGAGCGCACCTACCGACACTGGTCGAGAGTCGCCGAGGGACAGCCGGAGGCGTACGTCCGCCGGGCGCTCGTCAACGCGGCGACCAGCCGGTGGCGCCGGCTGCGGGCGCGGGTCACCGAGGTGCCGCTGCTGACCGAGCATGGCCATGGCGGGTTCGGGCCACAGATCGCCGACCATGCCGAGGCGCTGTCGGCGCGCGACGGGCTGACGCGCGCGCTGCGTACCCTGCCGCCCCGCCAGCGCGCCATCGTCGTCCTGCGCTATCTCGACGACCTGCCGGAAGCCGAGGTGGCCGCCCTCCTCGGCTGCTCCGTCGGCTCGGTGCGCAGCCAGGCCTCCCGGGGCCTGGCGAGGCTACGCGACAACGAGCACCTGGCCGGCATCGGCGGCGGCGGCGCCGCTCGCTGGCCGGTGCGGCCGGCCGGCCAGCGGTCCGCGGCGGTGGACGTCCTGACGAACGAGGGGGGCGGTACCGCCGGTGTCGTCCTGGCCAAGGCGCGGAGCACGCCGGCTGGGCGGCACCGGGCGGCGGCCCAGCCGTCCGGCGGCCCCGCGGGCCTGGCGGCACCGGGCGAGGGTGAGGCGGACGCGACCCAGCAGGTGCGAGCCAGCCAGGCAGGGGGGAAGGCGCTGTGAGCACCGGTGGACGCGACGTGGACCCGCATGACGTGCACGCGAGCGACGCGGACCTGAGCGACGCGGACCTGAGCGACGTCGAGGCGTGGTTGCGCGCCGCCCGGGCCGAGCTGCCCGCCCTGTCGGTCGGGCCGTGGTTCGCCCAGTCGGTGCGGGTCCGGGCGCGCCGCCGCCGGGCGCGGGTCCGGGCCGCCGGGTCGGTGGCGGCTGTCGTCACCGCGGTCGTCGTGCTCCTGGTCTCGGTGGGCCTGCTGGGCGGAGGCGTGGGGACGAACGGGATCGCGCCGGCCAGCACCGTGGCGCCGGGCGCGCCGGGGGCCCACCACTCCTACGGCGGGATCACGGTCACGTGGCTGCCGGAGGGAACGAAGCACCTGTCAGACAAGGCTGGAAGTGACGTCATGCGTTCCTCGGAGGGTGGCGTTCTCGGGTACTTCGCCTACCTGGCGGGCCGCGACACCCAGGGGCTTTACGCGAGCACCTTCGGGCCGTCGGACGGCGGGGACGCGTCGGAGCTGAAGGTGGGGGTCAACTGGTACCCGGGCTCCATCTCCGTCGCGGGGCTTCAGGCGGCCCTGCATGGCGCGACGCCGACGCCGACGACGGTGGGCGGTGAGCCCGCGGTGCGTCTCAGCACGGAGCTCCCGGCGAACATCTCGGGCGGCGGTGAGACCCATCTGGGGGCGCTGTTCTGGAGCGTGGGGGACGGCGGCCCGCTGCTGGTCGTCAGCGTGCGGGACGTCGCCCCACTCGACTGGGCGGAGATCAAGCGGGTGGCGGAGGGTGTCCAGCTAGGCCGCGAGCCGAACACGGTGGATCCGCGGACGGTGGACCAGGTCAAGGCGGCGTTCAACACCGTCTATCTGGCGCGCAACCCGCCGCTGTCGGACGAGGCGTGGGGGGCGGCGGTGCAGGACCCGGCGGAGATCCTGCCGGTCCGCGGCAGGGTCGCCCAGCGGTACCCGGGGCTGGTCGCCACCATCTCCATCGCCTTCGGCAGCATGACGCAGGACTCTCCCACGACCGTCAGCGTCTCCTTCACGCTGACGTTCACGGACAAGGCGCTGCCCGCCACCACGTCCGACGGCAAGTACTCGCTCGGCACGACTGGTACGGCGGTGCTGGTCGACGGCCATTGGCTGGTCAGCAGGGACACGTACTGTTCGAAGGTCGACATGCTGCCGATGTCGGACCTGAAGTGCCCGTGACCCGGCGCCGGGCCCTGTCACCCGGCTGTGGCCCACAGGTGCGGGTGCGGCGGCCGGGTCAGGTGCCGGCGGTGAGGGAGACGGCGGGCAGGGCGGTGTCGTCGTCGTGGCTGTCGCGGCCTGGAGCCGGGCGCCGCTGTCCGGTGTCATCCGCGGCCGGTCCGGCGGTGGCGGGTGTCGCGGGTGAGCTGAGCGTGGCGGGCCGCGAAGCGGGCCCGGGAGGCGTGTTGGCGGGCCTGGCGGCAGGGGTGGCACTGGGTGTCCTGCGCGGGCGCGGCGCGGCAGGTCACGCACAGCACCACCCCCGGGGCCGCCCCGGGCCTGGGGTCGTCGGCGCCGTCGTCACCGCTGGTCCCACCGGCGCTCGCGGCCGGTGGGTGTGGGTGGCCGGCCGTGGCGCGGGCTTCCCGGAGGGCCTCCTGGCGGAACTCCTCGACGCTGCGCCGGCAGTAGCAGCTCGGCGCCGGGCCCGCGAGGCCGGCGACGGCTGGCAGAGCGGTGCCCGCGGCGGCACGTCGTGCCAGCTCCCGCTCCGGGTCTCGGTTCGGGCCGTCCGTCTCGCTCCCGCCCGTCCGGTCGGCGGCCAGTTCGGCGCCGCTGACGCTGGCCGTGCCCGGGCTGGCCGTGCCCGAGGCGGTGGCGGGTTCGGCCTGGCCGGGGAGGGCGCAGCAGGTCACCCATACGGCCGTCGGACCACCGCCGAAGTGGGCCGACCATGGGTGGCCGCACAGCGAGCACCGCGCGGGCGGCGGGACGGGTGTGTCGGGCTCGGCCACGTTCACAGTCGACCATGCTCGCCGCGCCGCGCGCACGATCCCGGCCCGTCCTGGCCTCCCGCGCCGCCGACGTGCCTCCCTCGTGCCGTGGCCATCGGCGTGCCCTTCCCGCGGAGGGGCCCGACGGGTGGCGCCGTCAGGATGCCGGCGGTCGGCGGGGCTGGCGCGGGTCAGCCCACCGAGGTGACCGGGGTCTTGGAGACGGCGAAAGTGGTGCAGCTGGCGCCGAGGACCTGGCCCTGTAGATGCTGGCCGTCCGTGGACGAGGTGCCGGACAGGCGGACCATGATGTAGCCGACCGGGTGGTCGAGCCAGATCCTGCCGGTCAGTTCAAGATCGTCGCCCTGGAGCGTGCCGTCCATCGTGTACGCCCCGGACGGTACGTCGGGGTTGTCCTTCGTCGCCGAGAACGAGAACAGCGCGGTGACCCGGCCGGGTGCCTCCGGCATGTCGAAGATGGTCAGTTGCAGGGCGGTGGCGCCCTGCTGGCAGGTGTAGGTCCCGGTGAAGCGGCCGGCGAGCAGTTCGGTGTCCCCCGCGCCCGGGATGCCGGCCCCCTGGGGGGCCGGGGAGGCGGCGGGTGTGGTGGCGGTGGCCGTCGGGGTGGGCCCGGGTGTCGGGCTGTTCCCGGCGCTGGTCACCGCCGCGGTGATCCCGGCGCCGGCGAGCCCGGACGCGAGCAGCGCCGCGGCCGCGGTCGCCACGAACCGGCCGCGCCGGGGCGGGGCCGGCCGCCGGGCGGGTGCCGGGGGCGCGAGGACGGCCAGTGGCCCGCCGAGGGCCGCGGGCCGTTCCCCGTGGCCGGTCGGGGCAGGAGTGTGGGCCGGTTGCGGTGTCGTGCCGGGGGTCGGGTACGCGTCGGGGGCCGGTGGCGGGAACCAGTGCTGCCCGCCGGCCGTGTCCGGCCGGGTGCCGGGTGAGCCCCACTCGCCCGCTGCCGGCGGGACCGGTGTGGGAGGCCCGGCCGGCCATGGCGACGCCGGCGTCGGTGCCGGCCGTGCGGGCGCGGCGCCGCCGGGCGTGCCTGGAACGGAGGCCGGGGGCTGCCAGAGGACTTCCAGCACTCGGGCCGCGGCGGCCGCCGGGTCGGCCGTGTCGCCGACGAGGGAGGCCAGCAGCCTCGTGGCGGACGGCCGGGCGGGCGGGTCGCGGCGCAGCGCCGAGCGCACCACGGCCAACAGCCGCGGCGGCACGCCGGCGAGGTCCGGCTCGATGGTCATCGACCGGTACAGCAGCGCCCCGGCCGTCCCGGTCCCGAACGGCGGCCGGCCGGTCGCCGCGAACGCGACGGTGAGGGCCCAGGCCCACACGTCCGCCGCGGGCCCGGCGCGCCTGCCCTCGGCCTGCTCGGGCGCGAGGTAGCCGGGGCTGCCGACGACGGCGCCGGTCTGTGTCACCTCGGTGCCGGCCGCCGGGTTGGTCGGCACGGCCATGCCGAAGTCGATGACCTTCGGTCCGGCGGCGGTGATGAGCACGTTCGCCGGTTTCAGGTCGCGGTGCACGATGCCCGCGCGGTGGATCGCGACCAGGGCCTCGGCGAGGCCGACCGCGAGGGCCTCGACGGTCGGCGCCGACAGCGGCCCGCCGAGGCCGACGGCCTCGGCGAGGGTCGGCCCGGGGATGTACTCCGTCGCGAGCCAGGGCCGTGGCGCGTCCGGGTCGGCGGCCAGCACCCGGGCGGCGCAGACGCCGGCGACGGCCCTGGCGGCGGCGACCTCCCGGCGGAACCGGGCCCGGTAGTCGGCCGCGGCGGCGATCCGCTGGTGGATCAGCTTGACGGCGACCAGCCGTCCGTCGCCGGCGGCCGCGGGGTCGCCGCCCGCGAGGCGCGGTGCCGTCGGGCTCGCGGCGGGACCGGGGAGGCCGGGAGCCGGGCGGCGGCCCGGGGTGTCGTCCAGCTGGATGGTGGCTGTGTCGTCGGCGACGCCGAGGAACACCACGCCCATGGCGCCGGCGCCGAGCCGGGCGGTCAGCTTGTAGCCGCCGACCCGCGTAGGGTCACCGGCCTGTAGCGGTTCCAGCGGCATCCGCGCACTCCTTTCCTCGGCGCCTGCGCCGGGTCCCCCGGTGGCCGCCCAGTCCCGTCCCGATCCGACGCCGGGGCCGTGCGGGAGGTGGCCGCCGCGCGCCGCCAGTCTCCGCCCGCCGGTACCGGTGCTGGCGGGCGGTGTCGCCTGGATGTCCTGATCCGCTGGGCCGACACGGCCTTGCTTCGCCGTGGTGACCTCAGGGTTCGCTCATCAGATGATGCTGCCGCACGGGCTGAGCGGTGCACCGCGAGGGAACAATAAGTGCGGATGGCACGATGGGCACAGGAAAGATCCGGGCCCGCAACCATGGGCATCCGCACCGTCGCGCGTCGTGCCGGTGCTCGCCGTGGGACGCAGCCGGGTCGGGTTCGCGGCAGCCGCCGCGGGCCGCACCGCCCACGCGGAAGGCGGCGAGGTGCGCGACGGAGCGCTCACGATCGATGGGCTGTCCAAACGGTACGGTGAGGTTGTCGCGCTGCGCGGGATGACGTTCGACGTGCGGGCCGGTGAGCTGTTCGGCTTCGTCGGTTCCAACGGGGCGGGCAAGACGACGACGATGCGGATCGTGCTCGGCGTGCTGACCGCCGATGCCGGTGAGGTCCGCTACGACGGCAGCCTGTTGACCCTCGCGGCCCGCCGCCGGATCGGCTACATGCCGGAGGAACGGGGCCTGTACCCGAAGATGCGGGTCGGTGAGCAGCTGGAGTACCTCGCCCAGCTGCATGGCCTGTACGGGCCGGCCGCGCGCCGGTCGACCCGGGAGTGGGCCGAGCGGCTCGGTATCGCGGGGCGGCTCGGCGACGAGGTGCAGGCTCTCAGCCTCGGTAACCAGCAGCGCGCCCAGCTCGCCGCCGCGCTGGTGCACGACCCGGCGGTGCTGGTCCTCGACGAGCCGTTCTCCGGCCTGGACCCGGTCGCGGTCGACGTGATGAGTGATGTGCTGCGCGAGCGGGCCGCGGCGGGGGTGCCGGTGGTGTTCTCCAGCCACCAGCTCGACCTCGTCGAGCGGCTGTGCGACCGGGTCGGGATCGTGTCGGGCGGCGCGATGGTCGCCGTCGGGCCGGTCGACGACCTGCGGGCGGGGGGCGAGTCGCTGCTCGTCGT
>NZ_MBLO01000209.1 GCF_001854805.1 Pseudofrankia coriaricola
GTCCACGAGTTCGCGCACCGCCGCCCGACGCTGACCGAGCTGTTCCGCGAGGTGGTCAGCTCGGACCCGGTGTCGGCCGGGCCGTCGGACGACGGCCAGGGCAAGGCCAGGCGCGGGCGTGGCCGGGGGAGACGTGTCGGGGTTGGCGCGTTGGTGCGGGTGAAGGGCGGCCAGCGGTGAGCGGCACCATCGACCTTGGTACCAGCGCCGCCGGCCACGAGCCGTCCGGGCCCGCCGACGCCTCCGGAGCTCCCAGCGGCGGCGCCGGCCGTCCTGGTCGGGGCGGCGAGGACGCGGGGGGCGCGGCGGCGGTGCGGTCGCGCCGCGTGCTGTGGCTCGTCGTGCGCCGCGAGGTGTCGACCCGGCTGCGTTCCAAGGCGTTCCGGATCATGACGCCGCTGCTGGTCGTCGTGCTCGCCGCGGGGATCAGCGTCACCGCCCTGTTCGGCGGCTCGTCGCCGAGCTCGGTCGGTTTCCTGCCCGAGGACGCCCGCTACGGAGCGGCGCTCACCGCTGTCGGTGACGCCGCGGGCGTCGACGTCCGCGCGGTCACCGTCGCCGACGCGGCCGAGGCGGAGCGCCAGGTCCGGGACGGGACGCTCGACGCCGCCGTCACGGCGAGCGGCCCGGACGGTTTTCGCGTCATCGTCCGGCACACCCTCGACGACCAGGGCCGGGGTCTGCTCACCGCCGTCGCCCGCCAGCAGGCCCTCGACGCGCAGGTCGTCGCGCTTGGCGGTGACCTCGGCCGGGTTGATGGCGCCGTCGCCGCGGCCGGCGTCGACGTGGTCGCGCTCGAGGCGCCCAAGGAGCGCGACAACGCGCGGATCGGGCTCGGGGCCGTCACCGGTGTCCTGATCTACCTGTCGCTGCTGATCTTCGGCCCGGTGGTCGCGCAGGGGGTCGTCGAGGAGAAGTCCAGCCGGGTCGTCGAGCTCCTGCTCGGCACGGTCCGGCCCTGGCAGCTGATGTCGGGCAAGGTCATCGGGATCGGCATCATCGGCCTGATCCAGATGGCCCTGTATGCCGCGGTCGGCGTGCCGCTGGCGGTCGCGACGGGGGTGCTGAGCCTGTCGCTGGTGACGGCGCTCGCCTCGGCGGGCTGGTCGCTGGTCTGGTATCTGCTCGGCTTCGCGCTCTATGCGCTGCTGTTCGCGGCCGCGGGCTCGCTGGTGTCCCGGCAGGAGGACGCCTCCGCGGTCACCATGCCCCTCATCATGATCATCATCATTCCGTATGTCATCGGGATCTCGGTGCTTCCCGGCGACCCGGGCAGCGGCCTGCTGCGGGTCCTGTCGCTGGTCCCGCTGTCCGCGCCGCTGATCATGCCGATGCTCATCGCCGCGGGCACGGCCGCCGCCTGGCAGATCGCGCTCGGCACCGCCCTGACCATCGCCACGATCATTGGGCTGGTGCCGCTGACGGGCCGGATCTACGCCGGGGCGGTCAAGCGCACCGGTACCCGCGTCCGCCTCACCGACGCGCTGCGCTCCGGCTGACCCGCGCCCGGCTCGGCCCCGTGGACGACGGGGTCCGGGCGGGCGTGGCCATGCCCGGTGCGCGAGCGCGGCCGGCCCAGGCCCGGATGGGCAGGCGGGCGGGCCGGGGGCCGGTCAGCCGCCGCGGGGGCGTACATCACGGCCAGCGCCACCGCCGCCGGGCCGCCTGGGAATCGTCCGCCCGCCGGCCCCCTCCGGCTGGCGGGCGGACGATTCCCGGCATGCCGGCTTTCTACGGCATCCCGGGCTTTAGAGGAAGCCGGTAAGGCCGGTGGGGCGGTGCGGGCCGATGGCGAGGAGCTCGAACAGGCCGTAGCCGACCTGGCCGTCGCGGGTGAAGCGGGCGAAGGTGTCGGTGATGCCGAGCAGGCGGCCCTGCTGGGCGGGGTCGGCGGTGTCGACGGTCTCCCCGTCGACCTTGAGCGCTCCCTGGTACATGCCGTGCTTCCAGCCGGGGTCGAAGCCGTAGCCGGTGCCGACGCCGAGGTGGGCGGTGACCAGCGTCTCGGCGGTGATCTCGGGGAGCTTGTCGTCGCGGCGGGTGAAGCGGATGGCCGCGGACTTCGGGACGCGGGTGCCGGGGTGGAACTCGATGGTGTAGTCGGGGCGGCCGAGCTGCTCCGCGGGTTTGCCGGTCCCGGCGGGCCAGACGAGCAGTGCCTCCTCCAGGGAGCGACCGCCGGCCTCGTCCTCCTGCAGGATCACGATGACGGAGTGGTCCTCGAACTGGATCGGCAGGTACAGCCAGAACAGGGTGTGGAAGTCGGCGGGCCGGCCGGCGGGCTCGGGCTCGCCGACGGGCCGGATCCCCCAGGAGCGGTCCCTCGTGCCCCACCAGCGGTCGGGGGTGACGTCGGTTGTCTGGCCGTCGGCGGTGAAGGTGCCCGACCAGCGGCCGGTCTGGGCGAGGCGGCAGGCGTCGATGATGACCCGGTCCGCGGCGCCGCGGATGATCTGGCGGGGTTCGAGGGTCGCGGGCATGGCGCCCTCGAACGTCAGGTCCGCGGACAGGCCGAGGTCGTTCGGTTCGAGGACGAACCGCAGCTTCTTGAGGCCTTCGACGACCTCGACGCGGAAGGGCCCGACCGACGTGTCGGAGCGGTCGGTGCCGAGTTCCCTGGAGGCGCGCACGACCCGGTGCTCGGTGCCGCGGCGCAGCAGGGCGAACGCGTCGGCGGTGCCGAGGTTCGGGTACTGGCCCAGGCCGAGGACCAGGAACGTGTCGCCGTCGTGGGAGCCGCAGTTGAAGTAGTAGCGGTCGTAGAAGTTGCGGTCGGAGGTGGCGACCTCGCGGACCGGCGCGGCGGTCTGGTGGACGGGGTAGTCATCGAGCGGCGACAGCACGGAGGCGCTCCTGGAGGTCTCGGGGGCGGGTGCGCGGTGCGTGGCCCGGGGCCGTCAGCCGGCCGCGGCCGGGGCGCCGGCGGGCGCGGTCCGGGGCTCGCCGCGGGGCGGCGGGGCGCCGGGGGCGGGCAGGCCCAGCAGCTTCGCGAGCATCCGGCTGACCGTGTTGTTGGTGATCATGTCGGTGGTGGGGTCCACCATCCCCAGTTCCACGAACATCGCCAGGATCCGCAGCATGATGACGGCGAAGCGGTAGGCGGCGAACACCTCGTAGTAGTCCAGGTTGCGTACCGGCCGGCCGAGGAGCCGCTCGTAGCGGGCGACCGTCTCCTCGCGGGACGGGAACCCTTCCAGGCGCGGCGCGTCGCAGCCCTCGCAGTGGTGGCGGTCGAGGAACAGGAACCAGGCGAAGTCGGTCTCCGGGGCGCCAAGCGTCGCCATCTCCCAGTCGAGCACCGCGGCGACCTGGAACGCGTCGTCGAACAGGATGTTGCCGATCCGGGAGTCGCCCCACAGCAGGACCGGCGGGCCGGGCTCGGCGGGCTGGTGCGCGCGCAGCCAGGCCCGGGCGCTGGCCAGCGGCTCCGGCGGGGTGTCGAACACCTTCGCCGCCGCCCAGTCGAGCATCTCCTCGTAGTACGCGAGCTGCTGGTCGATGCCGGTGCGGCCGCGCCGCGGGCTGTCAAGGAAACCGAGGCCCAGGGCGTCCGGGTCGAGCCGGTGCAGGCGGGCGAGGACGTCGACGCCGCCCCACCACATCGCGGCCCGGTCGGCGGGCGAGACGTCGTGCAGCCAGCCGCCGACGTGGTAAGGCGGGTTGTCGCCCGGTGCCCGGCCGTCTACCGCGCCCATCACGAAGAACGGCGCGCCCAGCAGCGACACGTCCCGCTCGAGGCCGAACAGCTCCGGCATCGGCAGGCCCGGGTCCTGGCCGGTGAGCGCGGTCATGACCTGGTACTGCTCCTCGAAGCGCGGTTCGAGGAACACCTGATAGACGGTCGGCGCGATCCGCAGCACCAGCCGCCGGGTGACACGGTCGGGCCCGTCGCCCCAGGTCGCGTCGAACAGGTGCGTCTCGTTGGAGAACCCGAGGCCTTCCGGGCTGGTCAGCGGCCCGACGTCCACGCCGCCGCCGTTGGCGCCCGGCAGCCGGGAAGCCAGCCAGCTGGCGAGCCGGGAGCGGGTTAACTCAGGGTCGCGTTCCTGTGCCTGCACGCCGGTCCCCTTCTCCAGGCCACTGCTTCTCGAAGCCACGACGGCCCACAGCCGCGGCCGTCGCCCCGCGGCCCGTGGCCACGCGCGGCCGCGGGCCGTGAGCCACGTCACCCAAAACTGAAACTCGTTCTAACCCGCTCCCGCCGGGCTGTCAATCTCCGCCCGTGGGCGCCAGGAACGCCACGGGGAGAAAACAGGGAGCAGGCGCTCATGGCGCGCCAGCCCCTGCCGCGTCTGGGATCGCGAGATACCCGACCTGGACGGGAGGCGAGGGGTGCGTGCGGATGACGAACCGGCGTTCGAGGAGTTCGTGGCCCGATCGGCCGAACGGCTGCTGCTGAGCGCGACCCTGCTGGTCACCGGCGACTGGGCCGCCTGCGAGGACCTGCTCCAGGGAGCGCTGGAACGGACCTACCGGCACTGGACGAAGATCGCCGAGGACAGGCGCGAGGCCTACGTGCGCCGCGCGCTCGTCAACGGCGCGACCAGCCGCTGGCGGCGTCAGCGGGCCCGGGTCACCGAGGCCCCGCGTCAGGCCGCCGCCGTACTGCCCGGCGCGCGAGTGTGACGGCTGCTCTTCTGGCGTTGCCTTCCGATCTGGCAGAAACCGATCACCCAGACAGCTGACACGCACGCACGTCCATCCGTCTGGTGCTCCCGGCCTTCCGGTAGGCCTGGCACAGCTCGCCGCGGCGCCCGTGGAAGATCGTCCTCATCGAATCGCCCGTGCCCGGGTTCTGCTTACAGCAGGCCGAGGTTCTCACCGGCCCGCCCGGCGGCGATAGTCGCGGTATGCGGCTGCTGGTGCTCGGTGGGACGGAGTTCGTCGGTACAGCGGTGGTCGACGCGGGGCTCGAACGGGGTTTCGACGTGACGGTGTTCCACCGGGGACAGCACCCGGCGCCGCCGGGGGTGGCCGCGCTGCGCGGGGACCGGACCGCGCCCGGCGGCCTGGCGGCGCTCGCCGAGGCCGACGGCGAGTGGGACGTAGTCGTCGACACCTGGTCGTGGGCACCGGCCGCGGTCCGCGACGCCGCCAGGCTGCTCGAGCCGCGCGCCGGCCGCTACGTCTACGTCTCCAGCCGTTCCGTCTACACGTTCCCCCGCCCGCCGGGGGCGACCGGTCTGGCCGAGGACGCCCCGGTCGTCGACGCGTCCCCCGACGACGCCGAGGACGGCGGCCTCGCCGCCTACAACCGGATGAAACGCGGCGGCGAGCTGGCCGCGCTCGCCGTGTTCGGCGACGGGCGCACACTGCTGCCCCGCCCCGGGTTGATCCTCGGGCCGGGGGAGAACATCGGCCGGCTGCCGTGGTGGCTGAACCGGGTCGTCCGCGGCGGCCGGGTCCTTGCCCCCGGCCCGGCCAACCTGCCGTTCGGGTACCTCGACGTCCGCGACCTCGCGGGCTGGCTGCTCGACGCGGCCGCGGCCGGCGACGCCGGCCCTTTCGACCTGCAGAGCCCGCCCGGGCACGCGACCACGGCCTCGGTGCTGTCGGCCTGCGTGACGACGACCGGCTCCGACGCCGAGCTGGTCTGGACCGACCCGGAGCCGATCCTCGCCGCCGGGGTGCGGCCGTGGACCGAGCTGCCGGGCTGGTTCCCGCCCGGCGAGTACCACGCCGCGTTCCACCTCGCCGACGTCTCCCGGGCACTCGCCGCCGGACTGCGCGCGCGCCCGGTCCTCGACACCGTGGCCGACACCTGGATTTGGCTCCAGAAGATCGGCGGCCAGGCCCCGCACCGCCCCGACCGCCCTCCGGTCGGCCTGGACCCGGCTGTCGAGGCCGCGATCCTCGACGTGTCCGGGGCTCGCGGCCCGCGCTGACCCGGTTCAGGAGGCGACGACGGCGAACGCCTCGATCTCCAGCAGGAGCTCGGGGCGAAACAGGGCCGCGACCTGGACGGCCGTGCTCGCCGGCGGCCGGGCCGTGTCGACGACCGCGTCGCGGGCGGCGCGGACGGCCGGCAGGTGGGCGACGTCGACGACGAAGAACGTCAGCTTGACCACGTCGGCGAACGTCGCGCCCGCGGCCGCGAGACAACGGCCCAGGTTCGCGAACACCTGAACCGCCTGCGCCGCGGGATCACCGACGCCGACGACGGCGCCGTTCTCGTCGAGCGCGACCTGCCCGGAGACGGCGACCAGCCGGCCCGTGCCGGCGACCACGTGGGTGTAGCCGACGCCGGGGGCGACCCCGGCCGGGGCGGCGATGTGGGTCAGGTGTGAGCAGTCCATGCCAGCAGTGTCCCCCGGCGCCCCACACCGACCGGCCGTGGACACCCGCGGCCGGCCCCAGAGCACCGGTGACCCGCGGCCACGGCCCACGGCTTCTCCGGAACTGTCAGATCTTGCCGAGAGCGGTGCGGGCGAGGGCGACGAGCGGGTCCTTGGCGGTGGAGGGGTCCTTGGCGTCGATGGAGATCGACAGGCTCGCGACCTGGGTGCCGCGCAGGTCGACCACGTAGATGGAGGCGAACGTCACGCCGCCGAGACTCGGCGAGGTGCCGTAGCGGGCCGCGGCGCCGAGGCCGGGGATGTCCTCGGCCTTGTCCTTGCCGTAGACGGAGTCGGCGACGGTGTCGTCGAGCTCCTGCTGGGCGGACTTGCCCGTGTCGGCGGCGCGGATAACCAGCGTCACCGCGCCGACCGGCAGGAAACCGTCGGTGACCGTGCAGGCGGCGGAGACATTCCGCAGGCTGAGGCCGGACCGGCCGCTGATCCGCTCGAGCGACGCGGCGTCAACGAGGTCGCAGGTGGACTTGGGGACGGTGAACGAGCCGGGCTTCGGCCCGCCGGGGCTGGCCGTGGTGCTCGGCGACGTGCCCGCGGAGGGCGTGGCCGTCGTGGTCGAGGCCGCACCCCCGGTCGTCGACGCCGGGGTCGCCGGCTCGTTGCTCTCGCTGACCGCGGAGCAGGCCGTCAGTGCGGCCGCGAGGAACAGTCCAAGTGCCGCTGGTGCCACCGCTCGTATCCGCACAGCCGCACCCTAGTGGCCGCGAACCGGACCGGCCGGACCCGAGTCGCCCTGGCGACACCTGGCCCGCCGTCCCACCCCGCGGCGGTGGGTGAGCCGTGATCTGGCGGAGTTTTCCACGCCCCGGCGCGGGCGAATCCCACCCGTGATCAGCGTAGATCTGGGCTGGCCACGTGGGCGAGGGAAATCCGCTGGTGACGGGTCGGGCCGAAGCCGCGGGTGATCTGGTGGAGTTGTCGGGCCCGGGCTCCGAACATCCCACCGGATGCCGTCCAGGACGGTCGGCGTGGGCACGAAAGACACTGTGCCGGCCACGGGGGACACTGCCGGCGTGGAACCCGCCTACCTGACGCACCTCGCCGACTGGAGGGCATCACCCCTAGCGGTGACTACCATCAGGCGATGAGCGGACGTACGTTCCGGGTGACCGTCAGGGGCATGTTCGACAGCCTGTCCGAGGCGCAGCGCGCCGAGCTGCTCGCCAAGGCCGCCGACCACGACCTGTTCCTGGCGGCGTTCACCCCGGAGGGCAACCTCACCTACGACCTCGACGCCCGGCCGTTCTTCGCCTTCCGTTACCTCGACGCCCGCCCCGCGGGCGAAGCCGACGACGACCCGGCCGGCACGCTGACCGCGGCCGTGACCCGCGCCGAGGCCGCGGCGAGCGCGTGGCTCGACGAGCGCGGCTACGGCTACCGGAACCTGCGCAGCTCGGCCGAGGACCTCGCCCAGATGCCGCTCGGCAGCCGCGCCCGCCGCGAGTCCCGCCGCTCCGGCTGACCTGGCGCGCGTGCCCCGGGCCGCCGGAGTGACCGGGGCCCGCCCCACGCGGCACGCGGGCATCCCGACCCGGCGTCCTCGTTGGGCTGACGTCTCCGGGCTGGCCGGCCCGGCGCGGCTCCGGGGGACCGGCGCGGCCGGCGCCGTGGGCGGCGCGCGAGGATCGGGGGCGTGGACAGCCCACGCATCCGGACCGCCGTGGCCGAGGACCTGCCCGCCCTGCTGGACCTGTACCGGCAGCTCGCCGGCGACCGGCCCGAGTCCCAGCCCGCCGGACCTGCCGCCGCCGGGCCGATCCTGGCGCGGATCCTCGCCGACCCGGCCCGTCAGCTGCTGGTCGCCGACGCCGACGGCCGCGTCGTCGGCACCGCCGAGGTGCTCGTCATCGCCAACCTGACACACGGCGGCCAGCCCTGGGCGATCGTCGAGAACGTCGTCGTCGCGGCGGACGCGCGCCGGCTCGGCGTCGGCCGGGCGCTGATGGCCCACATCGTCGAACAGGCCCGCGAAGCGGGCTGCTACAAGATCCAGCTACTGTCCCGCGCCGAACGCGCCGACGCCCACCTCTTCTACGAGTCCCTCGGCTTCGCCCGCTCCGCCGTCGGCTTCCGCCGCTACCTGTCCTGACATGTGGATCCGCGGGTCGCCGTCGACGAGGGCGCACCCGGCGTGATGCCGCGACGGTTCCGCGGGCGGCGCCACCCGCGCTGCTGTGGCCTCCAAGTGGCCTTAAGGGTTGGCCCGACGACATCGTCACACCGTGATCTTGGTCAGCGGTTCTGTATCCGGATCCGAACTGGCGAGGGCTCGCGGTTCGGATCCGGATACAGTCCTGGCGATCTTCCCGCCTAGGGCGGGCGAACGCCGCCGGCGACGGTGCTAGGCGCCGGCGACGTGGTGGGTGGCGACGTTGAGCCGGTTCCACACGTTGATCTGCCCGATGGCGAGCAGCAGCGCGGCGAGCTGGGCCTCGTCGTAGTGCCGGGCTGCCTCGTCGAACACGTCGTCGGACACCGGGTCGCCGCGGTCGGCGATGCGGGTGACGGCCTCGGTGAGCGCCAGCGCGGCCCGCTCGGCGTCGGTGAAGAACGCCGCGTCCCGCCAGCCAGCCACCGTGTCGATCCGCTCGTCCGGCTCCCCGGCCTTGCGCAGCGCGGCCGCGTGCATCTGCAGGCACCACGCGCAGCCGTTGATCTGGCTCGCGCGCAGGTTGACCAACTCGATCGTCTGTTCCGGCAGCCCGGTGTCCTTCACCGCCTCGCTGAGCGCGGCCAGCGCCTTCATCGCGGCCGGGACGACATACACCGGGTGCTTCATGCGTGCTTCCACGAGAACCTCCTGCGGTTCGCGCCAGGCGCGGTCACATCCGCCTGGCGCCGACGGTCAGTGCTATGACCCGACGCGACGGAGGAACGTGACAGATGCGCGAACGTGACAGCCATCACGGCGAGGCTCTCGGCTCTGGCGAGGACGATGCCGACCTCGGTGATGCCCCTGCGGGCGGCGACCAGCGCGAGGAGGGCCAGTCCGACGGCGTGCAGCGGGACGATGACCCGCGCGGCACTGGCCGCGTCGACGAGGCCGGTGGCGGTCCCGGCGCGGTCGGAGAGGAGACGGCCGCGGGGGACTGGCTGGCCGGGCGGTTCGAGGAGAACCGGCCCTACCTGCGGTCCGTCGCCTACCGGATGCTCGGCTCGTTCGCCGAGGCCGACGACGCCGTCCAGGAGACCTGGCTGCGCCTCGCCCGGTCCGACGCCGACGGTATCGACAACCTGCGCGGCTGGCTGACGACGGTCGTCGGCCGGGTGTGCCTGAACGCGCTGCGCTCCCGGGCGACCCGGCGCGAGGAGCCGCTGGAGGCCCGGCTGCCCGACCCGGTGGTCACCCGGCCCGACGACGCGGCCGGGCCCGAACAGGAGGCCGTGCTGGCCGAGTCGGTGGGGCTGGCGCTGCTGGTCGTGCTGGACACGCTGAGCCCGCCGGAGCGGCTGGCGTTCGTGCTGCATGACCTGTTCGGGGTGTCGTTCGACGAGATCGCCCCGATGGTCGGCCGGTCCGCGGACGCGGCCCGCCAGCTCGCCAGCCGGGCCCGCCGCCGGGTCCGCGGCACCGCCACGACCGCGCAGGCTCCCGGCGCCGACGACACGGGTGACCCCGTGGACGCGGCGGGCGGTGTGCCACCGGCGGACCGGGTACGCCAGCGGGCCGTCGTCGACGCGTTCTTCGCCGCCGCCCGCGGCGGCGACTTCGAGGGACTGCTCGCCGTGCTCGACCCCGACGCCGTGCTGCGCACCGACCTCGGGGCCCAGGCGACGCCCGCGCTCGCCGCCGCCGGCGTGCGGCGCGGCGCACGCGAGGTCGCGGGAAGCGCCCTGATGTTCGCCAACCCGGCCGCCGCCCTGCGCCCGGTGCTGGTCAACGGCCTCGCCGGAGTCGTCGCCACCGTCGGTGGCCGGCCGCAGGCCGTCATGGCGTTCACCGTCGTCCGCGGCCGCATCACCGAGATCGACGCCTGGTCCGGCCCGGACCGCCTGCGCCACCTGGACCTCGCCGCGCTCGACGGCTGAACGGGCGGCCAGGCCACGAGTCACCCGCCGACCGGCGTCGGCGGGTGACCTGGCGCTCCGTGGGAGGAGGGTGTCAGCCCCCCATGCGGCGGGCCAGCGCGGGCAGGAGCCGCAGCGCGTTCTCGCGGTTGATGCGTCGGCGGGTGGCCGGGTCGAGGAACGGGTCGGTGTCGACCGCCCGCGCGTTCAGCCTGGCTCCGTCGGCGGTCGCGGCCGGCCAGTCCGAGCCGTAGAGGATCCGGTCGCTGCCGGCGGCGGCGAGCAGCGACGGGGTGGCGTGTGGTGAGGTGGGCATGGCGGTGTCGTAGTAGAACCGTTTGAGGGCTCGCACGGCGGTGGCCTCGTCGACGCCGGCACCCAGGTAGGTGCCGAGCTGCAGCCGGCCGGCCATGTAAGGGAAGAAGCCGCCCCCGTGGGGGAGGATCCACTGTATGTCGGGGAAGCGGGTGAGGGTACCCGCGAGCACCATCTTGACCGCGGCGCGGGTGGTGTCGGCCAGGAAGTCCACGAGGAACTCGGCCACGGGTGTCCCCCCGCATCCGGCCAGGTTGAACGGGTGGGTGAACACCACGGCCTTGCGCCGGTTCAGTTCGGCGAGGACCGGGTCGAAGCTCGGATCCCCGAGGTAGAGGCCCGCGGCGTGCATGTTCACCGAGACACCGTCAGCCTTCAGCGTGTCCAGCGCATATGCGGCGGCTTCGAGGGCGACGTCGACCTGGGTCAACGGTAGGTAGGCGAAGAAGCCGAAGCGTTTCGGCTGGCCGCGGACGACCTCGGCCAACCCGTCGTTCCCGATCCGGGTCATCTCCCGGATCAGGTCCGCCGTCAGGCCGGCCAGGAACTCCGCCGGGACCGGACCGGACAGCACCGCGGCGGCGACCCCGGTCTGGTCCATGATCTCCAGGGTGCTCGCCAGGTCCCACTGGGCCCAGGGCGGCCCGCCACTGGGAGGAAGAAGCCCATGGTCGATCAGCCACTGGCGGGAGGCGGGCGGATTGGCGTGCTGGTGCACGTCGATGCGGCCGGCGGAACCGAGGGTGCTGGTGCTGGCGGTATCGGGGCTGGGGGTGTCGGCGGCGGCGCTGGTGGCCTGGAAGGCCAACGGTGTCAGCGCGGCCGCCCCCAGGGCGGCGGCGCCCAGAACAGCTGTTCGCCGGTTTGGATTCGGCGAAGCATCCAGGTGATCGGGTACCCGGCCTTCGCCGGCTTCGTTCGCGTGGCGCACAAAAACTCCTCTGCTGACAGACCAGGGAATTTCGCGTCGTGCGTGACCGCGTTCGGTGTGATGTTCGGCTGACGGCAGAGCGGCCCGGCACGCCGGGGGATGCGGCGTGTCAGTTGCATAATCAATCAATGGTGCGGAGGGGTGTGATGGGGCGCTGTCACCAGCAAAGGACACGGCCGAGAGCCCGTAGCCGAGCAGTCACCTGATCGCTGGCGACAGGTTACTGCTCATCAGCATTGAGTGTCACCATTTCCATCAATTTGCCTCGGAGAGCTCGGCCGTTATCGGTAGAACCCGGAGGAAAGGGGCCCAACGGTGTCCGACAGGCGGCGGATGACCAGCGCGGCCGGCCGTCCCTCCGCCCAAGCCGGCCGACGCCACCGAGGGAGGCCGGCCCGCGGCCGCGCGGGCGTTACGGCAGCCAGGCGCCAGGGTCGAGCGTTCGATTCTGCCAGTGCTGCTGGTACGCGTCTCGTTCGCCGCCGACGGGGCGGACGTGCTGGCGGCCGCGGCGGGATGCAGTTCATCCTGATCATCTGGCTGATCTCCGGGCCATTCCACCACGGCCCGGTCGTGGTGTTCGCCGTCGCCGCGCTGCGCGGCGGCCGCCCGGTGGCCGTCCCGGCCGGGGTGGCCGGGACTCAGGAGCCGGGCCAGCAGGCGACCTGCGTCGGGCCGGACGGCACACCCGCCGCGCGGGACGCCTCGCCGGCGCCCGGCACCAGCACGCCCCGGCCACACGCCTGACGGCACGGCGGGCGGACCCACGGACCAGCCCGGCCGGGCGCGCGATGCTTCCCCGCTGCGTCGCGCACCCGGCCGACCCGGATCAGCGCACGGAGACCCTCGCGCCCTGCCGGCCCAGCTGCGCGCTCGCCGTCGCCCGCGGCTTCGCGCCCCGGCGGAACGTGACCGTCACGGTGTTGCCCGCGTCCGTGGAGCCCTTCGCGCCCACGACCACCCGCACGGTGCCCAGCTGTGCCGGCCGGTTCGCGTTCGCCGCGGTCAGCGCCGAGATGTCGAGTGTCGTCCCGGCTGGCACCGTCACCGTCAGATGGGTCACCGTGCCCGTCCTCAGCGCGTAGACGCCGACGACCGTGCCGGTCGTGACGTTGCGGACCAGCACCGCCCGTGCCCCCGCCGGCAGCGACGCCGACTCGATGGCGATGTCCACCCGCACCTGCTGATGGGCCGGGTTCGCCGACGCCACCGCCGCCGGCCGCGTCGCCGGGGACGCGGTGGCCGCGCTGGCGGGCAGCGCCGCCACCCCGACGACCGCCGCCCCGGCCAGCGTCACGGAAATGGAACGGCGAACATTCCTGGAAACGCGCACAGGACTTCTCCTCAGCATGCGAAACGAACGATTCACGTCCGGATTCCCGGACCACTTCCGCCGACCGGGCGGGGATGTTATTTCGATGTACTTTCCCAGCTCAGCGGCACAGTCGACACGTTAGTTCGGCTCCCTGTGCCGGGGCCGTGGGAATCCTGTGGGCACGTTAGAGGACACTGTTAAGGATCTGTGCCGCGCGATTTTTCGTACCGTCGCGCGTGGCCGCCCGCACATTACAGAGGTGTAAGATCCGGTGAATGGCAGCGCCTCGTGGCGGGGACCGCGCCATCATGGACGAGTGCTGGAGCTCGCCCTGGACTCGCTACGCGCCCAGGGCCACCCCGTCGACCCCGCCGACGTCGCCCGACTGTCCGCCTTCACCCGCAGCCACCTCAACGTGCTCGGGAAGTACTCGTTCGCGCTGCCCGACCTGCCCGCCGGCGGGATGCGGGAACTCCGCGACCCCGACGCCCCTGGCGAGGAGCACGGCTGACGGTCGGACGGGCCGCCGGTTCACCCCAGGCTTCCCCCTTGGTGGGAGCCGTCGCCGAGGGCCCGACGGATCAGCGGCGCCGGGCGAACCAGACCTCCTCGGCGGGCCAACGCTGGACCCACTCGGGTGGGAACTCCGGAAAGTCGTTGTTGGTGGCATCCGGCGGCACCTGAACCTCGATCAGGTCCTCGACGACGAGGTCGCACGCGGCCATGAGTCGGATCGATTCTCCGTGCGGCAGTGCGAACTGCCGGTACTCCCGGCCCGAGCCGCCGCGGCGTGCCAGCTGGTGTAGTCCGAACAGGCTGTGTACCAGGCGATCGGTGGCCGGTCCGGTCTCCGGCATGCACAGCCGGGCCAAGGGAGAGTGGGTCAAGAACACCAGCCGGCCGCCAGGGCGCAGCAGCCGGGCCGCCTCCGGGATCCAGCGGTAGGGATCGCACCAGACCGCCGCGCCGTACTCGTTGATCACCAGGTCGGCGCAGGCGTCGGTCAGCGGCACCCGCTCGGCGTCCCCGTGGATCAGCGGAAAGCGCAGCTCGAACTCGTTCTGCATGCCGCGGGCGGTGGCAAGCTGCCGGGCCGAGACATCGACACCGACCGGGTGTGCGCCGCGACCGGCAAGCCAGGCCGACACGTAGGCGCTGCCGCAGCCCAGCTCGATCGCCGAGGCACCAGCCACGTCCGCCGGCAGGACCGGCAGCCGGGATTGGGGGACGCACCACATGCCCCAGAACGGTTCGTCCGCGGCCCAGCGACGATGCGCGTACCGGTCGAACCAGGCCGACAGGTGCTCGTCCCACTGCCGCCGGTTGACCGGTGCGTGACCGCCCGCCTCATCCGCCATACCGATGATCGTAGGACACCTTTGAATACCGGTTGATCTTCGGTGAGGCCGCCGGCGCGACGCCCTGACGGTGTTCGTTGGGGGATCCCATTGCGTCCTGTTGGGATCTCCTGTGTCACGCCCCCCAGGGGTGCCCCGTTCAGGTTCCCCGTGGAGTGTCAGAGGTGTGGCGCAGCAGGGCGTCCACGACGTCCGGCCACGTCACGCGCGGCACGCCCTGGCCGATGCCGGGCAGTGTGAGCAGAGTGGCGCCCGGGATCTCCGCGGCCAGCGCCACCCCGTTGCCGTGCGGAAAGAACGGATCCTCGTCCCCGTGCACCACCAGGGTCGGTACGGTGATCTCGCCGAGCCGTTCGCGCCACCGCGGCTGGCAGTCGATGGCCGCGAACATGCTGCCGAGATGGCTCGCACGCTGCGCCTTCGCCGTCCGGTCCGCTCGGTCGAAGACCGATCCGGCAGCCGCCCGTACGTCCTGCTCGTCGAATCCCCGCGACCCGGACTTCACCCGCACAGAACCGGTCATGTAGTCGACCACGCTGTCGCGATCGGTCCAGTCCGGCGCCGGACGCCCGAACAGCTGCCTGCTCATCTCCGCCGCGTGGTCCGGCAAGTCGGGATCGACCGGACCGGGCGCGACCGGACGGGTGGAGACCAGCGTCAGCGACGCGACCTGGTCGGGATGGTCGAGCGCGAGCAGCTGCGCGATGAAACCGCCAACGCCCACCCCGACCACGTGCGTACGTCCCAGATCCAGCGCCACCAACAGCTCGGACGCGTCGGTGACCAGGTCGCGCAGGTCGTAGGTGGGCGCGTCCGGGTCGACGAACGTCGACTGGCCAGCGTCGCGCAGGTCATAGCGCACCACATACCGCCCGGCCAGCGCCGCGCACAGCTCGTCCGGCCAGCTCAGCATGGTGACGCCGACCAGCAGCACCGGTGGGTCCGCCAGGTCCCCGAAGGCCTCCACGCACAACTCGACACCGCTGACCTTGATCCGCTTCACGAGGGTCCTTCCGGGGTTGGCGATGGTTGGTTCTCAGAGACGGACGATCTGGCGGGGCAAAACTCATCGGACCCTGTCCGCAACCGAACGTATCCAGACGGGCAGCCCGATTGTGTGCCGCCAGGCGGTGACAGCAGGCTGAGCGCCCGCGAAAGCCGGTTGGTGACTCGGCCGGCCGATGAGTTTCGGGTGGTGCGCAGGTCTACCGAGCAGACTGTGTTTGTCGAATCTGCCCGGGCCCGTTCGATGTGATGTAGAAACCCCGACACAGGGCTCGGGCGACAGCGAAAGGACAGGACGATGGCCGACAATCAGGCGTCCGGCGGAACGAGACCGTTTCGATTCGGGGTAGTCGCCCCCCTCAGAACTGATCTACCGGCGTGGCGAGACCAGGTGCGCCGTATCGCCGACAGCGGCTTTTCGACACTTCTGATGCCCGACGTTCAGCAGTGGCAGCCGGCGCCTGGACCCACGTTGGCTGTCGCGGCGACTCTCGCCGACCTGCGGGTGGGTACGTGGGTGTATGCCTCTCCGCTGCGCATGCCCTGGAGTATGGCGTGGGAGGCGCACTCACTGTCGGTGCTCACCGAGGGTCGCTTCGAGATGGGCATCGGCACCGGGAGACCCGGGATCGAGGACGAACTGCGCGAGTTGGGCCTTCCGGTGGTGACACCAGGCGAGCGGTTGTTGCAGGTGCGTGACACTGTCACGTCGCTCAGAGAACTCGATGGCCCGGACCTCCATACGCCCGTGGTGATGGCCGTACGTGGCCCTAAGGCCCAGGCGCTGGCGGCCAACCTGGCGGATACGGTCACGTTCGCCGCGTGGCCGGGTGACTCTCGGGCCGAGATGATGCGGCTGGCGGCCGACTTCCGCGCAATCCGAGACGTCGAACTCGCGCTCCACGTGCCGGTGGTCGGCGACGCCGTTGCCCCATTCATGACACCCCCCGACACGGACCCGGCCGCGCTACGCGCGGCGGACTCGCTCGCGATACTCCCGAGCGACCCGGCGGCGGCCACCGAGGAGATCTTGAGGCGGCGGGAGGACAGCGGCTTCTCCTACTTCGTTGTCGGCGCCAACGCCGCTGATGCGCTCGCTCCTGTCGTCGCCGAGCTGACCGGACATTGACCCGTCGTTGAATTCCGTCGTGACAAACCCGTTGACGAGTCCGACGGCGCGCTGCGCAACTCCGCGCGTTGGCCGTACGCCTCGTTTTCGATGACAACCCCGAGGTTGCCGCCGCCACCGTCCACCAGCTCGCCGGCTACCGATGGGTGCAACCGATCTTCTCTCGTGACGGCTTAGCTGGCGGTGGCCGCACCGCCAGAGATGAAGATTGTGCTCCTCGAATCCGACACCGCATGGCGATGCCCGAGGCGGCGATCAGCACACCCCCACGCCGTATACAGCACGGCGCGCACTCGCACTCGCACCGGCCCGGGATCCGATGCGATTCGCGCTACTTGGTACAGACGAACGGCCAGCCCCGTTAAGCCACCCGCACGCCGGCCACTACCGGGACTCTTCGTTCCGTTGTTCCTCGGGGGCCTTCACCGCGTCGGACTGATCCTCGCCCCACTGCGCGATCCAGTCAGGCGCTGCCGGTCCGGGCTCAGCTATCTGCCCGATGCCGGAGAAACCGCTCCACGATCTCCCGGTCGAGGTCGTGGGCGAGCAGCGACATGGCCGCGTCAGGCGGCAGCCAGCGCAGCTGGTCGACCTCCTCGTTCGGGGCGAACGTGCCGCCGGTGGCACGCAGCGCCCAGTAGCGCACGACCTTGGTCGCCGGGATCCCGTGCCGGTGTACCGGGTAGGTCACGTCACCGAGGGGCGCGCCGACCTCCACCGCCAGCCCGGTCTCCTCGGCGACCTCGCGGACGGCCGCGGCCAGCCACGTCTCGCCGTCGTCGAGCTTGCCCTTGGGCAGCGACCAGTCGTCATACCTCGGCCGGTGCACCAGCACGATCTCGATCCCGCCGCCCGCGGCGGGCCGCCACACCACTCCGCCCGCCGCCCGTACCTCGACGCCGTCGGCGGCGGTCCGCTCGGCCTCGGCGGCCTTTCCCGCCTCGTCCATCACGCCCCCTTTACCCGGGCATCCACCCGCACACCCGCGGACTGCTCATGCTGGCCGGCCGCCCGGGGATGGCTTGCCCGTCCGCCCGGCCCACACGCCCGGCTTACGGGAGGTGCCAGTCGACGGGCTGGGCGCCCTGGCTGAGCAGGAGGTCGTTGGCGCGGCTGAACGGCCGGGAACCGAAGAAACCGCGGTCCGCGGAGCGGGGCGACGGGTGGGCGGACTCGATCGTCGGGGTGCCGTCCAGGAAGGGCCGCAGGCTGCGCGCGTCGGCGCCCCACAGGATCGCGACCAGGGGCTTGCCACGGGCGGCCAGGGCGCGGATCGCCTGCTCGGTGACCTCCTCCCAGCCCTTTCCCCGGTGCGAGCCCGGCCGGCGCGGCGCCGTCGTCAACGCCCTGTTCAGCAGCAGCACGCCCTGCTGGGTCCACGGCGTGAGGTCACCGTTCGCCGGCGTCGGCACGCCCAGGTCCGAGCACAGCTCCTGGAAGATGTTCTCCAGGCTGCCCGGAAGCCGGCGCACCTCGGGCGCGACCGCGAAGCTGAATCCGATGGCCATCCCCGGGGTCGGGTAGGGATCCTGCCCGACTATCAGCACCCGGACCTCGTCGAAGGGCTGCTTGAAGGCCCGCAGAACGTTCTCGCCGGCCGGGAGGTAGCTCCGCCCCGCCGCGATCTCCGCGCGCAGGAAGTCACCCATGGCCGCGATCCGGTCAGTCACCGGCTCCAGGGCCTGTGCCCAGCCCGGTTCGACGAGTTCCCGCAGCGGTTGTGCCGACATGGCTGATCACCCTACCGACGCCGCCCACCGCCCGTGGCGGTGGGCGGGCGTGGCATCCCCCGGGCCCCTCGGAAGGGAGGTCACGCCACGCCGGAGGGTCCGGCCAATCCCCGCCCGCGGGCGGGGATCAGGGACCGGTCTCGGGGTTGACCGTGACCGTCGGGCTGGCGCCGGGCGGCTCGAGCCGGGTGAGCGCGGTACGGGCAAGGTCGACGATGCCCGGCCGCGCCGTCGCCGGCGCGTCGGAGGCGACGGTGACCGACAGGTCTCCGACGCTGCCGCCACCCAGTTCGATCGTCCAGACGGTGGCATAGGTGAGGCCGCCGACGCTGAGGGCGGTGCCGTACTTCGCCGCGTCGCCCAGGTCGGAAACCGCCTCGGTCGTGCTGGACTTGTACAGGCTGCCGGCGACCGAGGCGTCGAGCTCCTCGGCGGCGGTCCTGTTCTCGTCGGCGGAACGGACGTCGACGGTCAGCAGCCCGACCGGGACCGCTCCGTCGGTGAAGGCGCAGGTCAGCACGGTCTGGCCGGAACCGGCCGGCGACCCGCCCACCGACGTCAGCGTCACCGACGCCCGGTTCGTGACCTGTTCGACGGCGGCCGCCTCGACCAGGTCACACCCTGACGCCGGCAGGGCGAACGGCCCTTCCCGCGTCGTGGTCGTCGTGGTCGGTTTGCCGGGCGTGGCCGTCCCGGACGGACCGCCGGTCCCCGCGCTGTCGGACGTGCTGTTGAGGGCGTCGCAGCCCGTCACCGCGATCGCGGCACACAGCGAGACGGCCGCCGCCGTCACCGTTCGGCTCCACATGGCGGGCCCCTTCGTCTGGGTCGCTCTGACCGGTGTGCGCCCTTGCGCCACCTGTCACCCAGCTGCCCGGTTCGGCCCTTCTATAACGCATCCGCCGGACTCGACGTCTGAGCAAAGGCCCATATCGATGCCGGCCGCTGAGAGAATGGGTCGCTGAGAGAACCTCACAGCACGAGGAGATCCCGCATGCGCAAGTTGACCGGCCAGGGCGAGCAGGCCGTCGTGGATCTCGCCCGTCGGTACGGCGTGAGCACCGACGCGGCGCGCACGCTGTTGGAAGCGGTACTGCAGGGCAACGGCACCAGGGCGCAGTTCTCCCATCCCGAACTCGGCGGCAGCGGGCAGTGGATGGCCAGCGGCATGACGATGATCGGCGACATGTTCAACAACGGCCTGAAGGCCACGGTCAGCGGTCTCGCCTCGGAGCTGTCGAACCTGCTCGCCTCGATGCCGGTATACATGCCCGCGCCCCCGCCCCCGCCTCCGCCTGCCGCCGGCGGGCAGCCCGGCGTGGTCCACCCGGCGAACCTGAGCACCTGGTGGCCCGGTGACCTGGGGCAGCCCAGCTCTGTCGGCGGCCAGAACGACTCCCGGTACGCCGTCTTCCCGACCGCGCGACGGCTGGCTGTGCAGAGCGGCGGCGGCCCGGTCCGGATTCACGACACCCTCGACCACCTCGTCAGCGGCGTGCAGCAGCAACAGGGCGCCACGCCCGGGACGTTGTCCTTCTCCAGTCAGCACGGCACCTTCACCGTCGACAGCCTGCCGCTGGCGAGCACGGCACCCCCGGCGTCCGCGGCACCGCGGCAGTACCTGGCCCCCGTGCCCGGCCCGGTCGTTGGCACGCCCGAGCCCGACCCGGCGGCGGCCGCCACGGGAGGCACAGACCCAGAGGTAATCCTGGCGACGATCGACCGGCTGAGCGACCTGCACCAACGCGGTGTGCTCTCGGACGACGAGTTCTCCGCCAAGAAGGCCGAGCTACTGGCCCGCCTCTAGCTCGCTCCCGACGGGGCCCTGGTCGGGCGCACGGCCGAGCGGACCTGCCGGAGACCGGCCACCGCTGAGGCGGATCGGGCACCCCGAGGAAGGTCCCGCCCTCGCGAGGGCGCGACCGCGTGCTCAGCTGGCGGCAGCGCCGAACCACGTGGACAGGTGGGTGAGCAGATCCTGCTGGTCTTCACCGACCCACGCCACGTGACCGTCCGGCCGCAGCAGCGCCGCGGGAACGTCCAGCTCCTCGCTGACGTCGACGACGTGGTCGACCTGGTCCGCCCAGCCTGCCACCGAGAGCCGGCCGGTCTGGTCGAGCAGCAGTCCGCGGCCGCCGTGCATCAGCGCGTAGAGGCGCCCCCGCTTCAGCCCGATGTCCCGCATCCGCCGGCCGAGCAGCTCGTGCCCCTCGCCGAAGTCGTAGCGGACCCCGATCGCGGTGATCTTCTCGGTCAGGTACCGGCTCACGTCCTCGAAGGCCATCAGTTCCGTCAGAAGCCGGCGTACTGCCTGGGAACCCGGCTCGGGGGAAAGCAGCTCGGCCTGCGCGCGGGTGCTGTTCAGCACGTCGGCGGCCACCGGACGCCGTTCGGTCTGGTAGCTGTCCAGCAGCCCCTCCGGCGCCCAGCCGCCCACTTCGGCGGCCAGTTTCCAGCCGAGGTTGAACGCGTCCTGGATGCCGAGGTTGAGCCCCTGCCCGCCCATCGGCGGGTGGACATGCGCCGCGTCGCCGGCCAGCAGTACGCGGCCGGCCCGATAGCGCTCGGCCAGCCGGGTGGCGTCGCCGAAGCGGGTGACCCAACGTGGTGAGTGCACGCCGAAGTCGGTGCCGGCGAGCGCCCGCAGCCGCTGCTTGAACTCCTCGAAGGTCGGCGGGACCATGCGATCCTCGGCCACGTCCTCGGTGCGCACGACGAAGCGGTACATCCCGTCCTCGTGGGGCACGGGGCCGAACTGAACATACTTCTCGCGGACTTCGGCCACCACGGCGTTCAGTGTCTCCAGCGGCGCGGCCACCTCCAGCTCGCTCAGCAGCCACTCGACCCTGGCGGGCTCGCCGGGAAAACCGACCCCGAGCAGCTTGCGCACCGTGCTGCGACCGCCGTCGCAGCCAACGAGGTAGCGTGAGCGCAGCTGTGTGCCGTCGGCCAGTTCGGCGGTCACCCCCTGGTCGTCCTGGCTCAGCCCGACCAGTTCGCGACCGCGCCGGATCTCGGTACCGAGCTCGGTGGCGTGCTCGGTCAGCAGACGCTCGGTGATGTTCTGCGGGATGCCGAGGGTGTACGAATGCACGGTGTCCAGCCGGTCCGGCGCAGGCTTGGCGATGCCGGCGAAGAAACCACCGACCGGGTACTGCCTGCCGAGAGCGAGGAACCGGTCCAGCAGACCGCGCTGGTCCATCACCTCGATGCTGCGCACGTGCAGACCCAGCCCGCGGGCCTGCACGCTCGGCCGCGTGTCTCTCTCCAACACCAGGACGTGCACACCGTGCAGGCGCAGCTCACTGGCCAGCATCATGCCGGTCGGCCCGCCACCGGCAACGATCACGTCAATCATGAAAACCGCCCCATTCAACAAGGTGCATTTGGCCAGCCGCCGCGCGCAGTCCGGCGGTGCGCACACCCGCCTCCGCGCCGAGTCCCCGCGACCGCGGCGTGAGTCCCACCGGTGGTTCGCCGTCCCGCGGGACCCATACACCGCCAAAAGCCGCGCGTATTTCGCGAATCCCTGACTCCCACGGGTTCTGGCTTCGGTCGAGATTCTGCGGCACGACCCGGGTCTTGCGGCAAGACCCCCGATGTGCTATATATTGAAAGTGGCAAGGAGTGGGCAACCTCCTTGCCTTTGTCTTTTCCCGCCCCGCTGTGGACGGGCAAGCTCCTCTCGAAGCGGTGACGCGGCGCGTACGGCGATGGCGCTCTACCCGCTGAATACACCTGGGCCTCATCCCCCCTCGGCGGTGTCTGCGGCGGCCGGGTCGCACAAGGGGGCACAGACCGCCGCCAGCCGGGTGGAGTCGCGGGAGCTGTAGGGCTCGGGCCCCGGCTCCCGGCGGCGGCCGCGCTCAGAGGCCGTGCAGGCCGGCGAGGCGGATGGTGACGGGGAACGGCTCCGCGACGATCAGGAAGCCGCAGGGACGGGGGACCAGCAGCGCGCCGTCGAGGAGCTCGTAGCGGTTGGCGTCGCCGGGCAGGGCTGTGAGGTCCTCGACGGTGAATCCGGCCGGGCCGGGGGCCGCACCGGCGGCCGGAAGCCCAAGATGACCGCCGAGCTGATCGACAAGGCCCAGCGGATGTGCGACTCCCGCCAGTTCACCATGGCCGAGATCGCCGCGGGGCTTGAGCAGCGGTCAGTGGCGTTGGCGTGCCCGTTCCAGCGCGTAGTCGTTGGCGACCCGGTAGATGTGGAACCGGGCCTCGCGCAGGGGCTCGAGAACGTGGTCGATTGCACGCACCTGACGAATGGACCGATGCGATCGACGGTGCTGTTTCGTGAGCTGATCGCTCAGCGGGCGTCCACTTGGCGGTTGGGCGCCCATAGCTGGTCGGCGTCGCCGGCGTCGAGCCGGCCTCGGTAGACGTCGATCTTGTGGTCGATGAGCCTGAGGTTCTCCTGCAACTGGGCGAGCGCGGCGGTCACCTCGGCGCGGTGGGCCTCCAGGAGGGCAAGTCGTTCCTGCTCGTTGCCGCGCCCGGCGGATACGAGCTGGGCGTAGCGCCGGATTGTCTTGATGGGCATGCCGGTGGCCCGCAGCCTGGTGCAGACGGTGATCCAGTCCAGGTCTAGCTGCTGGTAGCGCCGCCGGCCACCGGCGGTGCGGTCGACAGGAGTGACGACCAGGCCGGCGCGTTCGTAGTAGCGCAGAGTGTGCACGCTGACCCCGGTGCGGCGGGCCGCCTCAGCGATGCTCAAGCCCGCCTGGGGGTCGGACCGAGCGGGCCCGGGTACCGGCCGCAGCTTGACTTCGAGCACGCTCTAGATCCTAGCGTCGTAGCCATGACAGCAACACTGATCACTGGAGCAAACAAAGGTCTCGGCTTCGAGACCGCCCGCCAGCTCCTTGCCGCGGGCCACACCGTCTACATCGCAAGCAGGGACGCCGAACGCGGCCGCCGGGCTGCCGAGCAGCTAGGCGCACGGGCAGTCCGGCTCGACGTCACCGACGACGCGTCCGTGAAGGCCGCGGCGACGGCCATCGAGGCCGACGGAGGGCTGGACGTGCTGGTCAACAACGCCGGCATCCAAGAAGAGATGGGTGACAACGTCGTGATCGGCGCCGCGGACGTGACCGCCGACCTGATGCGACAGACATTCGAGACGAACGTCTTCGGCACCGTGCGCGTCCTCCACGCGTTTCTCCCGCTGCTGCAGCGTTCCACCGCCCCGGTCGTGGTCAACGTCAGCAGCGGTCTGGCCTCGCTCACCCGGGTCACCACCCCGGGCACCCCGGCCTACGCCTACCCGGGCGTCGCCTACCCGGCGTCGAAGACTGCGGTCAACATGATCACCGTGCAGTACGCGAAGGCGTTCCCGAACATGCGGATCAACGCGGTGGAGCCTGGCTTCACCAAGACCGACCTGAACGGGAACACCGGCCTCCAGACCGTCGAGCAGGGCGCCGAGATCATCGTGCGCATGGCGCAGGTGAGCCCCCCAGATGGCCCC
Organism: Pseudofrankia coriaricola; assembly: GCF_001854805.1. Taxonomy (GTDB): domain Bacteria; phylum Actinomycetota; class Actinomycetes; order Frankiales; family Frankiaceae; genus Pseudofrankia. Next base: position 23,612 of record NZ_MBLO01000209.1, read on the forward strand.
ACCGGAGGCTACTTCGACGCCGACAACACCCTCCCCTGGTAATCCGAACCGGGCGCCATCAGGTACGCCGACGTGTGTCCAGTACGGGTACACCCCAACACCACACGATCAACTGACGTGAGAAGCGTCAGGTTAGAGTCCATCGCGTCGTTTCCTGGCGTGTGTCCACTCGGTTCCTAGAGTCCACCCTGACATTTCGGGTGCGGAAGGGGCCGGGCGAATGCGGGTCGGCTACGTCAGGGTCAGCACTGCCGACCAGAACACCGTGCGGCAACTCGACGGGGTCGAGGTCGAGCGGATGTTCACCGACAAAGCGTCTGGGAAGGACACCGACCGGCCGAAGTTCGACGAGATGCTCGCGTTCGTCCGCGACGGCGACACCGTGCTCGTGCACTCGATGGACCGCCTCGCCCGCAACCTCGACGACCTGCGCCGCACCGTGCGAGCCCTGACCGGCAAGGGTGTGCGGGTGGAGTTCGTCAAAGAGAACCTGATCTTCACGGGCGAGGACTCGCCGATGGCGACCCTGCTGCTGTCAGTCATGGGCGCGTTCGCCGAGTTCGAGCGCGCCCTGATCCTCGAGCGCCAACGCGAGGGCATCGCCGCCGCCAGGCAGCGCGGCGTCTACACCGGCCGCAAACCCGCCCTCACCCCCGACCAGGCCCCCCACCGGCCCGGCCCGCACCGGCGCGCGACGACCGACCCGCGCGACCTGTGCCCCGACACCGGCCGGGCCCGCCTCGGCTACGACCGGGCCCGGATCCTGCTCGGCCAGTACGGCGACGGCCTACGCCTCCACCAGCTCCGACACAGCGCGGCCACCCACCTCGGCGACGCCAACACCTCCGCCAACGTGATCATGGCGAAGACCGGGCACAGGTCGCTGCGCTCCGTCCAGCGCTACGTCAAACCCGGCCTCGCGGCCGTGCACCAGGCCACCGAGGCGCTGTCCAGCCCCTACGCGACGTCCCAGTGGTGGTAGTTGGTGTCCCACCGCCACGAGAGGCCCACACCGCGGCACCGAGGCAGATGGCTCCGAACAGGACGGGGACCGTTCTTGGGTTCACGCTTGCTGCTGGGCGCGAACGGTTTCACGGTCCGGGCTGGTCGCCGACGGTGCGGTGCGGGGCCAGGTCCAGGCGTACCGCACGATGAGGGCGAGTAGGATCAGTTCCAGTACGATGCCAAGGCCGTAGAAGTACAGCCAGGACTCGCCCACCGCGTTGAATGCCGTGACGGGAACGTAGAGCGAGGCCACGATGAGGTTCGTGATGCGGGTCGCCCGGGCGGGCAGCGTCATCGACAGCACGACCATGAGGATCGGGATGGCCATTAGGGTCAGCGCCGTGGTCGAAAAGGTCTGGGAGAGGTCGAACTCGAAGACCTTGCCGTCGAGGATGTCTTCGATGACGCCGGGCGTGAAGAAGTTGAGAATGTCCACGTAGGCGCACAGGAACATGAAGCTGGTCCACGCCGCGGCGAGCTTGGCTCTCACCGGGATCGGCTGGTCCTCCAGTGTGGTGGTGGGTTGACGCGTTCTCATCATGGGCTCCGTCGTTGGTGAGGATCGGTACGTCCACGATCGCTGAGCCCGGCGGCGGGCACACCGGCCCGGAGGCCGGAGTTCGCCTGGCCGATGAGATGGTCTCTCTCTCGTGCTTTCGGCTGATCCGCCGCTGCCGCGCTGTCCCTACACTGGACAGAAGGTGACGAAGGCGCTGCGCTCGTTGTGGGCCTCGGTCGCCCCCGGCCGGGACCAGTCGTCGTGCATGTACGTCAGGTTCGGTTCAGTGCCCCACCCGGCCGGTGTCGTAGGCCCACATCGCGATCTCGACCCTGTTCCGGGCGCCGATCTTGGTCAGCAGGCTCGCGACGTGGGTCTTGGCGGTCGTCAAGCTGATGAACAGCTCGGCGGCGATCTCCGCGTTCGTGCGGCCGACAGCGACCAGTTTCAGCACCTCCTCCTCGCGTTGGGTGAGCGGCTCGATAGGTTGGGTACGGCGTTTCGATGAGGCCCCCGCGGCAAGGGTCGCTAGCAGCCTGCGGGTGATGTTCGGCGCGATCAGGGCATCGCCGACGGCGGCGGCATGGACAGCCTGCACCAGCAACTCTGGCCCGGCATCCTTGAGGAGAAATCCTCGGGCTCCGGCCCGAAGCGCGCCGTGGACGTACTCGTCCAGGTCGAACGTCGTGATCACCACCACCGCGATGGGGTCCGCTACGCCCCGCCCTGCGAGGAGCTCGGTCACCTCGATGCCGTCCAGCCCGGGCATCCGAATGTCGACCAGGCACACGTCGGGGCGGAGCCGATGCGCCAGCTCGACGGCGGCCTTGCCGTCGGCGGCTTGGCCGACGACCTCGATGTCGGGCTGGGCGTCAAGGATCATCGACAGGCCGGTGCGCACCAGATCCTGGTCGTCTGCCACCAGCACGCGCGTCGTCATAGGGGCAACTCCATCGGCAGCTCGGCGTCGACCGCCCACCCGCCCTCGGGCGTCGGCCCAGCGCGTAGCGTGCCGCCGAGCAGCTGCACGCGCTCGGTCATCCCCAGCAGCCCGAAACCGTGGGTCGCTGGCCGCGCCGGGTCGATCTGGCCGTCGTCGGTCACGCGGAGCCGCAGCCTTCCTGCGCCCTCGACGACCCTGATCTCCACACGCGAGGCGTTTCGGGCGTGCCGCAGCGCGTTGGTCAGCGCCTCCTGCGCCATCCGGTACACGGCGGCGTCGACCTGGGGCCGAAGTCCGGCCAGATCACCCGCCAACTCCACGTCGACGACGGGGTCCGGTTCGCGGCGGGCGAGGAACACCAGGTCGGCGACGCCGGGCTGGGGACCGTACTCCGCCGGCGCTCCGTCACGCAGCACCCGGACCATCGCTCGCATCTCCGCCAGCGTCCGCGACGCTTCCCCCTCGATGATCGCAAGCGCCTCGAGCGCCGCTTCAGGTCGCTTCGCGGCCATCGTCATGCCAGCCTGCGCTTGCAGAGTGATCGCCGAGACGTGGTGGGCGACCGAGTCGTGCAGCTCGCGCGCGAGGCCGACGCGCTCCTGGCTGCGGACCTGGTCGAGCGCCCGGCGCCGACTCTCGGCGCGGTAGCGGAACGCCGCTCCGCCCGCTGCCGCCGCCGCCAGGACCGCCAACCCGCCGAAGAGCTCGGCTGGCCCGGTGTAGTCGGTCGCAAAGCTGAACACCGCGGCGACCGCAACCACCAGCAGCCCAATCACGATCTGACGCCCTGTGCCCCAGCGGACCAGCGAATAGACGAGCACCAGGATGTAGATCATCGTGTTTAGGCCCACGCCTGGGGTCCCGCCCAGCCAGCTCGCCAGTCCTAACGCCATCCCGGTGCCGAAGCCCACCACGACGCAGACCAACGGGTGAGCACGCCGCCATAGCAGCACCGGCGCAAGTCCGACCGTCACGATCGTCACGACCGGCCCCCAGGTGACGTCCTCTCGGAGGGTTCCTTCGAGCAACGCCGCCACCATCACCACGCCGACCAGCACCCGGTCGAGCCACACCCGTTCGGGCGTGTCCGCGGCGCGGGGCTCGTCCCAGAGCGAGCGCAGGCCGGTAGTGAACACACACCCAGCCTAGAGACAGCCCAGGCGTCGGAGACCCACCGAAAGAACGAGACGCCGCTCCCCCCAATGGCAGAGGCGGGTCCGGCCTCGACGCCGATGTGCCGGAAGGCCGGCCGCGGCGAGGCTTCCGGTCATGATCACTGTTGACCACCTGACCAAGAGCTATCGCGGCATGACCGCGGTCAACGACGTCTCGTTCACCGCCCGACCGGGCCGCGTGACTGGCTTCCTCGGCCCCAACGGGGCCGGCAAGTCGACAACCATGCGGATCATGGTCGGCCTGAGCCCGGCCACCTCCGGCCACGTGGAGGTCCTCGGCGCCCGGTACGCCGACCTGCCAAACCCGGGCCTCGCCACCTTGGCGGACTCGACCTCGGGCCGTCAAAAATTTTGACAGCAACACCGGTTTTCGTTCCGTTCCTACCGGGACCCCGGATAGCCGGGGCCGTCCGGTGAGGTTGGGGGCGCTCAGTCGTCGGCGGGCCTGGGGCCGCGTATGCCTGTCGGACTCGCCCCCACCCGGTGCCGGTGATCGCTTGGGAAGAGGTTGCAGTCGCACGGCGTCGCCTGGTCGGTGTCCAGCCGGCGGTCGTCAGCCGAGAACTCGATCTCGTTCTCGGCTGGGTCGAGAGAGACGAGCAGCGTGTCGGTGACTGGCTGCCAGGGCCCGTAGGTACCACCCGTAGGCCTACGCTGGATGATCCGATAGAGCACAAGGCAATTCTTCCGCTACCCGGCGGGCGGGCAAGACCGCGACCCACCGCTTGGGGCCCGCTTCTCCCGTGCGCCAGGCCACCGAGGCGCTCTCCAGCCTGCCCCACCAGGTGTAGCTCGGCATCACCGCAGGTCAGCCATATCCGCCCGATTTTTCTCCGATGCTACGGCGACCCCGTCCTCAGGGATGGTGAGGGTGCCAGCCTCCGTCTCACGGACCGCCCAGCGGCATGCCACCCTCCATCGCGATCTCCATCGCTCACCTTAGACAAGTGTTACTTCCTTGACAAGATTTATTGTCAACGGCACGATGAAGGCATGCTGGATGTGGCGGTGATCGAGGACGCGCTCGCGGCGGAGGCGTCGCTGGACCCGATACGGGCGCGGCTGCTGGCCGCGCTGGCCGAACCGGGGTCTGCCACGACGCTGGCCGCGAGGACCGGGCTGACCAGGCAGAAGGTGAACTACCACCTGCGCACGCTGGAGCAGCACGGGCTGGTCGAGCTGGTCGAGGAGCGGCGCAGGGGCAACTTCACCGAGCGGGTCCTGCGGGCGACCGCCGGCTCATACGTCATCTCACCCAACGCGCTGGCCGACGTCGCTCCCGACCCGGACCGCGCCCGGGACCAGACGTCGGCCCGGCGGATGCTCGCCCTGGCGGCCCGGCTCATTCGGGAGGTGGGCGAGCTGCTCGGCGGCGCCACGGTGGCCCGCAAGCGGCTCGCGACCTTCGCGGTCGACAGCGAGATCCGCTTCGCCACCGCCGCCGACCGGGCCGCGTTCGCGGCGGAACTGTCTGACGCCGTCACCGCGCTGGTCGGTAAATACCACGATCAGGCAGCAGCCGGCGGACGTCCCCACCGCCTGATGATCGCCCTGCATCCCAGCTTGAAATCCCCGAACGCGACGAACAGCTCGGCCCCGTGACGACCGCTGACCGCTCTAACCGCTAACCATCAGAGGAGAACCAGATGCGCACGCTGATCGTGACCGCCTTCGTGTCGGTCGACGGTGTCATGGAGGCACCGGGCGGGGAGTCCGGCTACCGGAACACCGGCTGGACCTTCAAGGACATCGACTTCGACCCCGCCGCCTACGAGATCAAGGGCCGCGAGCAGGAGGAGGCGACGGCGCTGCTGCTGGGACGGACCAGCTATGAGGTGTTCGCCCCCGTCTGGCCGACGATGGCCGAGTTCGCGGGCTACAACGCCATGCCGCGCTACGTCGTGTCCACCACCCTCGCCGAGGCCGACCCGCGCTGGCCGGCGACGATCCTGCGGTCCCTCGACGACGTGGCCGCAGTGAAGGAGACCGACGGCGGCCCGATCGCGGTGCACGGCAGCGCGGCCCTGGGCCAGAGCCTCGCCGACGCCGGGCTTGTCGACCGCTACCACCTGCTCGTCTTCCCCGTGCTGCTCGGCGCCGGGAAGCGGCTGTTCAGCGAGACCGACAAGGACAAGACCATGCTGAAACTCGTCGAGTTCGAGGCCTACCCCAACGGCGTCCAGAAGCAGGTTCTCGACGTCGTGCGCTAAGCCCCCGGTTCGGCGGCCGCCGCGCCTCCGGCGGGACGGACGGCCGCGTCGTCGGCGACGACCGACAGGATCTCGATCACGGTGGGCCCGGCCAGATAGGCGTGGTTCTCCTCCTTAGTGGCTGCGGGCGGTGATGTCGCCGTGGGAGGTGGTGGCGCGGATGTCGAGTTCGGCGGTGCCGTCGTTCTTGAGGGCGTTGCTGATGCGGCCGTAGCCGGTGCCGGCGTCCAGGGCGGCCGAGACACCGGCGGCGGCGACGACCGAGATGTCGCCGGACTGGGTGCGCAGCACGACCGTGCCGCGCACAGCCTCGGTGATCCGGATGTCGCCCCTTGCGGTGCTGATGTCCGCGGGGCCGCCCAGCCGGCCGACCTCGACGTCGCCGTCGATCGCGGTGAGGCGGACGCTCGCGGCCTCGTCGATCTTGATCTGGCGGTACGCGCCTTCGAAGACGACATCGCCAAGGCGTCCGACGCCGCGGAGCTCGGAGCTGGCGGCCTTGGCCTCGATGCGGGAGCCGGCGGGCAGCTGGACGGTGACCTCCAGGGATCCGGAGGCGCCGAGGAGCTGGTTCCTGGGCTCGGGGGTGTGGATCCGCAGGACGCCGTCGGCGTAGGCGACGGTGGTCTGCTCGGCGGTCTGGACGTCGCGGCTCTTGGAGGGGCTGGCGGGCAGTACCTCGACCGTGGTGTCGGCGCGGTCGGCGGCGATGAACTGGATGCGTCCGGCGGGGATGTCCAGGATGGCCGAGATCGGGGCGGGGGTGTCGAACTTCTGCATCGTGCTCTCCTGTGCTCGCTCGTTGTTTCTGACACCGGAAACGCTACGTTGCTTTCCATGATCAGGCAACACGCTCGTTGCATGGAATCTGCATCTCTGCAGGTCAAGTCCATAGAGCTGTTGCAACGACCTCCCCATTAACGCAACGATGGCTCTTCCGAGCATTGCAATGGACGACGAGTGAACGCTATGGTGGGGGAGCAGGGACCATCACGAAGGATCACCAAGGAGATCGCGATGCCGGGAGGCAGGCTCACCCAGCGGGAACGCCAGCAGATCGCGCTGGGACTGGCCGACAGCCTCGCCTACGCCGAGATCGCCCGACGCCTCGACCGTCCGACCTCGACGATCACGCGTGAGGTGATGCGCAACGGCGGCGCCACCGCCTACCGCGCCGACCTGGCCCACCGCGCCACCGAACGCCGCGCTCACCGGCGCGGGCCCGCCTCCTCCCGAGGGCCGGAGTCAGCCCCCCAGCCACACGGACGCGACGCCGAGGCCGTGGCCGAGTACGAGGAGACGCTCACCACCGTCCTCATGGCTTCGGGCCTACCCAAGATGACGGCCCGGGTGCTGACCTGCCTGTTCACCGCCGACGCGGGCAGCCTCACCGCGTCCCAACTCGCCCAGCGCCTCCGGGTCAGCCCGGCGTCCATCTCCAAGGCGATCGCCTTCCTGGAGAGCCAGAGCCTCGTCCGCCGAGAACGCGACGAACGCCGCCGTGACCGCTACATCGTCGACGACGAACTCTTCTACCAGGCGACGATCGCCAGCGCCCGATCCAACGACCAGCTCGTCGAGACCGCACGCCAAGGCGTCGCCATCCTCGGCCCCAACACCCCCGCCGCCATCCGCCTGGAGAACATCGCCCGCTTCCTCGACTTCATCAGCGAAAGCATCACCCGCGCCGCCGAACAGGCCCGTGAGGTCCTCCACACCAAACCCGAAACAACCTCGGACGACACCGCCCAACCAAGTCGAGACCACGGGTAGACAGCCGTCTCGATCGTCGGCGCCGGTCGGCTTGGACCGCTCCTCGTCAGATGCCGTGCAGGTCGGCGAGGCGAATCGTGACGGGAAACGGCTCGGTGACAGCCAGCGTGCCGTCCGGGCCGACGATCTGATCGTCCTGATAGCCACTGCCAGCCGGGTCGAGGCGCAGCACGGTGACAGCCGGGCCCGTTCGCGGCGACGGGTCGACGATCCAGTACGACGCCAACCCGAGTCGGGCGTAGACGGCGCGCTTGACCATCCGGTCCATCGTTCGGAGCTGGTCGCGCGCTTGAAGGAGCTCGGGGCGACGCCCGCCGACGTGGGCCAGGGCGACGTCCCATGGACGGTCCTGGCCGACCCGGCGGGTAACGAGTTCTGCGTCCTCGCCCCGAGGCCTGACGCGGAGCCGCCCCCGCCTGCGTGCCGCCCTGACCAACGCCATCGACTACCTCTACGCCGAGTGGGGCGGCAAGGCGGTCGGCTACGTCGGCTACGGCATCTTCGGCGCGGTCATGGCGGTGCAGAAGCTGCGCGCTGCCTCCAAGGCCGCTGCCTGAACGGCCGGAGGTCGACGGCGACGCGTGCGCGTGGCTACAGCCTGATCACGATCTTGCCGTGGGCGTGGCGCCCGGCCTGCAGCGCGACGGCGTCGCGGATCTGCTCGATCGGGAAGGTCGCGGCGATGGGCACGGCGATCCTGCCGGCGAGGATCGCGTCGGTGATCCGCTCCAGGTTGGCCGGTCCGGCTTCGCTGCCCCCGGTCGCGCGCACGCCGCCGGGAGGGTTCGGGCCCGCGGCGATCGTGGAGATCCGCTCAGGCGGTATGCCCAGCGCGAGCGCGGTCTCGGCCGTCTCGGTACCGAACAGGTCCGTAGCCGCGGTCACGCCATCGGGAGCCAGCGTCCGCACCCGGTCCGCGAGCCCCGGGCCGTACGCCACAGGCTCGGCGCCCAACTGCCGCAGGAACTCGAACGTGCGCTCCGAGGCGGTCCCGATCACTCGGGCGCCAGCGAGTTTCGCGAGCTGCACGGCGAACACGCCCACGCCGCCGGCGGCACCGCCGACCAGGATGGTGTCACCGGCCCGCAGGCCGATCGCCTCCAGAGCGGCGGCGGCGGTCAGGCCGGCCACCGGAATCGTGGCCGCCACCTCGTCGCCGATGCCGTCCGGCGTGTGAAAAAGCACGTCGGGTGCCGGAGCTGGAATCTTCACTACCAGGAAGTCGGCGGCGGCTTTCGCCATCGCGCCGCCATAGACGCGATCACCCGCGGCGAAACCGTCGGCGCCGGCTCCGACCTCGTCGATGACGCCGGCGAAGTCGTACCCGAACCCGGCCGGCACGGTGACGCCGAATGCGGCCGCCGCCGCGGGGGTCGAGGAGATGACCCAGTCCATCGGGTTCAGGCTGGCGGCTGTCACGCGGACGCGCACCTCGCCCGGGCCGGCGTGCGGCTGCGAGACGTCTCGCAGCTCCAGTACCTCCGGACCTCCAAACGTCTGATAGACGATGGCTCGGCTCATGGGCGGGCCTCCCGATGGACAGACGGACGCGTGATGGAACTTGGTCCCATCACTGTACACAGGTGACGGGACCGAGTGCCGTACCCTGTTCTCGTGGCCCGCTGGCAACCCAACGCATCGGAGCGACTCGTCGCCGCCGCACTCGAACTGTTCGAGGACCGGGGCTATGAGCACACGACGGTGGTCGAGATCGCGGAGCGCGCGGGGCTGACGAAGAGCACCTTCTTCCGGCACTTCCAGGACAAGCGGGAAGTCCTCTTCGGTGGGGACACGATGACCGGGCTGCTCGTCGGGGGGATCGCCGCGGCGCCGGCGACCGCCACGCCGTTTGAAGCGGTGGCTCATGCTCTGGACGCGGTCGGGCGGGAGGCCTTCACACCCGCTCGCCGCGAATTCAGCGCCCGCAGGCGGGCAGTGATCGCCACCAACCCGGAACTGCAGGAACGCGAGGCGCTGAAGGGCCTCGGTCTCACCGCATCGATGACCGACGCGCTCAGGCGGCGCGACGTTCCCGACCTGACCTCGTGCGTGGCCGCGGAACTGGGCGCACTCGCCCTGAAAATCGCCTATGAGCGCTGGAGCGACACGACCAACGGCGACGACTTCAGTGAAGTCGCGCGGCAAACCCTCCGCGATGTGCACGCAGCCAGCGCCTTGTGCTGACGGGGCCGGAGCCGGCGCAACGAGTCATGATCTTTCTGGCGCCAGCCGACCTTGAACACGAGATTCCTGCCGGCGGCGCCCCACGTGGGCGCCCTCACGCGCACTCGCCGCCTGGTCGACCGCTTTCCCATGGGCTGTCTCCGGGCGTGCCGGGCATTGACTTGCAAGGCCAGCTTGGCCCACCTCTTGCGGTCCTCGGAAGCGTATCGGTCGTCCTGCGCGTGGAAAACCGCGGCCGTCCTGATGTGCTCCAGGTCCTGGCCGTGATGGTCGGGGCGTTGGGCCCATGCCCGAACCTCGTCGAAGGTCCAGGTGCTGAGGTCGCGGGGTGACTCGCCCGGCGGGGAGACGCTGTCCATGGAGCCGAGCGTGCCTCATGGCCTCCAGGCGGCGGATCCGCTCCGTGGCCGCTTCCAAGCGACGCAGCAGCGAGGCGTCCGATACTCGTCCGCGTGAGCGATGCGAATCTGGTCCCCCTCGCCGCGGACGAGAACGGGAACCTCCTGGTGGCGTTCCACGAGGTCGGCGAGAATGCCGACCTCCGTGACGCTCCGCTGCCCGCCTCGTTGGTCGCGCTCTGGACCGATGACGGCCGCCTCCTGCTGGTGTTCGACCGTCATCGGCAGCGCTGGGAGTTGCCAGGAGGGAGGATCGACCCAGATGAAACAGCGCGGCAGGCGGCGGTACGGGAGCTACACGAGGAATCCGGCTACCAGGTCGAGCGGCTCCTTTTCGCCGGCTTCGCCCGGTTCATTCTGGGCCCCGAGCAGCGTACCGAGTACGCGGCGGTGTACGCCGGACGCGCCGCCTCGGGCACCCCTTTCACCCCTAACGACGAGATAGCCGCGATCACCTGGTGGGACGGTACCGCGCCGCTCACGGGGCGCGTGCAGCCTCTTGATGTGTGTTTGGGACGGCTGGCACGGGCGGCCGTGCTGCGCCAATCCCGCGTTCCTCCGGCGCCTGACCGGAGGATCCTGTACCGAGCAGCCCGCCCGCATCGTCCCGGTGCGCGAACTCGAGATGCACCCTGGCCTGGTCGTCGATGTCGCCGATGTCGCCCGCGCAGAGAGTGGAGGGCGACATCGACGACCGGACGCCGGGCCCAGGCGGTATGGCTGTCACGGGCGTCGGCGGACCCGGTGGAGCGGTTCAGCCACACGCGTCAAGTCCTGGAGGCCGAGGGCCTGCTGGGCCTGGCGGATGAGCGCGGGGACGTCGGCCTTCTCGTCGACGAGGAGACCGCGCTCGGTCAGGACGACCTTCGCGGTGCTCTCGATGAGTTCCTTCGCGCTGCCGATCGCGAGCGCCGGGTCGTCGATGACAGGTCGTTGGATCCGGTCGAGGTGCTCGCGGATCGCGGAGGGGAGTTCAGCCATGGCAAGGACGGCCAGCTCACCGGAGCAGACCGCGAATCCGTGGAGATCTCCGTGCTCGCGTTGCACCTGCCGCAGGCCGCCGTCGCCTACGTCAACACCGTCCTTGACCAACGCGTCCTGACCGACCCGGCCTGGACGGCGAGGCTCACCGACGCCGACCAGCGCGGCCTGTCCGCCCTGTTCTGGACCCACGTCAACCTCTACGGCCGCTTCCAGCTGGACATGACCAGCCACCTCGACGCGCTACGACCGTTGACGGAGGAGGTGTCGTGAGCCAGGAGCAGGAGCTGACCCAGCACGCGGCTGGCCTAGCGACGTTCCTCGTTGAAGAGAAGCCGCGGCGGCAGGTTGGGGCGGATGTGCCGGAAAATCCAGTTGCGACCGGGTACGGAATTGCCTGTACTGCGTGAGGTGGGCCTGCCGCCGTGCTGGCTGGGTGTGTGACAGGGGATGGGTGATGTCGCCAGGGACGGATGAGTCGGTCGCGCGGGTGCGGGAGGTCTTTGACGCCTTCGGCGAGGAATGGGAGCGGCTGCACAAGGATGTCGCCGGACGGGTTTCCTTCGAGATCCACCGCCGTTTCCTCGATGAGCATCTGACGTCCGCTCCACGGGTGCTGGAGATTGGCGCCGGTCCCGGGATCTTCACCCAGTACCTGGCACGGCGCGGCGCCCAGCTCACCGTCACCGACATCTCCTCTGTGCAGCTGGTGGACAACCAGCGGCGGATCACTGAGGCCGAGCTGGGCGGCGTGGTGGAGGACTTCCGGGTCGCGGATGTGCGGGATCTGTCCTGGTGTGCCGATGGCTCGTTCGACCTTGCGGTGGCCTACGGCGGCCCGCTGTCCTACGTCTTCGAGGACGCGCCGGCCGCGCTGCGGGAACTGCTTCGGGTCACCCGCCCGGGCGGCACGGTAGTCGCGTCGGTGATGTCCACCCTGGGCGCTTACCGGCACCTCATGCCCGGCGTGGTGGACATCATCATGGACTACGGCGACGACGCCAACGACGTGGTCCTGAGTACTGGAGACCTGCGGCCCGTTCAGCCCGCCGGCCATGTCTGCACCATGTACCGCTCCGAGCAGATCCCCGGCCTGGTCGCGCAGGCCGGAGGCCTGCTGATCGGGATGTCGGCATCAAACTGGTCCTCGCTCGGCGACATCGGGGCCCTGGCCCGGTTGGAGGCCGACCCGGCGCACTGGGCGCGGTTCCTGGACAACGAGACATGGGCGTGCCGTCAGTCAGGCTGCCTCAACGGCGGTACGCATCTGATCTTCGCCGCCCGCCGCCACCACTCCGACACCAGCGATATTCCGCCGCCAACCCCGACCGTGTGACTGCGTCGGTCACGACGCAACAGCCGCCTCACCCGATCCGGGCAGCACCAAATGGCTGCAGGCGGTACATCGAGATCGAGGGAGAGGCCACCAAGAGGGTCGCAGCCGTTTTCGGATAACGGGCCATCGTCTGGTACCTCAATACACACAAGGCGTTCACCGCGGTGACACGGACCCGAGTCCCGGCCCCAGCTGCCTGTGACATGGGAAGGAAGGCAGATGGGAGAAGTACCCTCGGGGATCGACGCCTACAGGAGTTCCAGCACAGCACTGGTGCTCGATGATTCCGTCCAACCAGTTCGCGCAGGAGGTCTCCGTCGGCCGCCGGCCGGGGCACTGGCCAAGGAACATACCCAGCTACATCAGCTACTGACGCTGGCGTTCACAGATGGCGCCCGGCGTGCCGTGCGGCCCGAGCGACAATGCCGGCGGGGAGAATTTCCAGGACGCCGGAGGCCCCGTTTTCCTGCCCGACGTAGAGGACGTTGTCGCGCTGGGTGTGCGGACCCCACCCAGCGCCGGCATGGACAGCGACGGCTTGCCCAGGACCGACTCGTGCCCACCAGAACCAGGCGTCGAAGGCATAGCCGCTCGCGTCGTCCCGGACAATCGCCTTCGTTCCCCGCGCTGCGTACTGATAGACCTGTAGCACGTGCACGAGCGCCGCGCCTGGGGTGGCGGCGACTCGTCCGCGCACGAAGTAGAGATGGGCCGCCGCCGCTGCATCGCCCCGCTCGCGACGACGACGGAACCAGCCAAAAAGTCCCGACATGCCCATGAGCCTAACCATATCGCCTGTAGGTGTTCACCGGGGGTAACCGGCCAGGCTGGTGGATTTTTCCTTGACTTCGGGATTGACTGGAGTTAGCCGACGGCATTTCGGCTTTGTTTGTTTGTGAGCCGGGTGGGTGAGCGGGCCGCGGGGCGCAGGCGGTATCGCTGCCGCGGACGCCGGCGGACCCGACGGAGCGGTTCAGCCACGGGTCAGATCCTGGAGACCGACCACGCGCAGCAGTTCCAGCCGCTCGTAGGAGCTGCTGCCGGGACGGGCGGTGTAGACGACCAGCCGCTGGTCGTGCTCCGGGTTCAGCAGTACCTCGCAGTCCAGCTCCAGCAGGCCGACGACCGGGTGCAGGAAGCGTTTGGTGTCGGCTCGGCGGACGGCGACGTGGTGGGTGTCCCACAGCGCCGAGAACTCCTCGCTGTGGGCGCGGAGCCGACGTACGAGCCCTGCCAGCCGCGCGTCGTCCGGGCGGCGGGCGGAGGCGGCACGCAGGTCCGCCACTGCCGCGCGGGCGGCATGGTCGCGGTCCTCGGCCGGGAAGAGCTCCCGCGCGGAGGGGTCCGTGAAGTAGCACCAGACGACGTTGCGTTCCGCGTCGGGGCGGGCGGACGCGTCACCGTGGAGTGCCGTGGCCATCGCGTTCTGCGCGAGGATGTCGCCGCGGTCGCTCACCACCCGGGCGGGCGTGTCGGTCAGCCGGTCGAGGACGAGAAGCAGGCCGGGGCGGACATGCTCCGAGGTCGGCCGGCTGCGCGGAGGCTCCTCGCCGGCCAGATAGAAGAGGTGGTCCCGCTCGTCGCCGGTCAGCCGCAGCGCGCGGGCGACGGCTGCGAGCATCTGGCGGGACGGGCGTGAGCCCCTGGCCTGCTCGAGGCGCGTGTAGTGGTCGGTGGACATGCCCGCCAGCTGCGCCACCTCCTCGCGGCGCAGTCCCGGGGTGCGGCGTCGCGCGCCCTGCGACAGCCCGACGTCGGCAGGGGCAAGCCGGGTACGGCAGTGGCGCAGGAAGTCGGCCAGTTCGGTTCTGTCCACCCCTCCACCATGCCCGGGATGCCAGACGCAGCCAGGGACGGCCCGTCCCCGGATAAGGACGTCTCTCCCGACGGCGCCCGCACCGCCGCACGCTGGAATCCGGCTCGGCGGACCGGCGGCGCCCCGTCGGCGCGACGGGACGAGCACCGGAGAGGTGTCGCGTGCCACCTGCGGCACCTGCGCGACAGCCACATCCGCCCGCCGCTGACTTGTCGGCGTTGCTGGCTATTTGGATATCTCTTTGCGGAGAAGGGCAGATTTCGCATGCAGTACCGCACGCTCGGCCGGACCGGGATCAAGGTCAGCCCCTACGCGCTCGGCGCCTTGATGTTCGCCACGTCCGTCGGCAACCCCGACCCCGACGACTCGGCCCGCATCATCCACAAGGCGCTGGACGCGGGAATCAACCTCATCGACACCGCCGACGCCTACGGCGACTCCGAAGAGGTCGTCGGCAAGGCACTCCAGGGACGACGGGACAACGTCGTCCTCGCGACCAAGGTGAGCCGCCCGACAGGTGACGACCCCAACCAGCAGGGCGCCTCGCGGCGCTGGATCGTGACCGCGGTCGAGAACTCGCTGCGCCGGCTGCGGACCGACCACATCGACCTCTACCAGATACATCGGCCGGACCCGGCCACGGACATCGAGGAGACGCTCTCCGCGCTCACCGACCTGATCCACAGCGGGAAGGTCCGTACGATCGGGACGTCCGCGATGCCGGCGTCCGACATCATCGAAGCCCAGTGGGTCGCCGAGCGGCGCGGTCTGGAACGGTTCCGCACAGAGCAGCCGCCGTACTCGCTACTCAACCGCGGCATCGAACGCGAGGCGCTGCCAGTCGCTCAGCGCTATGGGATGGGAACGCTGGTGTGGGGCCCGCTCGGGCAGGGACTGCTCACGGGGCGCGTCCGCAAGGGCCAGCAGAACGAGCTGCGCCGCGCCGGCTACTTCAGGCACCTCAACGACGAACGTCGTCTCGACGCCGTCGAGCGGTTCATCTCCCTGGCCGAGCAGGCGGGCCTGCCGCTGACCCATCTCGCCATGGCGTTCGCGATCGCCCATCCCGGCGTGACCAGCGCGCTCGCCGGGGTGCGCACGATGAGCCACCTCGACGACCTTCTCGCCGGCATCGACGTGGCACTCACCGACGACATCCTCGACCGGATCGACGAGATCGTCCCGCCGGGCACCGACGTCGGCACCCTCGACCAGGCATACCTACCGCCAGCGCTCCAGCAGGCAGGCCTGCGCCGTCGACCCGTCAGCGACCGCACCGCCGCCTGACGCATCCCGCCACCGACCGCGGAACCGCCGACTGGTCAGCGAGGCGGCTACATGTCAGGCCGCGGGGCGAGGACGCAGAACTCGTTGCCCGCCGGGTCGGCCAGGACCGTCCATGGGACGTCGCCCTGGCCTACATTGGCGAGCGTCGCGCCGAGGGCCTTCAGTCGGGCCACCTCCGCCTCCTGATCGTCGCCGGGGTACGGCAGCAGGTCGAGATGGACGCGGCCCTTCGCGGTCTGGGCATCGGGCGTGCGGAGAAACTCCAGATACGGGCCGACGCCCCTGGCGGAGCGCAGGCGCGCGTGATCGTCGGTCACCTCGTGCAGGGTCCAGTCCATCGCCTCACCCCAGAACCGGGCCATGGCGCGCGGATCCGCGCAGTCGACGACCACCGCGGCGATCGGCCCGGTGTCCCGGTAGATCTCCCGAGGCTCCAGCACGCAGAACAGATTGCCCTCCGGGTCGGCCAGGACCGTCCACGGGACGACGCCCTGGCCCACGTCGGCGGGCGTCGCCCCGAGCTCCTTCAGGCGCGCGACCAGCTCCGTCTGATGGGCCGCGGAGGTGGTGGCGAGATCGATGTGCACGCGGTACTTCACCGTTTCGGGGTCCGGGACGGCGACGACATCGACGCAGACCGCGGCGGGGTCCGGCCACGCGAAGCCCACGGGTTCAACGTTGGTCACACCGGGTCCCTCGCTGGAAACGCCCCAGCCGAGCGCCTCCGCCCAGAACCCGCCGAGCGCCGAGTGATCCCGAGCCTTGAAATTCACCTGAACAAGTCGCAGTGCCATGCCGCCAATCCTGTGCCAACGGATGACCAGGATGAACCACGCACCTTCCGCTCACCCGGCGGTCATGGGCGGGTGGATCTCCGGCTCGAGTCATGTGACGGAGGTCATGCTGTCGCCAGGCGGTTGGGTCAGCCGGAACGTGAAGTAGTTGACCTGCCAGCCGTCCTTGATCAGATCCCGTTGAGCCACGATCTCCGTAGTGAATAGGCCGAATGTCGCAGCCCAGGCATGCGGATCCGGACGGCCACCTTGCTGCCACCGCTCCCGGCGTCGGGTGCACAGGCCTCGGCCGGACGTCCCTAACCGGCGGGTCGCCACCGCGCACCCGGTCAGCCGGCAGCGACCTCTCAGCGGTGGCCCCGGATCGGCGAGGAACACCTCCCGCTCGGTGAGGTAGTCGGCATAGAGCCGCATCAGTTCTGCGCTGGCCGGGACGGTTCGGGAGATCCCCATCTTGGCCTGGGCCCGATTGACGTTGGACCGCGGCAGGACGGTCACAGTCCGCTCAGCGATCCCCCGGCTCCACCGGGGCGGGGCCTGGTCGTTGCCGAGCACAGTCCATGACTCGACCTGCGAAATCGGGCTGGCGGAGCGCGGCGAGTGGCTCCGTGGTGTCCGGCCGCGGGGCCTCCGCAAAAACCTGTTGGCGGATCACGGCGACCACTGCTAGTTTTCCGGAGGCCGTGCGAGAGGACGAGGAGGTGGTACCCGTGAACGCAGTATCGACATGGGTGCTCCCCTCCGGGGTCACGGTCGGACGATAGGTCGTCCGGGAGCGCCGTTCACGAGCACTCCCGGAAGGCACGACCATGCGATTCACTTCTGAAAAGCGCCTCGACGACGGTGTTCTCGAGCGCGAATTCGCCCTCGGCGACATCCCCGGCATCCTGTGGACGCCCGGATCCGCATCCGCGTCCGCACCTGCCCCGCTGATCCTGGTCGGCCACCCCGGCGGATTGCACAGGATGTACCCCCGACTGGTGGAGCGGGCCCGGCACTCCGCGGCGGAGGGCTTCGCCGCGGCCACCATCGAGCTCCCCGGGAGCGGTGACCGGCCCCGTTCCGCCGCGGCCGAGCAGGCCCGCGCCGACCTGCGCCGGGCGCTGGCGGCCGGCGAGCCGGTCGACGACGAGATCGTCGACCGGCTCGTCCTGCCGCTGGTCGAAAAGGCGGTCCCGGAATGGCGGGCCGCCCTGGACGCCGTCCTTTCGCTGCCCGAGATCGGCGGCCCGGTCGGGTACTCGGGAGGGGTGATCGCCATCGGCGTCCGGCTGGCGGTGGTCGAGCCGCGCATCTCGGCCGCCCTTCTGTTCGCCGGGAGTTTCGTGCCCCGCACCATGTTCGAGGAGGCCCGGCAGGTCACCATTCCGCTGCACGTCCTCCTGCAGTGGGACGACGAGGGAAACGACCGGCAGATGGCCCTGGACCTGTTCGACGCCCTCGGCTCCAAGGAGAAGACGCTGCACGCCAATATGGGCGGGCACACCGGCGTCCCGCAGTTCGAGGGGGACAACGGGAGCCGGTTCTTCGCCCGGCACCTGAAGTGAGGCCCGGCCGTCAGGCCGGCGGCAGACGATAGGAGCTGTCGGCCAGGATGCCGCTCATCGAGGACAGGTCCCGGCCCTCCTCGATGAGCGGCGGCCACCAGATGCACGACCGCCCCGACCGGCCGGACTTGCCGTCGCTCTGACACCACTCGGGGCCGGCGTCCTGACCATCCGGCGCTGGGCCACGACGGGGCCACTCGGACGCGACGGCCTCTCGGTGGTCACGGGAATCCTCGGCTTCTTCGTCATGCTCGACGCCTGGTCCTGCCCTCCCCGAACGGCGCCACGCTGTCCGCCGCCGCCAGCGCATACGGGGCCGCACCGGTCGCCGGTTGCCTGCGCAACGCCGCGGCCGTCGGCGACCTGCTCGCCCACAACGTCGCCGCTGGCCGCTCCGTCGCGGTGATCGCGGCCGGGGAACGCTGGCCGGACCCGTCGGGAACCGCGCACGCCGGCCCGCTGCGCCCAGCCGTCGAGGACCTCCTCGGCGCCGGCGCGGTCATCGCCCGAGGCCGGCGACCTCACCCGGACCCAGTTGTCCCCGGAAGCCCGCGCCGCCCGGGCGGCGTTCGACGCGGCAGCACCCGTCCTGCACGACGAACTGCGCGGCTCCGTCTCCGGGCGGGAACTGCTGGAACTCGGCTGGGACGACGACATCGAGGCCGCCGCCCAACTCGACGCCGACACCGCCGTGCCCCTCCTGCACGACGGCGCCTTCACCGCCGTCGCCGGGTCCGCCCTCCAGACCCGTTCCAGGGAGCAGATCTGGTGAAACGTCCGCGCAGAACCCGCGTCGCAGAGCTGGTTCAGCAAGACGGCGCACCACGGACTGTCTCAGCGAATCCGCGCTGCCCAACTCAAGGCCCTTGATCGCGAAGCAGGTTCGGTGAGACGGCACACCGGTGTCGACAGACGACCGTTTGCCGACAAGATCCCCGGTGGGTCATCGTGGCCCTTCAGGACGTCCGATACTTAACCGCGTGAGCGATTGCGATCCGGCCGCCTCGCCGCGACGGACGACGATTCTTCGCGGGGTCGGGCGGAGCTCATTCTGGTCTTGATGTTGTTCTGGCCGTGCCGAGCGACGTCGTGGAAGCCGAGCCGCCGGTAGAGGGCGTGCGCTTGCTGGTTGACGGCCAGGACGTCGAGGGTGACGGGGTGGCCGCGGCGAGCGGCCTCGTCGAGGAGGCTCTGGATGAGGCGGCTGCCGATGCCCTGCCC
The DNA here is from genome assembly GCF_001854805.1 of Pseudofrankia coriaricola. Taxonomy (GTDB): domain Bacteria; phylum Actinomycetota; class Actinomycetes; order Frankiales; family Frankiaceae; genus Pseudofrankia. Next base: position 42,781 of record NZ_MBLO01000209.1, read on the forward strand.
CTGGTAGCCGGGGTGGATCTCGATCCGGCCCAGGTAGGTCTCGGTCGGCCGGCGTTCGACGCTGATCGAGCCGGCGTCGTGGCCGTCCACCGTGATGATCTGGGTCCGCGCCGGGTCGAAGGTCCGCTCGTGGTGGGCGCGTTGGAGGGCGTCGTCCCAGCCCCAGATCTGCTCGACGTACCTGCCCATCGCGTCGCGGTGCAGCGCGAAGCAGAACTCGCTGTCACCGGATGTCGCTGGCCGTAGCCCAACCTCGGTCATGCGACCCGTTCCATCGAGCTACGAGCGTTCGCGACCAGGGCGGACGCCCCGTCTACGTACCCCGACGATGCATACCTCCAGGCGTCGGTGTACTCGACGCAGTGCTTCCCCAGCCGGTCTTCTGTCGCTGTCAACAGGCACTGGTGCAGGTAGTCGTGCCGGCTATCGAGGATCAGGCCGGCGGCTATCAGCCCGAGGACGAACGCGACCGTCCATCGCTTGACGGCGCCCCGGTTGTGGACCAACCAGGCCAGCACGAGCGCGGCCAGGGGTGCGCCGGCCACTATGACGGCGGCGCGGATCAGGGCCCGATCGCCGGAAAGGATGGCGGCTCGGGTCGGCAATTCGTCGGATGGAGGAAAATTGCTGGCCATGAGCATCGCGTCGAACAGGTATATGGCCGTCCCGAGGATCCCCCCGACGCCCAGCAGCAGCCGCAGGAAGAAGGTCACATCGAACCCGTCCTGCGCCGAAGTCTGATCGGTCACGCTGTCGATCCTCGCTCAGCGCCGCGGCACGCGCGGTCGAACCCCGGCGGGCCGCACCCACGGCCTTCCCTCGTCGCCTCAATCCCGGACCACGCCGAACCCGGCGGCGGCCAGCGCATGCCGGTAGCGCTGCTACTCACCATGACGGTCGAGAACAGGGCCGTCGGCCCAGCGCACCAGGAACGCGGCGTGGTTCTGTGGGCTTCCGCGACGAACCCGATGTGCCGTGATTCCTTTGGTGCGCTCGGACCCGCTGCGCAGGCCGCTGAAGCTGCCCATGATCCATTGGCCTGTCTTATTGGATCTGGTCCGGAGAGCATGATCTTTCGCGTCACCTCGTCGAAGGTGCTCGCTCTGGCTGAGATCCGTGGCGTCGTTTGGCTATGCCCTGATTGCAATCAGCGCCCGGACCGTGACAGCTTCGACGAGGTCGGCGTCGGGGAGTTCCTGCAGGGCGTCGGTAAGGGCGCATTCGAAGGCAGGCTGCTGGTCGCCGAGGAGATGGCGCAGGGGAAACGACGTCGAGTAGAGGTAGCCGATGATCCGTTCGATGGTCCAGTGCCGGGAGAACTCATAGGTAAGGCGTTCGACATGCCGGAACGCGGAGCGGGCTAGGACCGGCTCGGCGCCTTCGGCGGCCTGCGTGGGCGTGGTGTTCGCGGGCTGGCGGTCAGGCCCGAGGAAGCGCTGCCGCACCATGTCGACCGTGCGCTGCCAGGGAGTGCTCGCCTGGACCAGGCAGGAGTCACCGACGATCACAATGCCGCCGTCGTCTGTGACCATGCCGGCAAGAGCGGCGAGGACCTGGTCCCGGTTCATCCAGTGGAACGACCGGCCCATCGTCACCAGCCGGAACCGCCCGAACATTCCCGGCAGGTCGTCGGAACGGCCCAGCGTCCATGTCACGTTGGCGACCTCGGCCGCCCTGGCCTGCGCCGCTGCCTCACGCAGCATCTCTGCCTCCGGGTCAACGCCGACTGCCTCGGCGACGTGACGGGCGAGCGGGAGGGTCAGCTGTCCAGTGCCGCAGCCGAGGTCGAGGAGCCGGCCGGTGCCGTCGAGACGGAAGCGCCGCACCACGTCATCGATGAATGCCGAAGGATAGTCGGGTCGAAATCGCGCGTAGTACCAGGCTGTCGCGGCGAACAGCTCCCGCGCGTCACCATCTCGGTTCATGATCAATTGATCTGTCTCCTCGGGCTGGTCTGGGATTCGTGATCTTTCCAACCTCGCCGGTCGGGTCTGCCATGGCGTGAGCTGCGATGCCTCAGATAGGCCGGTAGGGCTGAAGGTCTTGATCTGTCATTGGATCTGCGGCAGGTCGCGGTGGCAATGGTCGCGAAGCGGAAAGCTGCGGTCGCGGCGGGCAGGCAAAACTGATCGCCAGGCGGGGGCGGGCTTTTCATACTGGGCAGGGTGGAGATCGATAGCCGGATGACGGCCCAGTATGAGCGGGTTGACGAGGACGACCGTCTGTGGCGGCCGGGCCTGGGCGACCTGGTCCGGCTGCGGACCTGGGACATCTTCACGCGGTTCCTGCCCGGGCACGGCCGCGTCGTGGACGTCGGTGGCGGTCCGGGGACCCACGCCGCGCACCTCGCCGGGCGCGGCCATGACGTTCTCCTTGTTGACCCGGTTGCCCGCCATGTCGAGATGGCGCAGGCCCGATCCCGGGCGCAACCGCACGCGCCGTTTCGAGCCGAGCTGGGTGAGGCCCGTCGTCTTCCGGTGCCCGATCAGACGGCCGATGCCGTTCTGCTGATGGGCCCGCTCTATCACCTTGTCCAGCGGGATGACCGGGTCGCGGCGCTGCGCGAGGCGGCCCGGGTCCTTCAGCCGGGCGGTGATGTTCTGGTCGAGGTCATCGCCCGGCACGCCTGGGTCCTCGACGCGACGTTGAAGGGCCTGCTGGGAAGCCGCGAGATCTGGGACAACTTTGACCGCAACCTGCGTGTCGGCCTCAGCCAGGACCCGGACCGGCCCGCCGATGGCAGCTTCTGGGCCTACTTTCACCACCCTGAGGAACTGCGCGCGGAGCTCGACCTCGCCGGCTATCGAGACATCCGCCTCGTCGCGGTCGAGGGTTTCGCCTGGCTGTTGGGAGACCTGGCGCAGCGGATGACCGACCCCGCCGATCTGCTCAGGGCCGTCCGCCTGACCGAAACCGAACCGTCGATGCTCGGAACGAGCGCGCATGTCATCGGCGTCGCCCGCAAGCCGTAGGGCTATCGCCTGACCATCCAGCGCGCCGGGATGGCTCAGATAGCAATGCCGTTCAGGGTTTGCGGAAAAATAACCCGTAGCTTCCGGGTTCGCCTGTCTTGGCGAGGTATGGCCTGCATGGAGGAGTTCGGCGGGTGCTCGGGGCGAAGTTCCCGCATCTGGATGAGCGGCAGCGCCGGCTGGTGATGGCGGCTGAGGCGCGGGCGCTGGGGCATGGGGGGATCCGATTCCCCAGGCCTGAGGAACATCGGAACGAAACCGTCCGATCCACCTGAGCAAGCGCCGCAGACCAGTTCCACTCAGGTTGACACGCGCTGCGCATGGCCCACGGGAGCTGCCACAGCCGCACCGTGCCGTCGGCGCTGGCCAGAGTGCGCCCATCCGGGAGAACTCGACCGCGGAGTCGGGGCTTGAGCAGCAACCGAACGGTCAGTGGCGATAGCGGCTGCAGGGCGGCCTAACGGCCCGGTCGCTGGCGGTAGGTGTGGAACCCGGCCTCGTGCAGGGGCTCGAGAACGTCGTCGGCGGTCTGGCCTGCTTGGAGTGCCGTTGACGAACGTGTCACCGGCCGCTATGGCGCCTCCCGTCTTCGTTGACCTGTGGATTCAGGCGGTGGTCCCGGTGTGTTCGTCAACAGCGAGACCCGGTCGCGGCGAGGCCAGCTGGTCAGCGCATCGCGCACGGACTGTCTTGCGCAGTTCTTCTACGGTGGCGCCCCAGCCGCCCTGCCACTCGTCGTCGAGGCCGTAGAGCTGCCCGAGCGGAAGATCGAGGATCTCGGACGCGTAGTCGCAGGTGAGGACGACTGCCTCGACCTGCTGTGCGACCGCACGCTCGTCCAACCGTCCGGCCAGGCAGTCCGCGGCGAGGTTCTGAAAGACCGTCGCCGCTGCTTCAACCGTTCCTGGGAGGGGGTCCGCGCCCAACTCGGCGAGGACCGCGGGCAGCAGGTCGCGGATGTCCCAGACGTCGCGGCTGTTCAGCGCAGCCATCTCGCGAAGCGCCTCGCCGTCCTGGCCGTCGGCCAGCCACTGCGCCGCCCACCACGGGGTACGCGCGGAAACCGAACCCGAGTGCGAACCAGGCGGCGACATCGCCTGGAGACGGCACAGGGGTTCCATGGGTCCCTTCCTCACTCATCGTCCGGCTCCGGGCTGGCGTCCAGCTCGCGGAGGGCGTCGGAGTAGTACCGGCGGCGTTCGGCGATGAGCACGGTGACATCGTCGTCGGTCGCCTCCGGGATCTCCTGCAGGCGCTGCAGCAAGTTGTGCCGCTGGTCGTGGCCGGAGCCGGCAACGTGGGCGACCGTGCGGGCCGTCCCTCCCCCGGCGAGCAGCAGCCGGTGGGGCAGGCCGCACCAGGTGTCGAAGCTGGCGGTGATCGCCAGCCACAGACGCCAGACATCGTCGGACCGGCGGTGCTCGGTGAGTAGGAGCGCGGCGACTTCGATGCTGTGGCTGAAGCCCCAGCAGTGGCGGTGGAACCGTGTCTCCTGGTCCAGCAGGAAGCAGGCGAAGTCGTGGTCGACTGGTCCTGGGGCGAGGATGAGGGCCTCCAGGACGTCGCTGCGGTCCTTCCACCACCGGTCCAGAGGCAGGCCAGCCTCGTCGTGGGCTGCCTCGAAGCACAGGAGGTCCCAGCGCTCGGGGTCCTCGGCCCACCAGGCGGGGCCGAGAGTGTCGTCGGCTTCGTCTTGGATGGCGGTCACACGCGGGTTTTCGGTTGGGCCGCCACAGCGGCGCGTTCGAGGACGCGGTACACCGTCGCCCGGCTGACGGAGAACAGCTCAGCGAGGTCGGCGATGGAATGCTCGCCGGTGGCGTGCTGCTCGATCAGGTGGGCCTGCTGCCGGGCCGTCAGCTTGGGCTGCTTGCCCTTCAGCTTGCCCTTCGCCCTGGCGACCGCCATTCCCTCCCGGGTCCGCAGACGCAAGAGGTCCACCTCGAACTCGGCGAAGGTGGCCAGGATGTTGAAGAACAGCTTGCCCATGGGGTCGGCCGGGTCGTAGAGGGTGCCGCCGAGGGAGAGCTTGACGCCGCGGGCCACGAGGGAGTCGCCGATGTCGCGGGCATCGGGCACCGAGCGGGCGAGGCGGTCGAGCTTGGGCACTACAAGGGTGTCGCCGGCGCGCACAGCTGCCAGGGCCTGGTCCAGGCCCGGCCGATTGCGGTGGGTGCCGGTCAGTCCGCGGTCGAGATAGAGCCGGTCCTCGGGGACGCCGAGGCCGATCAGGATCTCCCGCTGGGCGGTGAGGTCCTGGGTGTCGGTCGAGCAGCGGGCATAGCCGGTGAGGAGTCCGATCACAGCCGAGGAGTGTACGGATAGCCCCGTGTCCATTCACGGGGGTAACCGTGTTGATGTTGTTTCAGGCGGTGGCTGGGACTGGTAGCCAGGGGCTGCCGGTGAGGGCGGTGCGGATGGCCTCGAGGGCGCGGACACCGTGGTCTCTGGCAGAGACGAGGTAGGAGCGCACGCGGCAGTAGGCGGCCAGGGTCGTCTGGGTGTGCCAGTATCCCGAGACCGCCTGGTGGCGTTTCGGTCCTCTCAGTGCCTGCTCGGCGGGGTTGTTCGTCCAGGGGACGGCGAAGTTGGTCGTGAACAGCCAGACCTGTCCGGCCTTGTCGGCGAGTCTTCGGGCGAGCTTGAGGCCGGGGTGGTTGCCGTCGTGCCAGTCGCGGCAGCGGTTGGTGATCCGGCCCCACTCGACGTCCTTGTCGTACCGGGCGCGCAGGCTTTCGAGCAGGTCGGGGTCGAGCTGGTCGGCTTCCGCCGTGATCGCGGCGAGAACGGCGGCGTGCGCCTCACGCAGTGTGTCCTGGACGCGGCGGGCCCAGCGCTGCTCGTCGTGGTGCAGGTCCCAGACGCCCTGGAGATGTCTGACCATGTGGGCCAGGCACTGCTGGACGCCTTTGAGCTGGGCGTCGAACTGCGCCCAGCCGGAGTAGTCGTCGCGGACCAGGTAGCCGGTGAACCCGTCGAGCACGCCCAGGTCGTGAAGCGCCTTCGACGAGCGGGAGTGGACCGGGGCGTACCAGACCAGCCCCGGCCCGGGAGTGCGCACCGTCACCACGTGCGGGCTGCCCGCCAGGTCCACGCCGGCGGCGTCGGTGTCCTTGTGCCACAGGTTGACCGGGGACTCGTCCGCGCACAGCACCGGCTCGGCACCCAGCGCCGCCCTCATCGCCGCGTCGAACCCGACCGCGGCCAACCGCTCGGCGAGGCGGGCGTTCGCGCGGGCGACGAACCCCGACGACACCGCCACCCCGACCAGCCCGTCGACCAGCGCCGCGGCGCGCTCGACGGGCACGTTGCCCTCCGAGACCAGCAGCACCGCCGCGCCGTTGAGGTTCGGCCCGTAGGTCACACAGCCCGGCCGGGCGAACGGCACCCCGGCGGTCGTGACCTTCCCGCAGCAGCCGCAACGCCGCCGCGGCAGCACCCAGTGCACCCTTTCCAGCACCGCGGGCAGCACGTCCCAGACCTGCGCCCAGCCCGCGCCGACGTCCCGCCCGCCGGACAGGTCACCCTGACACGACGAGCACTGGTCCGGCTGGTCCGCCGTCTCGGTCCGGTCCGGCTGTTCGGCCGGGGCCAGCCGCGCACCGTCACGCCCCGACTGCCCACCCGGCTTCCGGTCCTTCGACCGGACCCGCTGCGAGGCCGCCCGCACCGCCTTCCGGCGCTCCTTCGCCGCCAACGGCTCCTTCGACGACGGGGTCGAGGAGTTCGAGCTGTCCATCCCGACCCGCCGCGCCAGCTCCGCGACCTGCAACTCCAGCCGCTCCCGCGCCGCGCGCTGCGCGGACAGCTCCACCTCGTGCCGCTCCGCCATGTCTGCGATCACCCGCCGCAACCGGCTGTTCGTCTCCGCCAGCCGCCGGTTCTCCTCCGCAAGCTCGCCGACCCGCTCTTCGGCAGCCGAAACCCGCGACTCCAACGACGCGGACGGGTCAGCCACAACCCCTGATCATCACCAGACCGCCGGCCCGATCAAGCAACAGCCCCGGCGTGTCACCCCAACACATCAACCCAGCTCAGCGGCCCAGACGCCCAGGCCCGTGAATGGACAC
>NZ_MBLO01000210.1 GCF_001854805.1 Pseudofrankia coriaricola
TCCGCGGCGACCGCACGAAACCGACAAAGTCGGCCCAAACTCGTCGACGGCCGGCGCTCCATCTGGCCGGCATGGCCAACCGGGAGAGCCGGTGTGACTCCTTCGGCAACATCGAACAGGTCGCCGGCCGGCGTCGGTGGCTCATCAGTGATCCTGGGGACAACGGCCGCCGGGTGTGCGAAGGAAGATCATTTTCGCACACCCTTTGGCCCTCTAGTGATCCTGGGGACAACGGCCGCCGGGTGTGCGAAGGAAGATCATTTTCGCACACCCTTTGGCCCTCTAGGCCAAAGCGCGGCCACCACCAGAACGCCCAGAGAAGCACAGAAACAGCAACGCCGGCTGGCCCCACCCGCGACCAGCCGGCCCGCCACGATCACACCAAGTCCGCAAGCCCAGGGAGCCCGGGGGCCGGCCCCCCACATTCCTCACGGCCCACCGGCGCCCAACCCCAAGCAACCCATACACCACGCGCAGAAGCCTGACGCGCCGACTCCCTGAATGGCCCACCGCCCCGACTCGTGACCCTCGGCCAAGTCGAGTCGAGTTAGGCCGACGTCCGGATCACGACCGAGCATCGGCCACTTCGCAACGTCCCGGCGAAGCCTCACGAGCCACCCGCCCGATTCGCCGGCCGGCCCGGAAGACAACTCCCACAAACTGCCCTAGAGGTAGAGGGCCCGCTCCGTCGAGCGAAGCTCGACATCGGGGCCCGGGCCACCCCGCGGACCAATATCACGGGCCCACGGGAAGCTGACCGGAGGTCAGCGAACAGGCCTCCCCACCTCGACCACCCGAAGGGCGGCGAGCAAGGTAACCCCAAGCAGACTAGTGGGCCTTCTCGTACGCCTCGACGATGTTGGAGGCGATACGGCCGCGGTCACTCACGGTGTAGCCGTTGCTGCGCGCCCACTCACGAATGTCGGCGGTACGGTCCGTTCCGCCGCCACGGCGAGAAGGCGTCCGGGCCACGACACGACGGCCGCCAGAGGCACGCCCACCGGAACGACGGGCCGCACCCACGAACGGGGCCAGCGACTCACGCAACTTGGTCGCGTTCTTCTCGGAGAGGTCGATCTCATACTGCGCGCCGTCCAGGCCGAACCGGACTGTCTCGTCGGCCTCTTCGCCACTGAGATCGTCAATCAACGAGACGATGGTCTTCTGAGCCATGCCACACTCCTTCAGGTCAGCGGATCCCAGAACTGGATCCCAGAACTCACGCGTCTAGTATTACCACGAGAACACCCGGATGCGTCACGACTGGTTGGATCGAGCCGGCGAGCCGGGCTGGTGGATCCTGTTCGCGCGCGAGCCGATCGACCTGCTTCCCAAGAGCCACAATGTCTGTTGGCGGGACTGTCCTCGTCCGAATGCCGAGCTTCGCACGGCGGACGGACACGCCTCGTGCAAGAGCCCGACTCCGCCAACGACGCCAGCGGGAAGCCGGACAGCCCAACCAGGTGCACGGAAAGGCATGATCGAGGCCCGCTGCCCGCCGCTTGCGCCGAGTCCACCGTTTCAGCCGCGCCCATGGTTCGAACCGGCGGGCCGACGGCACCACGTCGAATCGGTGGACGAGGCGGTTTGGCTGCTTCGGCCCTGGGTGTGATGTCCATCAAGCGGGACAGGGCTCCCCGATGCCCAGCTTCCTCGTTCGGCCGCGATGGCGGTGGCGATGCCGAACCGACGGAAGGCGGGCCGTCAGGAGGATGTGTCAGCGGAACCCAAAGAGTCTGCCGACGCGGGGACGATAGAGGACTGGTCATGTCAACGGAATCTCAGACCCGAAAGTTCGCGGCGATGGGGGCAGATGGGCCACAGGGGCGCATGGGTGCCACCGCCCGCGTGCTCCGCACGGACCGCGCAGGCTGGTCGGTCCGGTCCGATTGCGCGGCAAACGATGGGCCGTGCCAGCGGGCTTTGGCTCGCTACTGTCGGCGCTCCCGGCCCAGCGTGGACGCTATCGGCTGGGCTTTGGCTGCCTCGCGGAGGGCAGGAACCTCATGGCACAAATGGGAAACTGGACCCATCGCCCGCCTGAACCGCACACCAGCGCGCCTTTCGCGCGCATCCGGTGGGCTACTAACAGCTACCAGATGACCTACCGGATGAGTAGTCCGATTCCGCTCCTTCGAGTAGCCACCCGGTGATGGCAGCGCGAACCTGGGTGATCGACGCGGCGAACGTGGTGGGCGCCCGGCCCGACGGATGGTGGCGCGACCGGCCGGGTGCCGCGGCGCGGCTGCATGCGCGCGTTCTGCGGCTCCTCGCCGCCGCCGACTGGCCGGCGGACCTGGCCGGGCAGGACGAGGCGCCGGCGCGGGTCGTGCTGGTCCTGGAAGGCGCCGCGAGGGCAGGCGTCGAACCCGGCACCGTTTCACCCAGGGCGCGCCCGCCCGACGCGCATCCGGATGAGGCGCATCCGGACGGGAACGGCTCGCCAGACGAGGAGACGGATGGCCCACGCGCCGCCGGCGTGACACTGGCCGTGGTTCATGCGCCTGGCGCGGGCGACGACGCGATCGTGGCCGAGGCCGGGGATGCCGAGCCACCGGTCCTGGCCTTCACCTCGGACCGTGCCTTACGGGAGCGGCTCGTCGAGGCCGGCGCGCGCGTTCGCGGCGCCGGCTCCCTCTGGGCTCTCCTGGACGAGACGTAGCGAGCGCCGTCGCCTTTCCCTCCCCCGCCCGCCGAGCCCGCGGTGTCGACGAGGCACAGGGACCCCTTAGTGCTTCTGGGGACGGGGGCCTCCGGAGGTGCGAAGGAGGAGCATTTTCGCACCTCCTTTGGCCCTCTAGTGCTTCTGGGGACGGGGGCCTCCGGAGGTGCGAAGGAGGAGCATTTTCGCACCTCCTTTGGCCCTCTAGGCGAGACACCGCGGCCCGGCATTCAACGAGCACGGGCGGCCAAAGCGGCCCATACGGCCGGCTGGCGCCCTATCAGGGGATGGCGCGGCAGAAAGACCGGGCGGACGCCACCTCGCCGCAGAAGGCGGCGTGGCGGCTCGCGCGGCCGCGCCACAGTCGCCGGCGGGATACCGGAATCAGCATGCGTACGCCGAAGTCCTCTCCGCCGGCCGGCAGCCAGTCGGCTCCCGGTCCGTTCCTCAGGCGGTGGCGGCGGCTCGCGGGCGGGGCGGGCGGGCTGCGAGCCGGGCCGCGTAGCGGCCCGCCGCGGCGGTGATCTCGAGCGGGATTCCGAAGCACTCCGAGAGCGGGCCGGCGGTGAGCGTCTCCTCGACCGGCCCGGCCGCCACGATCCGGCCGTCACGCAGCAGGAGGGCGTGGGTCACGCCCGCCGGGATCTCCTCGACGTGGTGGCTCACCAGCACCATGGCCGGCGCGGTGGGGTCGGCGGCGAACCGGGTGAGCCGGCGCAGCAGCGCTTCCCTGGCACCGAGGTCGAGCCCGGAGGCCGGCTCGTCGAGCAGCAGCAGCTCTGGGTCGGTCATCAGGGCGCGGGCGATCGCGACCCGCTTGCGTTCCCCCTCGGAGAGGGTGCCGTACCGGCGGCCCAACAGCGCCCCACAGCCGAACTGGCGCAGCAGCTCGGCGGCCCTGGTCACGTCGATGTCGTCGTAGTGCTCGTGGCCGCGGCCGAGCACCGACCAGGCCGCCGTGAGCACCGCGTCCAGGACCCGCTCGTCCGCCGGCGGCGTCTCGGTGAGCGCGGGGCTGACCAGACCGACGCGGTAGCGCAGCTCACGCATGTCCACCGTGCCAAGCCGGGAGCCGAACAGGTCGACCGCGCCGCCGGTCGGGAACAGCCGGCCCGCCGCGACCAGCAGCAGCGTCGTCTTGCCCGCGCCGTTCGGGCCGAGCACCACCCACCGCTGACCAGCCGACACCGACCAGTTGACCTCGGACAGCAACGCCGCCCCGTCGCGCCGCACAGTGACAGCCTCGAGGCACACGATCGTGTCCGCCATGGCGCTCACGTTACCGGGCATCTGGCGCCGGACAGCCGGCGGTGGCCGGTCCTCCCTACGGGGCCGACGCGAGCGCCGCCGGGCCGATCTCGGCCCAGACGACCTTGCCGTCCGCGGTCGGGCGGACCCCCCAGCGGTCGGCGAGCGTGGCGACCAGCTCCAGGCCCCGGCCGGCCTCCTGGTCGGCACCGGCGTGCCGGCGCCGGGGCAGCCGCCCGCCGCCGTCCGCGACCTCGACCACGACCCGGTCGGCGAGCCTACGGACCCGGGCGTCGATCGGCTGCCGGCCATGCGCGACCGCGTTGCCGACCAGCTCGGACAGGACGAGCACCGCCGTCTCCAGGGCCTCGGCCGGCAGCGACCAGTCGGACAGCGCGGCGCGGGCCGCGGCGCGGGCCGGCGCGACGTCGGCGGCGCCGCCGTCGACCGCGATCTCCACCGTCGCGCCGGGCGGCGGCGGCGCGGGGAGGCGGGCCAGCAGCAGGGCGGCATCGGCGGCGAGGGCCTCGCCCGCGGGCGAGGCGCCCGGCCGCTGGCCAGGCTCGGCGGGACCGCCAACCGGGCCGAGCACGGCCAACGCGTCATCCGCGAGCTCCGGAAGCGGCGCCCCCGGACGAGCGAGCGCGCCGGCGAGCTGGGACACCCCGGCGTCGAGCTCACGGCCGCCGGCGGCCACTAGGCCGTCGGTGAACAGCGCCAGCAGCCAGTCGGGGCCGAGCCTGACGACGTACTCCTTCACGTCGTCGCGCCGGGAGCCGAGCGGCGGCCCCACCTCCATGTAGAGCCGGGAGACGAGCCCATCCGGTGCGACCACCAGCGGCGGCGGGTGCCCGGCGCTGGCGAGCGTCACCCGGCCGCTGTCGGCCTCGACGACCGCGTAGATACAGGTGGCGAGCTGACCGGGGACGCCGTCCTCCACGGCCCCGCCAGCCGCCTCGGCCCCAGCAGCCGCGACGGCACCGCCGGCCGGGACAGCACTGCGGGCGAGGCCCGCCCGCCCGGACGGCTGGTACTCGTCCGCGAGGTCGGCGAGCACGCCGTCGAGCAGGGTGATCACCTCGTGGGGCGGAAGGTCCAGGCGCGCGCAGGCCCGCACCGAGGCGCGAAGCGCCTCCATCGCCGCCGCGGCGACCTCACCGCTCGCCGCGATGTTGCCGATCACCAGCCCGGCCCGGCCGGCGCCGAGATCCACCACGTCATACCAGTCCCAGCTCGTGTTCCCCTCGCCCGCCTGGTAGCGCGCGGCGACCGCGATACCAGCCGGCGTGAGCGCCCGCCGCGGCGCGGACCGCCGGCTGGCCGCCAGCGCGCGCGGCGCGGCGGCCGCGGCAAGCTCCGCCCGGTCGACCGCCTCGGCGGCGCGCCCGGCCAGCTCGCCGAGCAGGGCGAGGTCCTGCTCGGCCAGCGGTGGGCGTTCCCCCACCGCGGCCAGCAGCACGACCCCCACCGGGCGGCCACGACGCAGGATCGGCGCCGCGGCCACGGTGTGCGCCCCGGCCCTGCGCGCCCAGCGCACCTCGTCCGCCGACGAGGCCGACAGCGCTCGCCTGGCCGGTTCCTCGCCGGCGGCGGCCCCAGGAACAGACCTGCCCGCGTCACGCAAGGTGCTAAGCCGCGGCCCGCCGGCGGCGAACGCCTGGGCGACGGTGCTGGCCGCTGGCCAGCGGACGGGCCGTGGGCTCGGCGGGCCTTCGATGCCCGGCGCGGCGGCGGCCGCCACCCGCAGCAACGCGGGCGCGGCTGGGGCTCCCGCCGGATCGACGGATCCGGCGGGCAGGGCTGAGCTGGTGCCGTTCTTGCCGCCGTCGCCGGGCACGGCGCCGGGCAGGCCGCCGGGCACGCCGCCGGGCACGGCACCCTGCTCGCCGACCGCGGCGTCCCGGCCGTCGCCGGCGGTCGCGGGGTCGGCGAGCAGGTAAACCGCGCACAGGTCGGCGATCTCGCCGACGGCAGCCTCGGCGAGGGCACGCAGAGCCCGGTCCGGAGTGACGGCCGCCGCGGGCGCCGCCTGAGCGGCCGGGTCGGCGACGGCGGCCGCGTTCATGGCGGTGGTGACAGCGGCCAGCACCTCCAGCCTGCGGGCGGCCCGGTCGGCGTCGGCGCGCGCGGAGGCGGTGTGCTCCTGGGCGACGCGGCCGGCGGCGGCCTGCGCGAGCGCCCCTTCGAACAGCGCGGCCCGCTCGAAGGCGAGCGCGCACTGGTCGGCGAGCAGCTCCAGGTAGCCCCGCTCATCCAGGCTGAAGTCCCTGGCGGACGGGAAGCCGAACATCAGCACGCCGGTGGGGGCGTCGCCGCTGGCCAGCGGCAGCAGCGCCCAGGCCCGGTCGTCGGAGGCGCCCACGGCCGCGACCAGGTCGGGGACCGGCCAGCGCGCGGTCAGCTCCTCGCGGCTGGACAGGAAGAGCGGCCGCCGGCCGCGCACCACCTCGGCGGCCGGGTGGACCGCGCCGAGGCTGATCCGCGACCAGCGCGCCGCGTACTCGGCCGAGTAGCCCTGCAGGGCGCGGAAGGTCAGCTGTTCGCGCCCGTCGTCGATGAGCGCGACGCCCCGGCCGGAGGCGCCGAGCGCCCGGCCGGCGTCCATGATGACCGCGACCACGTCGTCGCTGGTCACGGCCCTGGCCAGCGCCGCGGTGATCCGCTGGATCTGCTCGACCCGGTCGGTGGTGACCCGCACCCGTCCGGAGGCCGACTCGCTGGCGGCCTGGGCCGCGCGCAGCTCGGTGATGTCGGTCAGGGCACCCACCCACTCGCCGCCGCCCGCGGCCGCGAGCGCCCGTGCCGTCATGACCCGCTCGGCACCGTCGGCGCCCAGCACCCGGAACTCGGCCTCGAAGCTCTCCCCGCGCTCCACCGCGCTCTGCCAGGCGCGGCGAACCGTGTCCCGGTCACCCGGGTGGACGGCGTCAAGCCAGCCGAGCCCGTCGGACTGGGCGCGCCGCTGACCGGTCACCGCCCGCCAGCGCGGCATGTCGCCGTCGAAGGCACCGTCCGGCCCGGCCCTCAGTACATCGGACGCGACGGCTTCGGCCAGCAGCCGCAGGCGCTCACGCTCGCGCGTCGCCTCCTGCTCGGCCTCCCGGCGGCCACTCACGTCGATCGCGACGAACACCGCGCCCAGCGGCATGCCACCGGGCCCCGCCACCGGGTACCAGCTGGCCTGCCACGTCTGGGTCGGCCCGGCGCCGCCGGTCGCGACGCTCATTTCCAGATCACCGACCGCCTCACCGGAACGCAGCGCGCGGCCGAGCAAGGTGGCCAGCTCGTGGCCGATCTCTCCCAGCAGTTCGGGCGCGGTGCGGCCGATGTGGTCGGCGACCGGCCGGCCGTTGAGCCGGGCCAACACGTCGTTGACGCGTACGTACCGGCCGGAGGCGTCATGGAACGCGAGCGCGATCGGCGCCTGGCTGAACAGCGTCTCGGCGACCGCGGCCGACGTCGGCAGCGCGCCACCGACGGGGCCGCCCGCGGGCGGCACCGCGGGTGGCCCCGTCTGCGCGCCGCCCTGGCCGGGGCCGCCCGATGACGGACCGGACTGACCGGGCTGGCCCATCTGGCTGGCTCCGCCGCCCGGCATTCCCGCCGACGCCACGGCGAGCGCCGAGGGCGGAGCAGGCGGAGGCGGAGGCGGGAACGGCGCGGCTCCGGGGGGCGCCGACGCCGCCTGGCCGGCGAACGGCGGAAGCTCGCCCGGCGGGTAGCTGGGCGGGGGCGGCGGTGTGGTGGCGAGCCCAGGTGACGCCGGGCGAGCCGCCTCGGGCACCGCCGAGCGCGCCGATGGCTCGGCCGGGGCTGCCGGGGGGGCCGAGGTGGGGTGCCGTGCGGCCGGGCCGTACGAGTCCTGTCCAAAGGCCTGCCGCGCGGCGGACACGTCGCCGTAGCCGCCGGACGCGGCGGGCTGTCCCTGGCCGGCGGGTGCCGCGACGTCGAAGCCGGCGGCGTACCCGGCGTCCGGCCCCCGGTCGTGGCCGCGGGCTTCCTGAGGATGCTCGTACCCGGGCTCCGGGCCGCGGGCGTAGTTAGCGGACTCGTAGCCGCCGGCGTTCCCGCCCGCCGCGGGGGCGCCGTAGCCGCCTTGGCCGGCGCCGCCGTAGCCGCCGGCGGCGTACGAGCCGGCGTCATACGAGCCGTGGTCGTACTGGCCCTCGCCATACGCGCCGGTGCGGTAGGCCCCGTTCTGGTAGGGGTCGTAGGCGTTGGGGGCGTAGGCACCGTTGCTCGGTCCACCGTTGCTGGCGGTGTCGCCACCATGGGCGCCGTTGCTGGGGGCGCCCTCGTACCCGGCCCGCGCGCCGCCGCCGGCGTCGGGATAGGGGGAACCGGCCGGCCGGTTCGGCGGCTGCGCGAGCCCGGCGATGTGTCCCTGCTCCGGGCGGGCCGCGGCGGCCGGCGGCCAGACCGCTGACGTGCTCCAGTCCTGGCCGCCGTTCCAGTGCCGGTCGCTCCACTCCTGGCCACCTGACGGCGTCGCCGGCGGCCACGGCGCCGCGCCGGACCGCGGGTCCGCGTCCTCTGGGGCGACGAATCCGTGTTCCGGCCAAGGCGAGACGTACCCGCCACCCTGGCCCGCTGGCTGGCGTCCGGACGGCTCGGCGGCAGAGGACGACGTCATGGGTCCCGATTGTCGACGGTGGGAACATGTTGTGTGGAACCGGGCCGAACCCTGCGGCCCCCGCGCGACAGGGAACGAGTTCTCGGCGAGCGCCGAAGACGCCCGACCAGCCCGTCAGCCCACCCACGCTGCCGCCATCGGCGACCGGTTGGTCCCGATTCGCACCATCTGGTATCCGCGGCGACATACAGACGTCACAATCCGCGCCGCATGCCGTCGTCGATGCAGGCGGTCCGGTGAAGTGTGAGCCTGCTGACGATGTCGCCGGATGGCGTCAGCGAACGACGTCGACGGACGGCGTCAGCGGTCGGCACCGACGCTCGGCATGGGAGCCGTCCAGTACCGCCGCGGGCCGGCGTCGGCGCGGCGCGACGGCGGCCCGGTGACCACCTCCGCGGACAGGACGGCCACGCCCTCCGCCGACACGATCACCGGATCCAGGACGAGCCGCGCGACGTCGGGCAGGTCGTCGGCGAGCCGGGCGACCCGCAGGATCGTCTCCCGCAGCGCCGCGACGTCCACCGGCCGCGAGCCGCGGTACCCGGACAGCAGCGGAGCTCCCCGTACCGATCCGAGCAGCCGGTCAGCGTCGACATCGGTCAGCGGCAGGATGTGGTGCGCCCGGTCACCGAGCAGGTCCATGGCCGGTCCCGCCAGCCCGAAAGACACCAGCGGCCCGTAGCGGGGGTGCTCCTCGGAGCCGAGCACCACGGCCACGCCGGCGGGCGCCATCCGCTGCACCACCAGCGGTACGTCCGGCCCGACCTGGGCACGCAGGGAGGCCCAGGCCGCCCGCATCGCCGTCTCGTCCGGAAGCGCGAGGCGCTGGCCGCCGAGCTCGGGGCGGTGCCGGTAGGGCCGCGACCTGGCCTTGAGCACCGCGGGCCAGCCCAGCCGGTGGGCGGCGCTGACCGCGGCGTCCTCGTTCTCCGCCCGGATCACCGGCTCCACGGACACCCCATAGCAGCCGAGCAGGGCGGCGCCCTGCGCGTCGTCGAGCCGGCCCACCCGGCCAGCCACCAATGCCCTCGCCGCGTCGACGCGCACGCTGAGCACCGGAACGGCTCCGAGCGGGCGCGACCGCCATTCCGCGTAGGCCACGACGCGGCGAAGCGCCGCGACGGTCCCCTCCGGCGAGGGGTAGGCCGGCACCGGGCCGAGCTCGGGAACCCGCGCGCCGCCGAGCACGCTTGCCAGCACGGGAATGTCGAGACGCGCGGCCGCCGCCGCGACCGCCGCGGCCAGCGGGGCGATCGGCAGTGGCGGCAGCGGGGCGACGGTGACCATCAGCGCGTCCGACCGCTCGGCGGCCGACAGCATCGCCTCGGCGTGCAGCTCCGGGGAGCTGCCGAGCTTGAGCAGGACGGACTCGACCGACAGGCCCACGGCCTCGGCGGCCTCGACCGTGAGACGGACCAGCGCGCGTGAGTCGCCGACGACGGTCACCCGGTCGCCCCGGGGCAGCGGCTGACTGGCGAGCAGCTGCGCGACGTCGAAGCCCGCCGAGACCCGGTCGACGGCGATCACGCCGGCCTGCCGCAGCAGCGCCGCCTCCAGCTCGGAACGCCCCGCGCGCACGACCACGACCGGGAGGGAACGCCCGGCCCGGCGGGCGAGCCGCGCGAACTTGCGCGGGTTGCCGAAGGTCTCCAGATGCAGCAGCGCGACGTCGGTCGCCGGGTCGTCCTCCCAGTACTGCAGCATGTCGTTGCCGCTGACGTCGGCGCGGTCCCCGGCGGAGACGAACACCGACAGCCCCAGGCCGCGGGTCTCCGCGGCGCCCAGCATGGCGGCTCCCAGCGGCCCTGACTGCGAGTAACAGCCAATCCGTCCAGGTGGTGGCATCTGGGTCGTGAGCGAGGCGTTCAGGCCCACCGCCGGGCTCTGGACCCCGAGGCTCGCCGGTCCCACGACCCGCATGCCCGCGGCGCGGGCGGCGCCCGCGAGCGTCGCCTCAGCCGGCTCGTCGCGCAGGTCCGTGATCACCACCAGGCCACGCACACCGTGGCGCCCGCAGGCAGCGACCGCCTCGCTGACCTCCGCCGGCGGCACGCACAGCACCGCGAGGTCCACCGGTCCGTCGACGTCCTCGACACTGGCGAAGGCCCGCACCGACGAGACGGCGCCCGACGCGGCGGCCGCCACCGGGTTCACCGGGTAGACAGGGCCGTCGAACCCGGCGCGCAGCAGGTTGCGCAGCACCGCGTTACCGGTCGCGTCGTGGCGGCGGGAGGCACCGATCACCGCCACCGCGCGGGGGCGCAGCAGCCGTCCGATGGAGGCCGACTCGGCCCGGTGCTCCCGGGCGCGCATCACATCCACCGATCTCTCGGTGGGGGCGATGTCGAACGACAGCCGCACCGCGCCGGATTCCCAGGTTCTGGACACCTTGTAACCGGCATCGAGGAAGACCCGGGTCATCGTCTGGTTCTCGGCCAGCACCTCCGCGTCGAACCGGCGGATGCCGCGTTCCCAGGCCGCGGCGGCGAGGTGCTCCAGCAGCACGGAGCCGAGTCCTCGGCCCTGCTGGGCGTCCTCGACGAGGAAGGCCACCTCGGCGGCGGGGGCCGGACGGATGATCGGCGTGTCCCGGCGCGTCTCGGCGGCCACCGCGGGCGGCGCGGCAGCGGCCTCGTCCGCGGGCAGGCCCTCCCAGTGCGCGAGGGCGACGAGGTCGGTGCCGATGAGCGCGACGAGGGCGCCGCGCACCGACTGGTCAACGATCGTGAACCGATCCACGTCCGCCTGGGTCAGCCCCCGGCGCACCCCGAAGAACCGCAAGTAGATCGAGCGTTCCGACAGCCGCTCCCAGAAGGCCAGGAGCCGCGGGCCGTCGGACGGCAGGATCGGCCGGATGTGCGCGGTCCCGCCGTCGGCGAGGATCACGTCGGCCTCCCAGCCCGCCGGGTATCCCGGTGGGAGGACCGCCTGCTCAGTCACCAGCGTCGCTGAAGGGCAAAGGGCGTGCGAAGATGTTCTTCCCTCGCACGCCCCGAGGGCACTGTTCCCGGGATCACTAACGGTCACGGAGCGGGTCGAGGCCGTTCAGTGGCAGCACCTCGCGACGGGTGGCCGCGACCGCCCGGTCGAGCGGGTCGTCCGGGTCACCCTCGCCGGCGTCCCATGGGTGACAGGCGACCGGCCCGCCGCCGTCGCCGAACGCCGCCGGCATCGCCACGCCCCGCCCGGGCGGGCGCAGCGTGGCCGCGTCCACCCGGCCGGGCGCGCTCTCGCGCCACTGTTCCGGCAGCGGGCGGTCCACCGGCAGCGGTGCGTGCGCCGCGATCGCCAACAGGTGGGTCCAGGCCCGTGGAACGACGGTCTCCAGCGCGTATCCGCCGCCGCCGCAGGCGAGCCAGCGCCCGCCCGCGACCTCGTGCGCCAGCTCGTGCAGTGCCAGGTAGGAGGCGCGCTGGCCGTCGATGGTCAGCCGCAGGTCGGCGAGCGGGTCGAGGCGGTGGGTGTCGCAGCCGTGCTGCGTGACCAGCACGTCCGGGCGGAACTGGCGCAGCAGCACCGGCACCACTCCGGAGAACGCGCGCAGCCAGCCGGCGTCGTCGGTGCCCGGCGGGAGCGCCACGTTGACCGCGGTCCCCTCGGCGTCGCCGGTCCCGACCTCGTCCGGGAACCCGGTGCCGGGGAACAGACTGCGGCCTGTCTGGTGCAGCGAGATCGTGAGCACCCGCGGGTCGTCGTAGAACGCGGCCTGCACGCCGTCGCCGTGGTGCACGTCGATGTCGACGTAGGCCACGCGGCGGGCCCCGGCCGACAGCAGCCAGGCGATCGCCACCGCCGGGTCGTTGTAGACGCAGAATCCGCTCGCGCCGGCGCGCATCGCGTGGTGCAGGCCGCCCGCCAGCGCCACCGCGTGCTGATGGGTGCCCGACCACACCGCTCGCGCGGCGGCCAGCGTGCCCCCGGTCACCGCGGCGGCCGCCTCGTGCATCCGCTGGAACACCGGGTTGTCCGCGGTGCCGAGCGCGAACATCGCGGCCAGCCGCGGGTTGGCCCCGCCGGGGGCACCCACATGGCGGACCGCGGCGACGTAGGCGGGGTCGTGCACCAGCTCGATCAGCTGGTCGGACGCGAGCGACCCGGCGGCGGTCGCGACGCCCGGCGCCTCGAGCACGCCCGCGCGCGTCGCCAGATCCATGGTCAACGCGAGGCGCACCGGGTGCAGCGGGTGATGCGGGCCGAAGTCGTAGCCCAGCATCGCCTCGTCCCAGACCACCAGCGTGTCCTGACCGGTCCCGCCGGGGTGGCGGGGCTCACCGCCACTACCGGGCCGGCCGGCGATGGGGGCAGGCCCGTCGCTCACGCCGCCGATGGTCTCCATAGGGCGAAGGTAGTCCCCCCGGCACGCATCGCGACGCCCATCGCCCGTCTTTGACCGTCACATGGTGGTCGGGGTGGAATGCCGGAACCGATTGATTAGGGTCAGGTCACGTGGCGGGCAACGAGATGGCGCAGACCTCCGACGAGGGCACAACCGGGGTGGTGCGGGCCGGCACGCTGCTGTGGGAGCCCCCGGCCGAGCGGGTGCGCGATGCCGGGGTGACGCACTACCTCGATTTCCTCGCCAGTGAGCACGGCCTGTCGTTCGCTGACCCGCGGGACCTGTGGCGGTGGTCCGCCGCCGAGCCCGGCGCGTTCTGGGAAACGATCTGGAACTTCTGCGGCGTGCGCGGCCAGCGCGGCGACGGCCCGGCGCTGGCCGACGCGCGGATGCCCGGCGCGGTCTGGTTCCCCGGGGCGAAGGTGAACTACGCCGAGAACGCCCTGAGCCGCCGCGGCGGGGAGCCGGCGCTGATCGCCATCAGGGAGGACGCGGCGACCGTCGTGATCTCCTGGGACGAGCTGCGCCGCCAGGTGGCCAAGTGCGCCGGGGGGCTGCGCCGGCTCGGGGTGCACCGCGGTGACCGGGTGGCCGCGGTGCTGCCGAACTGCGCCCACACGGTGATCCTCATGCTTGCCACCGCGAGCATCGGCGCGGTCTTCTCGAGCTGCTCGCCGGACTTCGGCCCGTCGGGGCTCGCCGACCGGTTCAGCCAGATCGCGCCGAAGGTGCTGGTCGCCGTCGACGGCTACACCTACAACGGAGTCCAGCACGACATCCTGCACAACATCGCCGAGCTGGTCGAGGTGCTGCCCGGCCTCGCCGCGACCGTCGTCGTGCCGTATGTGGCCGCCGACGTCGTCGAGCGCGCCGAGCGCCTGGCCCTGCCGGGGATGACCTGGTGGGACCAGCTGGTCATCGGCCTGGAGGAGGTGCCCGAGTTCGAGCCGATGCCGTTCGCCGCGCCGCTGTGGATCCTCTACTCCTCCGGCACCACCGGGCTGCCCAAGCCGATCGTGCACAGCCACGGCGGAATTCTGCTGGAGCACCTCAAATCGCTCGCGCTGCACCTGGATCTCGGCCCCGACGACCGCTTCTGCTGGTTCACCACCACCGGCTGGATGATGTGGAACTTCCTCGTCTCCGGTCTGCTCGTCGGGTCGACGATCGTGCTCTACGACGGCAGTCCAAACTTCCCCGATTTGTCGACGCTGTGGCGGCTGGTCGAGGCGCTCGGCCTGACCTGTCTGGGCGTGTCGGCCGCATTCCTGCACAGCTGCCTGGGCCGAGGGCTCTCCCCGTGCGTGGTCGCCGACCTGTCGACGCTGCGGACGCTCGGGTCGACCGGCTCGCCGCTGTCCACCGACGGCTATGCCTGGGTGTACGACTCGGTGAAGCCGGACGTGCTGCTGACGTCGATCAGCGGTGGTACGGACGTGTGCGGGCCGCTCGCCGCCGCGTTGCCCACCATGCCGGTACGCGCGGGCGAGATCGGGCTGCGCGCGCTCGGCTGCGCAGTGGACGTCTTCGACGAGCAGGGCAGGCCGGTCGTCGACGAGGTCGGCGAGCTGGTGGTCACCGCGCCGATGCCGTCGATGCCGCTGCTGTTCTGGGGCGACCGGGACGGCTCCCGGCTGCGGGAGAGCTACTACTCGATGTATCCCGGCGTGTGGCGGCACGGCGACTTCGCGCGGCTCACCCTGAGCGGGGCCGTGGTCATCGAGGGCCGCTCGGACGCGACCCTGAACAGGGGTGGCGTCCGGCTCGGCACCGCGGAGCTGTATCGGGTGGTCGAGCGGTTCGAGGGCATCGCCGACAGCCTGGTCGTCGACACCTCCGGCCCGAGCCAGACCGGCCAGCTGTTCCTGTTCGTCGTCCCGACCAGGCGCGGCAGCCTGACCCGGGAGATGGGCGAGGCCCTCAAGGCCGAGATCCGCGCCGAGCTCTCCCCGCGGCATGTCCCCGACACCGTCATCGAGATCCTCGACGTTCCCCGCACCCTCACCGGCAAGAAGCTGGAGGTCCCGGTGAAGCGCCTCCTGACCGGCGTCCCCCTCGACCGCGCCGTCAGCCTCGCCGCCGTGGCCAACCCGGAGGCCCTCGCGCCGTTCATCCGGTAGGTGTGTTGCTGGTTCGGGTGCGATCCGCTTGAGCGGTCCGACCACCACAGCACGCCTGTGTGGGGAGTATTTCGGTTCGCTCTCGGCCCGGACGATGTAGCGGGCTGGGGTGGAAGGTTGTTGCTGGTTCGCTCCGTGCGGGCGGCGCGCTCCGGCCCCGTACTCGCTTCGCTCCCACGGGACCTCCGCGCGCCGTCCTCCTCCGCTCACGGGCGCTACGGCGACCTCCGCTGCGGCCCACCCACATCGCTTCGCTCGTAGGCAGGCCTCCGCGGAGGCGCGCCTCTGCGCCGCACGGTCACCCGCCGATTTAGCGTCACCAAGCCAAGCCCGGGCCGGCGGACCACTTCGCTTCGCTCGTGGGGGCCTCCACGCCGCGGGCTGTCCGCTGCTGAACGTTGCAGACCGCTACACGAGGAAGGCCCGCCCCCCGTTCGGGGGCGGGCCTTCTACTACCTGTTCTTGCTAGTCCAAGAACTCGCGCAGGCGACCGGCCACGGCCGGCTTGCGCAGCTCCCGGAGAGTGTCGCGCTCGATCTGGCGGATGCGCTCGCGGGTCAGACCGAGGCGGTTGCCGACCTCCGCGAGGGTGTGCTGCTTGCCGTCGGCCAGGCCGAACCGCAGCCGCATCACCTCGCGCTCGCGCGGTGACAGGTTGCCGAGAACGTTGTCGATCTCATCCTGCATGGCGCCGTATGAGGCGGCGTCCGCCGGCGAGGTCGCGTCGGCATCCTCGATGAAGTCGCCGAGCACGGAGTCGCCGTCGTCGCCGACGGTCGTCTCCAGGCTGACCGTGTCCTGCGCGTAGCGGCGCAGCTCCACGACCTGCTCGAGCGGCATGTCCAGCTCCAGCGCGAGCTCCTCGTCGGTCGGCTCACGGCCGAGCGAGGAGACCAGCTGTCGCTGCAGCCGAGTGATCTTGTTGATCTGCTCGACCACGTGGACCGGGATGCGGATGGTGCGGGCCTGGTCGGCGAGAGCCCGGCCGATGGCCTGCCGGATCCACCAGGTCGCGTAGGTGGAGAACTTGTAGCCCTTGGCGTAGTCGAACTTCTCGACCGCGCGGATCAGGCCGAGGTTGCCCTCCTGCACCAGGTCGAGCAGCGTCATTCCCCGGCCGCTGTACTTCTTCGCGACCGAGACGACCAGGCGCAGGTTCGCCGAGACGAGCTGCTGCTTCGCGGCCTCGCCATCGCGGACGAGTCGCTTGAGATCCCGACGCAGGTCGGGCTCGAGCTCCTCGGCCGTGGCCAGCTTGTGTTCCGCGAACAGGCCGGCCTCGACGCGCTTGGAGAGCTCTACCTCCTGAGCGGCGTTGAGTAGCGGGACCCGGCCGATCTCGCGCAGGTACATGCGCACGAGGTCGGCGGTGCCCGCATGCTCGGTCGTGGTCCGGCCGGTCGTCCCCGCGGGCTCGGAGGATCGCTCCTCCTCCTCGAGGACGTCGACACCGGCAGCCGTCAGCCGGGCGACCAGCGCCGGCAGAAGCTCGGTGCCGACGTCGGCGGACTCGAGAGCCTCGCGCAGCTCGGACCGGCTGACCTCGCCGGACTCGCGGCCGCGCGCGATCAGGTCGGCAACCGCGCTGACGTCGAGCTCATCGATGTCCTCAGCAACCGCCGTCAGCGTGCGGCCGGTGGAGGAGCGGGCAGCGGCAGTCGACCGACGCGGGCGCCGCGCGCTGGTACGCGCGCGCGGGGCGTCGTCGTGAAGTTCCAGAGCAGGCAGCGTCATCAGTGATAGATCCGAAGGTCGGTGCGGGTGGGTCGTCGTCCTTGCACGTGGAGGTAACGTCTGACGACGCGAACCAATTCCCCGCGCAGGCACAGCCGGACGGCAGCGAACGCCGGGCCTACGCCGCAGTGTAGACCCTCACCCTCGGAACACTGAACCCGCTTGTCGCGAAGACTACCCCGCAGATCGGCTTCTGTGGTCAGAACAACCAACTATCTAGGTAGCTCTTCCACGGCTCCAGCGCACCTCGGTAGCGTTAAGTAACGCCACGAGGCAAGGCCAACACCCTCGGCACAGAAAGCTACGTCACGCCGTGTGGCCCAGCCCTCCCTCGGACATCCCGTTGCCCGACGCAGACGGAGTACCCGGCGTGCCGCGCATAATCGGGCCAATCGACGTGACCCACGCCACATCTAAGCGACACGCCGTCAGCCCGCCGAGCAGCGCGGGGCCGACCGCGCCGACGCCGGCCGGCCCCGCCTGGCCGCGCGGCCTAGCCGCGCGGCGAGGAGGGCAGCTCGTCGCTGGCGCGCCGGGCGTCCGGCACCCCGGACACCCCCAGCCGGGAGGCCGCGCGCGCCGCGGTCGCCTGGATCTCCGGCAGGTCCGGCCGCGCCAGCAGGTCGACCAGCAGCGCCGCCGTCCAGGAGAAGCTGTTGCTGCCGGCGCCGGAGCCGTCCAGTGGCGAGTAGTACTCGAACATCTGGCCCGAGCTGGAGATCAGGTTCAGCACGCCCGCGCGCAGCTCCCGGGCGGCGTCCAGCCGGCCGTAACGCTCCAGGCCGTCGGCGAGCAGCCAGTTGATGTTGATCCACACAGGACCCTGCCAGTAGCACCGGGGCAGGAAAGCGGGGTCGTCCGCGGGCACGCTCGCCACGCCGTAGCGCGGCCAGTACCGCGGCGACGTCATAGCCTTCACCAACCCGTCGACCCGTTCCTCGGGAACGACGCCGGCATACAGCGGAAGGAAACCGCCGACGGTCTCATGCTGGAGGAGCTCGCCCGTGCGGAAGTCCCGGCTGTAGTACGTCGACTCCGCCCAGAGCCGCTCCATCGCCTCCCGGCAGCGGCGCATCGAGCGGGTCAGCCGCTTCGGCAGCTTCACCCCGACCTCGGCGGCGATCTCGACGAGATGGTCGTTGGCCCGCACCAGGATCGCGTTGAACGCGACGTCCTGGACCAACGGCACGTCGGTCTCGCGGATGCTGCGGAACGAGTAGCTCGACCGGCGCAGCTCACGGACGACGCGGTACAGCGTGAACAGGTCCGCCGAGGTGAGCCGCTCCTCGACCGGCACCTCCTTGGCGTCGCGGCGCAGTGCGTCGAGAGCCTCCGCGGTGCCCAGCCGGCGCAGTACCTTCACCCGGCGCGGGGTGATCGGCAGCGTGGCCTCCATCCACGGCGGCGTGTTGTCCATCCCGGACTCCCATGAGTGCACCAGCGTCACGAGCCCGTCGTCGTCGGGGTCACGCTCGGTGTGCAGGAACTGGTGGAAGCGGATCAGGCCGGGAAGCAGGGCGCGGTAGAAGTCGGCGCGGGACCGCGGGTCGAGCATCTCGCCCACCCGGACCGCAGCCTCGGCGATCATCGGGGGCTGCGTGATACCGGTGCTCTGCGCGCCGGACGCCGTCGTCACGAACCGGTCGCAGCGCCAGCGCTGCGGGCCGGCATGGTAAAAGTCGTCGACCTCGGCGAAGATCACGTGCGGAATCATGCCGTTCGGCCATTGACCGCGCAGCAACGAAAGCACCTCGGCGGCGGCCCGCGCTGGGTCGATGTGACGCAGCCCGATCGCGATGAAGCAGGAGTCCCAGAGCCACTGATGTGGGTAGAGCGTGGGAGATGGCCTGGTGACGTCGCCGAGGTCGTTTCCGCGCAGTACCTCGAGCGCGGTCGCGCGCAGGGTCTGCAGGCTAGGGGACAGCGTGGGAACGGGGGCACCGGTGGACGTCGGAGCGGGCATCGTGCGAGGGTATCCACCTTCTGTTGCGCCGAAGCTTCGTACCGGGTAGAAGCCGGACGGACACGGAGTTTCCTGCCCCGTCCGGACCAGTTCCGCATCTATCAGGTCAAAATGGCAGATTCAGTCCGCGAACGGGCCGATGTGGTGCGCCCGCTCGCGTTGATCCACATCTGGATATGCGGCGCACGCCAACGACCTGTCCCGCTGATGCCCGATCGTCCTGTCGATGACAACCGAGGTCCGCGCGCCGACGATCCGTCGGCGGACTGGCGGTCGCTCGCTGAGAAGGTAGAAGACCGTCGTCTCGAGCCGCGACGGATCATCAGACCAGTCGCCATAGACCTCCCACGAGATTCCCGCAAACGTTCTGCCGGTCCGAGCGCGCCAGGCATGGATCGCGTCATGCGTCCGGCGAAGCCGGTCATAACCGCCCCTATGCACAGCAGTCGCGACCTCACCCGCGGGCGTGTCCGCCGGGACGACCTCCCCCGCGGCGTGGAACACCCGGATCACCTCGACCCCGAACTCGACCTCCATCGCCGCGTCCGTGCCTGTCGGGTGGTGGTACGGGAAGACGTTGTGCCCGTCGGTGCGCAGCCCCGGGCGGGCACGGAGGAACGCCCACACCTTGTCGAGCGCCGGCCCCCACGCCGTACCCACCGAGCCGATCTCCACGCGCCGGCGGACGACAGCCAGTCGACGACCTGGAACGACCTGAACATCGACGTTCGTCATGCGTCCCTCAGCCTTTCCGCCGTTCAGAGGGCGGCCGTCGGGCAGCCCGCCGCGTCGCGGATGATGCGCACCAGCTGAGCGCCGCCGTCCGCGAGTGAGCCGTCGTTCTCGATCACCGCGTCGACCCGGTGGCCTGGGGCCGGGTCGGGACGGGCCAGGCGCTGCCCGATACCGGGTTCGGGCTCGCGGCGGCGGGCGCGCAGCCGCTGCGCGCGTACCTCCTCCGACACGGTCACCCGGACCACGACGAACCGCCGGTAGCGGCCGGCGAGCTCGTCGATCACGGCGCGGGAGACGTTGGCGACGACGACGCGGCCGTCGCGTACCTCAACGTCAGCCGACGCCAGGATGCCGTAGCGAAGCCCGTGCGCGTGCCAGTACACGGCGAAGTCACCGCGTTCGCTGGCCTGGGCGAACTGCTCCTCGCTCACCGGCTCGTGATCCTCGCCGGGACCCGGCGGCCGGGTGATGACGCGTCGGGGGAAGCTGGCGAGGGCCCCGGAATGTTCGCGGGCAAACGACAGCAGGGCATCCTTGCCGACGCCGCTGGCGCCCACGACGGCCACGAAGGCACCGGGGCCGATCAGCGCGGCGTCGGAGCCGATCGGCTCGCTCACGTCACCCGCACCCCCTCCCGGTACACGCCGCGGACGACGGGCACGCGCAGCCCGCGCGGGTGGTGCTCGGTGCCCGGCAGGTCGTGCGCGCCCACCCGCACCAGGTCGGCGCGCCTGCCGACCGTGATCTCGCCGCGGTCGTCGAGGCCGACCGCCCGCGCCGGGTTGCCGCTGACCAGCGCCGCGCCCTCGGGAAGCCCGATCGCGCCGTCGGCGGCCAGCTGGAACACGGCCTGCAGCGGGCTCGACGGCACGTAGTCGGAGGACAGGATGTGCAAGAGCCCAAGTCCGAGCAGCTCGGCCGCGGCCACGTTGCCCGACTGACTGCCGCCGCGGACGATGTTGGGGGCGCCCATGACGATCCGCTGGCCGTGCTTTACGGCCTCGCCGGCGGCGAGCACGGTGGTCGGGAACTCGGAGATGCATCCCCCGAGCGCGACCGACTCGGCGACGTGGTCGGGCGTCGCGTCGTCGTGGGTCGCCAGGGTGATCCCGCGCTCCACGGCGAGCCCCGCGATCGCGCGGCGGTGCTTGTCCGCGTAGAGCGCCGACTGCTCGAGCAGGGGGGCGACGAAGGCGTCGAACTCGGACTCCGCGACGTAGCCCATGCCGACGTGGAACCGCTTGAACACCTCGAGGTCGGCGTACTGACGCTGGCCGGGGGTGTGGTCCATCAGGGAGACCAGCTTCACGTACGGGTCGTCGGCGAACTCGCCGAACGCGTCGAGGCAGTTCGGCGCGGACACCTCACAGCGCACGTGGATCGCGTGCTCGGCGCGTGTCAGGCCGGCGCCGGCCGCCAGCTCGATCGTGTCCGCCAGGTGCCGGGCGGTCGCGGCGGCCGCGTCCCTCTTGTCATCGGCGGAGGAGCCGATGCGCACCGCGTCAAACACCGTGGTCGCGCCGCCGGCCGCCAGCTGCGCGTCGCTGGCGAGCACGGCGGGCAGGGGATCCCACCGCACGCCCGGCCGCGGGGAGAAGTGGTACTCCAGGTGGTCGGTGTGCAGCTCGACCACGCCGGGCAGCAGGTAGTCGCCGTCCAGGTCCTCGCCGGCCGCGGCCGGGTCGGAGCCGATGTCGGCGATCAGGCCGTCGCGGATCAGCACCGAGCCGGACAGGATCTCATCGGCCAGGACGATGTGGGCGTTGCGGAGCACAGTTTCGCGCGTCATCGCGTTCCTTCGCTGACTGTCGAGACTTCGGCGGGTGCGGGTGCGGGTTTGGGTGCGGGTGCGCGGACCGGCCGCAGCGGGTGCAGCGCGCGCAGCGCGAATGGGGCGCCGGGCTCGGCCTCGGTGAACAGGGCGAGTGCGTCGACGGGCACGGTGGCTCCGAGCGAGGCGGCGAACCAGCCGCTCAGGGCACGTTCCACGGCCGGCTGCCGCCCCGGCGCGATGCGGTCGGTGAGGGTGAGGTGGAAGCGGAACTCGTCGAGCACGTACGGGTAGCCCCAGGCCCTGAGCAGTTCGCGCTGGCGCGGCGTGAGCGAGGCCGGCCTGCGGCGGGCAAGCTCGGCCTCGGTCGCCGGGGCGCGGAACCCGTCGAAGCCGGTCACCACCGCCTCGGCGAGTGCGTACAGTTCCGCTGCCTCCGCTCCTGGCACCAGGGCGAAGAAGTCGCCGAGGCGGGTGAGGGACAGGCGCGGGATCATCACTGCGGCGCGGCCCGCGGCAAACCGCGCCAGGGCGTCGTCGAGGTCCTCGGGCGTGCGGCCCTCGGCGAGGCGGAACGGTGCCTTGAGCGTGGCGTGGAAGCCGTATCGGCGCGCGTCGACGGTCATCGCGTCGACGGTCTCGCGGGTCCAGCCGGCGGGGACGCCCGGTGTGACCGGCTCCCCCGAGACGCCGCGGCCCAGCCATTGCTCGGCCTTCTCGCGTAGCTCCCCGGCCACGGCATCCATGGAACCGGTGCCCGGCGCCGCGTAGATCGCGAACCGTGCGGTCACGCCGCCGCTCCGACAGCCGGGGCGAACATCTCGACTCCGACGACGCGGTCGGCGACGGCGTCGCGCACCGCCGCGTCGTGGAAGATGCCGAGCATGGCGACGCCCCGGGCGCGCTTCTCGCGGATCAGCTCGGTGACGACGTCGCGGTTGCGCGCGTCGAGCGAGGCGGTGGGCTCGTCCAGCAGCAGCAGCGGCAGTTCGGTCACGAATCCACGCGCGATGTTGACGCGCTGCTGCTCGCCACCGGAGAAGGTGGCCGGCGGCAGGCTCCACAACCGTTCGGGGATGGCGAGCCGGGTAAGCAGCTCCGCCGTTCGCTCGCGTGCTTCCGCCGCGGGAACGCCGCGCTCGACGAGCGGCTCGGCGACGACCCGCAGGGCGCCCACGCGGGGCACGCAGCGCAGGAACTGGCTGACGTACCCCATCGTGTCGCGGCGGGCGCGGAGCACCTGGCGCGGGTCCGCTGCGGCGATGTCGATGACACTGTCGACGGCACCGTCGACGGCACCGTCAACATCGCCGCCCGGGCGCCTCAGAACAATGGCGCCGCGGTCGGCGGCGTAGTTGCCGTAGACCATCTTGAGGATCGAGCTCTTGCCCGCGCCCGAAACTCCCCCGAGCGCGACGCACTCGCCGGCACGCACCTCGAAGGTGAGCCCCCGCAGCACGGGCAGCCGCTGGCCGCCCTGCAGATACATGGTGAAGGTCTTGTCGACGCCGGAGACGGCGAGGATCGGCGGCGCCGCAACCGCTGGAACAGCCATGGTCGGATCACCCCTGGAGGATCGAGGAGACGAGGAGCTGGGTGTAGGCGGCCTGGGGGTCGTCGAGCACCCGGTCGGTGAGGCCGGACTCGATGACGCGGCCGTCCTTCATCACCAGGGTTCGGTGCGAGATGAGCCGAGCCACCGCCAGGTCGTGCGTGACGATGATCACGGCCAGGCCGAGCTCGGCCACGAGCGAGCGGATCAGGTCGAGAAGGCGCGCCTGCACCGACACGTCAAGGCCGCTGGTGGGCTCGTCCATGAACACCAGGCGTGGCGAGACGACGAGGTTGCGGGCGATCTGCAGGCGCTGGCGCATGCCGCCGGAGAAGGTGACGGGAGCGTCGTCGATGCGATCGACGGGGATCTCCACCCGCCGCAGCCACTCCGCCGCGGCGGCGCGGATGCGGCCGTAGTGGCGCCAGCCCGTCGCCATCAGCGGCTCGCCCACGTTGCCGCCCGCGCTCACATGCATGCGCAGCCCGTCGGCGGGATCCTGGTGGACGAAGCCCCACTCGGTGCGCCACAGCCGGCGCACCGCGCTCTCGCCGATCTCGGACAGGTCCGCCGCCCAGCCGTCGGCGGTGCGGTAGCGGATGCTGCCCTCGGTCAGGCTGAGGCGCTGGGAGAGCGTGCCGAGCAGCGTCGACTTCCCCGATCCTGACTCGCCGACCACGGCGATCACCTCGCCGGGCCACAGGTCGAGGTCCACGCCGCGGCAGCCCCAGCGGTCGCCGTAGCGGTGGCCCGCGTCGCGGACCTCCAGCAGAGGTTGCGCGCCGCTCACGCGGTCACCTCTTCGTCGACGTCGACGTCGATCGCGGCGGCGGCCGCGCGTTCGCAGTGGTCGGTGTCGGAGCAGACGAACATCGATCCGCCGACGTCGTCGGTGATGACCTCGTCGAGGTAGATGCCGACGGAGCCGCAGATCGCGCAGGGCTCGTCGAAGCGCCGCGGTTCGAAGGGGTGGTCCTCGAACCCGAGGCTCTCGACGTCGGTGTAGGGCGGCACGGCGTAGATGCGCTTCTCGCGCCCGGCGCCGAACAGCTGCAACGCCGGATTGCGGTGCATCTTCGGGTTGTCGAAGCTGGGGATCGGGGACGGCGCCATGAGATAGCGGCCCGCGACCATGACGGGGTAGTCGTAGGTGGTCGCGACGTGGCCGTACCTGGCGATGTCCTCGTACAGCTTGACGTACATGAGCCCGTAGTCCGCCAGGGCGTGCAGACGGCGGGTCTCGGTCTCGCGCGGCTCCAGGAACCGCAACGGCTCGGGCCCCGGCACCTGGTAGACGATCGTCTGCCCTTCGGCCAGCGGCGTCTCGGGAATGCGGTGGCGGGTCTGGATAATGCTCGCCTCGTCGGTGCGCGTCGTCGTGCGCACCCCTGCGACGGCGGCGAAGAACGAGCGGATCGACACGGCGTTGGTGGTGTCGTCGGCGCCCTGGTCGATGACCTTGAGCACGTCGTCCGGCCCGATGATCGCGGCGGTCACCTGGACGCCGCCGGTACCCCAGCCGCGCGGCATGGGCACCTCGCGCGAGGCGAACGGCACCTGGAAACCGGGGATGGCGACGGCCTTGAGCAGCGCCCGGCGGATCATCCTCTTCGTCTGCTCGTCGAGGTAGCCGATGTTGTAGCCGCTGGGTCCCGGGGTCCCCGCCGGGTCCGCGACAGGGTTCCCGCCGGAGCGGCGCAGCCCGGGGTCCGTGCCATCTGGGAGGTCCGCGATCGGGGAGGTCTGGCTCATGCTGGTGCCTCCGTGAGGGTGAGCTCTCGGCCGGCGGGTGTCCCGTCAGCCGAGGCCCTGGCTTGGCCCGAGATGACACCGACCGCGCCGGCTGGCGCTGGGTTGATGGGCCCGGCGGCGCCCGGCCCGGCGGCGGCACGCTCGCGGAACTCGGCCTGCAGGCGGCGGACAAGCCCGAGCTCGGCCTGGAAGTCGACGTAGTGCGGCAGCTTCAGGTGCTCCACGAAGCCGGTGGCCTGCACGTTGTCGCTGTGGCTGATCACGAACTCCTCGTCCTGCGCCGGGGCGACGACACGCTCGCCGAACTCGCTGGCGCGCAGCGCCCGGTCGACCAGCGACATCGACATGGCCTTGCGCTCGCCGCGGCCGAAGGCCAGCCCATAGCCGCGGGTGAACTGCGCGGGGGTGTCGGCGTTGCCCTGGAACTGGTTGATCATCTGGCACTCGGTGACCTCGACGCGGCCGAGAGGGACCGCGAACCCGAGCTCGGGTGCCTCGAACTCGACCTCGACCTCGCCCACGCGGATCTCGCCCGCGAACGGGTGCGTGCTCCCGAAGCCGCGTTGCGTCGAATAGCCGAGCGCCAGCAGGAACCCCTCGTCGGCGCGGGCGAGCGCCTGCAGCCGCCCGGCGCGGCTCATCGGGAAGACGGGGGGCTCCCGGGTGAGGTCGGCCGGCTCCGGGTCGCCGGTGCCTGTGCCGGGTGCATGGTCGGGTTCGATGAGCGCGCTCGCGCCGAGCAGGTCGGTCACGCGCGGCATCTCCGGCCGCGGTCCGGCCGCCGGGCCGGCCGCCGGGTCGATCCGCGGGCCCCCGGTGTCGCGATCGGTGAACAGCCGGTGGGTGTAGTCGAAGGTGGCGCCGAGCTGCTGGCCGCCGGGCAGGTCCTTGAAGGCCGCCGAGATGCGGCGCTGCGGGGGCAGCCCGGCCGTGTCCACCGGCAGCGTGTAGCCGAAGCGCGGCAGGGTCGTGCGGTACGAGCGCACCAGCGTGACGGCCTCCAGCACGTCGCCCTGCGCCTGCAGGATGGCGCGCGCCGCCAGCTCCGGGTCGTACAGCGACCCCTCCGTCATGACGCGCGCGACCAGGACCCCGAGCTGGCCGGCGACGGCGGCCCGCTCGATGCGCGGCAGGCCCAGATCCCCGCGCCCCTGCTTGGCGAGCAGAGCGTGGGCGTTGGCGATGGCGCGTTCCCCGCCCTTGACCGCGACGTACATCGACTCAGTCCTCCTGTCCGGTGTCGGCGGCGAGGCGGGTGGTGCGCGGCAGCGCGGCGACCGCGCCGGAGCCGACCAGCAGCAGGTCGACGCCACGCGGGAAGAGCTCCGCGTTGCGGCGCCACGCGTCGGCGAATCCGTCCGGGGCCCAGGGGGCCGCGAGCGTGGCGACCCCATCGATGCCGGGCCCCCGCGCCGTGAACCGGGCCGGCCCCGCGCAGCCGCGGATGTCGAGCACGACCGTGGCCGACAGGTGGGGTGCCTCATCCGTGCCGAGTGCCAGCGACGCGAGCGGCGGCAGCGTCTCCGGGGCGGCAATGACGAAGCCGGCCGCCGCCGGGCCGTCGGCGCGGCGCGCGCCGGTGTGGAACGCGAGCCAGGCGGCGGTCTCGGCGTCGCGGCCGAGCGCCCCGCCGAGCCAGACGGCGCAGTCCTCGTCGAGCAGGGCCAGCGCGACGGCGGCAAGGCCCTGACCGAGCACGGTGGGCGCCTGGGCGGGCCCGGCCAGCGGGTACGAGCGCGTGGGGTGGGCGAGGGCGTCGAGCACGGCGCGGAAGGCGCGCTGCGCGTCACACGTGGGGTCGGCGAAGCCGGGCGCGGGCAGCGTGGGCACAGGAACCGCGGGCACGAAGCCCGCCGCGGGGGTCATTCGTGCTCCCGGGCGACGGAGAAGAAGTCGACGTGCGTGCTGCGCGCCTCGGCGCCGCGGATGCCGTCACGTTCGACGTGTGCCTGCTCGAGCGGCGCGATGACCTCAGCCAGGACCCGCTCGCGCTGCTCCGGGTCGGCCAGCAGGCCGTCGAAGATGGCCGCGAGCCGGGCGTGTTCGAGGTCGGTGCCGAGCACGTAGGAGGTGCCGACGGCGTCGGTGGCCAGCGGCTCGCCGTGCAGGCGCACGGCGGCGCGGGTGACGGTGGCCTCCCCCAGGTTGAAGCGCGCCCCGCCGCCGTCGATGCGCGCCCGCACCATCACGAGCCCCGCCTCGGGACCACGGACCGCCTGCACGGCCGGCTTCGGTGCCCAGCCCCGCCAGGCCGCCGAGAGTGCGTCCCTGCTGGCCATCGCGAGCGTCCGCATCCACCGTTGCCGGGCGGCCACTGCCTCACCGGGAGCCTCAGCCTCACCGGGAGCCTCAGTCTCGCCGGGGGCCTCAGTCGGGAGCGTCTGTGGTGTCACAGCATCCTCCGTCAAGTTGTCCAGCTATCTAGACAACTTGACAGTACCCCAACACGGGGAATTGGCGCTACGACGCATAAGTAGCGATCTGTCCGACAGCAGATGAACGCCCGGGGAACGCGGCGGCGGAGGTGGGTAGAGTTCCGAACGCCATGACGACACAGAGCAGGTCCCCCAGCGGATATGCCACCTGGCGGCTCATCGCCGAGGAGCTGCGCCGGGAGATCGTCGGCGGCGCGCGGGCGGCCGGCGCGAAGCTCCCACCCGAGGGCGAGCTCGCCGAGCGTTTCGGCGTGCACCGCAACACCGTGCGCCAGGCCGTGGCCGCACTGGCCGCCGAGCACCTCGTCGTCTCCCGCCGCGGCAGCGGGACCTACGTCGCCGAGCACACCGTGCTGGTGCACCGCATCGGCGCGCGCACCCGTCTCAGCGACAGCCTGGGCAGCCGCGGCAACGCCTCACGCCGGCTCCTCGCGTCAGCGGTCGAGCCAGAGCCACCCGCCGAGGTCACCGAGCGGCTCGCCCTCGGCGGCGGCGCGGGCCTGCGACTCGAGACCGTGGTCTCCGTCGACGGTCTCCCCATCTCGCGCGGCACGCACTGGTTCGCGGCCGACCGCGTGCCGGGGCTCGCGGAGCGCTTCGACGCCACCGGGTCGATAACCGCGGCGCTGCGGACCGTCGGGATCGACGACTACATACGGGCCGCGACCACGGTCAGCGCGCGGCACGCCAGCGCGGCCGAGGCGGCCGATCTGTCGCTGACGGCCGGATCGGTCGTGCTTGTCACACGGTCCCTCGACACGCTGACGGATGGCACGCCGCTGCAGCTCGGCATCACCCGATTCGTCGCCGCCCGCGTCGAGCTGGACGTCGGCCACCCGGACCTCGACCTCGACGGCTCGGCGTAACAAACCCACGGCATGGCGAACGGGCGCAGGCGGTGATCGAGGCCGCCGCCTCGCTGCGCGCGGAAGGGCTCGATGCTGACCCGGACGTCACCGCGATCACTGGCCGGTGGGCCCGCGGCGAGATCAGCACGACACAGATGCGGGAGTCGGTCCGCCGCCTCTACGGGGCACGGTGACCGATGATCCCTACACCAACCCGGCCGACGGAGTCCTGCGCAACTGCCTCGGCATCACCGACCCGGCGCGGCTCCGCAGGGCCGGGTCGGGCCTGGCTCAGGCAGCCCTCGCGGACCTGGCGATTCCTGGTCTACCTGTAGCTGCGATCTGGACCACCTGCGCAGATTCCACCGCGAGATCGGCGCCTCGGTGTCCAGCACACGGGCGTCGGCATCGACCTGACGAGAATCTTGGCGCGGCGCGCGGGTGGGAGCCACTGCCCGGCCGCGGCCACTCGACTGGGTACTCCGCTTGGGGCGGTGCGTGCGCCGGTCAAGCACCTGGATGTCCCGCCGTCCCCGTATCGTTGGATCACAGGCCGGGTCGCGACGCGCAGCCGGTCCTGCAAGGTCCCGGAAGGTGCGATCATGCCGACGAGCAAGGCCATGCTGGGTGCCCTCGGGTTCACGTGGGACCGGTCCGCGGTGCGCCGAGACATTCCGAGGTTCTCGGTCGAGCGCGCCATCTGGCGCTTCCAACGGTCGCTCCCCGAGTATGTATGGGACGCTGCGGTGCTCGAGGGCAACCCGTTCACCTACCCCGAGGTCCAGACGCTCCTGGACGGGATCACCGTCGGCGGCCGAAAGATCAGCGACGAACGGCAGGTCCTGAACCTCGCCGAGGCGGCAGGCGAGCTTGCCCAGCTCGTCAAGACGCACGAATTCCGCCTGTCCAAGAAGGTCTCCGACCGTCTCCAGCTCCTGCTCGCCCGTGACGAGGCACTGGAGTCGGGCCATTTCCGCGGCGAAGGCAAGGAGACACTCACCCCGGGTGTCAGCCTTGGGGAGTTCGGCCGTTACTTCCCCCCCGCGACCGAGCGCGGCGGCCAGAACCTGCGCCGCATCCACTCTCAGGGGCTGGAGTTCCTCACGGCCGACGTGGACGAAGAGTTCGAGCAGGCGATCGCCTATTTTCTCTTCGGCTCACTACAGCAGTTCTACTACGACGGCAACAAGCGCACCGCGCGCTACATGATGAACGGCCACCTCATGTCCCAGGGCATGGACGCCATCAGTGTCCCGGCCGCGCGCCGCCACGAGTTCAACGCCGAGATGGTGGACTTCTTCCGCCACAAGGACGGCACTGGCATGTTCGGCTTCCTGACATCCTGCCGACTCGCCGCGGACGATGGGGTGCTACCGCCGAGCGGCAGCTAGCGCCTTCCGGACTGCTGGCACAGGACATGGCCGTCCAGCCCGGACATGTACCGGTCGAGGAGCACCTCGGGTTATCGCAGGAACGTGCACCACGACGTTGATATCGACGTCACGGGCGTTGACTTCGATATCGTAGTCACGACTCATGACGTCAATATCGAAGTCGGTATGCCCGCACCGTCACACAGACTTCACTGGCCGCACAACTTCGATGATCTCCGTCGCGATCTCCTCGATCGTAAACTGCCCGGTGCTCCTCGCGATCTTATCCACCAGCGAAGGACTTGCGGCCATTACCTGGTCCTTCGTGATGTTGTGCCAGATCGGCAGCAGGCTCTGCTCCCCAGAGACGTAGCGGGTGACAAGCCCATCCAACTCGTACTGGGGCCAGCCCTTCCTGAAGAAGGACTCCGAAAGTACCACAACGCCGAAGCGACTCCGCGCGAGTCCCCCATCGATCTTGCGCCTCAAACTGTCACCAATCTTGAGTTCAAGCGTGTCGAGCCATACCCTCAGTCCTGCCCGACGCAAGTACTCGGCGAGCGGTGTTGCAACTGCAGCCTTGTCCTCGCTCGCGTGGGAGATGAAGACATCCCACCATTCGTCGTCGTGGACGACCTCCGCGGGAGGTGGGTCGTCGAGCCGGATCCGACTCAACGGAGCGGCGTCGGCGACTGGACGGAGTGGCGCCAAGGGTGGCGGTTCCACGGACACGTTTGCGCGAGTCCTTCCTTGTAGACCCATCAGGTCAATGGTCGCGTACCAGCGACCATTGCTCGGGACAGGAAGTCGTACCGGCGATCGCTTGGCGAGGCCACCCGAATAGCGATGACGGCGGCCACTCTTGAACGCTTGGAAGTTGCTGGAGTCCATGAGTCGGACATTCGCGGCACTGCCCTGCAAAGAAATGACAACTACCGAGCCGCGCTTCAGATGACCAAGATCGTAGTAGTTCAACGCCATCTAGCCGATCTTTCTCGCCGTGGCGATGGGATAAGCCCTGGGTAGGCACGACCGCTAG
Organism: Pseudofrankia coriaricola; assembly: GCF_001854805.1. Classification (GTDB taxonomy): domain Bacteria; phylum Actinomycetota; class Actinomycetes; order Frankiales; family Frankiaceae; genus Pseudofrankia. The sequence continues at coordinate 30,202 of NZ_MBLO01000210.1, forward strand.
CGCCTACCCAGGGATTGTTGCATCCGCTGCAATATTGCTTGTACCTAACTGCAGCCGCTGGTGGAGCCGCACTGTTCGCAGACGTAGCAGCTGCCGGCCGGGCGCATCGTCACGCCGCAGGTGAAGCACAGTGGGGCGTCTACCGCCGTCTGCGCGAGCAGCGACTGACCCGGCGCGGCCGCGCGGAGCTCCAGCTCGACGAACTCAGGCCCGTGCGCGCGCGCCGCCGCCGAGGCGGCCGGGCCGGCGGGCGTGGCCGCCTCGGCCCCGGCGGGGCCAGCCGTCGGCACGGTCAGGTCCTCGTCGGCGGAGGCGGCGCCCCCGCCGTACTGGGTGGAGACCTGGCGGGTGCGCTCGGAGGCGGTCAGGATGCCGAGCTCGGCGCGCTGCTCCTCCGAGAGGTAGTCCAGCGCGAGCCTGCGGAACAGGTAGTCCAGCACCGACTGGGCGATCCGGACGTCCGGGTCGTCGGTCATGCCGGCCGGCTCGAACCGCATGTTGATGAACTTCGAGACGTAGGTCTCCAGCGGCACGCCGTACTGCAGCGCTATCGAGATCGCGATCGAGAACGCGTCCATCACGCCGGCGAGGGTGGAGCCCTGCTTCGACATCTTGACGAAGATCTCGCCGAGGCCGTTGTCCGGGTAGGAGCCGGCTGTCATGTAGCCCTCGGCCCCACCGACCGAGAACGACACCGTCTGCGACGGCCGGATCTTCGGCAGGCGTCGCCGCACGGGCCGGTGGTCGGCCGGCGTGGCCGCGAGGGCGGTCCCGCTCGTGCCCGCGATCGACTCGGCGATCGCCTTCGCCTCGTCCGCCGACCGCTTCGCGCCCCGGACGTCGGTCAGCGGCTGGCCGACCTTGCAGTTGTCCCGGTAGATCGCCAGCGCCTTCAGGCCGAGCCGCCAGCCCTCCAGGTAGATCTCCTCGACCTCGTCGACCGTGGCCGACTCCGGCATGTTCACCGTCTTCGAGATCGCCCCGGACAGGAACGGCTGCACCGCGGCCATCATCCGCACATGGCCGATCGGCGCGATCGCCCGCTCGCCGATCGCGCAGTCGAACACCTCGTAGTGCTCGGGGCGCAGGCCGGGCGCGTCGACGACGTGGCCGTGCTCGGCGATGAACTCGACGATCGCCTCGACCGTCTCCTCCGCGTAGCCCAGCGCCCGCAGCGCGGCCGGCACCGTCTGGTTGACGATCTTCATGCTGGCGCCGCCGACCAGCTTCTTCATCTTCACCAACGCCAGGTCCGGCTCGATGCCGGTCGTGTCGCAGTCCATCGCCAGGCCGATCGTGCCCGTCGGGGCGAGCAGGCTGGCCTGCGCGTTGCGCCAGCCGTTCTTCTCGCCGACCGCCAGGCACTTCTCCCATTCCTTGGAGGCGACGGCGAGAATCCGCGCGTCCTCGGCGTGCGAGCTGCGCACCGCGTCGTTGGCGGCGGCGTGCTTGCGCATCACCCGACGGTGGCCGTCGATGTCCCTGGCGTAGCCGTCGTACGGGCCGACGACGCCGGCGAGCTCGGCGGAACGGCGGTAGGCCGTGGCGGTCATCAGTGAGGTGATCGCGGCGGCGAGCGTGCGGCCGCCCTCCGAGTCGTAGGCGCGGGCGCTGGCCATGAGCAGCGCGCCCAGGTTCGCGTACCCGATGCCCAGCTGGCGGTAGGCCCGGGTGACCGCGGTGATCTCCGGTGTCGGGAAGTCCGCGAAGCAGATCGAGATGTCCATCGCGGTGATGATCAGCTCGACGGCGTGGACGAACCCCTCGACGTCGAACGTGCGGTCCGCGCGCAGGAAACGCATCAGGTTCAACGACGCCAGGTTGCAGCTGGAGTTGTCCAGATGCATGTACTCGCTACACGGATTACTGGCCGAGATCCGGCCGGCGTCCGGCGTGGTGTGCCAGTCGTTGATGGTGCCGTCGTACTGGATTCCGGGGTCTGCGCACTCCCAGGCGGCCTTGGCGATCTTTCGCATCAGCTCGCCCGCGTCCACGGCCTCGAGGACCCGGCCATCCAGGCGCGCGCGCAGGTCGAACGTGGCACCGGCCTCGACTGCGCGCATGAAGTCGTCCGTCACCCGCACCGAGTTGTTCGCGTTCTGGTACTGCACCGACGCGATGTCCTTGCCACCCAGGTCCATGTCGAACCCGGCGTCACGCAGCGCGCGGATCTTGTCTTCTTCGCGCGCCTTCGTCTCGACGAACTCGACGATGTCGGGGTGGTCGACGTCCAGTACCACCATCTTCGCGGCCCGCCGCGTCGCCCCGCCCGACTTGATCGTGCCCGCCGACGCGTCCGCGCCGCGCATGAAGCTGACCGGCCCGGAAGCCGTCCCTCCGGAGGACAGCAGTTCCTTCGACGACCGGATCCGCGACAGGTTGAGCCCCGAGCCCGACCCGCCCTTGAAGATGAGCCCTTCCTCGCGGTACCAGTTCAGGATCGATTCCATGTGGTCGTCGACCGCGAGGATGAAGCAGTTGTGCACTCGCACGCCATTCGAGAGGTACTCGCCACTCTCGGTTTGAATGTCGTACACCGGCATACGGCCGAGCGGCTCGACCCGGTCGATCACCAGAGTCTTGACCTCGTCCGCACCGTGGCCGGACAGATCGAACGACCTCTCCAGCTTCGTCGCCTTGGCCGGGTCGATGAAACCAATCTCGTCAGCGAAGATCCGCCGGTCGCCGGCGTTCTGGAGCCGGATCCCCCAGGTGTCGTGCCGGTCGGGGCGCGGGTCCGCCTTGCGTCCGACCCGCGCGAAGATCCCGAACCGGGCGAGCAGCGCCTGTACACCCCGGACCAGTTCCTCACAGATCATGTCGAGGCCGACGAGGGTAGAGCGCTCCCGGGCCGAGACGTAGCCCTCGGCTTGGAAGAGGCTGCGCAGGTAGGCGGCGGCCACGGGCAGCGGGGCGGCGAGCAGCCGCTCCGGCACGCGCATGTCCGCGCCGCGAGTCCGCAGACCCCACCGGGTGACGAACTCGTCCAAGCAGCTGCCGTAGAGCCGAAGACGGCGGCAGTCGAGGGTGTTGTCCTGGGTAACCACCCTCCGCTCGTGGCGGTGGACATCCGGAAACACGACGTCGATGGCAGCTGTCACCCACGCGCGCTCCGCGTCGGTGACCGTCATCGCCTCGATGGTCAGCGAACGGTTCGTTCCCTCGTACTGCCCGACGAAGCCGTCCGACTGCAGCCAGCCGGCAAGGGCCGCCTCGGCAATCTCCCTTGAGGTGATCTCGCGCTCCCCGGGAGCAACGGTCCGGTGCCACTGCAGCTGGTCACCGGCCCGCAGGCCACCGGCGGGAACGAACGCACCGCCGTTGCCCGGGCGTCCGCGCCAGACGAGGTGGTCCCCGGTCACATCGAGAGCGTGGCCGGCCTTCGTCCAGATACGCAGAACTTCTTTGACGCCATTGGACTTCGTGGCGACGACCTTCGTCAGGCCGTGGGCGTCGAAAACCTTGGTGCCGACCCGGTTGTTCTCGACGAGCTCGCCGATCGGAATCAGGCCTTCGGGCGTGCTCACCAGCGCGTCGTAGGGCTGGCACGCCGAGACCTGCTGCGGGGCCGTGGTTCCGACGTTGAACCAGACGGGGCTGTTGAAGCTGAACATCTGGTGCAGGAGCATGTGGGTGAGCTCGTGCTCGAAGATTTCCGCGTCCTCGTCGGAGGCGAAATAGCCGTTCTGGCGGCCGGCCTTCCCGTACGACCCGACGACCCGGTCGATCAGCTGGCGCAGCGACGACTCGCGCTGCGGGGATCCGACCGCGCCGCGGAAGTACTTGCTGGTGACGATGTTCGACGCGTTGATCGACCAGGACTCCGGGAACTCGACGCCACGCTGCTCGAAGTTGATGGAGCCGTCCCGCCAGTTGGTCATGACGACGTCCCGCTTTTCCCAGGTCACCTGGTCGTACGGGTGCACACCGGGCTTGGTGTTGCGGCGCTCGATCCGCGGGCCGGTCGCCCGGCCGGCGCCGGCCGTGCCCGCTCCACTGGCCGGGCCGTCGCCCGCGTCGGGGACGGTCGCGGCTTTGCGCGCCGCCTCGACAGGGACGGCGGGCTTCCCGACGGTCGAGGCGGCCTTACCGTTGGAGCTGGCCTTCTGCTTCGTGCCGCGGGTCTCCGTCATGACGCTCCTCAGCTCTGCTCGTCTCTGGGGCCGATCGCGGGCATGCCGAAGAGGACCGGCGGCCACGCGACCCGGATCCGGCCGGAGGATGCGCGGTCACGTCTTACCGCATATCCGCAGGCCTCTGATACTTCGACCGAAGGACGCGTGATCATGATATCTCGCGCACCCGAAGGCCTTTGCCGATGTTGTGTGGGATCTGATCGCGCCCGACGTGCGACGCGCTGGTGACCCGCCGCGCGCCGGACGCCTTCCGCGCGCTGTTCACGTTGCGGCCGGCGGCTCCGCCGGCTTCCGGTCTTGGGCCTCGGGCCGGGCCGCCCGGGGCCTAGGGTCTGGTCGACACGGGCGACACGGCGGTGACGACGTCGTCCGGCACGTCCTGCCCGGCCAGGTCGGCCCGCAACTGAGCGATCGCCCGCTCGAAGTCGGCGAGCGACTCAAACGACAGGTAGACGGACGCGAACCGCAGATAGGCGACTTCGTCGAGCTCACGCAGCGGGCCGAGAATCGCCAGGCCCACATCCTCGGCCGGGACCTCGGCGGCGCCGGACGAGCGGACCGTGTCCTCCACCCGTTGGGCGAGCCTGGCGAGTTCCTCCGAACTCACCGGGCGGCCCTGACAGGCCTTGCGGACGCCCGCGACGACCTTCGCTCTGCTGAACGGCTCGGCGGCACCGCTGCGCTTGCGCACCCGCAGCGAGGCCTCTTCCATGGTCGTGAACCGCCGCCCGCAGGAGGGACACGCCCGCCGGCGCCGGATGGCCGCGCCCTCATCGGCCTCCCGGCTGTCCATCACTCGGCTGTCGGGATGCCGGCAGAACGGACACCGCACGGCTCCTCCCCTCTTTACGGCCCACCAGGAACAACCACGGGCGCGTGTGAACACGTCCCCGTTTCAGCCCCGCCCCGGGCCTCCCCGGTGCATGGCTGACGCACGACCTGACGACCTGACCTGGAAGCTCCGACGAACGCGCCGCGACGGCCCACCGGGACGGTCGTCCGCGGCTCCGGTGGATCGCCGGCTCTCCCGGCAACAAGCTGTGGACGACTTACAGGTGTGTAACTACCAGATGTTGTGCTACCACAGTAGCGCATGCCCGGATCGCCCGTGAGCATGCCCCACGCGCGTGTCGAATCCCACCCAGCCAGATCCCGGTCGGCCGTGACCGTCCCGGCCGGTGGTCCCACCCGTCGCCGCAGGTCGCGGAGCGCCACGCGCAACCTCGTTCACGAGGCGTGACGTTCCGCTGCCCCACACCTCTGGGTCAGACCACATCAGGGCCCACGCCGCGCGTATCCAGCGCGGCGGTCGCAAGTCTGGCGACGGGCGACCAGGCCGCGCGGGCAGCGGCGGACGATCAGGCGGCGGTGCGCTGGCGGGTGACAACAGCCTGGCGCCCGCGTCGACCATATGGCCAACGTGGGCGCCAGGTAGAGGAGGGCGGCCGCCGGTCAGGCGGCGGCAAGCGCCCAGTGAACGGCCAGCCAGACAGCACTGGTGGCGCCCCAGAGGGCGAGAGCGAGCAGGAGCGCGGCCACAGCCCGGCCGCGGCTGGTCAGCCGCAGCGCGGGCGTCTGCCGGCTCGTCCGCCGGCGGCCGGACCTCGCGCCGGCGACCGGATGCTCGGCCGCCACGGCCCGCGCGAGCGGGCTGGGCACCGGCGGCGGGGCAGCGCTCGCCGGGCGGCGACGTGTTGTCGGTACGGGCAGGGCAATCACGTCGGCGCCGTCCGACTGTCGCGCGGCCGGGCGCCCTGGGACCAGGGTGGCCCCACGCGGGTTCGTCACGCCAACCTCCTAGCGGCCGGGCCGTCACCCGGCACAGCTCGTCAAGCGAAGCTCAACCAACGTCGGGGAGTCCGGGGCGGGAGCCATCGATGAGCCGAGCCGACGGATCACCGAGGGAGTCATCCCCGGCAGACATCTGGGGCCATCGGAAAGCTAGCCCAAGATCTACATATGGCGGCGACCGGCAGCAGTGGCCGGTAGCTGGGGTCAGGACGGGGACAGGGCCCGCTTCGAACTGATGGTCGATTCTTACACGCACAAGGCCGGCAGAACACGCAGACACGCTCGAACGCCTGTTTGAGATTCACGCGCCGCCGGGCTACGGTCGTCACACGATCGGGCGCAACCCGACTCCCCTTATCCACAGGTGAAACCCTGCGGGAGCCGGCGGCCCGGTCCAGCAGCATGACCTCGAGGCGAGGAGAATCTAGGCCATGACCACGCAGGGCAGGGGTCCGCGCAGGGCCGGTCGCCCGTCGGCGAGCCGCGATGAGGAGAGCGGTGGCACCGTGCGCGACTTCCCCGACGGCCCCGTCGACGACGACGGCCTGACTCCCCGTCAGCGCAAGGTGCTCGAGGTGATCCGCAATGCGGTCGAGCGGCGCGGCTACCCGCCCAGCGTGCGCGAGATCGGCGAGGCAGTGGGCCTGACCAGCACCAGCAGCGTCGCGCACCAGCTCAAGATGCTCGAGGACAAGGGCCTGCTGCGCCGCGACCCGAACCGGCCGCGGGCGATCGAGGTGGTCTCCCCCGAGGGCGGCCGGCCGGTCAGGCCGATTCCGAAGACTCGTCAGGCGGCCGGCACGAGCAGGGCCCGGGGCGGCGCGAACCCGCTGCGGGTGCACACGCTCGACCCAGCCGGCGACGCGCTTGCCCGCGAGGGCGACGAGAAGGACGCGTTGACGGCGGCGACGGCCTACGTGCCGCTGGTCGGCCGGATCGCCGCCGGTGGGCCGATCCTCGCCGAGCAGGCGGTCGAGGACGTGCTGCCGCTGCCGCGCGAGATCGTCGGCGAGGGCACGCTGTTCCTGCTCCGCGTCGTCGGTGATTCGATGATCAACGCGGCCATCTGCGACGGTGACCTGGTGGCCGTCCGCCAGCAGCCAGTCGCCGAGAACGGCGAGATCGTCGCCGCGCTGATCGACGGAGAGGCGACCGTCAAGCGGCTGCGCCGCCGCGACGGCCACGTCTGGCTCCAGCCGGAGAACCCAGCCTTCCACGACATCCCCGGCGACGACGCCACCGTCCTGGGACGGGTAGTCGCCGTCATGCGCCGGGTCTAGGGCCGTCCCGCGGCGGACGCTCCGCGCCCGCCGCCGGGCGCGGCCTGTCGGGCGCTGAGCGCCCTCCCCACCTGGTTCCAGGTACAAGCGTATGACGGGGGCTGGTCTGGTCCGGGGCCGACGACGTGGTCCGGTTAGTGCAGCGCTGATGCGCCGTCACCAGCGGTGGTTGGGTTGCGTAGTCGCGCTCCCGTCAGGCAGCTTCGCCTGCGCCCAACGTGACGTCTCGGGGTCGAACTCGGCTGGCCGACGATCCAAAGTTGGCTAGTTGGGTTCGGCCTTGCGGCGTATCGAGTAGTGCAGGACGAGGAACGGCAGGCCGAACACCCAGAACTCGTGTTCGGCCCGCAGTTCGCCGTCCTGGACGTAGACGTCGAGTTGCTCGGCGAAGCCGTGGACCACGGCGGCGGTCAGCTCCTTCGTCTCCGCGTCCACGTAGGTCAGATAGTGCCCGGGCTGGTCCAGGTCGCCGCGACTGGAGAGGACCAGGCCTCCGCCGGCCCGCGCGCTCGGCGCCAGGGTGGCCGTGAAACTGGCCCGCGGCAGCGGGAACCCGACGCTGACGTAGCCCCGGCCATCCCGGCGGTAGGTCGTGTAGATCCCGACGAACAGGGGCTCGTCGTTGTCGACGTAGGACCTGATCCAGCCCCGGACGCTCACCGTGCCGTAGCCCGCACGGCTGATCGTGTCGATCCGGCTGTGAACGCCGCGCTGCGCCTCACGCTGGTTCATGGGCACATTCGCCTGCCCGAGCGGGCGCGCCAGCAGCGTGCGGTAGAGCAGGTAGCCAGGCCGAACCCATAGCCGCCACCGCGGAACGATGTCGAGCGTGAACCGCGTCGTGTGCTCGTAGAACTCGCGTACCAGCGGGGCGACGGCCGCGGGATCGAACTCCGGGCCCGCCAGATCGTCCAGCGAGGCGACGATCCCGACGTCGGGCGCGGCGGCCTGGTAGTCGCCGCCGAGCCCCTCGGCCAGGTCGCGTACATAGCCCGTCCCGACATAGCGGGTCCTGGCCACCAGCGGGACCACGAACGGCAGGTCCTCGGCGCTGACCCGCTCAGCGAGCATCGCCACCTGCGGGTCGCGGAAGATCCCCGCCGACGCGGTCCGGAAGACGAGCACGGTGGCGCTGCCGACGAGCGCGGCCGGGACCCCGCCCCAGAGCAGCCAGCAACCGGAACCGACAGCGAGACCCACCAGCGGGCCGACTACCACCTTCTGGGGACGAAGCCCGAGCGCGCCGGCCAGCCCGCCGATGACCAGGCCCACGACGATCGGCCCGGCCCCGGTCACCGCTCCCAGGGCCCAGGCCAGGGGCGCGGCGATCGCCGTGCTCATCACGATTCGCGACCACAGCGCGGGAATCTGGCCGGGACGTTGTCGCGCCCGCGCGACCGCCTCCGAGACCGTCACCAGCAGGCCGCAGACCACTGCCGCCACGATCATGGGAAGAACGCCCCACCGGGCGGCGAGGGACAGCCCGGCAACCGCGCCGATGACAGCGGCCAGCCCGAGCGAACCGGACCTGTCAGCCTTGCCCGGTTTCTCCACGACCACGTCACGAACCTATCGGCCGCCCGGAGAAACCTCGGCGATATGTCGGTGGGCGATCAGGCGGAGCTCTGCATCCGACCAGCTCTGCATCCGACCGGACGTCACGGTCATCTGATCCCGCTCGGCATGGCCAGGCCGGCGGTCCAGGGACACGGACCCGTGTCCCTGGACCGCCCCGTAATCCTGGACCGCCGAGAACGTCAGGACGCTGCCGGCGCGTCGACGCGGAACGCCGCGCTAAGCGTCGATGCGCTGGCGGAAGGAGTCCAGCTCGGCGGCGAGACCCGCGGAGACGCGAGCGCGAAGCTCGGTGCCCGCCGCGGTGTGGGCCTGGTCGAGGACCTCGCCGGACTTGTGGATCCGGGCGACGAGATCCCCCCGGCTGTACGGAACGAGGACGTCGACCTCGACCTGCGGATGCGGCACCCGCGCGGCCAGGGCCTCCACCAGCTCGGCCAGGCCGGCGCCCGTCCTCGCCGACACACACACCGCGTCGGGCGCGATTCGCTTGATACCCGCGACCGTCGTCTTGTCGGCGATGTCGGTCTTGTTCACCACGACCAGCTCGGGCACGTTGCCGGCGTCGATGTCGTTCAGCACCTCGCGCACGGCCGAGATCTGCCCGATCGGGTCCGGATGCGAGCCGTCGACCACATGGACGATCAGGTCCGCGTCGGCGACCTCTTCGAGCGTGGAGCGGAACGCCTCGACGATCTGGTGCGGCAGGTGGCGGACGAAGCCAACCGTGTCGGTGAGCGTGAACACCCGGCCGTCGGGCAGCGTCGCGCGGCGCACCGTCGGGTCCAGGGTGGCGAACAGCGAGTCCTCCACGAGCACCCCGGCGCCGGTCAGCCGGTTGAGCAGCGACGACTTGCCGGCGTTGGTGTAGCCGGCGATCGCCACCGACGGCACCGCCCCGCGACGCCGGGACGACCGCTTGGTCTGGCGGACGGTCTCCATCTCGCGCAGCTCGCGGCGCAGCCGGGCGATCCGGGCGCGCAGCCGGCGCCGGTCCGTCTCGATCTTCGTCTCACCGGGGCCGCGCGTACCGATCGGGGCGCGGCCACCGGACGCGGCCTGCCGGGACATCGACTCACCCCAGCCTCGCAGCCGCGGCAGCATGTACTGCAGCTGCGCGAGCTCAACCTGCGCCTTGCCCTCCTTGGATGTGGCGTGCTGGGCGAAGATGTCCAGGATGAGCGCCGTCCGGTCGATGACCTTGACCTTGACGACGTCCTCCAGCTGGCGTAGCTGGCCCGGGGTGAGCTCACCGTCGCAGATCACCGTGTCGGCGCCGGCCGCCCGGACGACCTCGGCCAGCTCCTTGGCCTTGCCGGAGCCGACGTAGGTCGCGGGGTCCGGCTTGTCCCGGCGCTGGACGAGCGCGTCGAGCACCACCGAACCAGCGGTCTCGGCCAGCTGGGCAAGCTCCGCCATCGAGGTCGTGGCGTCCCTGATCGTGCCGACGGTCCACACGCCGATCAGGACCACCTGCTCCAGCCGAAGCTGGCGGTACTCGACCTCGGTGACGTCGGTGAGCTCGGTGGCGAGCCCCGGCATCCGGCGCAGCGCGCCGCGTTCCTCGACCGCCAGCTCATCGCCGGCGTCATCGTAAAAACCGAGGCCCGGCAGTGTGATCGCGCCGCCTGCGTCGCTGGCGCCGGTGTTGGCCGCCAGCACCCTGGCGACAGCCTCGGAAGTGTTCCCGTCGCCCCGCGCAGCGCTACGGCCCTCGTCGATCCCGTTCGCGGAATCGGCTGGAGAGCTGAGCCGGCGGGCCGGGTTGGTCAGTGCGGATTCAGCGGGAAGACTCATACCGTCCGTTCCAACACGACCGGCCCGTGCTTCGATTCCGCGCGGCGACCGGTCGGCCTAGTTGTCCGGGATGTGCGTTCGGGACCGCCTGCCCCGGTGCCGGTTCCCCCGCGACCGATGTGCTCCGGTGTTCCGGCCTCGGTCGTCAGGCTCTTCTCGGCCTCTCTGGCGGCCCGGCATTCGGGCCCGAACGCTCGGGCTCTCCGAACGACGGGCACGGGCACAGGATCCCCATCTTCACCCCGCTGGCACGGGAACCGCCGCGCCTCCGGTGAGGGTAGCGTGCCACGTCCCGCCTGCTCTCGCGACGGGATTTCCGCGGAAGACCACGGCCCGGCGGGCTGGCAGGTCCCGCGGCCGGCGGCCTAGACGGAGCCCGCGGCCAGGGCCGGCTGGCTGTCGCGCGCCGCGGCTGCCAGCCAGTCGGGGCGCAGCAGGCCGTCGCTGACCAGCACGGCCGGGCCGCGCAGCCGGACCTGGTCGTCGTCCCACAGCACCGTCAGCAGCCCGCCCGGCACCCCCACCGGCACCGCCACCCCGGGCCCGAGGCCCGCCCGGGTGGCACTGGCCACCGCGACGGCGCAGGCCCCGGTCCCACACGACAGCGTCTCGCCGACGCCACGCTCGTACACCCGCATCGCCACGGCGTCCGGCGCACCGATGACGATCTCGACGTTCACGCCGTCAGGGAAGACATCCGATGACACGTCCGGCGGCCTGGTCAGGTCGAGGGCGGCGAGGTCCGCCGGGCTCAGGCCGTCGGCGAAACAGACGGCGTGCGGGTTGCCCATCGACACCTGGGTGGCCCGGAAGGCCCGGCCGGCGACCGTCACGGTCACCGCGTCGAGGGAGCCGACCGACGGAGGCCCCATCTCGACCGTCACCTCACCCTCGGCGGGCACGTCCGCGCCACGCACCCCCGCCCGGGTCAGGACGGGAATCAGGCCGGGCCGCTCGTAGCCGGCGTCGACGAGGTAGCGGCCGAAGACCCGCAGCCCGTTGCCGCACATCTCCGCCAGCGACCCGTCCGCATTGCGGTAGTCCATGAACCATCGGGCCGCGTCAGGCCGTGCCACCGGCTGAGAGGCCCGCGGCTCGGCCGCGGCCAGCACCACCCGCAGCACGCCGTCGGCTCCGACACCGGTCCGCCGGTCGCACACCGCGCGCACCAGCTCCGGCGTCAGGTCGAGGTCGCCGTCCGGGTCCGGCACGATCACGAAGTCGTTGCCCGTCCCATGCCCCTTGACGAACCGCACCCGGCGATCCTACGGCGGCCGGTCGAGGGCTGGCGCTGTCAGGCGGTGGGTTGCATGTCGTGAGGGGCCGGACGGGGGTTGTCGTGGGCGTGGCGAGGACCGGGGTGGCCGGGGCGGCCGCGGCCCAGGGCGAGGAGCCGGGCGTCGTCGACGGGCAGGGGCGGGCAGAAGACCGGGCCGGCGGCGCGGTCGCAGCCAAGATCGGTGGCGCGGGCGGCGAAACGGGCGGTGTCGACGCCGTCGACGAGGACGGCGGCGCGGCGACGGTGCGCGAGGGTGACCATCGAGGCGAAGACCGCCTCGCCTTCGAGGTCGCGAAGGGTGGCCCGCACGAAACGGTCGTCCATGCGGACCAGGTCAAGGGACAGCAGGTCGAGCGTCGCCGGGGAGCCGATCCAGCTGCCGAACGCCCGGACCGAGACCGCGACACCGCGGGCTCGTAGCTGGTCGAGCAGGCGCGGCGACGACGGGGCCGCCCGGCCGAGAGTCTCCTCGGTGAACGCAAGCCCCAGAGCGCCCGGTGGCAGGGCGCCCCGGTCGCGGACGAGCGCGGTCACCTCGGCGGCGAACGTCGGCCGGGCGAGCTGGCGGGAGCCGACGTGCAGCCATAGCCGGGGCGGGCGGATGTGGGTGCCGGCGGCCATCCGGTGCCAGGTGCGGCACTCGGTGATGGCGGCCCGCAGCGCCCACAGGTCGAGCTGATCGGCGAGGCCGGCGAACCGGGCGACGGCGCGGACGTCCGCCGCGTCGAGCAGGCCCCTTTCGGGGTGCGCCCACTGGAGGCGGGCGGTCATCCCGGGGACGGAACCGGTGCGTAGATCTACCTCTGGTTCGAAGGAGAACCGGAGGGTGCCGTCATCGAAGGCGGCATACAAGGCATGGATGAGCGCTAGGTCGAGCTCGGTCACGCAAGACTCTCCCGGGGGCCGGGATGGACCAGCCACACTCCCACTGGCGCACACAGCGAGCGAGCGGTCGGCACACGTCAGGCCGCAGGGCGCGCAACGAGACGAAGCTCCGCCCAGAGGCCTACCAAGTATCAGCGCGAGCCCACCAGGCGGCGGACGGTGCCGACATCGGGCTGGCCGAGCCAGAATATCCGCGGATCACGCTTGAGCCACGACCTTTGGCGACGCGCGAACCGGCGCGTCGCGACCGCCGCCGCCACCCTGGCGTCCTCGGCTGGCTCGTCAGGCGACCTCGGCGGTGGCTCCCGGGGTGGGGAACGTCGGCGTGGACAGGCCGGCGATGGCGCCGTGGACAAAGGCGATGAGAACGCCGGCCGTGCCGGCGGGATTCTGGGCGGCGGGCGAGTGCAACGCGTCGGGGATGACGGCGTAGCTGGCGCCGAGACGCGTCGCCATCTCGGCCTGCATCCCTGGATGCCAGGCGTCGTCGCCGACGCCGTGGGTGACCAGCAGCGGAATGGCGTGCGCCGCGGCGACGGCGGCCGCGTCCGCGACCCGGTCGGGCTCGGCGAGCAGCGCCGCGCCCATGGCCAGCGTCCCCCGCTCGGAGCTGGCGAAGAAGCGCCGGCGCAGGAACTCGACCTCCTCCGGCGACCGGACGACGGTGTCGACGGCGCGTACGCCCTCCCAGACCGCGGCGAGCCCGGCCTGCGCGTGCAGCGCGATCAGGGCGCGCAGCGCCAGCCGCCGCGGCCCGACGATCGCCGCCGGCCCGGACCCCAGCAGCACGACGGACGCGAGCGCCGTCGGATGGGCGATCAGCGCGGCCCGGGCCACCAGCCCGCCGAAGGAGTGGCCGACGAGGTGCACCCGTCCACCCAGCTCCGCCGCGGCCAGCACCGTGTCGGCGGCGAGCGCGTCGACGGTGAACTGGCTGTCCGGCCCGTCCGCGTCGGGGACGGACTCGTACTGCCCCCTCAGGTCGACCGCCACGGCGCGCAGGCCGGCGGCGGCCAGCAGCGGCAGGATGGTGACGAAGTCCTCCTTGCTGCCGGTGAAGCCCGGCAGCAACAGGACGGCGGGGGCGTCGTCCTGGCCGGCGACGAGCGCCGCCAGACCCGCCACCGTCGTGCGCCGCGGCGCACCCAGCCCGTCAGCCGACGCCGTCACGCGGCACCTCCCCTTTCCCACACGCACACGAAGTAGCCGACGCCGTATGGGGCGTCGGCGTAGAGCGGGTCGGCGGCCCAGCCCGCGGCGCCGACCGCGCGCACGGCGCCGGCGAGCACCTGCCAGGAAGCTCGGCCGGCGACCAGCAGGTCCGCGGCGAGTCCGGGCTCCAGACCGAGCAGGGCCTCGAGGTCCACGTCCGCCAGCGCCCGCTCGACGATCTCGTCGTACGGCTCTGCCCGCTCGTCGAGCGAACCGGGGGCCTTCGCCGTCCGCCGCGCACTCCCGTCACCCATGACCAGCAGCGCGACCCGCTCCCCCGCCGCCGCGGCCTCCGCTTCCAGCCCGGCGCCAAGCGCCGCGGCCTCGGCCGGCTCGGCCTTCGGCGACACGCCGATCCCGCGGCGCTCCACCTCCCAGCCGGTCTCCGCGAGCAGCCAGGCGCCCACCGCCAGCGACAGCGGCAACGCGGGAGCGCCCGTCCCGGCGATCGCCCCGCTGGCCGCGGCCTCGGCCTCGGCAACGACGTCGGCAGCGGCAGCCCCAGCACCGGCCAGCGGCCCGAGGGGGACACGGAAGTCGACGCCGAAGCCGTGGAAGTCGCCGACCGCGTCCGGCCCGTACGCACGGGAGCCGGTCGCGAGCGCCTCCGGGTCGTCGCCGACGACGAGGACGGCGTCCGGGTCCGCGGCGCGCAGCCGGCGGACGGCGGCGAGCGCCGGCTCCCGCGCGCCGACCGGCTCCCCCGCGCCGACCCGGGGTACGAGCAGGGGCGGGTGCGGGCAGATCGCCGCGGCGACGAGCGTCACCTGGCTACCGTGCACCGGCCGTGGCCGCCGCGCCAGCGACCGGCGCCGCCGTGTCGGCCTCGCCGGTGCGGCCCGCCGGAGCGGCGGTGCCGACGGGATCTTCCGAGCATCCGGTCGCCGAACAGCCACAGCCGCCGCCGTGCGTGTCGTGCGCGGTCGAGGCTGACGGCGCGGTCGGCGTGGGCGAGGCGGACGGGGCGCCCAGACTGGGCATTCCGAGGCTGACCGACGGGCGGGCCTGCACCGTTCGGCCGGCCTCCCACAGGTCCGCGGCGCGGGTGCGGCGGGCGGTGACCGGCGCGCCGTCGGCGACCAGGTGGTGCGGGGCGCCGTAGGTCACGACGGTGTTGACGATGTCGCCGGGGCGCAGCCGCGCGAGCTCGGCGAGCACGGCCGCGTCGCCCGCCGCCGAGCCCTGCACCCCCGAGCGGGCCCGGGCGTTGGCGTCGGGGCCGAGGTGGACCAGGCGGCCGTCGCGGGCCCTGCCAGAGCAACGGCCCGTGGCGTCGTCCTTGCGGCCCTCCCCCTCGGCGATGAGTACCTCGGCGACCCGGCCGACCTGGGCGCGGTTCTCCTCCAGCGAGATCTCTTCCTGCAGCGCGACGAGCCGGCCGTAACGCTCGGCGACGACGTCGGGCGGGACCTGGTCTTCCATCGTGGCCGCCGGCGTGCCGGGACGCGGCGAGTACTGGAAGGTGAAGGCCCCGGAGAACCGGGCGGCGCGCACCACGTCGAGAGTGTCGGCGAAGTCGGCCTCGGTCTCCCCGGGAAAGCCGACGATGATGTCGGTAGTGATCGCGGCGTCTGGCAGGGCGGCGCGCACCCGCTCGACGATGCCGAGGTAACGGTCGCGCCGGTAGGAGCGGCGCATCCGGCGCAGCACCGCGTCCGAGCCGGACTGCAACGGCATGTGCAGCTGCGGGCAGACGTTGCCGGTCTCGGCCATCGCGATGATCACGTCGTCGGTGAAGTCGCGCGGGTGCGGCGAGGTGAACCGGACCCGCTCCAGGCCGTCGATCCGCCCGCAGGCGCGCAGCAGCTTGGCGAACGCGGCCGGATCACCGAACGAGCGGCCGTAGGAGTTGACGTTCTGGCCGAGCAGGGTGATCTCGAGGGCGCCCTCGGCGACGAGGGCCTCGACCTCGGCGAGCACGTCACCGGGACGGCGGTCACGCTCCGTGCCGCGCAGGCTGGGGACGATGCAGAAGGTGCACGTGTTGTCGCACCCGACGCTGATGCTCACCCAGGCGGAGGCGTGGCTGGCACGCCGCGCCGGCAGCGAGCTGGGGAAGACCTCCAGCGCCTCGGCGATCTCGACCTGGGCAGAGGCGTTGTGCCGGGCACGCTCGAGCAGCACCGGCAGGCGGTGCAGGTTGTGGGTGCCGAACACGACGTCGACCCAGGGCGCCTTGCGGGTGATCGTCCCGCGGTCCTTCTGCGCGAGGCAGCCACCCACGGCGATCTGCATGCCCGGGTTGGCCTTCTTCGTCGGGTAGAGATGGCCGAGGTTGCCGTACAGCCGGTTGTCGGCGTTCTCCCGGACGGCGCACGTGTTGAACACCACGAGATCCGGCGTCTCGCCGTCCGTCGCCGGGACATACCCGGCGGACTCCAGCAGCCCGGAGATCCGCTCGGAGTCGTGCACATTCATCTGGCACCCAAATGTGCGCACCTGATAGCTACGGCCACTCACCAGCCCAGCCTACGGCGATCGTCGGGAAGGGCGCTGGCGCGCCCTTCCCGACGATCGACCAGAGGGCCAAAGGGTGTGCGAAAATGATCTTCCTTCGCACACCCGGCGGCCGTTGTCCCCAGGATCACTAACGGGCGATTTCGATGGCGCGGGTCTCGCGGACGACCGTGACCCGGATCTGGCCGGGGTAGGTGAGTTCGTCCTCGATCTGGCGGGCCACGTCGCGAGCGAGCAGATGGGCCGCGGAGTCGTCGACCTCCTCGGGGACCACCATGACCCGGACCTCACGGCCGGCCTGCATGGCGAAGACCCGCTCGACACCGGGACGGTCGCTCGCGATCTGTTCGATGCGCTCCAACCGGCGGACGTAGGACTCAAGGCTGTCGCGGCGCGCGCCGGGCCGTCCGCCCGAGATCGCGTCGGCGGCCTGAGTGAGTACCGCTTCGACGGAGCGCGGCTCGACCTCGTTGTGATGGGCCTCGATGGCGTGGACGACGTCCTCGTGCTCGCCGTAGCGGCGCGCGATCTCGGCGCCGACGAGGGCGTGCGACCCCTCGACCTCGTGGGTGAGCGCCTTGCCGAGGTCGTGCAGCAGGGTGCCGCGTTTCGCGATGGCCGTGGGGAGGCGCAGCTCGGCCGCCATCACGCCGGCCAGGTGCGCCGACTCGACGAGGTGGGCCAGCACGTTCTGGCCGTAGCTGGTGCGGTAGCGCAGGCGGCCCAGCAGCACGATCAGCTCCGGGTGCATGTCGCCGATGCCGACGTTGACGAGCGCGTCCTCGCCGGCGCGGACGCAGCGGGTCTCGACCTCGCGCTGGGCGCGTTCGTACTCCTCCTCGATGCGCTGGGGGTGGATCCGGCCGTCGGCGACCAGCGCGGCCAGTGTGATCCGGCCGACCTCACGGCGCACCGGGTCGAAGCAGCTGAGCAGCACCGCTTCGGGGGTGTCGTCGATGAGGACGTTGACGCCGGTGACCGACTCGAAGGCGCGGATGTTGCGGCCTTCCCGGCCGATGATCCGCCCCTTCATCTCGTCGCCCGGCAGGTGCAGCACCGACACCACCGATTCGGCGGTCTGCTCCGCGGCGACCCGCTGGATCGCCAGGGTGACGATGCGCCGCGCCCGGTCCTGGGCCTCCTCCTCGGCGCGGGCTTCGATCTCGCGGGCGAGGGTCGCCGCCTCCAGCCGGGACTGCTGCTCGACGACGGTGAGCAGCTCGGACTTCGCCTCCGCCGAGGTCATGCCGGAGGCCTGTTCGAGGGCAGCCAGGCGACGGGCGTCCAGTTCCTCGGTCTCCTTGGCCCGGCGGGCGAGCGCGGCATCCCGTTCGACGAGCTCACGGTCGCGCGACTCGATCCGGCGGGTCTGGTCCTCGAGGGCGGCCAGTCGTTCCTCGACGCGCGTCTCACGCTGGGCGAGGCGGTTGTCCCAGTCGCGCAGTTCCTCACGCCGGCCGCGCAGCTCGGCGAGGGCCTTGTCTCGTTCCTGCTGTGCCTCGCGCCGGGCGGCCTCGGCCCGGTCACGCTCCGCCTCGGCGAGCTTGCGGGCAAGGGCCTCGGCTTTCTCCCGGGCCGCCGCTTCGGTCTTCTCCGTGGCGGCCGCTTCGGCCTTGGCGACGGCCTCCGCCTGCGCGGCCAACAATGCCGCCGCTGTCTGGCCGTCGTTGGTCGATGGCGAGGCGGAGATCACGCGGGGCGCTTCGACGGCGGGGCGAGCACCCGCTCGGATCAGCCGCGCGGCGACCAGGATGAGGGTGACGACGGCGACCAGCACCACCGCGACGAGTGCCACGAGCACGCCGACCACCGATGCTCCTCCCGGGAGGGGGAGCCGGATCTCCGTCGATATCCGCGCGCGGATGTCGACGAGGAAGCTGCTCCCCGGGCCATCCAGCCCACCAGGAAGGCAGCCACCGGCCGGCGAAAACGAAGCCGACCCGCCAGTTCCCGTAGACCGGACTGGAGCGGCGAAGGACCCACCCCGAACGGCGGCGTCCACCAGGGCGGAAAAGACGTGGCCACGCCTTCCCTGCACAGCCAGCGCTCACTGAACGTCGCAGAGGACCAACGGGGCGCGAACATGTCTCTCCACGCCGTAGTTGGGCCCCGACAGCGCACGAAGCGCCGAAGTTGCCCTCGTGTGTAGTTAGCCAACTATCGCGACCGCGTAGTCCGCGGGAGTCCTCGCACCGTTGCCGAGAGTAGGTCGACCGCTTTTCCCAGGTCAAGAAATACCGGATGCCCGGACCCCCGGCCCTGGTCAGAGACCGGTCAGCCGTCTCCGTGGCCGGGCTCGTCGACGTCACCGAAGCCGGCCGCTCCCGCGGGGTGATCGTCGAGGTCGCTCTCCGAGCCGAGCAGTTCGGTGACGACCCGGACGGCAAGCTCCGTCGGGTAGCCCTTGCGACCAAGCATGGCGACCAGGCGGCGCAGCTGGACCTGCCGGTCCAGCCCGGCCATGGTCCTCAGCCGACGGGCGACGAGCTCGCGAGCGGTGGCCTCCTCGTCCGCGCCGCCGACATCCGCCAACGCGGCGGCGGCGACGTCGTCGTCCACGCCCCGGCGCCGCAGCTCGACCGCGAGCCCCCGCCTGGCCAGTCCGCGGTTCTCCCTGGCCGAGGAGACCACCGCCGTCGCGAACGCGTCGTCGTCGATCAGCCCGACCGCCGTCAGCCGGTCGAGCACCGCCTCCGCGACATCGTCGGCCACCCCTCGCCGCCGCAACGTCCCCGCCAGCTCCGCCCTGCTGCGCGCCCGAACCGCCAGCTGCCGCAGGCAGATCTCCCGCGCCACCCCCACCGGGTCCCGCTCCGCCTCCACGGCCCCCCGCCCGCCCTGCCCGGCCATGCGTTCCTCCTGGACCAAGTAGCTCGACGTTGAGAACCGGGCAGCGCGACAGGGCAGCAAGATCAGAGATCGACCGGGACAGGCGCGAGGACGTCACCGTCGAGGGTGGGGATGATGCCCAGCTTCTCCTTGATGCGCTTCTCGATCTCGTCGGCGAGGTCGGGGTTGTCGCGCAGGAAGTTGCGGGCGTTCTCCTTGCCCTGGCCGAGCTGGTCGCCGTCGTAGGTGTACCAGGCGCCGGACTTCCGGACGATCCCGTGCTCGACGCCCATGTCGATGAGCGAGCCCTCGCGGCTGATGCCGCCGCCGTAGACGATGTCGAACTCGGCGGTGCGGAACGGCGGGGCGACCTTGTTCTTGACGACCTTCACCCTGGTCCGGTTGCCGACCGCCTCAGCCCCGTCCTTGAGCGTCTCGATCCGGCGGACGTCGAGGCGCACGGATGCGTAGAACTTCAGCGCCTTGCCACCGGTCGTCGTCTCCGGCGAGCCGAACATGACACCGATCTTCTCGCGGAGCTGGTTGATGAAGATCGCGGTGGTGTTGGAGTTCGACAGCGCGCCCGTCATCTTGCGCAGCGCCTGGGACATCAGCCTGGCCTGCAGGCCGACGTGGCTGTCGCCCATCTCGCCCTCGATCTCGGCCCGCGGCACCAGCGCGGCCACCGAGTCGATGACGATGATGTCCAGCGCGCCGGAGCGAACCAGCAGGTCGGCGATCTCGAGGGCCTGCTCGCCCGTGTCCGGTTGGGAGACCAGCAGGTTGTCGGTGTCGACGCCGAGCTTGGACGCGTAGTCCGGGTCGAGCGCGTGCTCGGCGTCAACGAAGGCGGCGATGCCGCCGGCCGCCTGCGCGCTCGCCACCGCGTGCAGCGCGACCGTCGTCTTGCCGGACGACTCCGGGCCGTAGATCTCGATGATCCGGCCGCGGGGCAGACCACCGATCCCGAGCGCCACGTCGAGCGCGATCGACCCGGTGGGAATGACCTGGATGGGCATGCGGGTCTCGTCGCCGAGGCGCATGACGGAGCCCTTGCCGAACTGCTTGTCGATCTGCGCGAGGGCGTTGTCCAACGCCTTGGCGCGGTCGGGTCCTGCCATCGGAGCAACTCCTGGCTGAGGTCGTCGAGTCTTGGTGGCCACGAGGCGACGTTAGGGGGTCGGTCCGACAGTTTCGAGGGCCGCCTCGCATCTGTGGACAACCGCGCGCATGTGGACAACCTTAGCCGAACACGCGTTCGACTTCGAACCCAACACGCCGAACCCCGCCAGGTTTTCCCCGACGAGCCGCCCCGTGCTCCGCCGGAGCGGGCCAGGCCGCGGCGAGCGCGGAGAGTCAGTGCTCCCTGGCGGGGACGTCGAACTCCGCGCACACGGCACGCCAGACGGCCTTCGCGTCCTCGCCCCGGGCGAACGCACCTTCGACAGTGACGCCGCCGAGGCTGGCCAGCACATGGTCGCGAGCGACGGACTCCGCGTATTCGGCGCCGAACTGCCTGTTCATCCGGGCCCAGAACTCCGTGAGTCGCACCCGCCCAGTGTGCCTGCCAGCCCACCCGGTGAACCCCGCGGCCCTGGGCCGACAGTCGAAGCCGGCTGAAGCCAGGCGGCGTGGGCCTGGCGGTGGCGACTGGCCGCGACCGGGCGGCCACGCAAGCCCCGCGGCCGACGTCAGCGCGGGTCCAGGGACCGACGAGGCGCGCCGAGGGCCGCTCATCCGGTGATCGGCCCGGACGTGCCGGTCGCCAGTCCCGCGGCGCACGTCCAGCGCCATCTCTCAGGGGCTGGTAACGCGGCCCCGCGGAGAAACACACGTTCCGCGGAACGCGAAGATCACTTTCCAGTCCACGGAACCGGCAAGCCGCCCGACAGCCCCACCTGTCCGTCCGCGGGCCGGCCACCAACGTTGGCCTCAAGGTCCGGCACGCCCCCCGCCAGGCACCGAGTGGCGAGCGAGAACCCGGCGGCGACGCCGGACAGCGGACACGGAGGACAGCGGACGGCAGACACCGGGACACGGATGAGCGCGGAGACAGGAAAGCGCGAGATACGGAGGCGCGGAGATACGGAGATCCGCGCTCGCCTCGCCACCTTCACCAGCCTCGCTCCCCCAGGCTGACCTGCGAAAATGTCGTACCCGAACGCGACCATGGCGGCAGCGGCGGGCGCGGGGCCCGCCACCCCTGTCCCGGCGGTGCCCATGACCACCACGAAGATCGATATCAGCTCCCTCGGCGCCGAGTCGCCCGGCGTCGGTGCATCCACCTCCGTGGTGGACGAGGTCGAAACGGTCCCGCTGACGGAGCTGGAACGCGCCATCTGTGCCTGGGCGGCGCGGATCGCCGCGGCGACCTGCCAGCTGCTGACGATGCTGGCCGCGTTCGACCGGCGGCGAGGCTGGTCGGGGCTGGGAATGGCGACCTGCGCACAGTGGCTGTCCTGGCGGTGTGGCCTGGGAATCCGGACGGCACAGGAACACATGGCCGTCGCCCACGCGCTGGAGGAGCTGCCCGCGCTGCGGGCGGCGTTCGCCGAGGGACGGTTGTCCTACTCCAAGGTGCGCGCCGTGGCGCGCGTGGCCGAGACCGCGACGGAGCAGACCTGGCTGTCGCATGCGCTGCACTGCACCGCAGGCCAGCTTGAGCGGCTCGCGTCGCGCTACCACCAGCTGACTGCGGATCCGGCCGAGCAGCGGGCGACGCGGAAGGTGACCTGGAGTACCCGCGCGGACGGGCTGTTTCGCCTGCAGGCTGTGCTGACGGCGGAGGAGGGCGCCCGGCTGGCCGTCGCGATCGACGCCGCGAGAGCCAGCCTCGACGACTCCAGTCCACCCCGGACCGGCGCCGAGGCCGAGGCGTCGCCGGCGGACGGGCAGATCGTCAACGCCCCGCGAGACCGGAAGGCCGACGCCGACGCGTTGGTGGCGCTGGCTGAGGGCTTCCTTCACCGGCCTGTCCCAGACCTGATGAGCCCGTCCCACACGGTCACCGTGCATGTCGACGCCGAGACTCTGCTGAGCACCGGTCAGCGCGTGGCGGGGGCCCGGAGTCCCGCGGGCGTGGCGGGAGGCCCGACCGGCCTCGCGAGGGATGGGATGGCCCCGACGGGCGAGCCCCCGCGAAGCGCCGGTCGGCCGCCGAACACGCCCAGGGCTCCGGCGCCCAGCGCCGGAGGGCGGACGCGGGAGGCGCCTCGCCAGGTCAGCACCGCTGACACCACCGACGGCCTGGCGAAAGGGCTCGCCCGCTCAGGTGACGGAGGCTGGAGTGACGGAGGCAGGCATGAAGGGCTGGTGGCTTCGGGGGCGACGACGACCGGTTCGGATCCGGTCAGCAGGCTTGCCCGTGGCCTGCTGCGTTGCGACGCGGAGCCCGAGGTCGGCCTGCCCCAGGCGGTGCTGCGCCGGCTCGGCTGCGACGGCCTGATGCGAGCGCTGGTCCGGGACACGGCCGGGAACCCGCTCGCGCTCGGGCGGCGGCGCCGGGTACCGACCCGCCGGCTACGGGAGGCCGTCTACGCCCGTGACCAGGGCACCTGTCGGTATCCGGGCTGCACCCACACCCGCTGGCTTCAGGTGCATCACCTGCTGGAGTGGCTGGCCGATGAGGGCGACACAGATCTGGAGAACCTGACGCTGGTGTGCAGCCGCCATCACCAGCTGATCCATGACGAGGGCATCACCCTGAGCCGCCGTGACGACGGAAGGATCGTCGCGACGCTGCCCGACGGCTTCGTCGTGACCCCGGCACCGTGTCTGGACGCCGGTACCCGGCCCGTCGCCCGCCTCGCCGCGGCGACGCGAGACGTCGCCGCCGACGCGATTCAGACTCACGGCGGCGGACGTCTCAGCTGGGATGACTCGCTCTTCGTCCTCATGCAACATCGTCGGCCACCCGCTGGTAGACCGGCCGCGTAGCCGAACACGGGCACCTGCGTAGCGGACTGGCGCCACAAGCGGCCAGGTCGGACGGAGCGCTGTGTCGGAGGTGGGATGCAGACTGGCCTCCATGTCCTCTTCCGACCCCCTCGCGACGTTCTCGGCGCCGACCAGGGCATGGTTCTCCGCCGCCTTCCCGGCGCCGACCGCGGCCCAGGCCGGCGCGTGGACGGCGGTGCGGGCGGGCGGCAGCGCGTTGGTGGTGGCGCCGACCGGCTCGGGCAAGACCCTCGCGGCGTTCCTGTGGTCGCTGGACGAACTCGTGCGTGCCGGCCTGCCAGACGCCGCGCGCCCGCGCTCCGCGTCATCACCGGCCGCGTCCTCACGACGGGCAACCGCGTCCGCGCCGCGGACCTCGTCACAGACGTCCTCGCCGGTTTCGCCCCCGGACCCCACCCGCCGCTGCCGGGTCCTCTACGTCAGCCCGCTCAAGGCGCTCGCTGTGGACGTGGCTCGCAACCTGCGGGCTCCGCTGGCGGGCATCCAGGCCGCCGCGACCCGGCTGGGCGTGACCGTGCCCGAGGTGACGGTCGCGATGCGCACCGGCGACACCCCGGCCACCGAGCGGCGCGCGTTCGGCCGCACCCCGCCCGACATTCTGATCACCACGCCGGAGTCGCTGTTCCTCATCCTGACCAGCCAGGCGCGCGAGTCGCTGCGCGGCGTGGAAACGGTGATCGTGGACGAGGTGCACGCGGTCGCGAGCACGAAGCGCGGCGCCCACCTGGCGCTCAGCCTCGAACGCCTCGATGCCCTGCTGGAAACCCCGGCGCGGCGGATCGGCCTGTCCGCGACGGTGCGCCCGGTGGAGGAGGTCGCGCGTTTCCTCGGCGGCGCCCGCCCGGTGACGGTGGTCCGCCCACCGACCGAGAAGACCCTGCAGGTCGACGTCGTGGTGCCCGTCCAGGACATGGCCGACCCCGGCGCCCCCGCCGGCCTCGGCCGGGGTCCCTCCCGGATCGGCGAAGCCGATCTGGGAGGTCTGCTGGCCAGCCCCGACAGCTCCGGGGCGCTCGCCGGGCTTCCCGGCCTGGACACCCTGGGCGGCGGGCCGCCCGCCGCCGTGCCGAGCCGGCCGTCGATCTGGCCGGCCGTCGAGGCACGAGTGCTCGACCTGATCGAGGCGCACACGTCGACGATCGTCTTCGCCAACTCGCGGCGGGTGGCGGAACGGCTGTGCGCCAAGCTGAACGAGCTGCACGCGCAGCGGCTGCTGGCGGCCGAGATGGCGGGTGTGGAGCGCGGCTCGGGAATGATCGACCTGGACGATCTCGACGGCCCGGTCATGGCCGCGCCGGAGGCGACCGGCACGCCCGCCGAGGTGATGGGCCAGGCGGGTTCCGCCCGACCGCTCCCGTTCGCCGAGGTGGCCCGGGCGCACCACGGCAGCGTCAGCCGGGAGCAGCGGCTGCTGATCGAGGAGGACCTCAAGGCCGGCCGGCTGCCCGCCGTGGTCGCGACCTCCAGCCTGGAGCTGGGCATCGACATGGGCTCCGTCGACCTGGTGGTCCAGATCTCCTCGCCGCCGAGCGTCGCCGCCGGCATGCAGCGGGTCGGCCGCGCCGGCCACCAGGTTGGCGCGGCCAGCCGCGGGGTGGTGCTGCCCAGCCACCGTGGCGACCTCCTGGAGTGCGCGGTGGTCGCCGAGCGGATGCGCGACGGGGAGATCGAGGAGGCGCGCTACCCGCGTAACCCGCTCGACGTCCTCGCCCAGCAGATCGTCGCGATGGTCGCGGTCGACACGTGGCCGGTCGAGGAGCTGGGAGCGCTGGTCCGGCACGCGGCGCCGTTCGCGACGCTGCCGGCGTCCGCGTTCGAGGCGGTGCTGGACATGCTGGCCGGCCGGTACCCCTCGGACGCGTTCGCCGAGCTGCGCCCGCGGATCGTCTGGGACCGCGCGGCGGGCACGGTGACGGGCCGGCCGGGCGCGCAGCGGCTCGCGGTGACCAGCGGCGGCACGATCCCCGATCGTGGCCTGTTCGGCGTGTTCCTCGTGGGCGAGAAGGCGAGCCGGGTCGGCGAGCTCGACGAGGAGATGGTCTACGAGTCCCGCGTCGGCGACGTGGTGCTGCTCGGGTCGTCGAGCTGGCGGGTCGAGGAGATCACCCCGGACCGGGTGCTGGTCACCCCGGCGCCGGGCCGGCCGGGCCGGCTGCCCTTCTGGCACGGCGACTCCCCCGGCCGCCCCGCCGAGCTCGGCCGGGCGCTCGGCGGGTTCCTGCGCGAGCTCACGAAGAAGACGCCGGACGAGGCCGAGGCACGGCTGCGCGCCGCGGGCCTGGACGAGTGGGCGGCGAGCAACCTGCTCACCTACCTGGACGAGCAGCGGGCCGCCACCGGCCGCCTGTCCGACGACCGCACGCTCGTCGTCGAGCGGTTCCGCGACGAGCTGGGCGACTGGCGCCTGGCCGTGCACTCGCCGTTCGGCGCCCGGGTCAACGCCCCGTGGGCCCTGGCGATCGGCGGCCGCCTGCGCGAGCGCTACGGCGTCGAGGTCCAGATCATGCACACCGACGACGGCATCGTCGCCCGGGTGCCCGACGCCGACGCGCCGCCGACCGCGGCGGACGCCGTCTTCGACCCCGACGAGATCTCCGCCCTCGTGCGGGCGGAGGTCGGCGGCAGCGCGCTGTTCGCCAGCCGGTTCCGCGAGTGCGCGGGGCGGGCGCTGCTGCTGCCGCGCCGCTCCCCCGGGAGGCGCACGCCGCTGTGGCAGCAGCGCCAGCGCAGCGCGGCGCTGCTGTCGGTGGCCGCCGAGTTCGAGAGCTTCCCGGTGGTGCTGGAGACGATGCGCGAGTGCCTGCAGGACGTCTTCGACGTCCCGGGCCTGACCGCGCTCATGCGCGACGTCGACGCCCGCCGGCTGCGGGTCGTCGAGGTCGAGACGCCGGCGCCGTCGCCGTTCGCCCGGTCCCTGCTGTTCGGCTACGTCGCCACCTTCATCTACGACGGGGACGCCCCGCTGGCTGAGCGGCGCGCGCAGGTGCTGTCGCTGGACAGCCGGATGCTCGCCGAGCTGCTCGGCGAGGCGGACCTGCGGGAACTGATCGCCCCGGAGGCGCTCGCCGCCGTCGAGGCGGAGCTCGCGCGGCTGGCACCCGAGCGACAGGCCCGCGACCTCGAGGGGGCCGCCGACCTCCTGCGGGTGCTCGGCGACCTGACGACGCCCGAGGCGCTCGCCCGGGGCGCGACCGAGGAATGGCTCGAGGCGCTCGCCGCCGCGGGCCGGGCACTGCGGGTGCGGATCGCCGGCGAGGAACGCTGGGTCGCGGTCGAGGACGCGGGGCGGCTGCGCGACGCGCTGGGAGTGCCGCTGCCGATGGGGGTGCCGGCGGCGTTCACCGAGCCGGTCCGCGACCCGCTCGGTGACCTGGTCTCCAGGTACGCCCGCACGCACGGCCCGTTCGACGCCGACGAGCTGGCCACGCGGTTCGGCCTGGGTGTCTCGGTGGCCGTGGCGGCCCTGGAACGTCTGGTGGGGGTCGGCCGGCTGGTCAGGGGCGAGCTGCGGCCGGGGCGGCCGGGGGAACAGTGGTGCGACGCCGAGGTGCTGCGCAGGCTGCGACGGCGCAGCCTGGCGGCGCTGCGCCGTGAGGTGGAGGCGGTGCCGCCGCGTGCGCTCGCGGCCTTCCTGCCCGCCTGGCAGGCGGTGACCAGTGGGCGTTCGCGCGGTGTCGACGGGGTGGCCAGGGCCGTCGAGCAGCTGCAGGGGGCGTTGATCCCGGCCAGTGCCTGGGAGCAGCTGGTCCTGCCGGCCCGGGTGTCCGACTACTCGCCCGCGATGCTCGACGAGCTGTGCGCGAGCGGTGAGGTGCTGTGGGCCGGGGCGGGCGGGCTGCCCGGTGACGACGGCTGGTTGACCCTGGTGCTCGCCGACGCCGCCCCCTTGCTGCTTCCTCCGGTCGCGCCGGACCTCGCCACCGACACCACCACCGCGGCGGCCATGGCCGCGGGTGCCGGCGAGGCGGAGAGGAGGGTGGACGAGCCCGCGAGCGGCGAGGTGGTGGATCTGGGCGGCGTCGCCGCCGGGGTGGCGAGCCCGCTGCACCGCGCGGTTCTCGACGCGCTCGCCGACGACCTGGCGCTGTTCTTCCGAACCCTGTCGGACCGGGTCGGCAGCCTGGACGACACGGCGCTCGCGAACGTGATCTGGGATCTCGCCTGGGCGGGTCTGATCACCAACGACACGCTCGCCCCACTGCGCGCCCGCCTCGCGGGAGGCTCGGCCACCGCCCACCGGTCGGCGCCGCGCCCCCGCCGGACGAGCCTCCGTTTCGCCTCGGGCCACCATCCACCAGGGGCCGCCGGCCTCGGCCGGGGAGCGGGCCTTGGCCGCCCCGCGGTGCCCCGCCGTTCCGGGCCGCCCATGGTCGCGGGCCGCTGGTCGCTGCTGCCCGCCCGCGACACCGACCCGACGCGGCGGGCGCACGCACTCACCGAGACGCTGCTGGACCGGCACGGCATCGTCACCCGGGGGGCTGCCACCGCCGAGCACGCCCCCGGCGGGTTCGCCGCCGTCTACCGGGTGCTGTCCGCCTTCGAGGACGCGGGCCGGGCCCGCCGCGGCTACTTCGTCGAGGGGCTCGGCGCGGCCCAGTTCGCGATGCCGGGCGCGGTCGACCGGCTCCGCGTGATCGCCGGCGAGCAGCGCGCCGCGGCCGAGGAACCCGACTGGGCCGCCGAGCCAGCGGGTCCCGCCGGCCCGGCCGGCCAGGTCGGGCTCGGGGGCACCGTCGGAAATATCCACATGTTCGGCCGGATCCCGGGCGCGGGAGGTGCGCGGGCCGGGGCGGAACGACGAGCTGTGGTGCTCGCGGCCACCGACCCGGCGAACCCGTATGGCGCGGCGCTGCCCTGGCCTTCCCGGCCGGAGGGGGTGGGCGGCGATGGTCCTGGTCATCGCCCCGGCCGCAAGGCGGGGGCGTTGGTCGTGCTGGTCGACGGCGACCTGCTGCTCTACGTCGAACGCGGTGGGAAGACGCTGCTGTCCTGGCCGAACCCGGCACGGGCGCTGCAACCGGCGGTGGACGCGCTGGCGCTCGCGGTACGCGATGGCTGGCTCGGCCGGTTGGCCGTCGAGCGAGCCGACGGGCAGGCGGTCACCGGCAGCGCGCTGGGCGAGGCGCTGCTGCGCGCCGGCTTCCACCCGACGCCCCGGGGCGGCCTGCGTCTGCGCGGCTGACGCGCGCCCATTGAGGGATCACTCGCGGGTCCGCTACCGGCGCGGTCCGGTACCGGCGGGGCCGCCGCTGGGCGACGGACGAGGGGCGGCTGAGGCGATTTGCCCCTGGGCGGCCGGAAGGTATGGGGTGTGGGGGTGACGGACACGGCGCTCGACCAACCACAGCGATCAGCGCCGGCCGTCAGGATCTGGGGGCCGGAGCTGCGGGTCCTGACGGTGGGCCTGGTCTCGACGATCACCCTGCTCGCGTTCGAGTCGCTCGCCGTCGTCACGGTGGCGCCGCTGGTGTCGGCGGATCTGCACGGCCTGAACCTGTATGGATGGCTGACCGGGGCGTTCTTCCTGACCACGGTGGTCGGTCTCGTGCTCGCCGGCGCGGCGATGGACCGGGCCGGGCCGATCCGCCCGTTCGTCGTCGGCCTGCTGGTGTTCGGCGCGGGGCTCGTGGTGGCGGCGACCGCCGTGGACATGGAGATCGTGATCGTCGGCCGCGGCCTGCAGGGGCTGGGGGACGGCGCGATCGCCGCGGTCTGTTTCGGCACGGTCGGGCGGACATACCCGGCCCAGGTGCGGCCGAAGGTGTTCGCCGTGCTGGCGACGGCCTGGGTGGTACCGAGCCTCGGCGGCCCGGCGGCCGCGGCGTTCCTCGCCGAGCAGGTCGGCTGGCGGTGGGTGTTCGGCGGCCTGATCCCCCTCGTCGTGGTGGCCGGCGCCGTCACGGTCGGGGCGTTGCGGGTGGCCGGCGCGACGTCACCACCCATGCGGGAGGGCATCATCACCGCCCCCGGTGAGGACGGGGTGGCCGGGACGGCCGTCTTCGCCGGCCCGGCGAACGGCGGGCCGGGTGACGTGCCCGGTGGGCCAGCGACGGACCGCGCCGGGGTATGGCCCGCCGTCGAGGCCGGCAGGGGGCCGCTGGTGCGGGCGGTGCGGGTCGCGGCCGGCGCGGGCCTGCTGCTCGCCGGCGTGACCAGCCGATCGCTTTTCGGCATCCCGCTCGTCGTCGCCGGCCTGCTCGCGGGCATCGGGCCGCTGCGCCGGCTGCTGCCCGCCGGAACGCTGCGGGCTCGCCCGGGGGCGCCGGCGGCCGTGGCGGTGCGTGGGCTGCTCGCGTTCGCGTTCTTCGGCGCGGACACGTTCGTCCCGCTCGCCATCACCTCCGTGCGGCACGCCTCCGCCACGGTCGCGGGCCTCGCCGTCTCCACGGCGGCGGTCGTCTGGACCGTCGGGTCGTGGACTCAGGCGAGGCTCGCGACCCGCCGTTCCGGGCGGTTCCTGGTCACCGTGGGCCTGGGCACGCTGGTGCTCAGCGTGGCGGGCACCGGGACGGCGCTGCTCAGCACCCAGGTGCCGCTGGCCGTGGGGATCGCCTGCTGGGGCCTGGCCGGTTTCGGGATCGGTGTCGCCTACTCACCGATCATGAACGTGGCGCTGAACGAGGCACCGCCGGACCGCCAGGGCATGGCGAGCAGCGCGGTCTCGCTCTCGGACAACCTCGGGGTGACCTTCGGCGCCGGGCTGGGCGGCGTCGCGGTCGCCGCCGGCGCGGCGACGAGCCACCCCGCCGCCGACGCGGCGGGCGGCGCGGTCAACGCCGCCGGCCACGTGGCCTCCGTCGCCGGTCTCGCGGGCGCCTTCGCGCTCGCGACCGCGGTCGGCCTGGTCGGTCTGCTTGCCGCCCGCCGGCTGCCCACCACCGCCCTCGCCGAGGCGCCCGCGGCCAGCCTGCCTGACGGCACCGCCGGCTAGCGACCGGTGGGGCCGAGATCCGAGGTGGCGGCACCGCCAGCGGCGGTCCCGCGGCCCGCGGCGGGCAGGCCGCGGGCGGCCGCGCCGACGTCACGCAGGCCGGCGGCGTAGCCGCGCAGGTTCTCCGCCTGTTCGGCCAACGCGTCGAGGTCGACGGGCGCCACGCCGAGCGCGGCACCACCGACCGGTGTCCCAGGCGGCGCCGGGCCACCGAGGTCCAGGCCGCCGGAGTAGGCGTAGACGCCGGCGCCGACGACCTCGGCCGCGGCGGCGACGAGGTCGTCGAGGGCTCGCACGGCCGTGTTCATCTCCTCGGCAAGGGCCTGGACGGTGCCGGCCAGTTGGGCACGCGCGGACCGGTCGGCCAGCGCCCGTGCCGCCGCCTCGCAGGCCACGACGCGGTTCGCCCGCATCCGCAGCCCGTCGACCACCTCGGCGGCCGACGCCATCGCGGAGCGGATCACGTCCGCCGTCGGGCCAGGCGGCACCGGCCGCGCCAGCGCGAGAAAAGCGCTGATCGCCTCCTCGCCGCGGCGCAGCGGTCCGGCCGCCGCCGAGCCGGTCAGCGCCCGTACGCCCGGCGCGGCGGACACCGGCAGCGGCGGCCCCGGCGTCTGCCGGTCGGCCCTGGCCGCCTGCAGTGCCCACAGCCCGCTGTTGACCAGCGAGCCGGCACCGGCGAGGAGCCACATCCACCATTCGTGGCCGAAAGCCACGCCAGCCGGGGTGATGACCGCGGCGAGCGCGGCCCATCCGCCGGCTGTCCACCGGGCGTGCCGGGCATAGCGGGTGGCGGCCCGCGCCTCACGCTGGGCGCCTCGCCGTTCCATCTCGGCCGCCATGGCATCCGGCATCCTGGGCTGGATCCTCCGCCGCCAGTCCCAGCCCTCCGCCCGGACCCACGGCCGCCTCCCGGAGGGGTCCGGTCCCTGAGCGCCAGGCCGCCGCGGCGGTTCCTGCTGGGGCCGCCAGGGCGGCGGCCCCCAGCCCGGCGGCGAGGGCCAGGACCGGGGCGGCGGGGCCGGCGGGGGCGGCGGGGGCGGCGGCTGCCCAGGGCGCCCGCCGGGCCCGCCGCTCGGTGGCCCCGGCGGGCCGCCGCCCACACCAGGCCAGGTCACCGTCGCCGTCCCGTGGGCATCGTGGGCATCGGCCCGGTCACGGACCCGAGGCCGCTGGGCCAGTGGCGTCCGCGCCGCGGTCCTCGCGCGCGTCGGGCGTCGGCGGCTGGCTCTTGCCGAGGGTGACTCGGTTGTCGCCGGCCGGCACCTGGCCCGCCCCCGTCGGCTGGCCGCCGCCACCGGCGGCGCCCGGCCCAGCGGCCAGGCCCGCGCGCAGCTCGGCGAGCCGGTTGGTCGCCCTCGCGTCGATGGTCGCCCGGCGGACCTCCAGCATGCGCGCCTCGACGCCGGCGGAGGCCAGCTCGTGCCGGCCCATGGCGACGGAGTAGCGCTTCTCGACCTTCTCGCGGACCTCGGCGAGCGTCGGCGTGTCGCCGGCCGGAGCGAGCTCCGACATCGACTCCATCGCCTTGCTCATCTGCTCGCGCATCGCGGCATGCTCGATCTGCGTCAGCAGCCGCGCTCGCTCGGCGAGCTGCCTGCGCAGCCGCTCGGTGTTGTCGTCGACGGCGCGCCGGGCGAGCTCGGAGGACTCGACCGCCTGCTGGTGCAGGGTCCGCATGTCATCCAGCGACGACTCCCCCGCGACCAGCTCGCCGGCGAACGCCTGCGCCGTCTGTTCGTACTGAGCCGCGGCGGCGGCGTCGCCGCTCACGCGGGCGTTGTCGGCGAAGGCGAGCGCGGAGCGCGCCGACTCCGTGAGCATCGTGACGTTCTCGATCTGGCGCGCCATCCGCATCTCCAGCTGGCGCTGGTTGCCCAGCACCAGGGCGGCCTGCTGGCGCAGCGCCTCGTGCTGACGACGGCCCTCAGTGATGGCCTGGTCGATCTGCACCCGCGGATCGGCCTTCTCGTCGAACTTCCGGTTCGCCGACGCGGACAGATAGCGCAACGCCCGCCGGACGACATTCGCCATAGTCCGATCGTCGCACGTCACTGGCCCGTGCAGACAGCCCTGTACGAACGTCACCGATCGACGGCATATGTCCGTTTTCGGACACCCGCCGTTCCGGGTGAGCCGGAACGGCGACTTCCCGCCGATTGCGCTCACAGCTGATCCGCCGGCGTGGCATTGATCAGGTGCTGCGCGCGGAATCGACGGGGGCAACCAGGTCAATCTGGTACGCAGTGCGCCAGCGCCCGATATCGGCGCGCCCAGCATTCGCTTTCGTGGGCTCCGCCCGATTTGTCTCGTCCGGCCGGCGGGGCCGGCCCGCGGTCAGGCCGCGCGGTTGACCATGGGGGCCGGAGGACGGGCGGAGACGACCATCGGGGCGCCGACGCGGGGCGTCTCGGCGGCGAGCTCTGCCAGCTCGACGTCGTCGCTCACCTCGCGCAGCAGATCGGCCAGGCCGACGCCGAGCGCATCACAGATCGACGCGAGCAGCTCGGAGCTGGCCTCCTTCTGCCCACGCTCGACCTCGGACAGGTAGCCGAGCGACACCCGGGCCGCGGACGACACCTCCCGGAGCGTCCGGTGCTGATCCTGGCGGCGACGGCGGAGCGCCTCACCGATCATGCGTCGGAGCAGGACCATCGCGCCTCCTCCTTCGTCCACGGTATGGGTTTCACCGTATACCTACCGGCACGGTCATCGAGTGGCCGTTGACGGGACCGTAGCTCTGTAACCACCGCGCGTCCGGCGAACAATCCCAGGAGTGCCCCGAAACGCGTCTTGGAAGCGTATCTACCTGCTTCAACGGTCGACATCCGCCATCGGAGCCCTCGGGCGCTCCTACTTGTGAGCCCACCGTCGACGTCGCACATAGGCGCGGTCGATGCACGATCACAAGGGGCAAGCATGATCGCACCTCCTCACCCCTAGCCGGCGGGGATCTCCGCACTCCCCAGCGGTCCGGCGCCTGCCACCGGCAGTCCCGAGAGCGTACGCCGTAACACGTCGAGCGCCTGCACAACCGCGAAGGTCTGAATAAGCGGCCGGTCCCCGGGCAGCCGTAGCGACCGGGTCACAGTGCCGTCCGGACCGGCGAGTCCCAGGTGGAGCGTGCCAACCGGCTTGCCCTCCTGCTCCTCGGGCCCGGCCACACCGGTGGTCGCGAGCCCCCAGGTGGCGCCGAACATCTCGCGCACGCCAGCCGCCATCGCGGCGGCGGTGCGCGCCGAGACCGCGCCCTCCGTCGCGAGGACGGCCTCGTCGACGCCGAGCACGGATGCCTTCGCGTCGGTCGCGTAGGCGACGACGCCGCCTCGGAAGTAGGCCGAGGCGCCGGGGGTCCCGGTGAAGGCCGCCGCCAGCCGGCCACCGGTGAGTGACTCGGCCACCGCGACGGTGCCCAGGCTGGCCGCCAGCTGGGCGCCGACGACGCCGGCCAGCGTGTCGTCGTCGGTGCCGTAGACGGCCGGGCCCAGCGCCGCGCGCGCCGCCGCCTCGACCGGGGCGATCAGGCGCCCCGCCTCCGCACGGTCGGCGGCCCCCGCGGTGATCCGCACCCGGGTCTGCCCCTCGCTCGCGAGGAACGCGATCGTCGGGTTACCCACGTCGCGCAGGCGCTCGACCTCGTCGGACAGCGCCTCGGCGACGGCGGACTCCCAGACGCCGGCCGTGCGCAGCACCCGATGCACGACGACGGACGGCTGCCCGGCTCGGCGCGACAGGTCCGGCAGCACGCTGGCGGTGAACATCGCGTGCATCTCGCGCGGCACGCCGGGCATCGCGTACAGCACGGCGCGGCCGATCTCGATCCGGATGCCGGGCGCCGTGCCCGGCCCGTTCGGCAACGGCTCGGCGCCCCCGGGCAGGTCGGCCTGTCGGTAGTTCATGGCGGGCACGTCGCGGCGCAGCTCGGTGAACCGGCGCCGCAGCAGTGCCTCGAGGAACTCGTCCCGGCGCAGCGCCACCCCGGCGGCCGCGGCGATCCCCTCGCGGGTGAGGTCGTCCTGGGTCGGTCCGAGGCCGCCGGTCACGACCACGACGTCGCAGCGCTCAGCGGCCGTCCGCAGCGCCCGCTCGATCCGGTCGATGTCGTCGCCGACCACGACCGACGTGCCGACCCGGACACCTACGTCGGCGAGCTGGCGGCCAAGCCAGGCGGCGTTGCCGTTGATGATGTCGCCGTAGAGCAGTTCGTCACCGACCGCGACGATCTCAGCCAGCATCGGCGTTCCGTCCCGTGCCACTGGCGGCCTCCCCTGGCCCCTCGTCCGGCTCCTCGTCGAGCGTGCTGGGCGAGCCCGAGGCGCGCCGCAGCTTGAGCGCGCGGGCGACGTAGTCGACGCCGGTGGCGACGGCGACGACCACCCCGGCCGCGAGCACCGCGTCGCTGACCGCCGCCGCCGGCCCGGTCAGCGGCAGCACAGCCAGCCCGAGCGAGATGTTGAGCAGCAACGTCTTGAGCTTGCCGCCCCGGCTCGCCGCGATCACGCCGTGCCGGATCACCCAGAGCCGAAGCAGGGTGACGCCCAGTTCCCGGCCGACGACGACCACCGTCACGGCCCAGGGGATCTCGTCGAGGATCGACAGCGACACCAGCGCCGCGCCGGTCAGCGCCTTGTCGGCGACCGGGTCGACGAACGCGCCGAACTCGGTGACCAGACCGTGGCGGCGGGCGACCGCCCCGTCGATCTGGTCGGTGATCGCGGCGACGGCATAGGCGGCGAAGGCGGCGATCCGCCAGCCGTCCTCGTGCGGGCCGACGAACAGGAACACGACGAACACCGGCACCAGGACCAACCGCATGATCGTCAGAATGTTGGCGATGTTGAGCAGCCTCGCGGGGGGCGGCGGTGCCGGAACGTCGGACGGCGCCTGGCCGTGGGCCTCCCGGCGGGCCTCCCGAACCGGCTCGGCCGTTGAGCCGGCGGCCCCCGGCCTTTCCGAGCCCGCGGGAACCGCTGGCTGCGCGCCGCCCGGCGGCGCGGCCATGACGCCCGCGGCGCCCGCGGATGCCGCCGCCTGCGCGGGCAGGGTCTCGTCGGCCTGGGTGGGCACGCCGGACGTGACCCTCCGGCCGGCCTCGCCTGGCCGGCCCGCCACCGTCACCGATGCGCCCCGACGGCCTGGACCTCCCAGCCGGCCTGCTGGACCGGCTTCGCCGATCCAGCAGGAACACCGGCGGCCGCGAACTCGCCGGCGCCCGGCGTGCCTGCCCGGTCCAGCACGGCGACGAAGTCGGCGACCAGGTCGACGCCTTCGACGTCGATCACCCGCGCGATCACCAGGTCGCCGACGGCGACCGGCGCGCCGGGATCGCCGGACCGACCGGTCGTGCCGGTCACCGCGGGAAGCCGCACGACGCAGGCCCCGTCGACCTCGGGCTGCTGGTGGGCGGCGCAGCCGTGGGCCGTGCGGCCTGACGGCCCCCCGTCCCCGCCAGACCGGGCCGCCTGCGCGTCGGCTCCCGCGAGCACGTCGTCGGAGATCTCTTCGACGAGCACCTCCACGGTCTCGCCGACGCGCCGCTCAGCGCGCGCCGCGGTCAGCTGCTCGACCAGGTCGGCGATGCGAGCACGGCGGCGCTCGATGGCCCGGGGCGCGACCTTGCCGGACAGCCCGACAGCCTCGGTGCCCTCTTCGTCGGAGTATCCGAACACGCCGACCGCGTCAAGATCGGCCTGTTCGAGGAAGTCGGCCAGGATGTCGAGATCCTCGGCCGTCTCGCCGGGGAAACCGACGATCACATTGGAGCGGGCTCCGAGCGTGGGCGCGAGCGCCCGGCCCCGGCGAAGCAGGTCGAGGAAGTCGACCGAACCGCCGAAACGGCGCATCCGGCGCAGCACCGCCGGGCTCGCGTGCTGGAAGGACAGGTCCAGGTAGGGCGCGACCCCAGGCGTGGTCAGCAGCACCTCGAGGAGGGACGGGCGCGTCTCGGCCGGCTGCAGGTAGACGGTCCGGACGCGCACGATGCCGGGTGTCGCGGCGAGCTGGGGCAACAGCTTCTCCAGAGCGCGCAGGTCGCCGAGGTCCTTGCCGTAGGAGGTGGAGTTCTCGCTGACGAGCACCAGCTCGCGGGCGCCCTGCCCGGCGAGCCACTCCGCCTCGGCAAGGATGTCCCGCGGCGGGCGGGAGACGTGCGACCCGCGGAAGGACGGGATCGCGCAGAAGCTGCACCGCCGGTCGCAGCCACTGGAGATCTTCAGGGCGGCCACCGGCCCTCGTTCGAGCCGCCGCCGGATCACCGCCGGCATCATCGGGACGGCCGGGACGGCCGGGACGGCCGAGGCCGCCGGGGCCACGGCCGCGACGGTGCCGTGCCCCGGCACCACGACGTCGGCCGCGGCCGCCCTGCCCCGCTCCACTGGCGTGATCGGGAGCAGGGTGCGCCGGTCACGCGGGGTGTGGGCGGCCGGGCGCTCGCCGTCGAGCACGGCACGCAGCCTCGCCGCGATGTCCGGGTAGGCGTCGAAGCCGAGCACGGCGTCGGCCTCGGGCAGGCTCTCGGCGAGCTCGGCGCCGTAACGCTCGGCGAGGCAGCCGACCGCGACGACCGCCTTCGGGCCCTGCCCGGCGGAGTCGGGCGCGGCGCGCA
This sequence comes from Pseudofrankia coriaricola, assembly GCF_001854805.1. Lineage (GTDB taxonomy): Bacteria > Actinomycetota > Actinomycetes > Frankiales > Frankiaceae > Pseudofrankia. The sequence continues at coordinate 66,935 of NZ_MBLO01000210.1, forward strand.
GGCCGTCGGCGGCGAGCAGGGCGTCGATCGAGTCCTTCTTGGCGACGTCGACGAAACCGCAGGTGTTCACCAGCACGGCGTCGGCGTCGGCGGCGTCGTCGACCAGCTGCCAGCCGCCATCGGCGAGCCTGGCCGCCAGCTCCTCCGAATCGACCTCATTGCGCGAACAACCAAGAGTGACGAGCGCGACGCGGCGGACTTGACCAGCGGACACCACGTCAGGCTACCGGGCGACGGCCGCCGGGCGCGCCGCGCGGCCTCCCGGGGCGCGAAACACGCGCTCCCCAGCGGACACGAACGTGGTCCAGGACACGGCGGGAGACCTTGGGGCAAAGCGCGAACGCCAGTGGCGGCGCCCGTCGGGCGTCGGGCGCCCGGCGCCGGTGGGCCGCCGGTATCAGTTGCGCTGCCCCGCCGGCGCGGTGGCGCCGTCGACCGTGCAGTCGCCCGAGTCGCCGAGCGCCACCAGCACCGTCACGACCTGTCCGGGCGCGCCCATCGTGCCCAGCTTGTGGCCGTTGCAGGACAGGTTCATCGCGCCCGCGTTGCCCATCTTGACCTGTAGCGCCTTGGCCGTGAGCGTTTTGGTGTCGCCCTTGGCCAGTATCTGGCGCAGCACGACGTGGTTGCTGTCGTCGCTGACCTCCAGCCAGCTCTGCGCGCTGACCGCCTCGAGCCGCAGGTTCACCTCGGTGGGCGGGGCCGTCGCGGACGGGGCGCCACCGGGCGAGGTGGCCGGCGAGGCCGAGGCGCCCGGCGCCGCGGTCGCCGGTGTCGGTGTCGGTGCGTCGTGCCGCGACGAGCCCGGGATCAGGAAGGCGACCAGGGCCAGCAGGCAGAGTACGGCGGCGGAAATGACCATGGCCGTGCCCCAGTGGCGGCCACCGCGACGGCGCTCGCCGTGGCGCAGCGGGTCGAACGAGCTGGTCGGCGCGAGTGACGGAGCCGGCACCCGCTCGTGGCTGGCATCGTAGGCGGCGATCAGGGATTCCGGGGCGATGTCGAGCGTGCGGGCAATGCCGCGGATGTGGCCGCGGGCGTAGACGGCGCCGCCGACGCCGGAGAAGTCGTCCTGCTCGATCTGGCGGATCAGCGTCGCCCTGATCCGCGTACGGGCGCTGACCTCGTCGACCGACATGCCCGCGGCCACCCTGGCCCTGGCCAGGCGGGCACCAACGCTCCCGCCGTCGTCGACCTCCTGGGCGCCGCCAGCGGGCGTGGCTTCGCTCCGGTCCTCCCGGGCGGCGCCAGCCGGCGTGCCGCCGGTCCGGTCCCCCCGGACTGGCTCCCGGACCTCCCCGACCGCTGACCTCCCAGATCGGGCAGGGACCCCGGGTCCGGCAGGAGCCTCAGGGCTCGCCGGATCGGCGGGAACCTCAGGAGTCCCAGGAGCCCCGTCGGCCGCCGGTGCGGCCTGGGCCAGCCGGGCAGTGGTCTCGACGGGGTCTGCGCTGAGGTCACGATGGTGGTCGCGCGGTTCGTCGAAAGCCACCACGGGCCAACCTCCGCACACATCCGACGCTGGCCGACGCGCGCCGCGGCACCGATGACCCGCATCGGGGGCCGCGTGGGGGCGACGGCCGGCCAATGACGATCAACGGGCAGCGGGGTTGCCAGGCCAACGGCAATGAATAGACGTTGCCTGAGTTTACGATTCCACGCCGCTCGTCGAAACCCGTCGCCGCTCCCGATGGGACCAACTGACCAACGTCAGCCACTCCGCAAGGTAACAAGAAGTCCTTCCAGCTCATCTGGCATCACCAGGACATCACGAGCCTTCGAGCCCTCGCTCGGGCCGACGATCCCCCGGCTCTCCATCAGGTCCATGAGCCGGCCGGCCTTGGCGAAACCCACCCGCAACTTGCGCTGCAGCATCGACGTCGAGCCGAACTGGGTACTGACGACGAGCTCGACGGCCTGCAGGAACAGCTGCATGTCGTCGCCGATGTCCTCGTCGATCTCCTTGCGCGGGCCGGCATCCTCCTCGAACACGTCCTCGCGGAACGCCGGAGGGGCCTGCTCCTTGGTGTGGTCGACGATCGCGGCGATCTCGTCCTCGGAGACGTAGGCGCCCTGGATGCGAGCCGGCTTGCTCGCCCCCATCGGCAGGAACAGCGCGTCTCCCAGGCCGACGAGCTTCTCGGCACCGGCCTGGTCGAGGATAGTGCGGCTGTCGGCCAGCGACGCGGTGGCGAACGCCAGCCGCGACGGGACGTTGGCCTTGATCAGGCCGGTGACGACGTCGACCGACGGGCGCTGGGTCGCGAGCACCAGGTGGATGCCGACGGCCCGGGCCATCGCGGTGATCCGGCAGATCGCGTCCTCGACGTCGCGCGGGGCGACCATCATCAGGTCCGCGAGCTCGTCGACGATCGCCAGGATGTATGGGTAGGGCGTGTAGACACGCTCCGAGCCGGGCGGGGCGACGATCTCGCCGTTGCGCACCTTGCGGTTGAAGTCATCCACATGGCGTACACCGCAGGCCGCGAGATCCTCGTAGCGATTTTCCATCTCCTTCACGACCCACTGCAGCGCTTCGGACGCCTTTTTCGGGTTCGTGATGATGGGGGTGATGAGGTGAGGAATTCCCTGATAGCTGGTCAGCTCGACCCGCTTGGGGTCGACGAGCACCATCCGCACCTGGTCCGGCGTCGCGCGCGCGAGCACGCTCGTGATGAGCGTGTTGATGCACGTCGACTTGCCGGCCCCGGTCGCGCCGGCGATGAGGATGTGCGGCATCTTCGCCAGGTTCGCCAGGACGTAGCCACCCTCGATGTCCTTGCCGAGCCCGACCACCAGCGGGTGTGGGTTGCCGGTGGCGTCGGCGCTGCGCAGGACGTCACCGAGGGACACCAGCTCCCGGTCGGTGTTCGGGATCTCGACGCCGACCGCGCTCTTCCCCGGGATCGGGCTGATGATCCGCACATCCGGGCTCTTCACCGCGTAGGCGATGTTCTTCGCCAGCTGGGTAATCCGTTCGACCTTGACAGCGGAGCCCAGCTCCACCTCATACCGGGTGACCGTCGGGCCCCGAGTGAACCCGGTGACCCGGGCATCCACCTTGAACTGGGAGAACACGTCCGTCAATGACGCGATCACCGTGTCGGTCGCGGCCGACCGCACCTTCGGTGGGGTGCCGGACTTCAACAACGTCGGCGACGGAAGCACATAGTCACCCTCGACCGGCACCGGCACCAGGTGCTCGATCTCGCCGTCCGCCCCCGCGGTCGAAGCGGCTCCGGCCGTGGCGCCGCCCGCTCCAGCCGGCTTGCGCTGCCGCGGCGGCCGCCGCACGGGCGCGGCCGGCTCCTCGACATCGCCATCGGGGCCGAGGTCCAGGCCAAGGTCGAGGTCGAGGATGTCGCCGGAGGCCACACCGGCGCCGTGCCCGTCAGGCGGCGGAACCCTCCGGCCCGCCGGGCCGGTGAGCTCGGTGTCGGCGTCGTACACATCGGCGGCGGCCGCGCCGGCACGGCGCCGGCTCCGGCCCCTGCCGCGGCCCCCCGCGGGCGCGCCGCCGGCGAGCAGCTCGTCCGCGAGCCCGGCCCGGCCAGGCTCGCCGGCCAGCTCGTCGGCGTCGTCGAAGACGTCCGGGTCGTCGCCGGGACCGATAGCGCGGCGCGGGCCCCGGGCCGCCGTCCCCCGCTGGTTGTCGCGGTCTTCCCGGACGCCGGCGGCCAGCCGGTCGACAAGACCGCGGGTCAGCATCGGGACCTGCCTCAACGGCGTCCGCGTGATGACCAGTACGCCGAAGAGCGCGAGCAGGATCAGCAGCGGCGCGGCGACGTACGGCGTGACCGCGGCCGCCAGCGGCGAGGAGGCGATGAAGCCAGCCGCGCCACCGGCGGCCCGCAGTTCCTTCGTCCCGTCGCCGAAGTCGGGGATCCCACGCACCACGTGGTAGAAGCCGAGCCCGCCGAGTGTCGCCGCGACCCAGCCGATAGTCACCCGGCCGCGGCTGTCCGGGTCGGCCGGGGCCCGTACCAGCCGCCATGACGCGCTGAACCCGATCACCGGCAACAACAGCGCTCCAGCACCGAACAGCAGGCGCAGCAGGGAACTCAGCGCGGTGCCGACCGGCCCGGCGGCGTGGAACCACAACGCGGCCATCGTGAGGATCGCCCCGCCAAGCGTCGCGAGCCCGGCACCGTCGCGCCGGTGCTCCGGGTCGATCCGCAGCTCTCGGCTGCCACGGCGAACATGCCGCAGCGAGGTACCGAACACGGTTGCGAGCGCCATCCACAGCCGCGCGACGCCCCGCAGCAGCCACGCGGCGACGGCAAGTGAGAAGGGTGTCCCCCCGGACGCGCGGCGAGCGCGCCCGCCGCCGGACCCACCCGACGGACGGCTCGCGCCCGCGCCACGTCCCCGGGCAGGCCGACTGCTAGCGCCGGCGGCCCGGGACGTGGCCGATCCTGCCCGGGGTCGCGCGCCCGCCCCGGTCGTGCGTGTGGCCACATGAGCACGTTACAAGCCCGCCCCAGCCACTCCTGGCATCCCCGACCTTCCGGGCGCGCCGCGGCGGTCCCGGGAGGGCGCTCAGCGCCCGATCAACAGGGCGTCCCAGCGCCTTGTCAGACTTCGACGACGACGGGGACGATCATGGGGCGGCGGCGGTAGGTGTCGCTGACCCAGCGGCCGACGATGCGACGGACGAGCTGCTGGAGAGCGCTCGCGTCGGTCATGCCGTTGCGCATGCCGTCGGCGAGGCCGTCGGCGACCATCTTGCGCACCTTCTCGATGGCGGCCCTGTCGTCAGAGAAGCCACGAGCGACGAAGTCCGGCCCGGCGACGACCTTGCCGGCCGCGGCGTCCACCACCGCGGTGATCGTGATGAAGCCCTCCTCGCCGAGGATGCGCCGGTCCTTCAGGCTCGACTCGCCGACGTCGCCGACGGCGACGCCGTCGACGTAGACGTAGCCGCACGGCACGGCGCCGGTGATCGACGCCTGGCCCTCGACGAGGTCGACGACCATGCCGTCCTCGGCGAGCACGATCCGCTCGGCGGGCAGTCCGGTCAGCTCGGCGAGCGCGGCGTGCGCCCGGAGGTGCCGCCACTCGCCGTGGATCGGCATCATGTTCGACGGCCGCGTGGCGTTGAGGACGTAGAGCAGCTCGCCGGCGGGCGCGTGCCCGGAGGTGTGCACCTTGGCGATGCCCTTGTGGACGACCTTGGCGCCCCAGCGGGTCAGGCCGTTGATGACGCGGTAGACGGACTCCTCGTTGCCGGGGATCAGGCTGGAGGCGAGCACGACCGTGTCGCCGGCCTCGATCCGGATCGCGTGGTCGCGGTTGGCCATCCGCGACAGCGCCGACAGCGGTTCGCCCTGCGAGCCGGTCGAGATCAGGCAGATGTTGCGGTCGGGCAGCGACTCGACGTCACGGGCGTCGATGACCAGGCCCGGCGGAACCCGCAGCAGGCCCAGGTCGCGGGCGACCCCCATGTTGCGGACCATCGAGCGGCCGATGAAGCAGACCGAACGGCCATGCGCCTCGGCGGCGTCGAGGACCTGCTGCACACGGTGCACGTGGCTGGCGAAACAGGCCACGATGATCCGCTTGCCGGCTTCGCGGAACACCCCGTCGAGCACCGGGGCGATCTCCCGCTCCGAGGTGACGAAGCCGGGGACCTCGGCGTTCGTCGAGTCGGACATCAGCAGGTCGATGCCCTCCAGGCCGAGGCGGGCGAAGCCGCCGAGGTCGGTGAGCCGGCCGTCGAGCGGCAGCTGGTCCATCTTGAAGTCGCCGGTGTGCAGCACCAGCCCGGCGGAGGTGCGGATCGCGACCGCGACCGCGTCCGGGATGGAGTGGTTGACGGCGAGGAACTCGCAGTCGAACGGGCCGAAGCTGTGCCGCTCCTCCTCGGTGATCTGCAGCGTCACCGGCCTGATCCGGTGCTCCTGCAGCTTGGCGACCATCAGCGCCAGCGTCAGGCGGGTGCCGACCAGCGGAATGTCGGCCCGCTCGCGCAGAAGGTAGGGGACCGCGCCGATGTGGTCCTCATGCGCGTGGGTGAGGATGACCGCCTCGATGTCGTCGAGACGGTCCCGGATCGCGGTGAAGTCCGGCAGGATCAGGTCGACGCCCGGCTGGTCGGTCTCCGGGAACAGCACGCCACAGTCGACGATCAACAGCCGGCCGTCGTGCTCGAAGACGGTCATGTTCCGGCCGATCTCACCGAGACCGCCGAGCGGGATGATCCGCAGGCCCTCGACGGGCAGCGGCGGCGGGGCCCCGAGCCCCGGGTGCGGATGGCTCATGAGGCGGCCGCCCCCGCCGGCGCCGCGGCGAACGCCGGGACCGCGGGCGGCTCCAGCACGGCCGCGGCCAGGTCCAGGCGGAGCTGGTCGATCTCCGCGTCGGTGGCGTCGACCAGCGGTGGGCGCACCGGCCCAGCCGGTAGGCCTCGCAAGGTCAGGGCGGCCTTCGTCGTAATCACTCCCTGAGTTCGGAAAATTCCCTTGAAGATGGGCAGCATGCCCTGGTGCAGGCGTCGCGCGGTGACCGGGTCGCCCGCGTCGAAGGCGGCGATCATGGCCCGTAGGGAGGGCGCCCCGACGTGCGCGACCACACTGACGAGGCCGACGGCACCGACCGAGAGCAGCGGCAGGGTGAGCGCGTCGTCGCCGGAGTAGTACGCCAGCGACGAGTTGGCTATGACCCGCGAAGAGCTCTCCAGGTCGGCCTTCGCGTCCTTCACCGCGACGATGTTCGGGTGCTCGGCGAGCGCGAGCAGCGTCTCGCTGGCCACCGGCACCCCGGAGCGGCCGGGGATGTCATAGATCATTACGGGCAGGCCGGTAGCGTCCGCGACCATCCGGAAATGCCGGGCGAGACCGGCCTGCGGCGGCTTGCTGTAGTAAGGCGTCACGACCAGCAGGCCGTGCGCGCCGGCCCGCTCGGCGGCCCTGGCCAGCTCGACGGTGTGCCGGGTGTCATAGGTGCCGACCCCGGCGATCACGCTGGCGCGGTCACCGACAGCCTTGAGGACCACGCGCAGCAGCTGGTCCTTCTCGTCGTCCGAGGTGGTGGGCGACTCGCCAGTAGTGCCACTGATCACCAGGCCGTCGCTGCCGGCGTCCACCAGATGGGAGGCCAGCGCCGCGGCGCCGTCGAGATCGAGGGCGCCGTCCGGGAGGAACGGCGTCACCATCGCGGTGATCAGGCGCCCGAACGGCGCGGGGGGCAACACTGACATACCGGCCACGCTAGCTGGCACCTCCCACACCCCTACTTCCCCACCGATCCGCCAAGCGGTGGTCGGCGCTGGTCAGTACATCCGGCCCGGCCAGGCTCGGCCGGCGGGGACCCCTCGCGCCATCGACGCCAAAGTCAGCCGTCACGCCGGCGCCGCGCCTGTCGCACCGCCAGCGTCATTCTCCCGCCCAGTGCCCCGTCGCGCCCAAGAGCCCGCGGGGCTGCCGCCCGCGTTACCGCTGCGCGGAGGCGCGCGACCGGCGGGCACCCAGGCGGCCGAGGACGAGCATGTTGCGGTCGAGGCGCTGCCACAGCTCGCGGCGGCCCAGGCGGGCCAACGGCCGGCCGGCCACCACCGGGGACCTGCGCACAGAGACACCAAGACCGAAGTTCTTCGGCATGATCAACCGTCCATTGCTTCTCAACCGTGCCGCCTCGACAGCAGCGCTGCCTCGACGGCCACCGCGTCGGTGACACTGGCCCTGGGTCTGCGATCAGGGTATCGGACGGCGCGCCGGTGCGCGGCCCGTCGGCACGCCTGGCGGCGTCAACCCGGTCCGCCGGGCGTCGGGACCGGTCCCGATCGCCCCCGCGGCCACCGGATCCCGGGTCCCGGCGGGACCGGCGATGCCCGTCGGCGACGAACGCGAAAGGTCCGCCGCGAGGACCACGGGGCCGCGATCCGCCCCGCCTCAGGACTGGCGCGGAGCCAGCCGGGCCCGCCTTGAGCGGAATCGGCGGGAAAGCGCCTAATGTGCCTGCGTGACCATCACCCTGACGACCGTGAACCTGACGGAGCGCTGATGGCCGGAGCCAGCCCGCCGGGGAATGGTGCCGGGTCACGAGGCGCCGACCCGCGACGCCGCTGGCGCCGCCGGGACGACGCGGACGCGGCGCCGGTGCTCGACCTGACCGACGTCCACGAGGTCACGACGGCGCTGCTCGTGCCGCCGCCGGAGCTCCGCGGGGTGCGCCGCCGGGTCGTCGACCAGTTCACCCTCCTGTCGGCGAACCGGGCCGAGCTCGCCCGCTCGATCAACTGGGGCCCGCTGGACGGCCTGCTGAACGCGGTCGTGCCGGCCACCCACCGGCTCGACACCCGTGGCCGGCTACCCGCCGAGGTGTCGCTGCTGCTGCCGGTCTCGACGCTGCCGAAACGGGCGCTGGTCGCGTTCAACCTGACCGGCCCGAACGGATCCGACGCCCACCTGGTGCCCTATTCCACCTCGGTTGTGATTCAGGGATATGTGGTCGCCCTGCTGGCGAACGAGATCGGGTACCTGCCGCCGCCGGAAGCCCGGCGCATGGTGGACGCGATCAGCCGGTTCCGGCCCGGCCGGCTCTCGGGCAATCGGCCGGGCCTGACGCCCCGCCACCGCGCGCCGGACGGACGAACACCTCGGCCGCTGTCGCTGCGCGCCCTCGGGGAGTACCTGGCCAGGGAAGCCGACCTGTCGGTGCCCGAGCCGACGCTGCGCCGCTGGACCGGGCGCGTCGAGGCGGTGCAGGACGCGCTTCTCACGGCGTTGGACGAGCCGTTCGACCCGCTGTCCAGCGCCGACACCCTGCTGCTCGCGGCCGGCGAACTGCGGCGCGACCCCGAGCTGCCCGATGAGCCCACAGTCGACGACATCGACCGGTATCTGACGGTCTTCGTCGACTGGGTCGACGACCTGGTCGCCGCGGGGTCGCGGGCGGTGCCCGTGCTCTCGACGATCGCCGAGTACGGCCGGCGCTGGGAGGCGCTGGCACAGGTCACCCTCGACCCGTACCGGCCGTCACTGATCAAGATGGCCGAGGAGCGGCGCGCGCAGCTGGTCCGCCGCCCGCCCGCCCGCCATGCGTCCCGGTGGCGGGCGGCGGCCGGGGGCCTGGCGCTGGCCAATCCGGTGGCCCTGGTCGACCTGGACCCCGGCGTGGGCAGCTACCACGTCAGCATCGGCACCGACGACAGCAGTATCGAGATCAGCCACCCGGTCGTCCTCGACCTCTACAACCGCCCGGTCGAGCGGACGTACGTCGAGGATGTGCAGGACAACCGCGAGGTGTACGCCTACTACACGACGGACGTGCGCAGGCCGAGCCGAGCGCGCCTGGCGGTCGGCCTGTCGGTCTCGCCGGACGTCTCCCGGGTGACTGTCGCCATCGGCGTCCTGATGGCGATGGCGGTGGGCCTCGCGGCGCTTCCGGTCGAGCTGGGCCCGGACGCGGTCGCGGTCATCACCGTCCCGTCGTCGTTCGCCGCGACGATCCTGCTCACCCGCGAGCGCAGCAGCCTCGCCGCCTGGGTCCTCGGCCCGGTCAAGGCCACCCTGCTCGCGCTGCTGGTGGCGCTCGCCATCCTCTCCGGCCTGCGTGCCCTCGGCTGGCACCGGCCGGCCGACTCGGCGGCGGGCACCGCGCGCCCGCCATCGGGCGCCGGGGCGCCCTCCCCCGTGGTCAGCGGCGGATGGACACCACCGCGGTCGACCTGATCACGGCCAGGCAGGGTGATCGCGCCGGCACGGCCCTGATGGCGCGGTCATCCGCGCCGGGTGCTGACAGGCAAGGGGCAACGTCGCCGAGTTTCCGGGTCGGGACCCGGAAACGGGTCGAGGTGCCCCGGAGAGGCGAACGCACGCTCGCCGGGACACCTCGACCAAAGACGGCACCGATCAGGTCGGCGCCTCCTACCGACTACTGCTGGCCGCCCGGCCAGCCGCCCTGCGGCGGCTGCTGCTGCCAGCCGCCCTGCGGAGGCGGCGTCGGCTGCTGCCAGCCGCCCTGTGGCCGCCCCTGCGGCGGCTGCTGCTGCCAGCCGCCCTGGGGCTGCCCCTGCGGCGGGCCCTGCGGCCACGCGCCCGGCGGCGGGACCTGCTGCTGCCCCTGCGGCCACTGGCCGGGCTGCGTGCCCTGCGGCCACCCCTGCGGCTGGCCGTACGGCGGCTGAGGGCCGCCCGCCGGCGTCGTCGCGCCGCTGCGGAACCGGAGGAAGGCGAACGCGGTGAGCGCGATGGCGGCGATCAGGCCGAGGTACGTCCCAGCCCGCGCGCCGGCCTCGATCGACCCGCCGAAGAAGGCAGAATCCCCACTGTCGGGCCGGTCGTAGGTCACCCAGCGGAGCAGGATCAGCACCACCGCGAGCCCACCGGCGCCAACGAACGCCAGCGCCGGCTGGACCGGGCCGAGCGTGGGCACCCGGAAGCCGGCGAACACCTGCGCGGCGACGAGCCCGGCGACAGCCAGGCAGAGCAGGACGGAGAACCAGGCGGCGAACCCCATGTGCCACGCGTTCGCGCTGGCGCTCGCGCCACCGACGCTCGTACCACCGACCTTCACGCCGTACCACGGCAGGAAACTGAAGATGAACATGAGGAGGCCAGCCCCCATGACCCCGATGTCGCCGGTCGCGAGGTCGCGACCTCCGATTCTTGGCATGACGCAACCCCTTCTTCTCCGGATGCCTGTGGCTCCGGAAGATCATGGCGTATCCGCTCCGGCTCGCTGGCCAGCCCCCGCGACCGAGCCCGGCCGCGACAGCGATCCCCACCAGGATCTCTACCGATAAACAAAATAAGCAAAAACGGCGATGCCAGACTTTCGTCCGGGGAAGCTACACCCGAATGGGAGATTTGTCGTCTTCTCGTACCGGGAGGCTGACGGGCTGTCAGGCCGCCGACATGCCCATGGCCGGGGTGCCACCCGTTTGGGCCGCCCCGGCAGTCACTCTTCCGACAGGATCTCGCGGACGCCGCGGGCTATTTCCAGGTCCTCGCGGGCGGCGATCACGAAGGTACGGACGGGAGCCCCGGCGGCCGTGAGGTCGGTGTCCTCGCCGGCGGCCGGATCGTGGCCCGCGTTGCGGGCCGGGTCGACGGCGACGCCGAGGAAGGCCAGGCCGTCGGCCGCGGCGGCGCGGACCTGGGCTGAGCGCTCGCCGACGCCGCCGGTGAACACCAGGGCGTCCAGGCCCCCGAGCGAGGCCGCCATCGCCGCGATCCCGGCGCGCAGCCGGTGCAGGTAGACCGCCAGGGCCAGCACCGCGGCCTCCTCCTGCCGACCGGCGCGCTCGACGACGGCTCGCATGTCGGAGGTGCCAGCCAACGCGGCCAGCCCGGAGGCGTGAAAGAGCGCCTCGGTGAGCTCCTGGGCGCTCATCCCCGCCGATGTCTGCAGCCAGAGCAGCAGCCCCGGGTCGACGTCACCGGACCGGGTGGCCATGACCAGCCCTTCCAACGGAGTGAACCCCATGGTCGTGTCGACACTCACCCCGTCACGGACGGCCGCGAGCGACGCGCCCGAGCCGAGGTGGCAGGTCACGACGCGACGAGCGCCGGCGCCGCCGGCAGCGCCCGCGGCGGTCACGAGCTCGGCCGCGCGCCGGGACGCGTAGGCGTGCGAAAGCCCGTGGAAGCCATAGCGGCGGATGCCGTGCCGCTCCCGCCAGACCGCCGGCACCGCGTAGGTGGCGGCCGCCGGCGGCAGGGTGGCGTGGAAGGCGGTGTCGAAGCACGCGACCTGGACGGCGTCCGGCAGCACCTCGCACACCTCGCCGAGCGCGGCCAGCGCCGCCGGCTGATGCAGCGGCGCGAGCGCCGTCAGCTCGGCCAGGCGCGCGGCGACCGCGTCGTCGACACGCACCGGCGCGGTGAACGCGGTGCCGCCGTGCACGATCCGGTGGCCGACGGCGACCGGGCCCGCGGCCGTCTCGCCCTGTTCGCCGCGCCGCCGGGCGAGCAGCTCGTCGACCGCCGCGCGGAGCTCCGTGAGGTCCGCGCGGCCGGCGGGAGCGGCCAGCTCACGCGCGCCGAACAGGGTGTCGTCGGGCGCGACGAGCGCGAGCTTGAGCGTCGCCGAGCCCGCGTTGACCACCAGCACATCCACGGCGGCACCCGTCCCGGTCAGTAGGGCCAAAGGAGGCGCGACAATGCTCTTCCTTCGCGCCTCCGGCGGCCTGTTTCGGAAAAACTAGAGGGCCAAAGGGTGTGCGAAAATGATCTTCCTTCGCACACCCGGCGGCCGTTGTCCCCAGGATCACTAGTAGGGCCAGACCCAGTCGCGGATCTCGGGCGGGTCCTCGCCGTGCTCGCGGGTGTAAGCACGGACCCGTAGCCGCTCGTCGACCATCTCCTGGCGGACGTGCGCGGCCCGCGCGCCCAGCGACGGCACCCGGTCGATCACGTCGGCGACCAGATGGAAGCGGTCGAGCCCGTTCATCATCACCATGTCGAACGGCGTCGTTGTGGTTCCCTCCTCGATGTAGCCGCGGACGTGGAGATTGTGGTGGTTGGTCCGCCGGTACGTCAGCCGGTGGATCAACCACGGGTACCCGTGGTGAGCGAAGATGACCGGCCGGTCGGGGGTGAAGAGCGCGTCGAACCGGGCGTCGGAGATGCCGTGCGGATGCTCGCTCTCGCTCTGCAGGGCCATCAGGTCGACGACGTTCACCACCCGGACCCGCAGCCATGGGAGGTGGCGGCGCAGCAGGTCCACGGCGGCCAGCGTCTCGAGCGTCGGCACGTCGCCGGCGCACGCCATCACCACATCCGGAAGCCCGTCACCACCGGCGCCGGCGCCACCAGTGGCGTCCTGGTCATTGCTGGCGAAGTCCCAGATGCCCAGGCCCCGGGTGGAGTGGGCGATCGCCTGCTCCATGGTCAGGTAGTTCAGCGCCGGCTGCTTACCGGCGACGATCACGTTGATGTAGTTCCGGCTGCGCAGACAGTGGTCGGCGACCGACAGCAGCGTGTTCGTGTCCGGCGGCAGGTAGACCCGGACGACCTCCGCCTTCTTGTTGACGACGTGGTCGATGAAGCCGGGGTCCTGGTGCGAGAAGCCGTTGTGGTCCTGCCGCCAGACGTGGCTGGTGAGCAGGTAGTTCAGTGACGCGATCGGGCGGCGCCACGGGATCTCGCGGGTGGTCTTCAGCCACTTGGCGTGCTGGTTGACCATCGAGTCGACGATGTGGATGAACGCCTCGTAGCAGGAGAAGAGGCCGTGCCGGCCGGTGAGCAGGTAGCCCTCCAGCCAGCCCTGGCACAGGTGTTCGGAAAGTACCTCCATCACCCGGCCCGCCCGGGCGAGGTGCTCGTCGGTCGGCAGGATCTCGCCTTCCCAGACCCGGTCGGTGACATCGAAGACGGCGCCCAGCCGGTTCGAGGCGGTCTCGTCGGGGCCCATCAGCCGGAACGTGGTCGGGTTGGCCAGGATGACGTCGCGCAGCAGGTGGCCGAGCACGGTCGTCGCCGAGGTCGACGCGGTGCCGGGCGCCGCCACGTCGACGGCGTAGTCCCGGAAGTCGGGCAGGGTGAGGTCCCGCAGCAGCTCGCCGCCGTTGGCGTGCGGGTTGGCGCTCATCCGCCGCCGCCCCGCCGGCGCGAGCGCCGTCAGCTCCGGTCGCGGCCGGCCGGCGGCGTCGAACAGCTCCTCGGGGCGGTAGCCGCGCATCCAGTCGGCGAGTTCGGCGATCCGATCGGGGTTCGCTCGCGCGTCGGTGATCGGGACCTGGTGCGCGCGCCAGGTCCCCTCGACGGGCTTGCCGGCGACGGTACGCGGCCCGGTCCAGCCCTTGGGGGAACGGAGCACGATCATCGGCCAGGCCGGGCGGGGCGCTTCCCCGCCCGCGGCCACAGCGGCCCTGGCCTCGCGCTGGATCCTGGTGATCTCGTCGAGCGCCTCGTCCAGGACGGTGGCGAGCCGGCGGTGCGCCTCGGCGATACCGGCTGGGCAGCCTCCGGGCGCGCCAGGCTCCGCCATCGTCGCGCGCCCTTCGGCCGGGTCGTCGCCGGCCTCGGCGGTGACGTGCAGCGGGGCATAGCCGTAGCCGCGCATCAGCGCGTCCAGCTCGGCCTCGGGGATGCGGGCGAGTACGGTCGCCTGCGCGATCTTGTAGCCGTTGAGGTGCAGGATCGGCAGGACCGCGCCGTCCCGGGCCGGGTCGAGGAACTTGTTCGAGTGCCAGCTGGCGGCGAGCGGGCCGGTCTCGGCCTCGCCGTCCCCGACGACGCAGGCCACCACCAGGTCGGGGTTGTCGAACGCGGCACCATAGGCGTGCGCGAGGGCGTAGCCCAGCTCGCCGCCCTCGTGGATCGAGCCGGGCGTCTCCGGCGCGACGTGGCTGGGAATTCCACCCGGAAACGAGAACTGCCGGAACAACCGGCGTATCCCGGCCTCGTCCTGGCTGACCGTCGGGTAGATCTCGGAGTAGGTGCCCTCGAGATACGCGTTCGCGACGATGCCGGGACCGCCGTGACCCGGACCGATGACGTACATCATGTCGAGGTCACGCGCCTTGATCACCCGGTTGAGGTGCGCGTAGATCAGGTTGAGGCCCGGGGTGGTGCCCCAGTGGCCGAGCAGGCGCGGCTTGATGTGCGCCGACTCGAGCGGTTCCCGCAGCAGGGGGTTGTCCAGCAGGTAGATCTGCCCGACGGACAGGTAGTTCGCCGCCCGCCAGTAGGCGTCAAGCAGCGCCACCTCCTCATCCGTGAGCGGCCCCGCGACGCTGGCGCCGGCGCGGGGCCTTGTTGCCGGATCGGCGGTGGACCTGGCTGGCTGGATGGTGGCGAATTCCGCCGCACCGGTCATCGGCTGGCCCTTTCCTGTGGAGGCCGGCTCTCGGGGCTGTCGGGCTGGCTGGGACGCGAAGCCTCGTCGCTGGCACACGCACACCCCGCCAGCTCGGCTGGTTGGAGCCGGTCGGGCGCGTCCATTCGACCACCCTCCCGCCCCGCCGACGGCCTACCCGGCGGCCCTGGCCGTCATGACCTCTTTCCCTGGAAACGTGAGCCGCCAGACCTGACGCGCCGGTACGGTTCACCCAGTACTGCGCGGACCGTACCGGCGCGGACCGTACCGGCGCGGACCGTACCGGCGCGGACGGCTCAGCCCTTCGTGCCTGCCGGCTTCTCGCTCTCCGGAATCTCCTGTCTTTCCGGGATGCGGGCCACTGGGCCACTGGGCCGCTCGGTGCGGAGTCGACCACCTCGGTGGGAAGCTGGCGGCCGGTCGGGCCGGCCGCCCACGACGGCCACGACGGCCGCTCTGGCCCCGGTGTATGCGCTCACACATCTCTTTGCCCGATGCGGCCCATCGGGTTCACGGGAGCGAGCGGCCTGCTACCCCTCGCCGACGAGCGGGCTGGAGGCGACCTCGGTGCCGTCATCGAGGGTGGAGAGGCTGAAGTCCGCGAACACGTTCGGGGCGACCTCCCGCAGCGCCTTCAGGACCGCGACGGCGAGCCCGCGGATCTCGACGTCCGCGGACTCGCTGGCGCGCATCGCGACGAAGTGCCGCCAGGCGCGGTAGTTGCCGGTGACGACGATCCTGGTCTCGGTGGCGTTCGGCAGCACCGAGCGGGCGGCCTGACGCGCCTGCTTGCGCCGCGACGTGGGGGCCGCGACCTCGGCGAAGTGCTTCTCCAGGCCTTCCAACAGCCTCGAGTAGGCGGCCAGGGACGCGGTCGTCGCCTCCTCGAAGATCGCGTGCAGCTCCGGGTCGGCGGCGATGACGTCCGGCTCGACCATCTCGGCGTCCCGCTCGGGCACGTAGCGCTGGGAGAGCTGGCTGTAGGAGAAGTGCCGGTGGCGGACCAGCTCATGGGTGAGGCTGCGGGACACGCCGGTGAAGTAGAGCGTGACGGTGCCGTGCTCGAGCACCGACAGGTGGCCCACCTCGAGGATGTGCCGCAGGTAGCCGGCGTTCGTCGCGGTCGACGGGTTCGGCTTCTTCCAGCTCTGGTAGCAGGCCCGGCCCGCGAACTCGGCGAGCGCCTGCCCGCCGTCGGCGTCGGTCTCCCACGGCACGTCGGCCGGCGGGAGGAACTCCGTCCGCGCGATCACCTGAACTCGCACTGCCACCTCCACGAACGGTTCGACCATGCCGATCCACGGTAACCGGCGGGCAGACGGCCAGGTGCGGGCCCGGGCTCGCACCTGGCCGGACCGTGCCCGACCACACGCCCGACGGCCCAGCCCCGACGGCGCCGCCCGACTCTGTGGCCGGACGTTGTTCAGGCAGTCGAGAATGGGGTTGGAGCGCCGCTTCCGGCCCCGATCTCACCTGCCCGACGAGCTGGGCCGAGCGTCAGGGCGTCCAGGTCTCCGGGTCCGCGGGGGCCTGGTCGCCGGTGGCCATGTCCTTGACCTCGTGGTCACGGCCGTCCTCGAACGGGGGGAACCACACCGCGCCGATGCCCTTGCGGGAGGCGTAGCGGATCTGCTTGGCGAGCTTGTCGGCCTGGTGGTAGGTCTCGACCTTCAGGCCGCGGGCACGCAGCCGGGCCGCCGTCGCGACCGCGGCGCGCCGCCGCTCGTCGCTCGGGATGACGACCAGGACATCCGCCGGGCTCGCCGGGCCGGGCGTGATCAGACCCTCGGCGACCAGCTTGGCGAAGATCCGCGTGAGGCCGATGGAGATGCCGACGCCGGGCAGGCTGCGCCGGATGAACGAGCCCGCGAGGTCGTCGTAGCGGCCGCCGGAGCAGATGCTGCCGAAGCCGGGCCAGTCGACGAACTTCGCCTCGTAGACCGTGCCGGTGTAGTAGTCCAGCCCGCGGGCGATCGACAGGTCCGCGACGACGCTGCCCGCCGGCAGGTCGGCGAGCTCGTCGAGGACGAAGGACAGCTCGTCCAGGCCCTCGGTGAGCAGGTCTGACTTGACGCCCAGCCTGCCGACCGCCTCGACGACACCGGCCGACCCGTCGGCCCTGACCGCCGCCAGGTCGAGCACCGCGCGCGCCTGCGTGGCGGACAGGCCCACCGTCTCGACGAGCAGCTTCTCGACGCCGTCCGCGCCGATCTTGTCGAGCTTGTCCGCGGCCCGGATCACCGCCACCGGGTCGTCGATCCCGAGACCCTCGTAGAAGCCCTGCAGCAGCTTGCGGTTGTTGACGTTCAGCGTCCAGGCCGGCACGCCGAGGTCGGTGAGCACCTCGTGGACGATGCGCGGCAGCTCGGCGTCGAAGTACAGCGGCACCTGGTCGACGTTGATGACGTCGATGTCGCACTGGGTGAACTCGCGGAACCGGCCCTCCTGCGGCCGCTCGCCCCGCCAGACCCGCTGGATCTGGTAGCGGCGGAACGGGAAGGCCAGCTCGTTGAAGTGCGCGGCGACGTAGCGGGCGAACGGCACGGTCAGGTCGAAGTGCAGCCCGAGCCGGCCGCTCTCATCGCCGGGCTCGGCCTGTAGCCGGCGCAGCGCGTAGACCTCCTGGGAGGTCTCCCCCTTCGCCGCGAGCACGTCGAGCGACTCGACCGACGGCGTCTCCACCGAGCAGAAGCCGTAGCGCTCGAAGGTGGCGCGGATCCGGTCGAGCCAGTTCTGCTCGACAGCACGCACACCGGGCAGCCATTCGGGGAAGCCACTGATCGGGACGGGCCTCACGATCGGGGCATCGCTCATCGCGGCAGAACCTGGCCTCTCACATCGACTCGGATAGGTGGGAGACGACACACGGCACGAATCGCCGCGGTCGATCACCGATGTCGGGAGAGGTACACGCTGCGCACTCTACCGGTCATCGATGATCAGACGCGGGCCGAGCCACGGCGACGGGACGCCAACGGACGGCCGACGGCTGACGGCGCACGGTCCGATGCGACGTCGTACACCCGACGGGTAACCACATGTGGTCCCGAAGCGGATAGGTTTCTGGCCGTGCGCGCACGACGAGGTGGCTCATCCGGGCTGTCCGGGATGTCCGGCGACGGGACAGTCTTCGGCATCGACCTCGGCACCACGTTCAGCTGCCTCGCGCGGGTCTCGCCCGCCGGCGAGGCCGAGATCGTGCCGCTGCTCGACGGCTCGATGACGCTGCCCAGCGTCGTGCTGTTCGTCGGCCCCGACGACTACATCACCGGCGAGACCGCCCGCCAGCTCTCCCGCTCCCGGCCGGACGACGTGTGCTCGCTGGTCAAGCGGAAGATGGGCGAGGGCGACTGGCGGTTCGTGCCGGCCGCCGCGCCGCCGGGGATGGCCTGGTCCGCCCCGGCGATCAGCGGCCTCATCCTGTCCGCGCTGGTCTCGGACGCCGAGCTCACCGGCGGCGAGCCGGTCCGCGACGTCGTCATCACCGTCCCGGCCTATTTCGGTGACGAGGAACGGCGCGCGACCGTGCTCGCCGGCGAGTACGCCGGGCTGAACGTCGTCGACGTCATCAACGAACCGACCGCCGCGGCGCTCTCGTATGGCTTCGCCCGTTTCGAGGTCGGCAACCGGCGCACGCTCGCGGGTCCCAGCGCCGCCGACGAGGAGGTCGCGCTCGTCTACGACCTGGGCGGCGGAACGTTCGACGTGACGATCGTCGAGCTCGCCGACCGCCGGGTCTCCGTCGTCGCGATCGACGGCGACCACCAGCTCGGCGGCGCCGACTGGGACGAGAAACTGGTGCTGCATCTGGCGAGCGCGTTCACCGCCGCGCACCCGTCGCTGCCCGACCCGCTCGACGACGGCGAGGCCACGCAGGCCCTCGCGCTCATCGCGGAACGCGCCCGCCGCGAGCTCACCGACCAGACGGCCACGACCGCGCGGGTCGAGCACGCCGGCGCGGCGCTCGACGTGGAGCTGACCCGCGCCGAGCTCGAACGGCTGACCAGCGGCCTGCTCGACCGCACCGTCACGCTCACGAACGCCGCTGTCGAGGCCGCCAGGGCCCGCGGGGTCCGCGGCGTGGACCGGGTGCTGCTCGTCGGCGGGGCGTCGAGGATGCCGGCGATCGCGCGGCGGCTGTCCGAGGAGTTCGACGTCCCGGTCGAGCTGAGCGACCCCGACCTGGCGGTCGCCAGGGGTGCCGCGCTCTACGGCGAGAAGAAGGCGCTCGAGCGCCTCGTCATCAACGACCTGGTGACCCGCGGCCAGCTGCCCGACGGCGCGGGCGTCGACGCCGCGGACCCGTCCGACCTGGAGGCGGCCTGCCGCCGGCTGGCCGAGGCACTGGGCCTGCCTGCGCCTCGGGTCCGCCGCACCGTCGAGGTGCAGGTCGTCAACGTCATCTCGCGCGGGTTCGGCGTGCTCGCGCTCGACCGGTTCGGCGACCACGGCGCCGTCTTCCTGGTGCACCGCAACGACCGGCTGCCGGTGATCGTGCGCCGCCCGTTCGGCACCGTGCGCGACGACCAGGACACCGTCACCGTCTACGTCGTCGAGCAGGCGGGCGGCACCGAGTCCCGCCGGATCGAGGACAACAAGATCATCGCCGCGGCCGAGATCACCGACATCCCGCCCGGCTACTCGGCCGGCACGGAGATCGAGATCACCTTCCGGATGGGCTTCGACGGGATGCTGGAGGTCACCGCCCGGCACGAGGGGCTCGCCGACCAGCCACTGACCGTGCGGGTGGAGACGTCCGCGGCGCTGAGCCAGGCCGACGTGGCCAGGGAGCGCGAGCAGGTCGCGCGGGCGCGCCGCGCCAGGGACGCCGGCCGGGCCGCCCAGCCAGGCGAGAAGCCCGGAGACGGCCCACCCAAGCCAGGCCCGGGCTTCCGCGGCGGTGGGCTCGGCGACCCGCCGACCGGGTGGACCTGACCGGATGCGTCGCACCATCGTCATTTCTGCCCCGGGCCGTCCGCGGGGACCCCGCCGGTTGGCTACCGAGTGGCATGAGGCCGAACCCGCCGACGCGGGCCGGGCCCCCGCCTAGCCAACCGGTGGGGAAGGAGGGGAGGCCTGATGCGGCCGTTCGACGCCAACGACTACCGGAGCCGGGTGCTCGCGCCCATTCACGCCCGCGGCGGCGCGGAGCACAGCGACCCGTTCGAGATCTACGACATACCGCTGGAGGAGGTCGCCGCGCTCGACGACGCGGCCGTCGCGGCGCGGATGGACGAGGTCTGGGCGTTCTGGCAGCGCAGCCGTGACCATCCCCGCTACCGGGGCGTGGTGCTGGCCCTGCTGGCCCGGCACAGCGAGCTCACGGACGCGCTGAGGACCCGGACCGCCCGGACGGAGCTCGCCACCCGGGTGGCGAGCGCCAGGGCGGAACGTGAGGACAGGCGGTTCGCCGCCGTGGACGCGGCCGTCGCGCGGCTCGTCGAGCGGTTCGGCGGGCTGCCCGAGGACAAGATCCCCGGCCTGCGGAAGATCGCCAGGGACGCCGGCTTCGGTGACGACGAGTTCGAGCGGCGCATCGCGCGGCACCCGCGGGTCGGCGCCGGCGCGGCCGAGCGCACCACCCGGCGGCCGGTGCCGCCGGAGGTGCTTCGCCAGGTCCGCTCGGACCTCGACGAGCTGGGCCGGATCGTCGGCGAGGACCCGCCGCGCAGCCTGTTCGAGCTGCTCGGCGTGCCGCCGGGCAGCGGCCGGGAGACGATCCGCGCGATGCGCGACGAGGCACTCGCGCGCAACCGCGCCCGCCGGCCCGACCGGCGCCGCGCGCTGCTGGACGACCTGCTCGCCGCGGTGACCACCCTGCTCGTCGACGGCGACCCGGAGGCCTACCTCGACGGGCTGGCCACGGCCGCCGCCGACCTGCTGCGCCCGCGGCTGGCGGCCGCGGTGCTGGTGGAGGACCGGCTGCTGCCGGCCGACGCCGCGGCCCTGGTCGCGGCCGCGCAGGCCGAAGGGCTTGACCCGGCGCGGGCGGCCGCGGTCGTGCGGGCCCTGGCCCGGGAGGCCGACGTCGACGACGCGGTCGTCACCGCCGCGGCACCCGGCCCGGACACCCGGCGCGCCGCTCCCCCGACGGTGCCTCGCATCGACACACGCAGGACGCCGTCCACGCCCACGCGGCGATCCGGCGCGGACGACCGGACGGGTTCGGGTTCCGGTGCCGGCCCGCTGCCCGACTGGCGCGACGCGCTCGCCCAGGCGCGGGCGGCGCTGGAGGCCGGAACGCCGATCGCCGCCAGCGACCAGCTCGCGCGCGCCCTGGAGATCGCCGGCAGCGCGCTGCCCCCGATCCGCTCGCTCGGGGACGAGATCGAGACGGCCGTCCGGCGAGCCGGCGAGCGCTGGGCGGAGCTGACCCGGGCCGTCGCCGACCGGCGCCTCGAGCAGGCCAGGCGGCTGGCCGCCGAGCTCGCGAGGACGGGGCGGGACGTGCCCGGGCCCGAGGGGGCGGAGCTCGCCGCCGTGACCGAGGCCGTCGAGGACGGTCACCGGCGCGCCGACGAGCTGCTCGCGGCCGCGGCCACCACCCCGCCGGCCGAACGCGCCGCCCTCGCGCTCGCGGTGCTCGGCCTCGTCGCGGACTCCACCGCGGCGCGCGCCCTGCTCGCCGAGAACCTCGCCCCGCCGTCGGCGCTGGTCGTCATGCGCGGTGCCGGCGCCGTCGAGATCCGGTGGGCGCCCTCCCCCACCCCCGGAGCGCGCTACCGGGTCACGCGCGTCGGCGCCGACGGCGCGACCCGCACCGTAGGGATGACCGAGGCGACGTTCATCGAGGACGGCGGGGTCCCGGCCGGCGCCGAGCTACCGGGCTACGAGGTCCGCGCCGGCATCGGCGGCGCGTGGTCGCAACCGGCCGTCTGGCCGCTCCCCGCCGGCTCCGCCCAGGGGCAGGCGCCGGGCGCGCTGGCCGAACAGACCGGGGCCGCGTCCGGCACGGCCTCCGGCGCGTCGCCGGACGCCGCGGACGCCGACCGGACCCAGCTGATCGCGCGCACGCCCGCCGACGCCCTGGAGCCGGCGAGTGACCTCGCCATCGTCGCGGGCAAGCTGCGGTGGACCTGGCCAGACGGCTGCACCGAGGTCATCGTCACCTGGCGCCAGGACGCCCCGCCCATCGCCGCGAACGACCCGGTAGCCCAGTCTCGCAAGGTCACCAACACTCGCTACGAGCTCGACGGCGGCCTCGTGCTGCCAGCCGCGCGGCCCCTGCACGTCGCCATCTTCGCCTGCCTGCGCGACCCCGCCGGCCGCCTGGTCGTCGCTTCCACCGCCGTGCCCGCCGCCCGCCGCCACCTCCCGGCACGCGACCGGCTCTGACCCGCCCGCCCGGCGGCGGCAGCGGGACACGGCGCTAAAGATCCAGGAGGGGGTCCAGGCCGACGGTCAGGCCGGGGCGGGCCGGGACCTGGCGGACGGCCAGCAGGACGCCGGGCATGAAGGAGCTGCGGTCGAGGGAGTCGTGGCGGATGGTGAGGGTCTCACCCGAGCCGCCCAGGAGAACCTCCTGATGAGCCACCAGGCCGCTCAGACGGACCGCGTGCACGGGGACGCCGTCGACCGATGCGCCGCGGGCGCCGTCGAGCGCCGTCGTGGTGGCGTCGGGGCCGGCCGGGTCGAGGCCCGCCTCGCGGCGGGCGGCGGCGACCAGCTCGGCGGTGCGCCGGGCGGTGCCGCTCGGCGCGTCGGCCTTGTTCGGGTGGTGCAGCTCGACGATCTCGACGGACTCGAAGAACCGGGCGGCCTGGGCGGCGAAACGCATCATGAGAACCGCGGCGATGCCGAAGTTCGGCGCCACCAGCACGCCGACCCCCGGATTCGCCGCGAGCCAGCCCCGCACGGTCGCGAGGCGCCCGTCGTCGAACCCGGTGGTGCCGACCACCGCGTGCAGGCCGTTGTCGATGCACCAGCGCAGGTTGTCCATCACCGCGCCTGGGTGGGTGAAGTCGACGACCACTCCCGCCTTGCTGAGCGCCGAGCGGTCCTCGCCGGCGTCGACGGCGGCGACGAGCGCCAGGTCGTCCGCGGCCTCGACCGCCGCGCACACGGTCGCGCCCATCCGCCCGCGCGCCCCGAGCACACCCACATTGATCATTACCGGACCACCTGTCGCCCAGCGCGGGCGCATCCACGGGCCCGCCTCACCCCGTCAGCGTAGTGCGACCTGACGCTGAAACATTCGATCTTGTGTGCTTCAAGAGACCAGCGCGGTGAAGTCGTTGTCGTTCTTGAAGGGGCCGATGACGCCGAGGCCCCAGGGCTGGGCGACGAGCTCGCCGGCGATCGCCTGGACATCCTCGAGGGTCACCTCGTCCACCCGCTCGAGCACCTGGTCGACGGAGAGCAGCTCGCCGTGGACCAGCTCACCCTTGCCAAGCCGGCTCATCCGCGAGCCGGTGTCCTCCAGCCCGAGGACGAGCGAGCCACGGGTCTGGCCACGGGCGCGGTCGAGCTCCGCCGGGGTGATGCCGTCCTGCGCGATCCGGCGGACCTCGTCGCGGCAGATCTCCAGTACCTCGCGGGCGCGCTTGGGCGTGCAGCCGGCGTACAGGCCGAACAGCCCGGCGTCGGCGAAGTGCGAGGCGAACGAGTAGACGGAGTAGGCGAGCCCCCGCTTCTCCCGGACCTCCTGGAACAGCCGCGAGCTCATGCCGCCGCCGAGCGCGGTCGAGAGCAGGCCGAGAGCGAACCGGCGCGGGTCTCGCCGCGACATCCCGGCGGTGCCGAGCACGACGTTGGCCTGCTCCGTCGGCCGGCGCGAGACCAGCAGGCCGGGCTTGCCGGGGTAGCCGTAGGCCCCGGCGCGCGGCGCGGCGGCGTCCGCCGGGCCGGAGAGCTTGTCGGCGAACGCCTCGGCGACCATCGCGAGCGTCCGGTCGTGGTCGATGTTGCCGGCGACGGCGACCACGAGCGCCGGCGGGGCGTAGCGGGCGCGGTAGTAGTCGGCGATCGTGTCCCGGCCGAGCGACTCGATCGAGGCGATCGTGCCCAGCACCGGCCGGCCGAGCGACGACGAGCCGAGCACGGCCTCGGCGAAGACGTCGTGGACCACGTCGCCTGGGTCGTCCTCGTGCATGGCGATCTCTTCAAGGATCACGCCGCGCTCGGCCTCGACGTCGTCTGCCGTGATCAGCGAGTTCGCGACCATGTCGCACACGACGTCGATCGCCATCGGCAGGTCCTCGTCTAGGACCCGCGCGTAGTAGCAGGTGTACTCCTTGGCGGTGAAGGCGTTGAGGTCGCCGCCGACCGCCTCGACCGAGGCGCTGATGGTCAGGGCGTCCCGGCTCGGCGTGCCCTTGAACAGCAGGTGCTCCAGGAAGTGCGAGCAGCCGGCCGTCGCCGGGTCCTCGTCGCGCGAGCCGACCCCGACCCAGATGCCGACCGCCGCGGAGCGAACGCCGGGAATGTGCTCGGTGAGCACCCGCAGGCCGCCGGGCAGCACCGTGCGCCGTACCGCCCCGGCCAGGAGCTGTTCGGTCGGCTGCCCGGCGAGCAGCGCCGCGGCCCGCGTCGGCGGGGCCTTGGTCGTGTCGGTCTGCGTCACAGCCTCTACCTTGGTCACTCCGCTGGGTCCGGTGGGCCGTCCGCCCCTGCCGGCATGGGGATCATCCGTCGAGCGAGCCCGACGCGAAAGCAAAACTCCTCATCTCGGGGGGCATTCCGGGATGAGAGACGACGCGCCGCTCGTCACCGGCCCGCGGGTGCGGGCCGGTGACGAGCGGGCGCGGCGTGCACTGGTTCGTCACGCACCAGCGGTGGCGTTCTCCTCGGCCGCGGGCGACAGGCTGATCTTGCCTCGACTGTCGATCTCGGTGATCTCGACCTGAAGCTTCTGGCCGACGTTGAGCACGTCCTCGACCTTCTCGACCCGCTTGCCGCCGGAGAGCTGCTTGAGCTTGCTGACGTGCAGCAGGCCATCCTTGCCCGGGGTGAGCGACACGAAGGCGCCGAAGTTCGTGATCTTCACGATCGTGCCGAGGTAGCGCTCGCCGATCTCCGGCATCTGCGGGTTGGCGATCGCATTGATGGCACTGCGCGCCGTCTCCGCCGACGTGCCGTCGGCCGCGCCGATGTAGATCGTGCCGTCGTCCTCGACGGTGATCTCGGCGCCGCTGTCGGCCTGGATCTGGTTGATCATCTTGCCCTTCGGCCCGATGACCTCACCGATCTTGTCGACCGGGATCTTCACGGAGATGACCCGCGGGGCGTGCTCGGACATCTCGTCCGGCCCCTCGATGGCCTCGGCCATGACGTCGAGGATCGCGAACCGGGCGGCGCGGGCCTGCTGCAGCGCGCCCGCCAGCACGTTCGCCGGGATGCCGTCCAGCTTGGTGTCCAGCTGCAGCGCGGTGACGAAGTCCCGGGTGCCAGCGACCTTGAAGTCCATGTCGCCGTAGGCGTCCTCGGCCCCTAGGATGTCCGTCAGCGTGACGTAGCTGTCGCCCTCGCGGATGAGGCCCATCGCGATGCCGGCGACCGGCGCCCGCAGCGGCACACCGGCGTTGAGCAGCGACAGCGTGCTCGCGCACACCGAGCCCATCGACGTCGAGCCGTTGGAGCTGAGCGCCTCGGAGACCTGGCGGATCGCGTAGGGGAACTCCTCGCGGCTCGGCAGCACCGGCAGCAGCGCCCGCTCGGCGAGGGCGCCATGGCCGATCTCGCGGCGCTTCGGCGAGCCGACGCGGCCCGTCTCACCGGTCGAGTACGGCGGGAAGTTGTAGTTGTGCATGTACCGCTTGGTGCGCTCCGGGTTGAGCGTGTCGACGTTCTGCTCCATCCGCAGCATCGCCAGGGTGGTGACGCCCATGATCTGGGTCTCGCCCCGCTCGAACAGCGCCGAGCCGTGCACCCGCGGCACGTAGTCGACCTCGGCCGACAGCGCGCGGATCTCGGTGGTGCTGCGGCCGTCGATGCGCAGACCGTCCTCGACGACGCGCCTGCGGACCAGCTTCTTCGTCAGCGAGCGGTACGCCGCGCCGATCTCCTTCTCCCGGCCGTCGAACTGCGAGCCGACCTTCTCGACCGCGAGCGCCTTGACCCGGTCGAGCTCGCTCTCGCGCTCCTGCTTGCCGGCGATCCGCAGCGCCGCGGCGAGCTCGTCGCCCACGGCCGCGGAAAGCACCTCGAGCACGTCGTCGCCGTAGTCCAGGAACACCGGGTACTCGCGGACCGGCTTGGCCGCCGAGGCGGCCAGCTCGCGCTGGGCGCGGCACAGCTCGCGGATCGCGGGCTTGGCGGCCTCGAGGCCCGCCGCGACGATCTCCTCGGTCGGCGCCGGCGCGCCGCCCTCGATCAGCGCCACGGTGCCCGGCGTCGCCTCCGCCTCGACCATCATGATCGCGACGTCGGAGTCGTCCTCCAGGACCCGCCCGGCGACGACCATGTCGAAGGTCGCGCGGGCGAGCTCGGAGTGCGTCGGGAACGCCACCCACTGGCCGTCGACGTAGCCGACCCGGGTCGCGCCGACCGGGCCGGTGAACGGCAGGCCGGCGAGCAGCGTCGACGCGCTGGCCGCGTTGATAGCGACCACGTCGTAGAGCGTGTCCGGGTCGAGCGCGAGCACGGTCTCGACGACCTGGATCTCGTTGCGCAGACCCTTGGCGAACGACGGGCGCAGCGGCCGGTCGATCAGCCGGCAGGTCAGGATCGCGTCCTCGCTGGGCCGGCCCTCGCGGCGGAAGAACGAGCCGGGAATCCGCCCGGCCGCGTACATCCGCTCCTCGACGTCGACCGTCAGCGGAAAGAAGTCCAGGTTCTCCTTGGGCTGCTTGCTGACCGTGGTCGCGGACAGCACCATCGTGTCGCCCAGGTAGGCGACCACGGAGCCCGCGGCCTGCTTGGCCAGCCGGCCGGTCTCGAACCGGATCGTCCGGGTGCCCAGGGGGGTGGTGACGACCGCCTCGGTCGCCGTTGTCGAGTCATCCATGTGTTGCTCCTCCATCCTCTTCACCCGACCGGGACGAGGCGAGGGGATGCCGGTGCTCAGTCGTGGCCCCCGGGGCGGCACCGCCTCATCGGACGACAAGGCCTGGCCTGCCCGGGGGTCACGACCGAGGACCGGCGACTCGCGCCGCCAGGACCCGGTCAGGTCCTCCGCCACGCCGAGGGACCCTCCCTCGACGCCGCTATGCATTTCTCACATTCCGGCCGCTGGCTGCTGGCCGGGGCTTCGGCGATCCGCGCCAGCGGATCGCATCGGGGGTCCGGGGGTCGCCCCCCGGAGCAGCATCACGGGCTTCGGGAGCCGCCCGAAGGGCGGCGACCACGAATCGCCCACCTCGCCAGAACGGCAGCAACCGGACTTATCCGCCCACGACGCCAGAGGGAGCGGCCCACGGCCACTCCCTCTGCTAGCTACCGGCGCAGACCCAGTCTCTCGATCAGGGCCCGGTACCGGCTGATGTCCGTCTTCTGCAGGTAGTTCAGCAGTCGCCGGCGCCGCCCGACCAGCAGGAGCAGGCCACGGCGGCTGTGGTGGTCGTGCTTGTGCACCTTCAGGTGCTCGGTCAGGTCGCTGATCCGTCGGGTCAGCATCGCGACCTGCACCTCGGGTGAGCCGGTGTCGCGCTCGACCGTGGCGTACTCGGTCATGATCTTCTGCTTCACGTCGCTGGAAAGCGGCACGATCCACCTTCATCTGTCATGCGGGGTGGCGCGCTCGGGGTCTCAGTCACCCGAGCAAAGTGGAGTTCCAAGTGCTGTGGGCCCTCATGTGGTCCCTCGTGCTAAAGATCCCAGTGTGAGATCCCAGTGCGAGGCCCCCGCGAGGAGTCCCCAGTGCTGGGAACACACCACTCCCGTCTTGACTACGAAGCCTATCAACTCCGGGGAACCGACCCGCTACCGAGCTTCCTCGCCGAGCCCAGCCTCCCCGCTGGGTCAGGTGGAGGTGGTCGCGGTGCGGGTGGCCTCCACGTCCAGGGCCATCTGGCGGACGAGCTCCTCGACCGAGTCGAACCGCAGCGTCGGACGCAGCAGGGCGACGAACTCGAAGGCCATGTACTCGCCGTACAGGTCGCCGTCGAAGTCGAGCAGGAAGGCCTCCACCCGCCGCTCGCGGCCAGCGAACGTCGGGTTCGTCCCGATCGAGATGGCGGCCGGCTGACGCCGGCCCTGCCAGCAGGCGAACCCGGCGTACACGCCGTCGGCCGGGATGGCCGCCCATGGCGTCACCCGCAGGTTCGCCGTCGGGTAGCCGATCGTGCGCCCGCGCGCGTCGCCGTGCACGACGACACCCTCTACGCGGTGCAGCCGGCCCAGGCCGTGGGCGGCGCCGGCCACGTCGCCCTCGGCGACCTGCGCGCGGATGTGGGTCGAGGACACCACCACCTCGCCCTCGGGCTCGTCGTCACTCAGCAGCGACATGCCCTCGACCTCGAATCCGAGCTCGGCGCCGGAGTGGACGAGGGTGTCCACTCTGCCGGCGGCGCGGTGGCCGTACGTGAAGTTCCGGCCGACGACCACCACCCTGGCGCGCAGCGTCTCGGCGAGGATCTTGGCGGCGAACTCGTCCGCGGTGACCTCGCTGAACTCCAGAGTGAACGGCTGGACGCACAGCGCGTCGATGCCGATGGCCCCGAGCAGCTCGGCCTTGAACTCCAGCGTGGTCAGCAGCGCGGGATGGCTGCCTGGGCGCACGACCTCGGCGGGGTGCGGGTCGAAGGTGAGCACCAGCGACGGCACGCCCAGCGCCCTGGCCCGCTCGACGGCGAGCCCGATGATCTTACGGTGTCCCACGTGCACGCCGTCGAAGAAGCCGATCGTGACAACGCCACCACGCCAGTCGACGGGTGTGTTGTCCAGCCCTCGCCACCACCGCACGTCCGAAGCCTAGGGCATGCCAGCCACAAGCCTCCGCGGGTGGGACGAACACCATGATCATAATCTGTCGCGGAAACTCGGGCCCGAGCCGGCCATGGCCAGGGGTGGGCGTCCGCCGCCCGGTCCCGGTCCGTCTGGGCAACACGTCTGGGCAACACGGTCGAGGTCGCGGTGACACGCGCCGGTGGCGCCGCTACCTGCCAGTACGCTCCCTTCGTGCTGGCAGGTGATCTACGGAGCGGGATCGACCGGGTCTGGGACACGTTCTGGTCCGGGGGGATCTCCAACCCGCTCGAGGCCATCGAACAGATCACCTACCTGATACTCCTCCGGCGGCTGGACGACATCCAGGCCGCCAAGGAGAGCAAGGCCCGGCTCACCGGGCAGCCGATCAAGAACCCGGTCTACACGGACGCGACGCGGCACCTGCGCTGGTCGCGCTTCAGGGACCTGAGCGACCCGGAGGCGGCGTTCGCCCTGGTCCGGGACGAGGTGTTCCCCTGGCTGCGCGGCCTCGGGACCGAGAACTCGACCTACTCGCACCACATGGGCGGCGCTCGGTTCACCATCCCGACGGCCAGCCTGCTGTCCAAGGCCGTCCACCTGCTCGACCGACTGCCTCTGGGCGACCAGGACACCAAGGGCGACCTGTACGAGTACATGCTCAGCAAGATTGCCACCGCTGGGCAGAACGGGCAGTTCCGAACGCCGCGGCACATCATCCAGCTGATGGTGGAGATGGCGGCTCCCACGCCCGGCGACACGATCTGCGACCCGGCCTGCGGCACCGCCGGCTTCCTGGTCGCCAGCGCCGCGTACCTGGAACGCGCGCATGGCGACGCGCTGCTCTCCGCCGCCGCGCGCCGGCATTTCGACCACGCGATGTTCCACGGCTTCGACTTCGACAACACGATGCTGCGCATCGGCAGCATGAACATGCTGCTGCACGGTGTCGAACGGCCCGACATCCGCTACCGCGACTCCCTCGCCCAGAGCGCCGCGGGTGACGCCGGCGGGTACTCGCTGATCCTCGCCAACCCGCCGTTCGCCGGCAGCCTCGACTACGAGACCACCGCCGGGGACCTGCTCGCGGTCGTCAGGACCCGCAAGACCGAGCTGTTGTTCCTCGCGCTGTTCCTGCGGCTGCTCAGGCCCGGCGGCCGGGCGGCCGTCATCGTTCCGGATGGCGTGCTCTTCGGCTCGACCAGGGCGCACCGGGACCTGCGGAAGATCCTCGTCGAGGACCACGAGCTCAACGCCGTGGTGAAGCTGCCCGGCGGTGTTTTCAAGCCGTACGCGGGGGTCTCGACCGCGATCCTGTTCTTCACCCGCACCGACCGCGGCGGCACCGATGACGTCTGGTTCTACGAGGTGACCGCCGACGGCTGGAGCCTCGACGACAGGCGCGGTCCCCTGCTGCCCGCGGAGAAGCTCGGCGCGCTGCCGACCAGCGCGCTCGACGAGGCTGAGCACTCGAAGAACAACCTTCCCGACGTGCTGCGCCGCTGGGGCGGCCGTCTGGGCGCCGAGCGCGCCCGCGCCCGCACCGAGCAGAGCTTCTGCGTTCCCAGGGCGGAGATCGCCGCGAACAACTACGACCTGAGCCTCCACCGCTACCAGGAAGTCGTCCAGGCCGAGGCCGCGCACCGCTCACCCCTGGAGATCCTCGAGAACCTGGAACGGCTTGAATCCGAGATCCAGGCTGGCATATCCGGGCTTAAAGGCATGCTGGGATGACCTGCCCGACGCGCCGGCTCGACAATGTCTGCGAAATCATCATGGGCCAGGCGCCACGGGGAGAGTCCTACAACACGGAATCCGAAGGATGGCCGCTGATCGCCGGCGCCAGTGACTTCGGGCCCGCGCGTCCCGCGCCGAAGAAATTCACGCGAGAGGCCTCAAGGATCTCAAGACCCGGCGACGTGATCCTCGCGATCCGGGCGTCGATCGGGCCCAAGGTCCTGGCCGACGGCGCCTACTGCCTCGGACGAGGAGTCGCCGCCCTGCGTCCGCTCCCCGGCCTGCACCCCCGATTTCTGTGGCACTGGCTCGGCCAAAGCTCGGCGGCGCTGGCCGGCAAAGGAAGGGGGGCCACATTCAAGCAGGTGAACCGGGACGACCTGGGAGAGCTGGAGATCCCGCTGCCCCCCGTCGAGGAACAGGCTCGCCTCGCGGGGATCCTCGATCAGGGGGACACGCTGATGACGCGGCGACGGGAGGCACTCACCCTCGTCGACGACCTCGCGCGGTCCATCTTCGTCGACATGTTCGGCGACCCGGCCTCGAACTCCCGCCAGTGGAGATCGGCGACCGTCGAGCGGGTGGCCGAGCAGGTGACCGACGGGGAGCATCGCACCCCCAGAAGACAGGCCGAAGGAATCAAGCTGCTGTCCGCCCGCAACGTCCGGGACGGGTGCATCGACTTCGAGAACGTCGACCACATCGGCCCCGAGGAGCACGGGCGAATCAGCCGGCGCTGCGATCCCCGCCGGGGCGATGTTCTGATCTCCTGTTCGGGAACCATTGGCCGGGTGGCTCCGGTGGAGACCGACGAGCCTTTTTCGCTCGTTCGTAGCGTGGCGCTGGTGAGGCCCAGGACGTCCGTCGTCACAACGGACTACCTGGCCAGCTACCTCCGGACTCCGGCGCTCAGGGCTCACATGCTGCGAGAGGCGCGATCATCGAGCCAGGCGAACCTCTTCCAGGGCCCGATAAGGAATCTTCCCGTTCTTTGCCCGCCTCTCGATCTGCAGGTCGCGTACGGGCTGAGGCTGCGGAGCCTCGCACGGCTGCAAGCCGTTCACGTCACCCACCTCGCCGAGCTCGAAGCCCTTTTCGCCTCGCTCCGGCACCGCGCGTTCCGGGGCGAGTTGTAGAGCCGATCCGAGACGAGCCTGGTTCACCTTCACCCAGATGATCGGCCGGGGCACCCGTTCAGCCAGCTGGCTGGCCTGGCACCCGGCTCCGGCTGTGCGCCGGCCCCGACGGATTCCGGGCAGGCGACCCACCCGGCGGCGGCCGAGGAGGTCAGCCGGCCGGGGCGAAGACGACCAGGTAGCGGCACTCGCCGGCATGGTCCTCGGCGAGCGCGAGGGCAGCGCCGTCGGCGGCGAAGACGCCGTAGGGGCCGGAGATGCCGGCGGCGGGGAGGCGACGACCGTGGGCCACCGCGGCTGCCTGGGCGTCGTCCACCCGCCGGCTTGGGAAGGCGGTCGCCACGGCGTCGGCGAGCGGCCTCACGGCCGCGGCGGCGCGCTCGGCGAAGGCGTCCATGTCGAGCGCCTCCGTGACGGCGAACGGACCGACCGAGGTACGCCGCAGCGCGGTCAGGTGGCCGCCGCAGCCGAGCGCCGCCCCCAGGTCACGGGCGAGCGCCCGGATGTAGGTGCCGCTGGAGCACGCGACCCGGACGGCGAGGTCGGTGCCAGCCGGGTCGGGCGCGCCCGTGGCGCGGTCGAGCCGCCCGCGCAGCTCGAAGGCACTGACGGTGACTCGGCGCGCGGCGAGCACGACATCCTCACCGGCGCGGACGCGGGCATAGGCCCGTTTCCCGTCGACCTTCACGGCACTGACGCTGGACGGGACCTGGTCGATGTCGCCTGTCAGCGCCGCCACGGCGGCGGCGAGCTTCTCGGGCGGGGCGTCCACCGGGCGCTCGTCGACCACCTCGCCCTCGGCGTCGTCGGTGATCGTGGTGGCGCCGAGGCGGATGACCGCCTCGTACTCCTTGCTGGTGAGCGCGAGGTGCCCGAGCAGCTTCGTCGCGCGCCCGACGCCGAGCAGCAGGACCCCGGTCGCCATCGGGTCGAGGGTGCCGGCGTGGCCGATCTTGCGGGTGCGCAGGACCCGGCGCGCCCTGGCGACGACGTCATGCGAGGTCCAGCCCTGCGGCTTGTCCAGGACGACCAGCCCATCGAGCACGGCCGGGGCAGCCGCGGCCGAAGCAACGCCGGTCGCCGCCGCGCGGGGCGATTCGGCAGTCGCGGACACGTCCGCGGACGTCGTTGGCAGGGTCACCAGGGCTCCGTTCACATCCACGGCCGGGCGATAGTCAATCTTTGCACCTGGTCAGGCGCGGGGTCCCCGCCGATCCGCCGGCCGTGTCGGAACAAGCCGCACATACGGCCAGGCGCAGACCACTGTCTGGCGGATCGGTGGGGAAGCTAGAGGTCGGGCAGCCGCGTGACGCGGACTGTGCTCCAGCCCATGGGGCCCAGGCCACTGTGGCCCGAGACCAGACGCCGTACCTGGTTGAGGATCTCTGTGACGATCTCGCCGACGCGCCGCTCCTGGTCGGGCTGCCCGCCGCTCGGCCGGTTTCCGCCCGGCTCGCCCTCCCCGCGTCCGCCGACGAGGAAACCGGCCTTCTCCCGGTGGCCGCCGCCGCCGAGCTCCGCGGCGAGGGCGCCGGCGTCGATCGGCCCCCGCGAGCGCAGCGAGACGGTCCACCCGCCGTCGGGGAGCTCCTTGGCCACCGCGGCGAGATCCGCCTCCAGCACGCCCCACAGCACGTCGACCACGCCTTCGACGTGCTCCAGCCGCAGCCCGCGCTGAGCCAGGTCCGCGTGGGTGATGTAGGTCCATACCAGCCTGTGCCCCTCGGCGTCAGAGGACTCCGAGAGGCCGGCGCGGCCGAGCACCTCGGAGAGCAGGCCGAGGTAGCCGAACCGGTGGATACCCCATACCGACCAGCCGATCACGGTCGGGTCGGCGCCGGCCTCCACCAGCCGAGCGGCGGCCCGGTGCGCGGTGGGGCTCGCCGTCGCCTGCCGGAACGAGCCGGTGTCGGTCGCGAGCCCGGCGTAGAGCGCGGTCGCGACGGCGGCGTCCAGCGGCAGCCCGAGCTGGTCGAGCAGCTCAAGCACGACCGTCGACGTCGACGGCGCATCCGGGTCGACGAGCCTGACCTGCCCGAACTCGGCGCTGGAGCGATGGTGGTCGACGACGAGGGTGCGTGGGGCGGCCGCCATCCGGGCCGCGAGCGCGCCCAGCATGTGCGGCGCCGCGGCGTCGAGCGTGACCACCAGGTCGAGCGCGCCAGGCAGGTCCGCGGGTGCGACCAGCAGCTCCTGCCCCGGCAGGAAGGCCAGCCCGTCGGGCACCCGGAACGGGTCGGCGTCGAACGAGACCAAGGCGTCCACCCCGGCGCCCCGTAACGCCAGCCCCAGCGCGAGCGCCGAGCCCAGGGTGTCGGAGTCCGGGTTGACGTGGGCGAACAGCCCGACGGCCCAGCCGCCGGCGACGGCCTGCCGCAGCAGGGCGGCCGCGTCGGGGC
Organism: Pseudofrankia coriaricola; assembly: GCF_001854805.1. Classification (GTDB taxonomy): domain Bacteria; phylum Actinomycetota; class Actinomycetes; order Frankiales; family Frankiaceae; genus Pseudofrankia. The sequence continues at coordinate 100,812 of NZ_MBLO01000210.1, forward strand.
TCATCGCCCGACGCCTCCCACGGGCCGCTCACGGCCTGCTTCGTCGTCGAGGCCGTCGGCGTCCTGGGCGGGACCGTCGAGGTCGTCGAAGTCATCCGCGAAGCCGTCGAGATCCTCGAGATCGTCGTCCTCGGCGACACGCGGGTGCCGGTACGGGTCGGCGTCGCCGGCCGGGCTCGCGCCCTCGCGGGCGGTCGCGACCTGGGCGTCCCTGGCCTTGGCGACCTCGATCAGATCGTTGAGGTGACGGGCGTCGTCGGGCAGCCGGTCGTGTATGAAGGTCAGCGTCGGCGTCGACTTCACGCCGGTCGCCCTGCCCACCTGGGAGCGCAGCAGGCCTTTCGCCGACTCCAGGGCGCGCGCCGACGCGGCACGGGCCTCGTCGTCGCCGTAGACCGTGTAGAAGACGGTCGCCTCCATCAGGTCCGGGGTCACCCGGGCGTCCGTGATGGTCACCATCCCCAGCCGAGGATCCTTGACGCCACGCTCCAGCGCCGCGGCGACGACCTCCCGGACACGCACCGCCAGCCGACGCGCGCGGGCGGGGTCAGCCATCGTTCACTCCTCCATGCCCCTTCAGGCCCGGTACGGGGCCTCCCGGGGCGCCTCGTCGACGTCGTCCTCGGCGAGAAGACGACGGCGCGACTCCAGAATCTCCAGCTCGGGGCGGTCGGCAACCAGACGCTCGCAACCGTCGAGCACGTCGACGCAGAAGCCTCTGTCCGCGGCCACGACCGCGATGCCGATCTTCACTCGCCGGTGCAGGTCGTGGTGGTCCACCTCGGCCACGCTCACCGGGAACCGCTTGCGCAGCTCGGCCACGACCGGCCGCACGAGCGACCGTTTCTCCTTCAGCGAGTGGACGTCACCAAACATCCCGTCCACGCTGAGCAGACCTATCCACATATATGTCTTGTCCTGCTAGCTGGTCACTAGATCTCGTGCGACTTGTTGGTCACTAGATCTCGTCCGAGGCAGCGGCCCCCAGACCCCCAGGTCGCGCGCTCAGCGCGCGACATCGGGGGTCCGGGGGTCGCCCCCCGGAGCAACATCTGACCGGCGCCCCCGGCGAAGCTGCCGCAAGGCAGCGAGCAGGGGGCGCCGGCCCGAGCCGGTCACCTACGCGCGCGGGATCTCGCGCTGCTCGAAGGTTTCGATGACGTCCTCGATCTTGATGTCGTTGAACGAGCCGAGCCCGATACCGCACTCGTACCCGTCGCGAACCTCGGTGACGTCGTCCTTGAACCGCTTGAGCGACTCGACGGTGAGGTTGTCGGCGACCACGACACCGTCCCGGATCAAGCGCGCCTTGCTGTTGCGCCGGATGAGGCCGGTCCGGACGATGCAGCCGGCGACGTTGCCGATCCGCGGCACCCGGAAGACCTCGCGGACCTCCGCGGTGCCGAGCTGGGCCTCCTCGTAAACCGGCTTGAGCATGCCCTTGAGGGCGTTCTCGATGTCCTCGATCGCCTGGTAGATGACCGAGTAGTACCGGACCTCGACACCCTCGCGGTCGGCCAGCTCGGTCGCCTTGCCCTGCGGGCGGACGTTGAAGCCGATGATCAGCGCGTCCGACGCCGAGGCCAGCATGACGTTGGTCTCGGTGATCGCGCCGACGCCCCGGTCGATGATGCGCAGCCCGACCTCGTCGCCGAGGTCGATCTTGAGCAGCGCGTCCTCGAGGGCCTCGACCGAACCGGACACGTCGCCCTTGAGGATGAGGTTGAGCTGGGTCTTCTCGCCCTCCTTCATCCGCTCGAGGATCGTCTCCAGCGTCGGGCGGCCACGGCTCATCGCCAGCTCGGCGTTGCGCTCGCGCGCCTGGCGCCGCTCGGCGATCTGCCGGGCAACCCGGTCCTCGGGGACAACCAGGAAGTTGTCGCCCGCGTCCGGGACGCTGGTGAAGCCCAGCACCTGGACGGGACGGGCCGGGCCCGCCTCGGTCACGTTCGCGCCGTTCTCGTCGAGCATCGCCCGGACGCGGCCGAAGGCCTCGCCGGCGACGATCGAGTCACCGATGTGCAGCGTGCCGCGCTGTACCAGCACGGTCGCCACCGGGCCGCGGCCGCGGTCGAGCCGGCCTTCGATCGCGACACCCTGGGCCTCGACGTCGAAGGCCGCCTGCAGGTCCAGCGACGCGTCGGCGGTCAGGACGATCGCCTCGAGGACGCCCTCGATGTTGGTCCGGTTGCGCGCCGACACGTCGACGAACATGGTGTCGCCGCCGTACTCCTCGGCCACCAGCCCGTACTCGGTGAGCTGCCCGCGGACCTTCGCCGGGTCGGCGCCTTCCTTGTCAATCTTGTTGACCGCGACCACGATCGGCACGCCGGCCGCCTGGGCGTGGTTGAGCGCCTCGATGGTCTGAGGCTTCACGCCGTCGTCGGCCGCGACCACCAGCACCACGATGTCGGTCACCTGCGCGCCACGGGCACGCATGGCGGTGAACGTCTCGTGGCCCGGGGTGTCGATGAAGGTGATCGGCCGCTCATCGCCGTCGACCACCGCCCGCACCTGGTAGGCGCCGATGTGCTGGGTGATGCCGCCCGCCTCGCCGGCCACCACGTCGGTGGACCGGATCGCGTCGAGCAGCTTCGTCTTGCCGTGGTCGACGTGACCCATGACGGTCACCACCGGCGGCCGGGTGGTCAGGACGACGTCGTCGCCGTACTCGCCACCGAACGACAGGTCGAAGCTCTCCAGCAGCTCCTTGTCCTCGTCCTCGGGGCTGACGATCTGCACGTCATAGCCGAGCTGGACGCCGAGCAGCTGCAGGGTCTCGTCGGTGCACGACTGGGTCGCGGTCACCATCTCGCCGAGCTGGGTGAACACCACCTGGACCATTGCGCCCGGGTTGGCGTCGATCTTGTCGGCGAAGTCGGCAAGCGACGCGCCGCGCGGAAGCCGGATGGCCTGCCCGTTGCCACGGGGGACCATCGCCCCCATGCGCGGCGCCTCGAGCCCGCTCTCCCACTCTTGACGCTTCGCGCGCTTCGACTTGCGCTGACGACCCGGACGGCCACGACCGCCGGGACCGAACGCGCCCGCCGTCGTGCCGCCGCGACCACGACCGCCGGCCGCGGGACGGCCGCCACCGGCGCCGCCACCACCACCGGGACCGCCGGGACGACCTGCGCCGCCACCGCCGGGAGCGCCGCCGGGACGACCGGGAGCACCGGCGCGGCCGGCGAAACCGCCGCCGCCGCCGGGACGACCCGCGCCGCCACCGCCGCCGGGACGCGGGCCCGGCGCGCCGGGCCGACCGGGAGCGCCGCCGGCCGGGCGCGGGGCGAACATGCCGGGGCCGGGACGCGGGCCACCGCTGCCACCCGGCCGCGGCGGCATGCCGCCACCCGCCGGGCGCGGGCCGCCGCTGCCACCCGGCCGCGGCGGCATGCCGCCGGGACTCGGGCGCGGGCCACCAGGGCCGCCCGAGCGCGGAGCGCCGGGAGCGCCGCCAGGGCGCGGCGCGCCAGTTCGCCGGTCGCCGGGCGCCGACGGCGGCCCGGGACGCGGGCCGGCGGCGGCGGCGGAACCAGGCGTTGTGTACGGGTTGTTGCCAGGCCCAGCCGGCCGGGGGCCGGGACGCGGGCCGGGCCGGGGACCGCCACCGGGCCGGCTGGGCGCGGCGGAGGGACCGCCGGCCGCCTGCACGGTTCCGGGAGCCCCCGGGCCGGCGGGACCGCCGGGCGCGGAGGGACCACCTGAGCGCGGCGGACGCGCCCCGGAGGGAGCGGGTGAGGCAGGGCGCGGGCCGGGACGCGGCCCGGCCTGCGACGGGGACTGAGGCGCGGCCGAAGCCGCCGCGGCGGCTGGGCGCGCCACCTCGGGACGCGGCGCGGCCTCCGGACGGGCGGGCACGACCGGTGCGCCGGCACCACCGGCGGGCGGGCCGCCGACGACAGCCGGGCCGCCGACGGACGGGCGGCCGGGCGGCGGCAGCGGGGCACCGGCGCCAGACACGCCGGCTACGGGGCTCGCCGGACGGGCCGCCGGGCCGGGACGGCCGTTCGCGGGGCCTGGACGCGGCCCCGGGCCTGGACGGGCCGGAGCCGGACCGGGCACAGGACGGGGGCCGGCGCCTGGACGGGCGCCGTTGCCGGCCGGACCGGGAACGGCGCGACCAGCCGAACGGGCGGGCGGAGCCTCACCCTCGCCGCCGAGCCGCTCCTTGAGCTTGCGCACAACGGGCGCTTCGACGGTGGACGAGGCGGACTTCACGAACTCGCCCATTTCCTTCAACGTGCCAAGCACGGTCTTGCTGTCGACGCCGAGCTCCTTCGCGAGCTCGTGTACGCGGGCCTTACCTACCACGGTGCTCCTTCGTTCGGCCCGCGGTTCAGCGCCCGCGTGACCTCGTTACCTGCTGGTCGCGATCATGGCTGCGTGCTCATTGCGCGGTCATCGCTCTCGACCTGCTTCCTGTCGGCGTCATCCGGCGTCTATCCGGCGACGCCCCCATCGGGTGGGGCACTCCCCCACCCTCCTGCTCAGGGCAGCGCGCCTAGGCGCACCACCCCCTGGCTAACAACGTCCGGGCCCGCCATCGTCCCGCGCGGAACCATGGACCTGCCGGACGTGAGCCCGGACCCGCTCGAGACCGAGCGGACCGGGTACCCGCAACGCTCGCGGGAACGCACGACGGCGCTCCGCGAGATCAAGGCATGCCATGTCGGGGTGCACGTGCGCTCCCCGGCCAGGCATACGACGGCGCGTGTCCGGCAGAAGTTCGCCATCCACCACGACGATACGCAGCAGGTCGGACCGCGCCGCCCGGGTCCGGCAACCAACACAGGTACGCACGACAGCAGTCGTGGCACCAGCGATGTGCGGCTCCGCACGGCGCGCCACGGAGAGTCTATCCCGTTGCGCCCCTGGGCTGCCCGCCCGTGGCAGGCGAGCGCCGTCCGGGTGCCCCCCCAGCGGAGGTCGCGGCGTCGGATCGCCGCAGGTCCGCCGGCCCGGCTCCGGCCCGGCGCGGCGGGTCCGCGGGGCGTCGCCCGGCGCCACCATTGTCACCTTCCGTGTCGGAGTGGATGTCGATCCGCCAACTGGTCAGCCGCGCGGCAAGCCGGGCGTTCTGGCCCTCACGGCCGATGGCGAGTGAGAGCTGGTAGTCCGGCACGGTCACCCGCGCCGAGCGGCCGGCGAGGTCGGTCACCTCGACGCGCGACACCCGGGCGGGCGAGAGCGCGCTGCCGACGAACGTGGCCGGGTCGGCGGACCAGTCGACGATGTCGATCTTCTCGCCGTGCAGCTCGGCCATCACGGCGCGCACCCGGCTGCCCATCGGTCCGATGCAGGCTCCCTTGGGGTTCACCCCCGCGACCTTCGAGCGAACCGCGATCTTGCTGCGGTGCCCGGCCTCGCGGGCGATCGCCGCGATCTCCACGGTGCCGTCGGCGACCTCCGGGACCTCCAGCCGGAACAGGCCCTTCACCAGCTCGGGGTGGGTCCGCGAGAGCGTGACGGCCGCGCCGTGCGGCCCCCGTGCGACGTGCACCACGTAGCACTTGATGCGGTCGCCGTGCTCCAGGCGCTCGCCGGGGACCTGCTCCGCCGGCGGCAGCACACCCTCGACGGTGCCGAGGTCGACGAGCACCACCCTCGAGCCGGCGCGCTGCTCGTGGTGCTGCACCACACCGGAGACGATCTCGTGCTCGCGGTCGGCGTACTGGCCGTAGGTGACCTCCTGCTTGGCCTCCCGCAGGCGCTGCATGATGACCTGCTTGGCGGTCATCTGGGCGATCCTGCCGAAGTCCGCGGGAGTGTCGTCCCACTCCCGGGCCGTGCCATCCTCCCGGGTCTCCTTCGCCAGCACGGTCACCTCACCGGTCTGGCGGTCGACCACCACCCGGGCGTCGGCGGCCGGGGCCTCATCGGCCGAACCGGCGGCGTGCGCGCCGTGGGTGTGCTGGTAGGCCTTGAGCAACGCGGTCTCGATCGCCTCGACCAGGGTCTCGAAGGAGAGGTCGTACTCCCGTTCGATCCCGCGCAGCTCGGCGACGCTGATTTTCACCGGTCTGTCTCCTCACCTGGGCTTGGGCCGCTGTCCTCATGACCTCCGCCGGCTCGCCCCCGCCGAGCCCCTCCCAGGTCGTTGCCGGTGGCTGGGCCGCCCGCGGGCGCGTCCTGTCCGAGCCCTCTCGGGCCGTCGTCCCAGCCGCCGTCGTCATTCCCGTCGTCCTCGTCGAGATCCTCGTCCTCGTCATCCCAGACGTCGTCGGCGCCGGCCAGGTCCTCGTCCTCGCCTGGCCCCTCGTCCTCGCCCACCTCGTCGTCACCGCCGAGCTCGTCGTCACGGTCGTCGACGTCCCCACTCGCCCCGGCCTCCGGGCGCCCCTCTCCCGTCCCGGACCGACCTGCGTCGGCGGAGGCGGCACGGGGGACGTCGGCGTGGCCGAACTCGATCTGCACGACCGCGCGGGCCACGTCGGCGAAGCGCAACCGCTCGAGCTGAGTCCGCACGGGACGCCCGCGCCGCGCGGCGCCGGCGGCCACGGCGAGGTCCACACCGTCGTCGTCGGCGCCGAGCACCCGGCCCACCACCACGGTGCCGTCCGCGCGGCTGGCCTCGACCAGGCGGCCACGCGCCCGCAGCCAGTGCCGCGGCTGGGTGAGCGGCCGGTCGACGCCAGGCGAGGTCACCTCCAGCACGTACGCGCCGACGAGGCCCGCCTCGTCGGCCACGCGGTCGAGCAGGTCGGAGATCAGCCGGCTGGCATCCGCGACCGCGTCCAGGTCGACGCCGCCGTCACGATCGACCGCGACCCGCAGCACACTGCGCGAGCCCGCGCGCGACAGGTTCAGGTCCTCCAGGTCGAAACCGGCCTCGGCAAGCGCGGGGGTGAGCCGTTCGCTGACCGCGGCCCGCAGCGCCGCCGTGCTCGGGGTTCCTGCCGGATCGGCGGCAGGGTTCCTGCCGGATCCGCGAAGCGGATCTGGGAGGTCGGCGATCTGGGAGGTCCGGTCCGCGGCCGCCGCGGGCTGGCCGGAACCCTGCTGCCCAGCCCCGGCGTCGGTGTACGCGGCCTTCCCAGGCCGCGCCGAGCCGCTCGGCGGCCGGCGGCCAGTACGGCCCGCGTCCCGTGCCACGTCACCCAGTCCTTTCCGCGAATTCCACCTGCCGACCAGATATCGACCAGCACCCACCACTGGCATGCCCCGCGCGCGGGCAACGCCACACGGTTCCCGCCCGAACAGCCCACCCCACCATGCCCGCTGCGTCATGCGAGCAGGGATGATGGTCAAGACGGCTATCGGCGAGGCTTCAGGCATCTTCCGAGATCCATAGCCTACGTCCGTCGCGGTGGGGCTCCAATCGCGGCCTGACCGTGGTCGGCGCTTTGCGGCGCAGGGACGTATCCACCCTCCGGCCGGCAAGCGCCCCGGCGGTGCACGGGGGCCATGCTCATGGCACCGACGTGTGATTGGCTGCGAGGCGTGGCTGGGGGCGGCATGGGTGGGGTCGGCGTGCGCGGCGCGCCGTCCAGGCGGGCCGTGCTCGCGCTGCCGGCGGCGGGGGTGGCCGCGGCGGGGCTGGTGACGGCCGCCGGCTGCAGCGAGTCACGGCCGGCAGGCACCCCCGCGCCACCGCCGGTCGACCTCGCGGCCGCGCAGGCCGCCGCCCGCGCCGAGCGGGACCTCCTGGTCGACTATGACGCCGCGATCGCTCGCCACCCCGCGCTCGCCGCGCTGCTGGGTGGCCTGCGGGCGCACCACGCGCAGCACCTGGCCGCCCTCGCGACGCAGGTGCCGGCCCTGGCGACCGCGACCCCGGACGGCACGGTGACCTCGGGCGGCAGTCCGTCCGCCTCGGCCCCGGCCACCCCGTCGGGCGCCGCGACGGCCCCCGCCGCGGGCACCTCGCTGCCCGGGAGCGCCGGCCCACAGCCCGGCGCGGACGACTCGCCGGCGGCGAGGGCCAGCGCGCTGGCCGAGCTCGCCACCTCCGAACGCGCGGCGGCCGACGAACATCGCGCGGGCTGCCTCGCCGCGACGGGTGGGCTCGCCCCGCTGCTGGCGAGCCTGCGCGCGGCGGAGTCCTGCCATGCCGACCTGCTCTCCCTGGCCGGCTCCGCTGGGTGAGCAAGACTCATCGATCTACCCCAGACCCGCACCGATCCGGCCGACTCTGGCCCCAGCCGACGAGGAAGACAGACAGGCACGATGGTGGCGACCAGCCGGCCGGCGACCGCGCCCAGCGCCAAGGGCTCGCCCATCGCGGCGCTGGATGCGCGCGCCGTCACCGCGCTGTCGGCGCTGGTGGCGGTCGAGCACGCGGCGGTGTACGGAGCGGCCTCCGCCGGCGGGGCGCTCGCGCCGCTGGGCGCGAGCGCGCGTGACGCCCGCGGCCTCGCCACCGCCGCCTTCACGGCGCACCGGCAGCTGCGCGACGCGCTGACCGCGCTGCTCCTGGACGCGGGCGCGAAGCCGCCGGCGGCGCAGCCCGCGTACACGCTGCCGGTGAGCCCGGCCAGTGTGGGGGCCGCGCTCACGCTGCTCGCCGAGCTGGACGACCGGACCGCGGCGAGCTCCTACGACGCCGTCGGCCTGGTCACCGGCAAGGCCCGCGAGCTCATCGTCGACGCACTCGCGCAGGCGGCCCTACGTGCCCAGCGCGCCCGGCTCACCGCCGACGTGAGCCCCGGGACGGCGGTCAAGGCGCTCCCCGGCCGCCTCTGACCCACGGCTCCTGACCCGCGGCTCCCTGTTCCGTCAGCGCCTGGCCCAGGCGCCGGGCGCCCTGCCGCGCTCGCGGACGATCTCCGGAAGGTCACCGCTCGCGATGTCGGCGAGGGTCACGGCCTCAAGCACCTGACGCAGGCTCACCCGGACGGCGATCCAGACGTCCTGCAGGTTCTTGGCCGCGCCGTCGTACGTGACCTCCTCCGGCCGGCGCCCACGCACGCCGGCCAGCGGCCCGTCGGTGACCCTGATCACGGTCGCCACGTCGATCTCGTGAGCCGGCCTGGCGAGCTGGTAACCGCCGTCGGCTCCGCGCCTGCTGGTCACCAGGCCGCTGCGTCGCAGGTCGGTCAGGATGTTCTCGAGGAACCGCAGCGGCAGGTCCTGCGCCGAGGCAAGCGTCTCGCCCTTGACGAGGCCGCCGTCGCTGGCGGCCAGCGTCAGCAGTGCGCGCAGGGCGTAGTCGGCGCGCGCGGAGATCTGCATACCACCATCTTGCCGGGTAGCCGGCGATCACGCCCATGGCGGGTGTCCCCAGCAGGTTCGGTGCTGGACCTGCCTCGCGGACGCGGGCCCGGTGCCTGATCCGCCGGCACCCGTCGGCCCCGCGTCAAAGGCCGCCCGCATCCAGCGCCAGGAGGAGCCCTGACGGATGGACGGCGGCGTCCGCACAGCCGCCGGCCACGGCACCCAGCTACCGGCCACACCGCCGCCGGCGGTCGGTTCCCTCAGCGGGTGGCGCGGATCCACACGTGTTGGCCGATCGCGAGGCGGAGGTCCTCGGCCTGCCCGCGGGTGAGCTGCGCCCAGGGCTGCTCGGCCCCGGCGTCCAACGTGAGCCGGACCTCGAAACCGATGCGCTGCAGGCCGGTGACCTCGGCGGGTGTGGTGTCGGGGGCCTCGGAGGTCAGGATCTCCAGGTCGTGCGGGCGGACCAGCCGGCCGGCGAGGCGGGTGACGGGGCCGAGGAAGCCCATCACGAAGTCGTTCGCGGGCTTGTCGTAGACGTCGGCGGGGGTGCCGACCTGCTCGATGCGGCCCTGGTTGATGACGACGAGCTCGTCGGCGACCTCGAGTGCCTCCTCCTGGTCGTGGGTGACGAAGATCGTGGTGACGTGCACCTCGTCGTGCAGGCGGCGCAGCCAGTCGCGCAACTCCTTGCGGACCTGGGCGTCCAGGGCGCCGAACGGCTCGTCGAGCAGGAGCACGGTCGGCTCGACCGCGAGGGCGCGGGCCAGTGCCATGCGCTGGCGCTGCCCGCCGGAGAGCTGCTCGGGCAGCCGGTCCGCGAACTGCTCGAGGTGGACCAGGGCCAGCAGTTCCTGCACCCGCGCGCGTATTTCGGCCTTGGGACGCTTGCGGATCTCCAGGCCGAAGGCGACGTTGCGGTAGACCGTCAGGTGCTTGAAGGCCGCGTAGTGCTGGAACACGAAGCCCACGTTGCGGCGCTGCGGCGGGACCCGGGTGGCGTCCTTCCCGTTGATCCGCACCGTGCCCGAGTCCGGCTGCTCCAGGCCGCCGATGATGCGCAGCAGCGTGGACTTGCCGCCACCGCTCGGCCCCAGCAGCGCGGTCAGGCGACCGTCGGCCACGGTCAGGTCGACGTCGTCGAGCGCGACGAAGCTGCCGAACCGCTTGCCGACCGAGCTGACCTCGATGCTCACCTGAGCCCACCTTTTTCCTGTGCGACGTCGTTCGACGCGACGTTGTTCAGCGCGAGGGCGGCCGGCGCGGGGTCGGCCGATAGGGCGAGGTCGTCCGGCACCACGGCCGGCGGCTCGCTGTGCTTCGACTCGCTCTCGCGCCGGCGGAGGAACACGAGCACGATGACGAGCACGGTGACGACGATGAGCAGGAACGCCAGCTGGAAGGCCCCTGGTTCGAGCTGCTGGACCCGCTCGCCGACCAGCAGCGGCACGGTCTGGGTCTGGTTCTCGCCGCTGACGTTGCCGGACACCACGAGCACGGCGCCGTACTCACCGATCGAGCGGGCCAGGCTCAGCACGATCCCGTACAGCAGCGCGGGCCGGATGACCGGCAGCGTGATCCGCAGGAAGCGCTGCCAGGCGTTGGCGCCCAGCACCCGGGCGGCCTGCTCCTGTTCGATCCCCTCCTCCGCGAGGACGGGGACCACCTCACGCAGGACCAGCGGGAACGAGACGAAGGTCGTCGCGAGGATCATGCCGGGCAGCGAAAAGATGATCTCGATCCCGGCGCTGTGCAGGGTGCCGCCGAACCAGCCGTCGACCGGGCCGTAGACCAGCACCAGCGCGAGGCCCACCACGATCGGCGAGACCGAGAGCGGCAGGTCGGCAAGCGCGCTGAGCAGCCGGCGCCCTGGGAAGCGGTAGCGGGTGATCAGCAGCCCGAGGCCCACTCCGAACACGGCGTTGAGCGCGACCGAGGCCAGCGCGATCTCCGCGGTCAGCCGGAACGCGGTCACCGCCTGCTGGGAGCTGATGGCCGACCAGAAGGCCGACGGCCCGGGGCTCACCGTCTTCCAGGTAACGACCACCAGCGGGACCAGCACCAGGACCGCGACGTAGAGCAACGCGATGGTGCGCTGGACCAGCCTGGTGGCGGAACGGCGGTTACCCACGGCGGGCCGCCGCGCGCTGCAGCAGGTCCAGGCCGACGATCACGAGCAGGCTGACCGCCAGCAGGACGGTCGCGGTCGCCGCGGCCGCGGGGAAGTCGAAGTTCTCGATCTTCTGGTAGGCGTACATCGAGGACACCTTGGTACGGCTGAGCCCGCCTGAGATCAGCAGCACCGAGCCGTACTCGCCCATCGCCCGGGCGAACGCCAGCGTCGCCCCCGACGCGATCGCCGGCAGCAGCAGCGGCAGCACCACTCGCCGGAAGATCGTGAACGGCGACGCGCCGAGGCAGGCGGCGGCCTGTTCGACCTCGGTGTCCAGCGCCATGAGGACCGGCTGGACCGACCGCACCGCGAACGGGAGCGTCACGAAGAGCAGCCCGAGCACGATCGCCCGCTGAGTGCCGAGCAGATGGATCCCGACCGGGCTGTCGGTGCCGTACACGGCGAGCAGCACCAGCCCCGCGACGATGGTCGGCAGCGCGAACGGGATGTCGATGATCAGGTCGACGAGCCGCCTGCCGGGGAACGGGTCGCGCACCAGCACCCACGCCAGCAACGTCCCCATCACCGCGTTGATCGCGGCCACCAGCAGCGAGCTGACCACGGTAAGGCGCAGCGCTCTCACGGCACTGGGGTCGGTGATGTTGTCCCAGAAGCCATTCCACCCGCCAGTGAACCCCCGGGCGACGACCGCCGCCAAGGGGATCAGCACCAGCAGGCTCAGCCACAGGACCGCCATGCCGAGCCCAAGCCCCGACCCGACCCCGAGCCGCGCGGCGCCGGAGGCGTCCCGCGCGGCCCGGGTGCGAGCCGGTGAAGCCGCCGTCGCCGGCTCCACCACCGTGCTCATCCGGTAGCGTTCTCGATCTTCGTGACGACGCCGTTGTCGGCGTCGAAGAACTCCTTGTTGACCTTGCTCCAGCCACCCAGGTCCGTGATGGCGGTCAGCTTCTCCACCGTCGGGAACGGCTTGGAGGGGTCGTTCGCGCCCTCGACGGTGCCGACGGTCGCGTTCTTGTCGGTCGGACGGAAGCCATGGCTGGCGAAGATCGCCTGACCCTCGTCACTCTTGGCGTACTCCAGGAACGCCTTGGCCGCCGGCGAGGCGGACACGGTCACCGCGGCCGGGTTCTCGATCAGGAACGTCTCCTTGGGGATGACGTAGTCGATGTCGACGCCCTTCTGCCGGGCCCCGATCGCCTCGTTCTCGTAGGAGATCAGCACGTCACCGGTGCCCTGGGTGAACGTGGTGGTCGCGTCCGCGCCGCTCGCGGGCTTGCTCACGACGTTCTTGAAGAAGGAGGTGAGGTACTCCTGGGCCTGCGCGTCCGTGCCGCCCTCGGCGAGGGTGTGGGTGTAGGCCGCCAGGATGTTCCACTTCGCCGAGCCGGACGAGGCCGGATCCGGCGTGACGATCTTCACGTCCGGCTTGATCAGGTCATCCCAGCCGGTGATGTGCAGCGGGTTCCCCTTGCGCACCGCGATCACCACGACCGAGTTCGAGATCTGGCCCTTCGTACTGTCCGCGTTCCAGTTCTCGGCTACGAACTTCGGCACCAGGCGAGTCATGTCCGGATCAAGCGAAAAGGTCACAAAGTCGGCCTTCTGCCCACTGGCCACCGACTTGCTGACGGTACCGCTCGCCCCGAAGGTCTCCGAGAACTTCACGCCCTTGCCGGCGTCGGTCTTGACGAACGCGTCCTGCAGCGCCTCGTAGGCAGGCTTGGGCACCGAGTACCCGACGATCGCGATCGACTGGCCCGCGTTCGGACCGGCGCCGGCGCTCGCCCCGGAGTCGTCGCTTCCCCCGGAGTCACCGCCGCAGGCGGTCACCGCCAGCGCGAGCGCCGCGCCAGCAGCGATCAGGGGCGCACCATGGCGCCACAGCCTCCTCGGCTTCATGCCTGTTCCTCCCCGGACTTGCACACCACAACGGACCCGTAAGTCGATCGGACTTGTCGGGAACGCCAGCATGCCAGATGGGACGGACCATGACCAACAGCTTGTTGCATCCGCAACACAGACCAGTAACAAATTTTCCGTTTTCCCGATGGGCTTTATCGAGAATACAGGTCAGCAGACGCCCGCCGGAGGCGAAGATCTAAAACAGGATCGAGGCGAAGGTGCCGACGCGGCGGAAGCCCACCCGCTCGTAGGCGCGGCGGGCGGGCAGGTTGAAGTCGTTGACGTACAGGCTGACGACCGGCGCGTACATCGCCTGCGCGAGCGCCACGACGCTCGCCGTGCCGGCGGCGCCGAGCCCGCGCCCGCGCAGCTCCGGCGCGACCCAGACGCCCTGCACCTGGCTCACCCCGCCGGCGATCGCGCCGATCTCGGCCTTGAACAGCACCCGCCCGTCCTCGATGTGCGCGAACGAGCGGCGCTGCCCGACGAACTCCGCGACGCGGGCGCGGTAGAGCGCGCCGCCGTCGGCGAGGATCGGCGACACGCCGATTTCCTCGGTGAACATCGCGATGCTCGCGGGCATCAGGATGTCCAGCTCGTCCGGGCGCACCAGCCGGACGAGCGGGTCGGGAGCGATCAGCGGCGGGGAGTCGATGACCAGTAACGGCTGTTCGCTTCGCACCTCGCGCGCCGGGCCCCAGGAGGGTTCCAGGCTCCGCCACAGCTGGCCCACCGAGCTCGCCTCGCCGACGATCGACGAGCAGCGCCGGCCGGCACGGCGCGCCCGCTCGGCGAACAGCCGAACGGACGCGGCACCCGCGCCGACCGGCCACAGGTTCGCACCCGAATAACACAGCGCCGCGATCCTGCCGTCGACGATGTGCCCCCACACCTCCGCGCCCAGCCGCCATGGGTCAAGCCCACAGGCCTCCACCCGGGACGCGACGAACACGTCGGTGACCGGGTCCCGGGCCAGCAGCTGGCGGACCGCGGGCAGGTCGCGGTCGTCGAGCAGCCGGACCGGGCTAGACCGTAGTGGCAGACCCATCCGGCATCATGATCCGCGGCTAGCCGACGGAGACGGAGGGCTCGCCGGAGGCGACGCCCGCGGTCTCCATCTCCTCGGCGAGGCGCATGGCCTCTTCGATCAGGGTCTCGACGATCTGCGCCTCGGGCACGGTCTTGACGACCTCGCCGCGGACGAAGATCTGGCCCTTGCCGTTGCCGGAGGCGACGCCGAGGTCGGCCTCGCGGGCCTCGCCGGGGCCGTTGACGACGCAGCCCATGACGGCCACGCGCAGCGGCACCTCCATGCCCTCCAGACCGGCGGCGACCTGGTTGGCCAGCGTGTAGACGTCGACCTGGGCGCGCCCGCAGGACGGGCAGGAGACGATCTCGAGCCGCCGGTCACGCAGGCCGAGCGACTCGAGGATCGCCGTGCCGACCTTGACCTCCTCGACCGGCGGGGCCGACAGCGACACCCGCAGGGTGTCGCCGATGCCCTCGGCGAGCAGCGCCCCGAACGCGACGGCCGACTTGATCGTGCCCTGGAACTGCGGGCCGGCCTCGGTGACACCCAGGTGCAGCGGGTAGTCGCAGCGCTCCGCCAGCATCCGGTAGGCCTGGATCATGACGACCGGGTCGTGGTGCTTGACGGAGATCTTGATGTCCCGGAAGTCGTGCTCCTCGAACAGCGAGCACTCCCACAGCGCCGACTCGGTCAGCGCCTCCGGCGTGGCCTTGCCGTACTTGGCGAGCAGCCGCTTGTCGAGCGAACCAGCGTTGACGCCGATGCGGATCGGGATGCCGGCCGCCGAGGCCCGGCGGGCGATCTCGCCGATCTTGTCGTCGAACGCCTTGATGTTGCCCGGGTTCACCCGGACCGCGGCGCAGCCCGCGTCGATCGCGGCGAAGACGTACTTCGGCTGGAAGTGGATGTCGGCGATCACCGGGATCGGCGACTTGCGGGCGATAGCGGCGAGCGCGTCGGCGTCGTCCTGGCTAGGCACGGCGACCCGGACGATCTGGCAGCCCGACGCCGTGAGCTCCGCGATCTGTTGCAGCGTCGCGTTCACGTCGGCGGTCAGGGTGGTACACATCGACTGCACCGAGACCGGCGCGTCCCCGCCGACCAGGACGCTGCCGACCTTGATCTGCCGGCTCACCCGGCGCTTGCCGAGCGGACGAGCCGGAGCCTGTGGCATGCCCAGAGTAACGGTCACGTTGTCCTCACTGGGATGGGTATGCGGTTGCGCGCACGACAGACCGATGCCCGGAGCGGCGCGCCTCGCGGATCACTACGGATGGATCGGGTTGACGATGTCGGCGGACAGGATAAGCAGGCTGAACCCGAGCAATACGACGACCGTCGCGTACGTTGCTGGTAACAGCTTGACGAAGTCCACCCGCTGTACGGGGCCACGGTAGCCACGCAGGCGCCGCAGGCCGTGCCGCGTCTGCTCGAACGCGAGGACGGCGATGTGGCCGCCGTCGAGCGGCAGCAACGGCAGCAGATTGAAGATCCCGACGGCCAGGTTGATCGCCGCCACCAGGACCAGGAAGTTTCGGATCCGGTCTGGCCAGGAGCTGTCCGGCGCGGCGACGACGTCACCGCCGATGCGGGCCGCGCCCACGACGCTGACGAAACCGGCGGGGTCACGGTTGTCGCTGAACAGGTTGCCCAGTTCGTCGAGACGGTGGGTCAGCGTGTCGTACATCCCGGTGACGCCGGACCAGATGACCTCACCGGTGCGCGGGATCGCCGCAATCGGGCCATAGCGCTCGGAGTCAAAGCCCGGCTTCACGCCGAGAGCCCCGACCGGGTCGGTCCCCGCCGCGCCGGTCTGCCGGTTGCGCAGCACCTGCACGAGGTCCGGGCGCAGGGTGACCTGCTTGCCGTCCCGGTCGACGACCACGGTCGCGGCGCCCGCGCCGTGGTCACGCACGAGCTGGGTGAACTGCTTCCAGCTCGTGACCCGCACGCCGTCGAAGGACAGCACCCGGTCGCCGACCTTCATGCCGGCGGCGGCCGCGGGTCCATCGCCCGAGCACTGGTCGCTCGTCGACACGCAGCTGGTCGCGCCGATCTTGTTCTCGCTCACCTTCGCCGGCGCGCCCAGGGCCAACAGGACGACGTAGATCAGCAGAATGGCGATAATGAAGTGCACGACCGAGCCGGCCGACATCACCACGAGCCGGGCTCGCGCCGGCTTGTTGTAGAACGCCCGCGGAACGTCGTTCGGGTCGATCTCCTCGAGGGGGGTCATCCCCTCGATCTTCACGAACCCGCCGGCGGGGACCAGCTTGAGGCCGTACTCCGTCTCGCCGCGCTTGCGCGACCACACGGTCGGGCCGAAGCCGACGAAGAACCGGGACGCCTTCATCCCGTAGTGGCGGGCCGTGAAGAAGTGCCCCGCCTCGTGCAGGCAGACCGAGACCAGCAGCGCCACCGCGAAGGCGACGATGCCCAAGGCCATCACCGTGACACCACCGAGCCTTCGTCGGCCACCGCGCGTTCGATGAGGCGGCCGGCGGCGGCCCGCGCCTCGCGCTCGGTGGCGAAGACCTCGTCGAGCGAGGGCTTCTCGATCACCTCGTGCGCCGAGAGGACCTCGGCGACGATGTCGACGATCCGGACGAACGGCAGCTTCCCGGCGAGGAAGGCTCCGACCGCCTCCTCGTTCGCCGCGTTGAACACCGCTGGCGCTGTCCCGCCTCGCTTGCCCGACTCGCGGGCGAGCCCGACGGCGGGGAACGCCTCGTCGTCAAGCGGGAAGAACGTCAGGTTCTGGGCGGTGGTCCAGTCCATCGGGCGTTGCGCCTCGGGCACCCGGTCGGGCCAGCCGAGCGCGAGCGCGATCGGCAGCCGCATGTCCGGCGGCGACACCTGGGCGATCGTCGAGCCGTCGTAGAACTCGACCATCGAGTGCACCAGCGACTGCGGGTGCACGACCACGGCGATGTCGTCGTAGGGCACGCCGAAGAACAGGTGCGCCTCGATCAGTTCCAGCCCCTTGTTCATCAGGGTGGCCGAATTGATCGTGACGAACGGGCCCATGTCCCAGGTCGGGTGGGCCAGAGCCTGCTCACGGGTGACAGCGGCGAGCTCCTCACGGCGCTTGCCACGGAACGGGCCGCCGCTGGCGGTCAGCACCAGCCGGCGCACCTCGTCGCGCCGGCCCCCGCGCAGGCACTGCGCGAGCGCCGAGTGCTCGGAGTCCACCGGGATCAGCCGGTCCGGGTTGCCCCCGAGCGCGTCGAGCACCAGCGGCCCGCCGGCGACCAGGGACTCCTTGTTGGCGAGCGCCACCGTCCGGCCGGCGGCGAGCGCCGACAGCGTCGGCGCGAGGCCGACCGAGCCGGTGATGCCGTTGAGGACGATGTCCGACTGCCAGGCGGCGATCTCGATGGCGGCCTCGGGGCCGGCGAGGATCTTCGGGACCGCGAACCCACCGCGGCGGTAGCCACGCTTGGCGGCCTCGGCGTAGAAGGCCAGCTGGAGATCCTGCGCGGCGGACGCGGCCGCCACACCGACCACCTCGACACCCAGGTCGAGGGCCTGCTGCGCGAGCAGGTCCACCCGCCCGCCGCCGCCGAGCAGACCGACGACGCGGAACTTGTCCGGGTTGCGCTGGACTACGTCGATCGCCTGAGTTCCGATCGATCCCGTCGACCCGAGCAGAACGACCTCACGAACGACCCGTGGCTGCGACACCACCCCATTGTCGCAGGCTCGTCCGCGGCCCGACGACGGCCTGTTCGGTTCACCCCTGTTCGGTTCATGACACCCCGCGCCCGCCGACTGGCTGGTGACGTCTCGGCCCGCGCCGCCGGGTTCGGCGTTCGTTCCATTCCGTAGCCAGTCGGCGAGGACGCCGTGAACAACCTGAAGCAGAAGTGACGAGCTCGGGAACAGCCTCGGACACGCGGACGGCTGCCGCACCGTGAACCTGCCCGGATCAGGCTCACAGGTGCCGCGAACCGTCGATTCCCACCCGGCCCGCGCCGGGCACGAACCCCTCAGGACCGGGCGCGGCGGGATCGGGGTGAGACCGCTCAGCCGCCGGCGAGGGCGCGGCCCAGGGAGTCACCGATGCTTGGGGAGTCCGCCGAGACGACCGAGCCAACCACCGGGTGGGCCTGGAAGTAGAGAAGGCTGACCACCGTCGCGCTGAACGACGTCGCGGTCGGGCCGAGCTCGGGGCGCGCCTCCGCCTGGGGCCAGGTATGCCCGCCGCCGGTGACCGACAGGGCGCCGACGTCGGGTTTGCCGTCGCAGGTCCAGGCGGTCAGCTGGCCCAGCCCTGGCAGGGGCTGTGCCTTGGGCGCGGCGGAACAGCCGACGGCCTGGGCATAGCGGCCGAGGCGTTCGGGCACCGGCTGCGCGGTGACCCCGGTGAACGGGGCGGCCCGCGGCGCGCCACCTCCGTCCCAGGGAGCAATCTGGTCGGCCGCGCCATGGACCTCGAGAAGGTTCGTGACCGACTTCGCGCAACTGGCCGGCACCGTGCTGCCGGCAACGGAGACGATCGCCGCGATCCGCCCGGGCAGCGCGCAGCTCGCGGCCACCGCCATGTCGGCGCCGTCCCCGAACCCGGAGGCGAAGACCCGGCCGTCGGCAAGGCAGCCCCGGCCGCGCACGTCGTTCAGCAGCGCGGCGACGAACGCGACGTCGTCCGGCCCGACGGCGCTCGACCGGATGAAGTTCCACCGGTTGTTGACCCCGGCCGGGTCGACGACGACGTAGCCGCGCTTCGTCGCCTCGCCCGCCAGCCCGGTGTAGGCCTCCTGGTCGGTGGGCGCCTGGCCGTCGGCATGGAAGTTGAGGATCAGCGGCCGCGGCTGGGTGTCGCCGGCGGCGGCGGGCGGGACCGCGAGCAGGTAGCTGCGCTTCGTCGAGCCGACGGTGACGGTCTCGGTGGTCACGCCCGCCCGAAGTGTCTTGCCGGTCTGGCAGCCGCTCGGACCGGGGGTGGCCGCGACGACCGTCGCGTCGCCGTCGCCGTTCCCGTCGGCGGCCGTCCCCGCGGCGTCATCGGGAAGGCCCGCCCGCGCGGCGGCGGCGATGTTCTCCCCCGCCCCGCCCGGCGAGTCGGCCGGGCCGCGCGCGAGTGCGTACCAGAGCAGCATCAGGAGCACGATGGCGGCGGCGGCGATCGGTACCAGGGTCGTGCTCCTGGACGTGCCCGCCAGCAGGCCGCCGCGGCGCGCGGCCTGCCCGCGCCGCGCCCCGGAGGCACGATGCCCCCGTCCGGGGGTGGCATCGCGCGCGCCGGGCTCAAGGCGGCTGGCCAGGCCACGACCGGTCGAGGAACGCGCCGAAACCCGACGGGCCGAGACGTCGCCGGCCCGGCCTGCGCCGCCGCCCCTGCCAGCGGCGCCACCCCTGCCAGCGGCGCCACCGCGGCTGGCGGCACCGTCGCGGCCGGCGGCACCGGCCCTGGACGACGGGTTATTGAAGGCCACGGCCCACGTCGGCGTCGTCGAGGCCCAGGACGCCCTCAAGGTTGTCGGTGACGCCCGGAGTGGCGTCGCCCGCGCGGCGGGGGCTGGCGGCGTCGTCAGCGGCGAGTTGGCCGCAGGCGGCCGCGATCTCGCGCCCGCGGGTGTCACGGACCGTCGTGGTGATCCCGCGGGCGCGCAGCCGAGCGACGAACTCCCGCTCGGCTGCCGCGGCGCTGGCGTGCCAGCTCGATCCCCGGGTCGGGTTGAGCGGGATCAGGTTGACGTGCACGGGTCGCCCGGCGAGACGCCGAGCGAGCAGATCGGCCCGCTCGGGCTGGTCGTTGACCCCGTCGATGAGGGCGTACTCAATGCTCACCCGCCGTCCCGTCAGCGACGCGTACTCCCAGGCGGCGTCGAGCACCTCGGCCACCTTCCAGCGGGTGTTGATCGGGACGAGGGTGTCGCGCAGCTCGTCGTCGGGAGCGTGCAGGGAGACCGCGAGCCGCACCGGCAGCCCCTCGCGGGCGAGCCTGTCGATCGCCGGGACGAGGCCGACCGTGGAGACGGTGAGCGCGCGGGCGGAGATCCCCAGGCCGTCCGGGGCCGGGTCGCTGATCCGGCGCAGCGCGGTGACCAGCGTCCGGTAGTTCGCGAGCGGCTCGCCCATGCCCATGAACACCACGTTGGACAGTCGGTCCCGCGGCCTCCCGGAGCCCGACGAGGAGTCAGCCTCGCGCCCCGCCTGGCCGGGATGCCCATCATCACCGGGCAGCTCGCCGCGGCGCAGCACCCTGGCGGCGTCCACGACCTGTTCGACGATCTCGGCGACCGTCAGGTTGCGCGTGAGCCCGCCCTGGCCGGTCGCGCAGAACGGGCAGCCCATGCCGCAGCCGGCCTGGCTGGAGACGCACACGGTCGCCCGGTCCGGGTAGCGCATCAGCACCGACTCGATGGTCGCGCCGTCGACGGTGCGCCACGCGGTCTTGCGGGTCGCGCCGTTGTCGCAGGTGAGCGTCCCGCCGGCGGTCAGCAGCCTCGGCAGCAGCGCGTCGGCCAGCACGTCGCGGGCGGCGGTCGGCAGGTCGGTCATGCCGGCCGTGTCGCCGGGCGCGGCGAGCCGGGCGAAGTAGTGCCGGGCGAGCTGGTCGGCCCGGAAGGCCGGCTGACCGAGCTCGACCGCGGCGGCGCGGCGCTCGTCGCGGGAGAGGTCGGCCAGGTGCCGTGGTGGCTTCACCCGACGAGGCGTGACGGTGAGGCCCACCGCCCGCCCGGCTGGACCATCGGTCCTGCCGGCATGGCCGGTTCCGGCGCTGATGGCTGTCATAGCCCCTCCTTCCCCACCGATCTGCCAATGCGCTACCCGGTGCTGGTCCGCAGGCTCACCCCAGATCTGGCTAGGCAGACAGATCGCAGACCTCCCAGATCGGCTTCCAGACCTCCCCGATTGGCTTCGCCAATCGGGCAGGGACCCCGGATCCGGCAGGAACCCCGGGGACCCCGCGGGCAGCTCGAGGCAGAAGCAGGGATACGGCCAAGGCAGAAGCAAGGATATCCCGAGACAAGGCGGTGCCCTCCCGGCCGCCCGCGGCCCGCGAGGGCGGGCAACGCGGGTCGGGACCGGGCGGCGGTCAGCTCGGTGGCAGGAAGGAGTTGATGAGCAGCCAGGCGACCGGCGCGGTGCACAGCAGGGAGTCGAGCCGGTCCATGACCCCGCCGTGACCGGGCAGCAGGTTGCCCATGTCCTTGATGCCGATGTCGCGTTTGAGCAGCGACTCGCCGAGGTCGCCGACCGTGGCGGTGCACACGACGGCGAGCCCAAGGAGAACCCCCTGCCAGACGTGCCCGCCGAGCGGCCAGCCGACGACCACGCTCGCCACCACGACGCAGGCGAGGGCGGAGCCGGCGAAACCTTCCCAGGACTTGCCCGGTGAGACCGACGGCGCGAGCTTGTGGCGCCCGCCGGAGAGCACGCCGGCGGTGTAGCCACCGATGTCGCTGGCGACGACCGTCCCGAGGAAGGCCACCACCCGCCAGCTGCCGTCGGCCGGCGCGGTGAGCAGCGCCGCGAAGCCGGCGGCGAACCCGACATAGACGGCGGCGAAGATCGTGGCTGCCAGGTCGGCCGGCAGCCCCGCCGGCTCGCCGACGGCCCGGACCGCAACGGCGAGCAGCACGGTGAGCGCGAGCGAGCCGACCAGCGCCCCGGGCCCGCCGGCGTAGGCGGCGATCGGCATCGCCACCGCGCCGGCGACCAGCGGTGCCAGCGGCGGCCGCAGCCCCGCGAGCCGCAGCGCCCGCACGACCTCGAAGGTGCCGATCGCGACGGCAAGGCTGATGACGCCGACGAACCCGGCCTTGAGCGTGAACAGCGGCACCAGGATCAGCGCACCGAGCACGGCGCCGACGGCGATGGCCGCCGGCAGGTTGCGGCCAGCCCGGATCCGCCGGCGGGCGG
This sequence comes from Pseudofrankia coriaricola, assembly GCF_001854805.1. Classification (GTDB taxonomy): domain Bacteria; phylum Actinomycetota; class Actinomycetes; order Frankiales; family Frankiaceae; genus Pseudofrankia. The sequence goes on from NZ_MBLO01000210.1 coordinate 122,903, forward strand.
GCCGGGCCGGCTCGTCGGCGGGGCCGGTTTGATCCGCCTGCCCCACATGGTTCTGAGGGGAAGGCTCACCCTCGGCGGGCGGGCTCACGACCACGCCATCCGGCGCGTCGGCCGCGGCCGGCGCGACAGGCTCGCCGACGGGCCCGCTGACGCGGAGCCGTGAGGCTGGGTCCTCCGGGGCCCCTCCGAGACCGGCGGAGCCGTTCTCGGAGGTCCGGATCCGCGCCGATGGATCGGCGGGGGCGGATTCGTGGCCCAGCCCGTCGGCCGGCGCCGTGGCGCGCAGACCTTCGCTCACCTCGCCCCTTCGCTGACCTTGCGTCGTTGGTCCGGGGGATCGTCCCCCAGCCAGGCATGATGGGCCACTGGGGGCCGCCGAGGAACATCCCCTCGGATTCGTCCACGTGGATTCGGAGGGGACCCTGCCGCCCTGCCGAACGAGGCTCCGCGCTCGCGGCGGATCCCCGCACGTCGCCCTCGGCGCCATGCGGGGGCTCGCCGCCGGCCGTCGTGGACCGGCCCGGAGCCGACCCCGACTGGCCGGCCGGCTGACCGGACGGCCGGCCCGGCCGTGGAGAACGCTAGGACCGCCGCCTGAGGACCGCCCAGACCAGCTGGAAGCGCTCAGACCGACAGGAGGTCGGACTCCTTGGCCTTGAGTAGCTCGTCGATCTGGGCGACATAGCGGTGGGTCGCCTCGTCCAGGTCCTTCTCCGCCCTGCGGCCGTCGTCCTCGCCGGCCTCGCCGTCCCGGACGATCCGGTCCAGTGCCTCCTTGGCATGGCGACGCACGTTGCGGACGCTGATCCGGGCGTCCTCGGCCTTTCCGCGGGCCACCTTGACCAGGTCACGCCGCCGCTGCTCGGAGAGCTCCGGGAAGACCACACGGATGATCGAGCCGTCGTTGCCCGGGTTCACGCCGAGGTCGGAGTCGCGGATCGCCTTCTCGACGGCGGCCAGCGACGACTTGTCATACGGCGTGATAATGACCATGCGGGGCTCGGGGATGTGGAACGATGCGAGCTGCTGGACGGGGGTGGGCGCGCCGTAGTAGTCGACGAGGATCTTCGAGAACACGGCGGGCGTGATCCGGCCCGTCCGGATGTTGGCGAAATCCTCTTTGGCGACCGAGACGGCCTTGTCCATCTTCTCCTCGGCCTCGAGGAGTGTGTCGTCGATCACCGCTGTCCTTCCGTTCCGTAGGCGTCGACACTAACCAGAGTCCCGATCTTCTCACCCCGCACGGCGCGCGAGATGTTCCCTTCGGTCAGCAGGTCGAAGACGACGATCGGCATCGCGTTGTCCATGCAGAGGCTGATCGCGGTGGCGTCCATGACCTTCAGCCCACGAGTGAGGACTTCCCCGTAGGTGAGCGTGTCAAAGCGCACCGCGCCCGGGTTGGTCCGCGGGTCGGCGTCGTAGACGCCGTCCACCTTCGTCGCCTTGAGCACGGCCTGTGCCTTGACCTCCAGGGCCCGCTGCGCGGCGGTGGTGTCGGTCGAGAAGAACGGCGCGCCGAGACCGGCTCCGAAGATGACGACCCGCCCCTTCTCCAGGTGCCGGATGGCGCGCAACGGCAGGTACGGCTCGGCGACCTGGCCCATGGCGATCGCCGTCTGGACCCGGGTGACCGTGCCTTCACGCTCAAGGAAGTCGGCCAGGGCGAGACAGTTGATGACCGTGCCGAGCATGCCCATGTAGTCGGCTCTGGCCCGGTCCATCCCGCGTTCGGCGAGTGCCTGGCCCCGGAACATGTTGCCCCCGCCGACGACGATCGCGACCTCGATGCCCGACCGGGCCACGTGCGCTACCTGCCGCGCGATCGTCGAGATGGTCACGGGGTCGATGCCCAGCTGATCGCTGCCGGCGAACGCCTCACCAGACAGCTTGAGCAGGACACGCGGCCACCTGGGCTCGGTGCTCTCAGGCCCGGTGGCCACCTCGGCTTGATCGATCACGGGTGGCCCTCTCCCCACAGGGGCCGCCGGAGGTGCGCGCGTGGAGCATCGCGCCTCCTTTGGCCGCGCCAGCGGCCGTGATGTTCGGCCGGAGGTCTTCGCTGACTGCCAGTCTGCCCCATCCGGGGCCGTCCCTGGTGGCCCGGCCCCACCGGCGGCAGGTCGCCCGGTCATTTCAGTAGGACTGATGCCCGTGTACGGGCGGGCAACCGGAGACGCGGGGCAGTCGGCGGGCCATTCTGTCGGCGGCCCGCCGTTGAAGGGAACGTCGGCCTCCGGCCGGGGCCGCGTTCACCGCCCCAGCCAAGCGCCGACGACCGAGTAACCAGGAGGCGAAACCAGACGCGGCTCCGGGGCTGTCTCCCGAGCATCACTGCCCAGAAACCCCGGAGCCGGTCCCAAAGGATGCCTAAACGGGCGAATCCCGCGGCGCCTGCCCTATGACTGGCGGATGTTGAAGCGAGCGAAGCGCCCGATCTCGATCTTCTCGCCGAGCGACGCGCCCGCGTCCTCGACGAGCGCACCGATGGTGATCTTTCCGTCCTTCACCCACGGCTGGTCGAGGAGCGCCACGCTCTTCCTGTAGCCGTTCAGCTTGCCCTCGACGATCTTGGTGATCGCGGGCTCCGGCTTGCCCTCCTCGCGGGCGGCGGCCGCATAGATCCGCCGCTCCTGCTCGACGACCTCGTTCGGGATCGCGTCCGCGGTCACGTACAGCGGGTCGGCGGCCGCGATGTGCTGCGCGATGTCGCGGGCGAGTTGCTGGAACTGTTCCGTCTTGGCCACGAAGTCCGTCTCGCAGCGCAGCTCGACGAGCACCCCGATGGTCGGCGGGAGCTGCGGGTCGGTGCGATGCAGGTAGGAGTCGACCAGGCCGTTCGCGGTCGAGCGGCCGGACCGCTTGGCGACGCCCGCGAGGCCTTTCTCGCGCAGCCAGGCCTTCGCCTTCTCGAAGTCGCCGTCGTGGTCGACGAGCGCCCTCTTGACATCGCTCATCCCGGCCCCGGTTACTTCACGGAGCTTGCGGATCTCGCCGGCAGTGATCTGTGCCATCGTCTTTGTCGTCCCGTTCTGGGTGTGACGGGCGTTCCCGCCCGTCGTCGGGCGCTTCGCGCCCTCCTGCGCTTATTGCGGTTCAGGGGATGTCCACGGGCGGGGCAGCTACCGCGGTCGACATCCTTGTTGCGCTGGCACAAGGCAGCCCCGGAGCCGGCGCGGGGCGCCCCGCCCTCCCCGGCACTCGCGACGAGCCTGAGGGCATCGGTCCTCGATCGCCTTGAGCCTGTAAGGCGGCTCGCGCGGCGTACCTGGTCAGGGCATGCCGCTTCGTCTCCTGGTTGGGCAGATGGCCCGCCCAGCATGCAACGCCAACCGACCAGAACTGCCGCGGGCGCCTGCCGCGCCGATCCGCTGGTCGCGCGGACCGTTCCCTGCCTGATCGGTGATACCGATCAGGCAGGGACGCGGAGCCCCGCACAAGCGAAGTAGCCGCCCGCGTCAGCCTCAGACCGAGGAGCCGACGGTGTCCTGCGCGACCTCGGCCGGAGCCTCAACCGGGGTCTCGGCAGGAGCCTCAGCCGGAGCCTCAACCGGGGCCTCGGCGTCACGGCGCAGGACCTCCTGCTCCCACTCGGCCAGCGGCTCGTCGGCCGCGATCTGCTCCGGCTTGACGTCGCTGGCGCTCGCGCCGGCGCGGGCCATCAGGCCGGCCCCGACGGCATCCGCGACCACACGGGTGAGCAGCGCGGCACTGCGGATCGCGTCGTCGTTACCCGGGATCGGGTAGTCGACCTCGTCCGGGTCACAGTTGGTGTCCAGGATCGCGACAACGGGGATGTTGAGCTTGCGCGCCTCCCCGACGGCGATGTGCTCCTTCTTGGTGTCGACGACCCAGACCGCGCTGGGCACCCGGGACATGTCCCGGATCCCGCCGAGGGTGCGCTCGAGCTTCGCCTTCTCCCGGCTCAGCACGAGCTGCTCCTTCTTGGTACGCACCTCGGTGCCGCCGGTCAGCTCGATCTCCTCGAGCTCCTTGAGCCGCTGCAGGCGCTTGTAGACCGTGGAGAAGTTGGTCAGCATGCCGCCGAGCCAACGCTCCTTGACGTACGGCATCCCGACCCGGCGGGCCTGCTCCTCGACCGCCTCCTGCGCCTGCTTCTTGGTGCCGATGAACAGCACCGTTCCGCCGTGCGCGACCGTCTCCTTGACGAAGTCGTAGGCGCGGTCGATGTAGGACAGCGTCTGCTGCAGGTCGATGATGTAGATGCCATTGCGCTCGGTGAGGATGTAGCGCTTCATCTTCGGGTTCCAGCGCTTGGTCTGGTGCCCAAAGTGCACGCCGCTCTCGAGCAGCTGCCTCATCGTGACGACGGCCATGACCGCCGCTCCTTCCCGTCCGGCACGCAAGGCCGGATTGTCTCGGTTGTCGGCCGCGGCAGGTGCCGGCGACCCCTGACGCCCGATAGGCCCCTTCCGCCGCGACGCGGCGGACCGAGGGAGCCCTCCCGACCACGCCGGCCGAGTGACCGGGTGGCGACGGGGCGCGGGAGGCCGTCGGTGATCGACCGACGACGTCGAGACACGACATCGACAGGACGACCATGGCCTGCCGCGCCCGCCGGGAGCGGGCGTGCGAAGTGAGCTCCTTGCGGAGCTCCGTTGCCGATGATACTCGGCCCGGCCGAGGGCCTGCTCGGCGCCGCCGCGCCTCCGGCCGCCAGGCCGGCCGAGATGAGGGTCGATGCGCTCGCGGGGATCCTCAGCTCGGCGTCCGGTTGGCAACTATGCGGCGGTTGCCCACAGGACCCGGGTTGTCCACAGCCGCCGGGCTCGCACTGGCGCGCCGGGTTCGGGGCGCACATCGTGTGCCGGGCCGGCCGACGACGCCCCCGGGCCGGCGCACGGCGGCCGGGGGCGGGGTCCGGTCCTCCACACCGCGCCTCCCGCCCCCGGCCGCTCCAAGGCCCGCCGAGCCGCAGGAGTTCCCATGGCCCCCGCCCCGAGCCACGACCCGCGCATCCCGCCGCTCGTCGCCGCCGCCTTCCTGGCCGCCGTCCTGGCACTCGGCGGTTGGCCTCGCCCCGCCACCGCGGGCCAGATCACCGCCGACCGACCGGCCGCCGTGGCCGAGCGGCTCGCCGCGGCGCCTCGGCTGAGCAGCGTCGCCTCCCCAGATTCGGGCGGCTCGGCGCCGCGGCCCACCGTCGTCGAGCGCCAGCCCAGCGTCGCGGCCACCGCCGACGGCCTGGCCACCGCCGGCCGTCGGGTTACGAGCCAGGCGGGCGGCAGGAAGACCGACGGCGCCAGCCCCACCGCCAGCCCGGCACGGTCGGACTCCGGCCTTGGTCCCGTTCCGGACGGCCAGCGCACCGTCGGCCCCGTCCCCGGCGGCACTCCCCCGGGCTCCGGCCTCGTCCCACAGGGGCGAGCGGTGCCGGCCGCCGCGGTCAGATGGCGGGCGCCGCTGGACGGGTCGCTGACAGTTGCCCGGCCATTCCAGCCCCCGGCTACTCCCTACGGTGCCGGGCACCGCGGCATCGACCTGCGCACTCGGGCCGGAGCGATGGTGCGGGCGGCCGGGGACGGGGTCGTGAGCTACGCGGGCGTCCTCGCGGGGCGAGGCGTCGTCGCGGTGACCCACGGCGAGCTGCGGACCACGTACGAGCCGCTGGACGTGCTCGTCAGCGCGGGCCAGCGGGTGACGGCCGGGACGCCACTCGGCCGGCTGGCCACGGGCCACCCCGGCTGTTCTCAGGACGCCTGCCTGCACTGGGGCCTGCTGCGCGGTGCCGCCTACCTCAGCCCGCTTGTTCTGCTGCTCCCCGACCCACCCCGGCTGCTCCCCGTGGCCCGCCCGATCCCCGTCACCAGCCTCGGAATGGGAGCAGGCTGACGGTGAACGGCCGAGGAGCCTTCGCGGTCGCGCCACGCGGAGCCAGGAGGCTTCGCGGTCGCGCCACGCGGAGCCCTGGCCGGATCAGGCGCGCGGATGGGCCTGTTGGAAGGCGGCACGCAGCCGCTCCGGGGTGACATGGGTGTAGATCTGGGTGGTCGCAAGGCTGGCGTGGCCGAGCAGTTCCTGCACCGAGCGCAGGTCCGCGCCGCCGTCGAGCAGGTGGGTGGCTGCCGAATGCCGCAGTCCATGCGGGGTCACGCCATCCGGGCCGCCCGTCGCGGCGAGCCGGGCGGCCAGGATCCGCCGCACGGTCCGGGGGTCCAGTCGACCGCCACGGGCGCCGAGCAGCAGGGCATGGGCGGACCCGGCCGAGGCCGCAGACCCAGCCGACGCTCTGGGCGTGCTCGGAATGCTCGGGGGCCCGGGGGCTTTTGTCGGATCGACGAAGCCAGGCTGGGAGGCCCTCGAGGACGTTCGGACGAGTTCGGGCCGACCGGAACGCAACCAGCTGGCAAGCGCGCGGGCCGCCGGAAGGCCATAGGGAACGGCGCGTTGCCGGTCGCCCTTGCCGGTGACCCTTAGCAGGCGCCGTTCATGGTCGACATCGTCGAGGTCGAGCCCGCACAGCTCGGACACGCGCACGCCGGTGGCGTAGAGCAGTTCGAGCACCGCGTCGTCGCGCATCCGCAGCGCGCCAGCCAACCGACCTTCCGGATCGCCGGCCGCCCGGATCGCCGGCCGCCCAGCAGGCCCCCCAGATAGCCGACCTCCCAACACACCTCCCAGATCGCGTTCGCCGATCCGGGAGGGACCCTGGGCTTCGTCGATCCCAGAGCAGCCGCGGGCCTCGCCGATGCGGCTGGGCCCCTGTCGTCGATCCGGCAGGGGCCCCGTGTCCGATGCGGCGGGAATCGTCTCGCCGATCCGGGAGGAACCCCGGCCGCCGGCCGGCGGCCCGCCGACGCCGCCCCGCGTCTCAGAGCCAGCCTCGTCGGCGGCCGGGGAGGGGCCCGACGGCGGCCCGGCGAGCAGGGTGCGTGCCTGCTCCACGGTGAGCACCCGTGGGATCCGCCTCGGCGCGCGCGCACCGGCCAGCCGGGCCGCGACATCCTCCGGCAGGTGGCCGCGCCGCGCGGCGAACGCGGAGAACGCCCGCGCGACCGACGCTCTGCGCGCGAGGGTGGCCGGCGCGGCGCCGTCCGCGCGCAGGCTCGCGAGCCAGCCCCGCAGCACGGCCAGGTCGAGCGCCGTAAGCTCCGGCCTTCCCAGCCTGATGGCATGTGCCCGCAGGCTCGCGAGATCCGCCCGGTAGGCGCGCACGGTCTGTGGTGACCGGTTCAGCTCCGCGATCAGGTGGTCCACGAAGGCGGCCACCGCTCGGTCCCAGCCGGGTTCCCCAGCACCACCCGGTCCAGAAGCCTCAGTCGGTCGCATGCCGCCACTTCACCACCTCACAGCGGTCACGTCACGCCAGCTTGATCGCGCGTTCGCCATCCCGCCGATGTACGCATCTCCGCCCGCCCCTCCGATTGCGACGACAACCGTGCGGCGCGGCGACAGCCGCCGGACGGCCGGTCAGTTGTCCGTCTCGGGGCCGGGCTGCGCGGGGGAAGATCCGGCAAATGCCTGGCGGGGAGTCGCGGAGGGACGCGGGGCCGCAATCGCCAGGTGTCCGACTGGGGCTACGTCGTGGCCCTCGTCCGCGCCGCAGCGCCAGATCACCTCGTCGGCCGGAGTCCGGGCTTCGGCGCGAAGCGCCGCGCCGTGCCGCGGGCAGCGCGGCCAGGCATGCCAGAGGATCTCCGCGAAGCACTCCTGCACACCCAGGGCGACGGCGAGAACGGCTTCGTCCCCCTCGGCGCCGAGAGGCAACGGCCCGGCACCCGCCGGCCAGAACCGTCCGTCCGGCAGGGCCACGAAGAACCCCTGCTCGGTGCCGACCAGTCGGAACCGGCTGCTCCCCGCGACGGCGAGTCCGGTGGCCTCGCCCGAGCCGTCGCCGTCCAGGTCGAGGCCACCAGTCCCGTCGTCGTCGGTGCCGATGGCGGGACCGTCACCCGGATGGCTGTCGAGGTCGCGCTGGACAAGCCGCAGGGCGGCACGCAGTCCGGCGAGCTGATTGTTCGGGGTCATGGGTTTACCTCCCGCATCGGGAACAAGGCGTCATCGTCCGCATCCGCGTTGGGCATGCCGACGTGGGACGTGCCGGCCGGGGCCGAGCCGGCCGGGTCGGGTGCCGCGGGGTGGCGCTGGGCCAGCGAGGGCCGGGTCGGCCGAGGCCGGTCCGGACCGCGTCCGAGCGCGGTCAGCCGGTAGCCGTCCGGCCTGGACTCGAGGAGTCCTTCCAGTTCGAGCGGGCCGAGCATGGCGAGCACCTCGTTGGGTTCCCGGCCGATTCGCCGCGCCAGCACCGCGACGCCGGCGACGCCGCGCGTCGGCATGGCCTCCAGCAGGGCGTGAACCGCCGCGGGCAGATCGTCGCGTGGGCCGGTGGGAACGCCCGCGGGGCCGCCAGCGAGACCAACCGGCCCGATCTCCTCCTCGATGTCGCGCGCGTCGGTGACCAGCGCACAGTCCTCGCGGTGGTCACGCAGCAGCCGGTGGCAGCCGGCCGACATCGCGCTGGTCACCGGGCCGGGGACGACCATGAGCCCGCGGCCCAGCCGGCGGGCATGCCGCGCGGTACTGAGCGCGCCGCTGCGCACACCCGCCTCGACCAACACGGTGCCTCTGGTGAGCGCGGCGATAAGTCGGTTACGGATGAGAAAACGTCGACGCAGCGGGGGGCTGCCCAGCGGCACTTCACTGACCAGCAGACCGTTACCACGGATCTCTTCGAGCAACCGCGCGTGCGCGGCCGGGTAGGGGATGTCGACGCCGCAGGCGAGCACGGCCGCCGTCATTCCGCCGCCGGCGAGAGCGCCTCGGTGCGCGGCGGCGTCGATCCCGAACGCCGCGCCCGAGACGACCGTCCACTCCCGTTCGGCCAACGCGCATGCCAGCTCGCTCGCGACGTGCTGCCCGTAGGCGGTGGCGGCCCGGCTGCCGACAACCGCGACGCCGCGCTGGTCACCGTCCGTGAGAACCTTCCGCGCGGCGTCGGCTTCGCCAAGGACCCAGAGCGCGAGCGGCGCGCCGTACTCCGGCTCGCCCCGCTCCGCCACCCGGTCCAGGCCGTCGAGGCCCGACGGCCAGCCCGGGTCCCCGGGGCAGACCAGCCACCCACCGAGCTGGCGCAGCCGGTCCAGGTCGCGGCGCGGCTCGATGTCCGGATGCTCGGCGCGGATCTGGGCCCAGGCCTCGGCGGGGCCAACGGTGCGCAGCAGACCCGCCAGTCGCACGTTGCCATACCCGACGAGGTGCGAAAGTGCCGCCCGCGCGAGCCGGTCCGCCGAGCCCTCGCCGTCTGGAGCGCCGTCAAGGCCCAGGCCAGCCTGCCCGGCCTGCCCGGCGGGAGAATCTGGCGCGTTCATGCTTCCCGCCCGGGGATGCGCAGGCTCAACGCGAGGCCGAGCTCCGTCCCACCAGGCCGGTCCAGGCCACGCAGGTCGGCCAGCGTCCACGCGACCCGCAGCACCCGGTCGAGACCGCGAGCGGTGAGCGACCCGGTCTCGTAGGCCCGGTCGGCGGCGAACGTGACCGACGGCGACAGCGGCCAGCGGCGCCGCAACGTCGCGCCGGGCACCTCCGCGTTCGTCCGCCACGGGGTGCCGTGCAACCGCGCGGCCATGGCCGCCCGCGCCTGGGCGACCCGCTCGGCGACCAGCGCGCTGGACTCGGCCGAGCCGACGTCCGCCCGCAGCTCAGCCCGGCTGGGTGCTCCGAGCTCGACCTGCAGGTCGATCCGGTCGAGCAGGGGGCCGGACAGCCGCGCCTGGTAGCGGCGCCGGACCATGCTGGGGCACTCGCAGGCGTTCGCGCCCCTGACGCCGGTCTTGGCACACGGGCATGGGTTGGCCGCCAGTACCAGCAGGAACCGGGCGGGGAACCGGGTGGTCATCCGCGCCCTCGCGATCTCGATCATGCCGCTTTCCAGCGGCTGCCGCAGCGCGTCGAGCGCGGTCCGCCCGAATTCGGGGGCCTCATCCAAGAAAAGAATCCCGCGGTGTGCCTGGCAGGCGAGCCCGGGACGGATCACGGTGGTGCCGGCGCCGACCAGCGCGGCCGGCGTCGCGCTGTGGTGCGGGCTGCGGTAAGGCGGACGGCTGACCAGCGGCGTGTCGGAGGGCAGTACGCCGGCCACCGAGTGCACGGCCGTCACCTCGATGGCCGCCTCTAGGTCCAGATCAGGCAGGAGCCCTGGCAGCCGTTCGGCCAGCATCGTCTTACCGCCGCCCGGCGGCCCCTGCATGTACAGGTGATGGCCGCCGCCGGCGGCGACCTCGACCGCGAGCCGGCCGCGGCTCTGCCCGGCGACGTCGGCGAGGTCAAGATCCGTCTCGTCCGTCCACGCGGGGCCGGGGTTCCTGCCGGATCGACGAAGCCGACCCGGGAGGTCCGCGACGTCGCCCGCCATGGCCAGAGCCGGCTCGGGCTCGTACTCACCGCGCAGCAGACCGATCGCGCTGCGCAGGTCAGGGACCGGCTCGACCTCGGCGCCGGGGACGAGCGCCGCCTCGGCGGCGTTACGCACCGGGACCACCACCCTGCTCACGCCCGCGCCCACGGCGGCCAGCACCGCTGGCAGCACGCCGCGCACCGGGCGCACCCGCCCGTCCAGCGCGAGCTCGCCGAGCACCACGCGTCGGCGCGGGTCGGGCAACGGGACGACACCCGCGGCGGCGAGGATCGCGAGTGCCACCGCCAGGTCGAAGGAGCTGCCTGACTTCGGCAGGGTCGCCGGGAACAGCCCGACGGTGATCCGCTCGTCAGGCCATTTCTGCCCGGAGTTGAGGACCGCGGCACGGACTCGGTCGCGGGCCTCGGCGAGCGCCGCGTCGGGCAGCCCGATCAGCGCGAGGCCGGGCAGGCCGCCGGAAAGGTGGGCCTCCACCTCCACCAGGTGGCCCTCGACACCGACGACGGCGACGGCGAGGGTCCGAGCCAGGGCCATCAGAACGCCCCGCGCCGGTGCTCGACGCGCATCGCCCCGGGCTCGCCCGGTATCACGTCGCGGCTGACCGCCAACAGGTCGAAACGCACCGGGCCGCGCACGCGCGGGTGCTCCGCGAGCCAGCGCACGGCCAGCAGGCGCACCCGGGCGGCCTTGCGGCCCACGACGGCCTCCGCCGGTGTGCCGAACCGCGTTCCGGAGCGGGTCTTGACCTCACAGAACACCAGCGTGCCCGCCTCGCGGGCGACGATGTCCAGCTCGCCCTCGCGGCACCGCCAGTTCCGGTCGAGGATCTCGGCGCCGCACTTGACGAGGTGGCGCGCGGCCAGTTCCTCACCGAACCGACCGAGCACGTCCTTGGCCTGGTGGCCCGTTCTTGGCCTGGATGTCACAGCCGGACCCCCGCCGTCCGCCGGCCGTCCACGACCGGCTTCACCCGAGCGGCGTGGCCTGGCTGTTGCCAGGACGGTGCGCCGCCCACGGCGGCTGCTGCCGCCAGCGGGATCAGCGTGCGAGCCCGGCGGCCCCGCGTCGAGGCCGCCCGACGCTCCTGTGGACAACGGTCCGCCGTCCACAGAAGTGGCAGGAAGACGGGTCAGCCAGGAGGGGCCTCACCGGCCACGGCCCACCCGAACCCGGGGCTCGGCGCGAGACACCAGCCGCCGAGCCGTCACGTCAGGCCGGGCGCAACCAGTGACCGGGAGTACGGGGAATGTGGCCTCCGCGCTACAGCTCCGCCTTCGTGAGCTCCTCGACGTTGACGTCCTTGAACGTGACAACCCGGACGTTCTTCACGAAACGCGCGGGCCGGAACATGTCCCACACCCAGGCGTCCCGCAGCGTCAGCTCGAAGAAGACCTCGCCGTCCGAGGTGTTCCGGACGTCGATCTTGTACTCGTTGGCGAGGTAGAAGCGGCGTTCGGTCTCGATGACATACGAGAAGAGCCCGACCACGTCCCGGTACTCCCGATAGAGCTGCAGCTCCATCTCGGTCTCGTACTTCTCGAGGTCCTCGGCGCTCATACGGTCTCCGTGTCCTGCCGGCCGGCCACTGCCACGGTCTCCTCCAGCCGCACCGATCGAAAGTCCCCACCCTGCGCGACCAGGGACTGGACATTGACATACGACAGGCGGTGCTCCTTGCACGGCCCGTGTAGCGCCAGTGCCGCGGCGTGCGCGGCGGTGACGTATCCCTTGTGCTGCGCGAAATCGTACTCGCCATAGCGCTCGTGCAGCCGGCACATGATCCGGTCCCGAGTGACCTTGGCGATGACGGAGGCGGCCGCGACGCAGCCCGCGACCCGGTCGCCCTTTCGCACCGCGAGCGACGGCGCGTCGATCCCAGGGACCGGGAACCCGTCGACGAGCACATATCCCGGCCGTACCGCGAGGCGCGCCACGGCGCGACGCATCCCGGCGATGTTCATGACGTGCAGCCCGTGCCGATCGATGTCGGCCGCCGGGATCACGACCACGGACCACGCCGACGCCACGGCCGTCACGTCGTCATAGACGCGTTCCCTGACCCGCTCGGTCAGCAGCTTGGAGTCGGCGAGGGCACTGAGGCGCCCGGTCCTGCGCGGATCAAGGATGACCGCGGCCACCACCAGCGGGCCGGCGCAGGCGCCACGGCCCGCCTCGTCGACGCCGGCCACCGGGCCAAGACCGCGGCGCGCGAGCGCTCGCTCGTAGCCGAACAGACCGCTGTCGCGCCGGATGACCACGCCCGGGGGCCTCATCGCGAACGTCGCCACCGCGCCCACCGTCGTCCGTTTCGACACGACGCCCGCCCGCCGCCCGGCCCGCGGCCCGGCGACAGCCCGCGTCGGCCGCCGCCGGCATGAATGGCGAGTGCGAGCACGCCGACGAGAGGCACCGAAGCGGGCGTTCCGACCGGCAGCGACTCATCGCCCTGGGTACCGGGAGTGGCGGTGCCGGTGACGGGACGCGCCGAGCTGGCCGCCGGAATGCCATGGAAGGTGCCGGGAACGGTGAGGAAACCGAACCGGCTGAGTGGCCAGACGCGCACGAACGCGCGGCCGACGACGGCGCTGGTCGGGATCGTCCCGTTCGCGCGCGAGTCTGACGAGGCGCCGCGGTGATCGCCCATCACCCACAGCCGGCCATCGGGCACCTTCACCGGGGCGAAGGGCTGGAAGTCGTTCTCGAAGACATACGGCTCGTCGAGCGCCTTGCCGTTGACCATGACCCGGTTGTCGCTGTCGCAGCAGCTCACGGTGTCGCCACCGACGCCGATGACTCGTTTGATGAAGTCCTTGTCGCTGGGCGCGCCCAGACCGAGCAGGTTCTGGGTGCCGCGGACGAACCGGCTGAACCCGTTGCTCGGCGGGGCGATCACCGACTCGTGGCTCTGGAAACCGGTCCCGTCCCCGTTGAACACGACGATGTCGCCGCGGTGGACGTCACGGAAGTGGTAGACGACCTTGTTCACCAGCACCCGGTCGTTGATGAGCAGCGTCCGCTCCATCGACTCCGACGGGATCCAGAAGGCCTGTACGAGCAGGGCCTTGATCAGCAGCGCCAGGACGAAGGCGATGAGCACGAGAACGGGCAGCTCGCGCAGGAACGAGCCGCGCCCGTCCTCGCGGTCGCCGCGCCCGGGCCGCGCGCGCCCGGGGTTCCTGCCCGATCGGCGAAGCCGATCGGGCAGGTCCGCGTCGCGTACCCGCCGACCTAGGCGGGTTGTGGGCTTGGCGGAGTCATCGGGCTCGTCGGCGACGCGGTCGCCCTCGGCGTCACCGTCGCCGGCCGCCGGACCGAGGCCGTCGTCGTCCCAGGCACCGCGGTCCGCGGCTGGCGCGGGCCCGCGCGCGGGCCGTGACCCGCCGGCCGGCGACCGCCCGGAGCCCAGGCCGGCCCCAGCAGGCAACGCGCCTCCGATATCGGCCGGGTCCGGAGTGCCCTGCTCGGACGAGCTCACTACGCCACCTCACGTTGTGATCCTCGGCGGGGCCGGGACCCCGGCGCCTCGCCAGGCAGGCCCGTGACCACACGATGTCGACCAGCCGGGGTATTCGAGTTCCCGAGCGCGGCAGCCGTTATCCCCGCCTGCCGGCGCTCGGTCACGACCCGTCTATCTTCGTCCATCCGCCCGGAGCACGCCCGCACGCACCCATCCCCGCCACGCCGAGCATGGGCGGACGTTGTTCAGAGTCGTCCGGTCTTGGAGCGGGTGACGCAGCCCCAGCACCTGGTGCGAGCAGAGCACCAGCGTCCGGGCCGGCTCGGAGCAACCGGGCGGGGACACATCCCGCGCCCGGTATCCGCGCGCCTGAAGGCGCCGGCCTAACGCCTTCCGCGCTTCCGACCTCACACAGGCCGCGCGCTCAGCGCCCGACCGGGGTTCCACCAAGACAGATGACAGGACCCGCCGGATCGGCGGAACCCGGTCCCTACCGGATCGGCGGAACCCGCGGTTCCTGCCGGATCGCGGAGCGATCTGGGAGGTCTGCTGGGAGGCTTCTGGCGGGTGTCTGCTGGGAGGTCAGCGATCTGAGGTCAGACTCAGCGCGCGCTGGCGCGCTTGTGGCGAAGCGCTTCGCGCTTCGCCACAGTCCGCCTTACCGCTTCTCCTTGATCTTAGCGGCCTTGCCGCGCAGGTCGCGCAGGTAGTACAGCTTGGCCCGGCGGACGGCACCGCGGGTCACGATCTCGATCTTCGAAACGATCGGGCTGTGCACCGGGAAGGTGCGCTCCACACCGACGCCGAAGCTGACCTTGCGGACGGTGAACGTCTCCCGCAGTCCATCGCCCTGCCGGCGGACCACGACGCCCTGGAAGACCTGGATGCGCTGGCGGCTTCCCTCGACCACGCGCACGTGGACCTTGAGGGTGTCGCCCGGCCAGAACTCGGGCACGTCGGTCCTCAGCGACTCGGCGTCGAGGCTGTCCAGGGTTTGCATGGCAGTCGCTTCCTCAGTGGTGGCAGTTGGTCCTAGGCATCGCTTGGTCCGTGGCGACACCGGTCTGTGCCGACCGGCGGGCCTGACGCCGGACCAGGAACTGATCCGGACCTCTCAGATCGGCTTCGCCGACCCGAGAGGAACGCCGAGGGTCCTCGCGGCGAGCCGCGCCTAAGGCGGCGAACTCGTCACGATCATCAAGGCCGGGCACCCGACTGGGCCGGAACCTGGCGCGCTGTGTCAAGCACGCGTCAGGTCGCCGACGCCGAGACCCGGCCGAGCCGGCCACGGACCGGCGGACACTGCATCCTACTGTGCCACACGACCGGCCCGTCGCATCGCGGCGGGCCACCACGATCACTCGGCCCGTGAGGCCGTGTCGCGGGGGACGGTGTCCCGTGGCGCGGCGTCGACCGCCGTCCGGAGAGGTTCGTCCGGTTCGGCCGACTCCGCGACGGCGCTGGCCGCGCCGGCCGGCGGATGCGACTCCCTCGCCAGAGCCTGGGCGACGACCAACCGGTCACGGTCGTCGAGCTCGAGCGACGTGAGCAGGTCCGGACGGCGCTGGGCGGTCCGGCGCAACGCCTGCTCACGCCGCCATCGGGCTATCGCGCCGTGGTCGCCGGAAAGCAGCACGTCCGGGACCCGATGCCCCGCCCACTCGGGTGGACGGGTGTAAACCGGCCCCTCGAGCAACCCGTGTGCGAACGAGTCGTCCGTGACCGATTCGGCGTTGCCGACGGCGCCGGGCAGCAGCCGGGTGATTGCCTCGAGCATGACGAGCGTCGCGACCTCTCCGCCGGAGAGCACATAGTCGCCGATGGAGACCTCGTCATCGGCCCAGGCATCGACGATGCGGGCGTCGATGCCCTCGTATCGGCCGCAGCAGAAGACCAGCCAGGGCTCGGCGGCCAGCTCGGCCGCGTAGGCCTGGGTGAAGGGACGCCCGGCCGGAGTCGGGACGATCACACGCGGCCGCGGCGCGGGCCCGCCCGAGCCCGCGATCGAGCGCAGCGCCGCGTCCCACGGCTCGGGGCGCATGACCATGCCTGGCCCGCCGCCGTAAGGCGTGTCGTCGACGGTCCGGTGCCGGTCGGTCGCCCAGTCCCTCAGGTCGCGGGTGTGGATCTCCACCATGCCGCGGTCGCGGGCCTTGCCGAGCAGCGAGAGACGCAGGGGCTCCAGATAGGCCGGGAAGATCGTGAGCACGTCCACCCGCATGCCGGGTATCCCTCCTTCCCACCAGCGGCTGGGCCGAAGGAGGCCGCAAGGATGCTCTTCCTTCATGCCTCCGGAGGGCGTTGAGCCACGCGGAGGGCCCCGGCTACGCGGCCTGCCGTCAGCCGAGATCCAGCAGGCCAGGCGGGGCGTCCACGACGATCCGGCCGCCGGCCCGGTCAACGGTGGGGACGATGTCGTGGACGAACGGCACGAGGTGCTCGCCGCCGTCAGGCTTGCCGATCGCCAGCAACTCGCCGGCCGCGGTGTGCACGATGTCGGTCACCTCGCCGAGCGGGCTCCCATCCGGGGTAACGGCCCGCAGGCCGACCAGGTCACGGTCCCACCAGAATTCGCCGTCATCGTCCGGCTCATCCGGGTCCGCCGCGTCGCCTGCCTGATCCGCGTCGATCGTGAGCACAGTCCCACGCAGTGCCTCGGCCGCGTTCCGGTCGGCCACGCCCTCGAAGCGCAGGAGGAGCCGCCCGGAGTGCCACCGCGACTCGGCGATCACCAGGTCCGGCCCATCACCGGACCGGTCGAACCGGGCACCGACGGTGAACCGGCGCTCGGGCACGTCGGTCCGGACGTCGATGGTCACGTCGCCGCGAACGCCGTGCGCCTTCCCGACCCGTCCCACAACGATCGCGTCACCCATGGCCGGCCCGCATGCCTACCCGCGCTGGCCGAAGCACTTTCCCCGCCGGCCCGCTCACGCGGATCTGGACCTCCCGGCAGGCCTCCCAGACCACTGACCCACCAGGTCGCCGACCCGGCAGGAACCCGGTCGCCGGTCTGGGAGGAGCCACGAGGGATTGCCCGCGGTGAGCAAGGCCCACCGCCCACCTCACCGGTCGACGTCGACGACGTCGACACGCAGCCCGCGACCGCCGACGCCGGCCATGACGGTACGCAACGCCTTGGCGGTCCGGCCACGCCGACCGATCACTTTCCCGAGGTCGTCGGGATGCACCCGGACCTCGAGGGTGCGGCCGCGTCGGTTCGACAGCAGGTCCACTCGGACGTCCTCCGGGTGGTCGACGATCCCTCGAACGAGGTGTTCGAGCGCCGATTCGAGCACCTACTGCCCCGCGGCCGGCGTCTCGTCGCCTTCGGCGGCGGGCTTGCTCTTCTTCTTCGGCGTGGTGGCCGGCTTCTCCTCGAGACCGGCGGCCTCGCGCGCCGCGGCCTGGAAGACCTCGCGCCGGTCGACCTTGGGAGCCGCGACCTTCATCGGCTCGGGCGCCGGCAGGCCCTTGAACTTCTGCCAGTCACCGGTGACCTTGAGCAGGACAAGCACCGGGTCGGTCGGCTGCGCGCCGACGGACAGCCAATGGGCGGCCCGCTCGCCATCCACGATGATGGTGCTGGGGTCGTCCTTCGGGTGGTACTGGCCGATGGCCTCGATGACCCGGCCGTCCCGCTTGGTGCGGGCGTCGGCGACGACGATGCGGTAGTGCGGCTCACGCATCTTGCCGGTGCGCTGCAGCTTGATCTTGGTTGCCACGGTTGTTGAAAAGCTCCATTGCTTGAGGGCCACGCGGAGGCGCGGCACCGGGGTGGGGGGATGATCCTCCCCCGAAGTCTGCGTACTGGCCCGCCGGCCCGTCACGTCGACGCTGACGGGCGTGGGCTCGTGCGCCCCTACAGTTTGCCAGATCGTCTCCGCGGCTGGACGCCCGCCACCCGTCACGACCGACCCGGCCGGCTTCCCGGCCCGGAAGGCGTAGGCCCAGCCATGCGGACCGATCCCTGACAGCGTATGCCGGGCGCCGAGCCCTGAGCCCGCCGAACCCTGAGCCGGTGGCACCGAGCGCGGCCGTCCTAGCGACCGCGGCGTCCGGGCTGGTTGAAGGCGCCGGGCTTGAGCAGGGCGGACAGGTCGACGTCCCCCACCCCCGCGGGCGGCATGCCGCCCGGCAGTCCGTCGACGCCGGGGGGCCCGCTCACGCGACCGCCGCCGGCCTGCTTGGACTTGGCCTGTGCCGCCTGCGCGGCGCGCGCCGCGGGGTTGCCCTTCTTGCTTGCGCCCTTGCCCTTCTTCGGCGCCTTACGAGCCTGTGCCGCCTTCCCCCGCCCCATTCCCGGGATGCCAGCGCCGTTCGCGAGCTGACGCATCATCTTGCGCGCCTCGCCGAACCGGTCCAGCAGCTGGTTGACCTCGGTGACAGTGACCCCGGATCCTCGGGCCACCCGCTCCTTGCGGCTCTTCTGCAGGATGCTCGGGTCGCTCCGCTCGCCCGGCGTCATCGACCGGATGATCGCGACGACCCGGTCGACGTCCCGATCGTCGATCTGGGACAGCTGATCCTTCATCTGGCCCATGCCGGGCAGCATTCCGAGCAGGTTGCCGATCGGCCCCAGCCGGCGGACGGCCAGCATCTGGTTGAGGAAGTCCTCGAGGGTGAACTCCGACGCGGCCATCTTCCGCGCCATCTCTTCGGCCTCGTCCTGATCGAAGGCCTGCTCGGCCTGCTCGATCAGGGTGAGGACGTCACCCATGCCCAGGATGCGCGACGCCATCCGCTCCGGGTGGAAGACGTCGAAGTCCGCGAGCGCCTCGCCGGTGGACGCGAACATGATCGGCCGACCGGTGACGTGCGCGACCGACAGCGCGGCGCCGCCGCGGGCATCACCGTCGAGCTTCGTGAGCACGACACCGCTGAAGCCGACTCCGTCGAGGAACGCCAGCGCCGTGGTGACGGCGTCCTGGCCGACCATCGCGTCGACGACGAAGAGGATCTCGTCCGGGTCGACGGCGTCGCGGATGTCGGCCGCCTGTCGCATCATCTCCTCGTCGATGCCGAGGCGGCCGGCGGTGTCGACGACGACCACGTCGTGGACCTGCCGGCGGGCGTGGGCGATGGCGTCGCGGGCGACCGCGACCGGGTCACCGACACCGTTGCCCGGCTCGGGGGCGAACACCTCGACGCCAGCCCTCGACCCGACGACCTGCAGCTGGTTCACCGCGTTCGGGCGCTGCAGGTCGGCGGCCACCAGCAGCGGCGTGTGCCCCTGCTTCTTCAGCCACGTGCCGAGCTTGCCGGCGAGCGTCGTCTTACCAGTGCCCTGCAGACCGGCGAGCAGAATCACCGTCGGCGGCGTCTTGGCCATCCGCAGCGTCGTGGTGCCGCCGCCGAGGATGCCGACGAGCTCCTCGTTGACGATCTTGATGACCTGCTGGGCCGGGTTCAGCGCCTGGCTGACCGCGACACCGCGGGCACGCTCCTTGACCGCCGCGACGAACGCGCGGACGACCGGTAGCGCGACGTCGGCCTCGAGCAGCGCGACCCGGATCTCCCGCGCGGTGGCGTCGATGTCCGCCTCGGACAGCCGACCCCGGCCGCGCAGCGACTTGAAGACCGTGTCGAGCCGGCTGGACAGGGTGTCGAACACGCGCACTCTCCGGGATCGCTGGCCTGTGGTGGGAGGGGCCCGTCCGCGCGGCCACCGGCCGGCCCGACCACCCCGACGAGCCGCCGACCGCCACCACATCGGGCGAACGCGACTCGGCGGAAGAATCGCTTACCACGCCCCGGGCAGCATTGGAACGGACAGTCCTAGGGTACGCATTCGGACCGGCCCCCGCCCCAAGGGTGAACCCAAACGCCGTCGCATCGTCATAGGCCTCGATCCGGAACCACGTGTGAGCAGAGTCCTGCCGGATCGGCGACAGGGTCCCTACCGGATCCGGGTCCCTGCCCGATTGGCGACAGGGTCCCTGCCGGATCGCGAAGCCGGGGTTCCTGCCGGATCGCGAAGCGATCTGGGAGGTCTGCTGGGAGGTCTGCTGGGAGGTAAGCGATCGGGGAGGTCTGGGAGCCGATCTGGGAGGTTAGCGATCTGGGGAGGTCAGGCTCAGCGCCCGCCCGCCAGGCTGGCGCGAAGCGCCAAGCCGCGGCGCCAGCCGGTCCGGCGAGGCATGCCGCACGGACTCGGGCAGGCGATGACCGCCAGCCGGGTCCGCCCTCTCCGTTGAGGAGGGCGGGACACCTCGCCGGACGCTGGCTTCCCCGGCCGGACCTCGCCAGTGGGGACCCTCGCGGACGTGCGTGGCGCGGTCAGCGGGCCAAAGAAGACCGCCCGAAGATGCTAGATCGAGCCCGGGGCCGAAATAAAGACCTGGGGGCAACTTGGTGTGTCTCAGGCCACATCCGGACTTCGCGGCCGCCCCCGCCACCCTGTGGGCTCATCGGCCGGCAGCGGAGAACCGACACGAAAGACACCATCCGGCCGGCCGGCCTACGAGGCCGCGCGAGGCAGGTCAGCCGACGGGGTCACCGAGCAGGGCGTCGACGAAGCCCTCGGGCTCAAACGGCGCGAGGTCGTCGGGACCCTCACCCAGGCCGACCAGCTTGACCGGGACGCCCAGCTCGCGCTGGACGGCGATGACGATCCCCCCCTTGGCGGTGCCGTCCAGCTTGGTGAGGGCGACGCCGGTGATGTCGACGGCCTCGGCGAAGACCCGCGCCTGGGTGAGGGCGTTCTGGCCGGTCGTCGCGTCCAGCACGAGGATCACCTCGTCGACCGGGCTCTGCTTGACGACGACCCTTTTGATCTTAGAAAGCTCGTCCATCAGGCCCACCTTGGTGTGCAGGCGGCCGGCTGTGTCGATCACGACGGTATCGACGCCGTCCACGATGCCCTGCTTCACCGCCTCGAAGGCGACCGACGCCGGGTCCGCGCCCTCCGGCCCGCGGACGGTGACCGCTCCGACCCGGCCGCCCCAGGTCTCCAGCTGGTCGGCGGCGGCGGCGCGGAACGTGTCCGCAGCCCCGAGCACGACCGACCGGCCGTCGGCCACCAGCAGCCGCGCGATCTTGCCGCAGGTGGTCGTCTTACCGGTGCCGTTGACGCCGACGACCAGCATGACCGCGGGTCGATCCTCGGCCGAGACGCGCAGCGACCGGTCGGCGGTGGTGCCGATCTGGGCGAGCAGCTCGTCGCGCAGCATCTCCCGCACGTCGTTGTAGCTACGGGCCCCGAGCACGGCGGTGCGCTCCCGCAGCGCCGTGACGAGCTCGCCGGTCGCGCCGACGCCCACGTCGGCGAGCAGCAGCGTCGACTCGACGTCCTCCCAGTCGTCGTCGGAGAGCTCGTCGCCGGACAGCAGTGACAGCAGGCCGCGGCCGAGCGACGACTGCGAGCGGGCCAGCCGGGCGCGCAGCCGGACGAGCCGGCCCACCGCCGGCGCCGGCACCTCGAGGCCGGGCGGTTCAGCCACCTCGGCTGGCGCGCCCGCCTCGGCCTCCTGCGCGCGAGGTGGTGCCTCCAGCGTGCCGACACCGCCGGCCGGCGCGGTCCCGGTCAGCTCCTCGGCGCCGGAGCGGGCCCGCGGCAGCCGGGGCCGGCGGCGCACGGCGTTGCCAACGAGCGCGCCGGCCGCGACCACCAGCACGACGGCGACCACGACGATGATGTACAGGTACTCCACGCTTCGATCCTTCCAGCCCTCGCGAGTCGAGGTCGTCCCGCCCCAAGCACCGCCATGGCCACAGCGCCTGCATCACGCCAACACAGCCACCTCAGTAGGTGCGATGCCGCTCCGACGAGCAAGGCGCACACCTTCCAGCCCGGCGAGCCGAGGTCGTCCCGCCCCAAGCACCGCCATGGCCAAAGCACCTGCACCCGCCAGCCCAACCTCAGTAGGTGCGATATCGCTCCGACGAGCAAGGCGCGCAACCCAGCCACAGATGGTGACGGCGCATCAGCGCGGCGCCAAGCCAGCCACCTCGTCAGCCCGGGATCGGCCCCACCACCGCCATAAGCCAGGGCCCGGAACCACGTGGGGAGGGCGCTCTGCGCCCGACAGGCTGCGCCCGGCGGCGGGCGCGGAGCGTCCGCCGCGGGACAGCCTCAGGCGGAGGCCCGCTCGCGCAGCCGCTGGCTGATCACCGTGGTCACACCGTCACCGCGCATCGAGACTCCGTACAACGCGTCGGCGATCTCCATGGTGCGTTTCTGGTGCGTAATGATGATCAGCTGCGACTTCTGCCTGAGCCCCTCGACGGCGTTCAGCAGGCGGCCGAGGTTGCGGTCGTCGAGCGCCGCCTCGACCTCGTCGAGGACGTAGAACGGCGACGGCCGGGCCCGGAAGATCGCCAACAGCATCGCGAGGGCGGTCAGCGAGCGCTCGCCGCCGGACAGCAGTGACAGCCGCTTGACCTTCTTGCCCGGCGGGCGGGCCTCCACCTCGATTCCGGTCGTGAGCATGTCCTCGGGGTCGGTGAGCACGAGCCGGCCCTCGCCGCCGGGGAACAGCGTGTCGAAGACGATCTCGAACTCGCGGGCGGTGTCCTGGAACGCGGCGGCGAACACCTCGCGGACCCGGGAGTCGACCTCCTCGACGACGAGCAACAGGTCGCGCCGGGTGTTCTTGATGTCGTCGAGCTGCGCGGACAGGAACGCGGCCCGCTCCTGCAGGGCCTCGAACTCCTCGAGGGCGAGCGGGTTGATCTTCCCAAGCCGAACCAGCTGCTTCTCCGCGGTGGCGAGCCTCGCGGTCTGCTCGGCGCGGTCGAAGGGCCGCTCCTTGCCGCCCTCCTCGTCCGGCGGTACCGGCAGCGCGGGGCCGTACTCGGTGACCAGGTCGTCGGCGGCGATGCCGTGCTCCTCCAGCGCCTTGGCCTCGAGCGCCTCGGACCGCAGCCGCTTGGCCTCCCGGGCCAGCTCGTCCCGGTGAGCCTCGTCGCGCAGCGCGGACAGTGCCGCGGCGTAGGCGCGCACCCGGTCGCGCACTCCGGCGAGCTCGGTGTCGGTCGCCCGGCGGGCGGTCTCCGCCTGCTCCCGCTCAGCCGCCGCGGCGGCCAGCGAGGTCTCGCAGGCGGCGAGCGCCTGATCGGCCGCGGCCGCGACGGCGGCGGCGATCTTCGCCTGCCGCTCGCGCAGCGCCCGGGTGCGGGCGGCCGCGGCGCGGGCGGCGCGTTCCTGGGCGGCCTGGCGCAGCAGGGCGTCGGCCCGCCCGGCGAGCCCGCGGGCGCGCTCCTCGCTGGTGCGCACCGCGAGCCTGGCCTCGACCTCCTCGCCCCGGACCGCGGCCGTGGCGGCGACGAGCCGGTCGCGCTCCTCGGCCGACCGCTCGTCGACGTCCAGCTCGTCGTCGCTCGCCGCGAGTGCCGCCTCGAGCTCGGCGAGCGCGCCGTAGGTCTGGTCGCGCGTCGCCTCGGCGGCGAGCCGGCCGCGTTCCAACCGGCTGATCTCCCCGGCGACGGAGCCCCTGCCCCGGTCCAGCTGGGCGAGCTGGTCGGTCAGCGCCCGGTGGCGGGCGCCGGCGGCGGAGCGGTCGGCGTTGGCCGCGTCGATCGCGGCCCTGGTCCTGGCGACCTCCTCGCGGGCGGGCTCCATGGCGGTGCGCGACGCCTCAGCCCGCGCCTCGGCGGTGGCCATCGCGACCGCGGCCTCCTCCGCGGCGGCGGCGAGCTCGAGCAGCGAGGGCGCGTGCGCGCTGCCGCCGACCGCGGCCGGCGGGCCAAGGGTGTCGCCATCGCGGGTCACCAGCCGAAGCCCGGGCCGGGCCGCGGCGAGCCTGGCGGCGCCGGCCAGGTCGTCGACGACGACGACCCCGCCGAGGATGGCGGCCACGGCCGGCGCGAACCGCTGGTCGACGACCCGCACGAGCTCCAGCGCCGGCACGGCCTCGGCAGGCAGGCCGTCGGCGAGCTCGCCGGCGGCCGGCGGGGCGGGCGGCGGAAACGCGGGGACGAAGGCGGCCCGGCCGGCCTCGGCGGTCCGCAGCCAGCTCAGGGCGGTGACCACGTCGTCGACGGACCCGACGGCGAGCGCGTCGGCGGCCGGCCCCAGGGCGGCGGCGATCGCCACCTCCGCGCCCGGCGTGACCGCGAGGATGTTCACCAACCGCCCGAAGATCTGGATCGGGGTCCGCGGCGGTTCGAACACCCGCGCGGGCTCGGCTGGTCGCCCCTGCTTGCCCTTGCCAGCCGCTCTGCCCCCGCCGGCTCGCCCGCCACCCGTGCCTCCGGGCTCGGATCCACCGGTCTGGGAGGAAGCCCGCGCCTGGCCGCCGCCTCGCTCGTCCGTGGCGTCGCCGGTGGCCGTGAGCAGCGCGGCGGCGCCGTCGGCCGGGGCCAGCGACAGCGAGAGCGCGTCCCGGCGGGCGGCGGCCGACGCGCGGTCCCGGTCGGCGCCGCGCTCCTGGGTCCGCAGCGCCTCCAGCCGCTCGGTCGCCGCGGTGTGCAGGGCGATGGCCGACTCGTGCCGGCCGGCCAGTTCGTCCCGCTCCGTCTCGATCCTGGCGAGCTCTGTGTCGAGCGCCTCACGCGAGCCGCTGGCCTCGGCGTCGCGGGCCTGAGCCGCGTCGAGCGCCTCGGTAAGCCGGACGATGTCGGACTCCGCCGCCGCCGCGCGGGAGCGGGCCGTCTCGACCTTGCCCGCGAGCCTGGCGATGCCCTCGCGCCGGGCCGCGGCGGCGCGGCTCGCGGTGAGCAGGGCCTGCTCCTCCGCGGCGAGGGCGGCTTCCAGCTCGGCGCGCCGGCTCACGACCTCGGTCAGCGTGTCCCGGTCGCGTTCCAGACGGGCCTGCAGCGCGGCCTCGCGCTCGTGAACGGCCGCCGCCTCCTGCTCCAGTTCCTCGGGGTCGCGCCCGCCCCGGGTGGCCTGGGCGCCGGCTCGCAGCAGCCGGGCGCGCTCGGTGGCCAGCTGGCCGGTGCCCCGCAGCCGCTCGCGCACCGACGAGAGGGCGTACCAGGTCTCCTGGGCGGCGGCGGCGCGGGGGACGATCCGGGCGAGCTCGGCCTCGAGCGCCTGCTCCCGCTCGGCGGCGGCGGCGTGGGCGCCCTCGGTCTCGGCAAGCTTGGCCCGGACGGTCTCCTCGTCGGCGATGTCGGCGGCGAGCTCCGTCCGCGCGGTGACCAGGTCGTCGGCGAGCAGCCGCAGCCGCGCGTCGCGCAGCGTCGCCTGGATGACGCCAGCCTTGCGGGCGATCTCGGCCTGCCGGCCCAGCGGGCCCAGTTGGCGGCGCAGCTCGGCGGACAGGTCGGTCAGCCGGGTGAGGTTGGCGGCCATCGCCTCCAGCTTGCGAAGCGCCTTCTCCTTGCGCTTGCGGTGTTTGAGGACGCCCGCGGCCTCCTCGATGAACGCCCGGCGCTCCTCGGGGCTCGCGTGCAGCACGGCGTCCAGCTGCCCCTGTCCGACGATCACGTGCAGCTCGCGGCCGATCCCGGAGTCGCTCATGAGCTCCTGGATGTCCAGCAGCCGGCAGGAGGTGCCATTGATCGTGTACTCGCTCTGGCCGCTGCGGAACATCAGCCGCCCGACCGTGACCTCGCTGTACTCGATGGGCAGCGCGCCATCGGAGTTGTCGATCGTCAGCAACACCTCGGCGCGGCCCAGCGGCGGCCGCGACGGCGTCCCGGCGAAGATGACGTCGGACATCGTGCCGCCACGCAGCGCCTTCGCGCCCTGCTCCCCGAGTACCCAGGCCATCGCGTCGACGACGTTGCTCTTGCCCGAGCCGTTGGGCCCGACGACACAGGTGATCCCCGGCTCGAGGCGCAGCGTCGTCGAGCTCGCGAAGGACTTGAAGCCCCGCAGTGTCAGGCTCTTGAGGTACACCGGTCTCCGCAGCGATGGGGCGGTCGTGGTCGGGCCCGAAGGTCGCCCTCCGGATGAGCGCCGCGGTGCGCCGGAAACCGGACCGACGATCTTCGCCGCGACCGGCCGCCGATCAGGATGCCGATCAAGGACCATGGGCGCCGGCACCGCGGCCGGCCCGCATCCGGGCCGCCGCCAACGATATCCGCCAACTCACTGTCACGAACAGGACACGCCACTGTGCGCACGGAGTGGCCAGAACGCGATAGTCTGCCCGGCACCATCAGACTCACGCCGGGACACCAAGATCCGTAGATCACGGACATGCGTGCCCCACGCGGCCATCAACCACAGCGCGATCCCGCTCGGCCGGCCGTCGGCAACCTGGCACGACCCCGCCGAACCGGCCCGGGCCCGTCGCCAGGGTTGTCGGACACGTGGGTGTGCATGGTTGGAACGACAGGAGTAGGCACCCCACGAGAAGGGCAGCACTGACCCGAGGCGGGTGACCCGCCCGGCGACGCCGTCCAGCGGCCCGCGATGCGACGGCGATCTCCGGACCCGGAGAGCTCGTCGAGCCACGGAGCGGCTACGACAGCCACGAGAGCACGCGAACCGGTGGGCACGGACCGGACCCTCGTCGACATACCGCGGGGAGGCTCACAAGGAAACCACTCCCAAACCGACGGCCACGAGGCAGGCCGGAAGCCGAAGCGCCACGACGACATCCCGCCGGAGCGGACAGGCCAATGGGGACGTACCGGCCGGAAGCCCCAGAGGACCTCACCGACCAAGCACGATCACCGGGCCCACGGCAGCCGCGAACGCCCCGCAGGTGCGCCCACAAAACCGAGACGCCGCCGTCGGATCTTCACCCGACGAGGCGCGACGGCGAGCAGAACGGACAACTCCAGACCCGTACACCCACGCCACGGCGAGACCGTCGGGCCACGAGCGAGCGGGTGGCGGAGCCGATCTCCGGCCGACCCTGGGCACACGTAACGTCGCCCGAGGGTCGATCGACAAGATCGTTGGTCCGGGTAGCCAGCTCCGAGAACCGTCCGGGCGTTCGAGGATCCTTCAGCGATCCGAGAACAGACCGAGTGAGACTCGGCCTGAGGGTTCCAGGAGGCGGCCCCCAGCGAGACGTCTGACCCGACGCCTGGCGAAGCCGCTCGAAAGGCGGCTAAGAGGTCAGGTCAGGTCAGGGCCGGTTCGACGTCCAGCTCGCGGACGTCCTCAGGGACGTCAACGCCGACGAGCGCGTCGTTGACGTCACGCGTCCGGGCGAGCTCAGCCTCGAGCTCGGCTACGCGGGCACGCAGCCGACGTACCTCGTACGAAAGCCGGAGGTCGTTGCCGGAACCGACGTGGCCGAAAAGGGCCTTCGCCATGGTGATGGTCCTCCACGATGAGTGACCTTGCGGGATGCTGGGCGCGACAAAGCCCGGGACGAAGCCGGTAGACTCGTCCCTCCAACCACTGGTGTTACTCCAGCCGCTGGTCTACTCCGGCCAGCGTGCGTGACCTTGCGCCACGCACGTAGACGGAGTCCGCCCCAAAGAATGACCTAAGGTTCCCACACCCGGTCACCGAAAGTCAAGAGCATGCCACATGGCAGGGCATCCGTCCCTGAAACACGGGAATCTTGAGCCTCGTTTTGACCCGGCCGTCAGGCCTGTCTGTCCAGGTCAACGGGGTGCCGACGGCTCAGCGGCGCACAAACCCAGTCATGCCGCCTATCGCGGCACCGATCGTGTGTTCTACCCGATCGGTCCGCCCGGGGGTATGGCCGGTTACAAGGAGTTCCAGCAGCGCCTCGCAGGCGTCCGCCGGCCCCTCAGCCACGACATCGACTCCGCTGTCCGCGCGGTTGGTCGCCGAGCCCACCAGGCCGAGGCGGCGGCCCTTTGTGCGTACGTAGTCCCGGAATCCGACACCCTGCACCAGGCCGAACACGGTGGCGGTCAGCCGCACGCGTGCGCCCGCGTCGGCCGTCTCCCGCGCCTGGTCACCGCCGGTGTTCGCCGGTCCACCGGGCTCGACCGGCGGCCACTTCTGAGGAAGGTCATTCATCGGCACGGTAGGCTACTGAGCCATCGTGAACACGACATCTCTCCTCCTCAGCAGCCTGGCCCGGCGTGCCGCCCGGCCTGGCCGAAGCGCCGCGGTGGCGGCCATCGCAGTCGGGGCCGTCAGCTGCTCGATGCTGCTCGCCGGCTGTGGCCAGAACTTCCAACAGGACGGCGGCTCCGTGCCGGTGCCACGAGCCACGATCGTGGACGGGCCCAGCGCGACCCCGTTCGGCAACCCGAACGCGGTACCCGCGCCGAGCGACGGCTACGCGCCCCCGCGCACGGCCGGCCCGACCCAGACCGCCGCCCCGAACCTCCCTGGCGGCAAGCTCTAAGATCTCCCGATTCCGGGCGATCCCACTGTCCCGTTGGACGCTTGCCTCAACCGAGGGCACGACGGGCGGTTGGCGTCTCGACCCGGCCCTGGGTGCCGAGGTCGGCGCGCTGGCCGGCGCTGTAACCGGCATGGCCGCCGGAGCCGGACAGCTGACGTCCACGCGCCGCCCGCAGCTGCGGATAGACGCTCGCCAGGTGCGCCTCGACCCGGGAGGAGCGGTCGGCGAGCACAAGTGCCACCGAGGCCCCAGAGCCGGACTTTCCGGTTTCCGGCTCGGCCGCGGCCCTGGCGGCCTGTTCCGCGGCCGTCAGCCGCTGCTGCACGGCGACCGCGAACCCCGCCATCCAGGACCGGCGAAACGCCCGTGGGTCCTCCCAGGACGGGGGCACCGCGACAGCGATCCCGTGTGCCTGCTGGACGAGCAGCGAGGTGAACAGCAGCTGCGCCCTGGTGAGATCGGCCTCCATGCCGAACAGGTGCGCGGTGTGGCCGGTGCGCCCCTGCTGCCGCTCGGTGCGGTGCACCAGCCGGCAGCCCAGCGGCGCGACGATGCTGGCCAATAGAGTGATCTTGTCCCGCGCATATGGGGGGTGGATGTCGAGCACCAGGTCGGCGGCGGCGACCTTGCTCGGCCCGGCCTCCTCGAGCAGCGCACGGTCGATGCCGTACTGGGCGATCAGCTCGGCGGCCTTGGCGTTGTAGGTCTCCCTGGCCGCGTCGGTCAGCCCCTCGGCCTCGGCCATCGCGAGCAGTTTGCGTACCCGGCCGAGCAGGGCGTCCGAGTTCATGGGTCGTCTCCTTCGTCGACGCCGAGCACGGTCCATGGGCCAGATCGCGGACCGTCCGCTGACGAGCGGACCGGGTCAGGGTGCGCGGGCGGCATCCCTCGCGGTCCGCTCACGGGTCGTCCGCGACCCGCTGGCACGCCGTCAGGGTCCCCGGCCACCCGACCCGGTGGGCCCCCGGATGCGGCCCCTGAAGGGCGCTCAGGTTCCCGCGGTGCCCGACTCGCCGGGGCGCACCTGGTCAGGCCCAGTGTGGGTGCCGGCATGACCCTACGGACATCGGGGGGTGCACCCCCCGAATCGACACCCCACCGGGACTGGCGAAGAATCGTTGACGGCGCCGAACGCGGCCGGGTTCCTGCCGGCTGGGCCTACTTCGGCTGGACCTACCGGTAGGCCAGCGCACGTTCGCCCAAGCCGGCACGACGGGCGTCGCCACGTCGGGCCGGCGGCCTACCAGCGGCCGCCGCGAGGGCGGGGCTGGCAGGTGGGGCAGGTGAAGCTGGATCTGTTCATGAACGCGTCGCGGCGGATCTGGCTCGCGCACCGCCGGCACGGCGCTCCCTCGCGGCCGTAGGCCGCGAGCTCCCGCTCGAACAGTCCGCTGACACCCTCGGTGGAGACATAAAGCTGGTCGAACGACGTGCCGCCGGCCTCGAGCGCCGCGGTCAGCACGGCACGCACCTCGGCGAGCAGGCCGCGGGCTTCGGACCGTCGCAGGGTGTCGGTCCCCCTCGCGTAGTGCAGTCCGGCTGCCCACAGGGCCTCGTCGGCGTAGATGTTGCCGATGCCGCTGACCAGCCGCTGATCGAGCAGCGCCCGCTTGAGCCCGGTACGGCGAGCCCCGAGCCCGGCCACGAAGGCGTCGTCGTCGAACAGCGGGTCCAGCGGGTCGCGGGCGATGTGGGCGATCGGGTCGGGCAACGACGCTCCCCCCGCCACGATCGCCATCCCCCCGAACGTCCGCTGGTCGACGAACCGGAGCTCGCGGCCGCCGTCGGTGAAGGTGAAGCGGATCCGCAGGTGGGTCTGGTCCGGCGTGCTCGGCGGCACGACAAGCAGCTGGCCGCTCATGCCGAGATGCCCGAGCAGCGCGTCACCGTCCTCGGCCGGCCGGAGCGGGGCGGGCAACTCGCCGGGCACGCCCGGAGTGTCCAGGTCACCTGGGGCCGCGAGCGCCAGCCACAGGTACTTGCCCCGGCGGCGGGCAGCCGTGATCGTCTGGCCGATGAGCGCCGCCTCGAAGTCGGCGGCGCCCGTCACGTGCCGGCGCACGGCGCGCGGGTGCAGCACACTCACTTTCGCGATCGTGCGGCCGACCACGCCGCGTTCCAGGCCGCGCCGTACCACCTCGACCTCGGGCAGTTCTGGCATGGCTCAGCCCGGCTCCCCCGCGGGCGCGGGAGCAGCAGCCTCGGCGCTGGCCATCCGTGCCAGCGGGTCCGTGAGACCGGCCTCCGGCGGCGTCGGGGACGGGCCGGCCGGGCCGCCGTCGCCTGGCAGGCCCGAAGCATCGGCGGTGGCCGCGGCAACGGAGGTGGCCGGAGCAAGGCCCTGGAGGGCTACGAACGCATGCTCGGCCGCGCGCTGCTCGGCCTCCTTCTTGCTGCCCCCCTCGCCCTCGCCGTAGATCCGGTCGGAGATGCGAGCTCTCGCCCGGAACCTCTTGGCGTGATCCGGGCCGGAGTCGGTGACCACGTAGTCGGGCGGGCCCATCCCCAGTTCGGCGGTGCGCTCCTGCAGGGAGGTCTTCCAGTCGAGGCCCGCGCCGCGGCCGGCCGCCTCGTCGAGGAGCGGGTCGAAGTGGCGGTGCACGAACTCCGAGGCGACCTCGAGCCCGAGCTCCAGGTAGACCGCGCCGATGAGAGCCTCGAGCGTGTCGGCGAGGATGCTCGGCTTGTCCCGGCCCCCCGTGGTCTCCTCGCCCTTGCCGAGCAGCAGATAGGGGCCGATGCCCGCCGGGCCGATGTCGCGGGCGACGGCGGCGAGCGCCCGCATGTTCACCACCGAGGCCCGTTGCTTGGCCAGCGCACCCTCGGCAAGGTCCGGGTGGCGCCGGTAGAGCGCATCGGTGACGACCAGCTGAAGCACGGCGTCGCCGAGAAACTCCAGCCGTTCGTTGGTAGGCAGGTTGCCGTTCTCGTAGGCGTACGACCGGTGGGTGAGCGCCCGGTCGAGCAGCCTGGGGTCGAGGCGCAGGTCGAGCGCGGTGAGCAGCCCCTCACGGCCCTGCGGGACCGTCGCGCCGCGGCTCACCGTCTCTCGGGTTCGCTCCGTCGCCGCACTCCTCGCTCCCCCGGTCGTCGCATCCGCGCCGAACGGGGACCCCTGCTCGCGGCCGTCCTCCGGGGTTCCTGCCGGATCGACGGAGTCGATCTGGGAGGTCCGCCTCGGACGACCACTCCGCTCGCTTGCTCCTGCGCTCACAGCGACAGCCCCGCGATCGCTCTGCGCCGGGCGATCAGGCGGGCGAGCTCGGCGCGGATCTGGGCGACGAGCCCGCCCCGCCATACCGTCGCCGCCGTCGCGAGCGCCGCCGGAATGCCGGTGGAAAGGTCGTCCGGGCCGCCGACGGGGTCGCCCGCCCGCACCGCGACACCGTCCACTCCCAACACGATCGTCCCCCCCTGCAGATCCGCGCCGGCCGGGCTACGCCAGGCCGGGTCGAGCCCCGTCGGCGTCTCCGGGAAGGCAGTCGTTGCCGCCGTCCTGACCGCCCGCAGACATGCCAGCACGACGTCGCCGGTGAACCCGTCGGTCACGACGACGTCGGGACCTTTGCCGGTCACCGTGCCAGCCTGGCCGGTGTCGACCAGCACTCCGGCGTCCACCTGGCCGACGTAGTCGACGCCAAGCGTGCCGAGCAGCCCGTGCGCCGCCCGGCGCATCGTGTCCGGCAGCGCGGGGCGGGCGGCGAGCAAGCCAACCCGCGGCTCACCGGAACCGGCACGCACCCTGGCGTAGGCCGCCCCGGCCAGCGCGAACTGGGCAAGGTCGTCCGCGGCCACGTCGACGGACGCGCCGGCGTCACACAGCACGATGCCTGGCGCGTGACCGACGTCCACGACGGCCGCCAGCGACGCCCTGGTGGCGCCGGGCAGCAGGCCGAAGGTGAACAGCGCCGCCGCGGCGACCGCCTCGGGCGGCGCGACCGAGACCATCGCGTCGGCGCGCCCGTCCCGGACCAGCCGGGCGGCCACGCGCACGCCGCTGTCCCGCCGCGCGCGCACGTCACGGACGGCGTCGGCGCCGGCGGGGATGCCCCGCGCGGCGGTCACCAGGTGGACGCGATCGCCGGTCACAATGCCGCGGCCGGCCAGGTCTTCGGCCGTCGGGCCTGGCGGGACGACGAGCGTGACCACCAGCTCCGGATCGGCATCCAGCGCGGCAGGCAGAGCGTCCAGCACCGATTCCGGTGGGACGCCCTCCCCGAGGAGGTCTACGGCGACGCGGATCACGTCAAGATCAGACGTCGAGCACCTGTCGGTCGTTGTACCGGCCGCAGGTCGGGCAGGCGTTGTGCTGCCGGACCACGTGCCCACGCGGGCAGCGCGACAACGCCGGCAGCGTCGCCTTCCACTGTGCCCGCCGAGACCGGGTGTTGCTGCGCGACATCCGCCGCTTCGGGACGGCCACTAGTCCTTCTCCTTCGTTTCCCGCCCGGCGACGTCGCCGACGGATCCAGCTTGGGTCAATGCCGACAGCGCGGCCCACCGGGGGTCGGCACTGTCGTGGGAGTGGTCTGGGCCGACCTCGTCCAGCCGCGCGCCGCAGTCGACGCACAGGCCAGCGCAGTCGGGGCGGCACAGCGGTGAGAGCGGCAGGTCGAGGACCAGGGCATCCCGCACGACCGGCGCCAGGTCGAGGTGGTCGTCCACGATCACGAGCACGTCCTCGTCCTCGTCGTCGATCTCGGCGGCCCGGTCGGGGTAGTAGAACAGCTCGCGCAGCTCGACGGACACGTGATCGTGCACCTCGTCCAGGCAGCGCGAGCACTCACCGACCAGGTCGGCCGACACCGTTCCGCTGACCAGCACGCCCTCGTGGACGGACTCGAGCCGGAGGTCCAGCTCTACCGGGCCGCCCTGCGGCACTCGCAGTACCGGCGTGCCCAGCTCGTTCGGCGCGAGCGCCCTCGTGACGACAGGCCTCATCGACCCCGGCCGACGGCCCAGCTCACGGGTGTCGAGCACAAAGGGGCCACGGGGGGTCTGACGGCGGGGACGGTGGTGTCCGGTCATCGCTTGTCCGGTCAAGGCTGCGGAGTTCACGGGATCTCATCAAGGTGGTGGTTGCTGGAGCGCATCTGGAAGCCACCGGCTCCAGGCACGGATAACTAGCCTATCCGATCCCAGCTTCCAACCCGGTCCCGGCCAACTCGACGCACCACCTCACCGATGCGAGGGCGCCCCAGCGCCCGGCAGGCACCGCGGCGTCCCCGCCGGATCCGGCGGAGCCCGGGGTCCCTTCCGGATCGCGGAGCCGGGGTCCCTGCCGGATCGCGGAGCGATCTGGGGGGTCTGCTGGGAGGTCTGCTGGGGTCTGCTGGCAGGTCCAGGTCGGTGCAGGCGACCGTCCCCGTCAGCGTCGCCCTAGGAGACCGCCGAATGACTCGGGACCGCGCCGGGCTCGTCCCAGGTTTGCCCCGATCGACCTATGCGGACGGACTCTGGCGAGTCGGGCCGCCGGAGCTACTTATTCGGCGGTCTCCTGGAGCCGTTCGCGCAGGTGCTTGAGGACGACGTCGGGGACCAGGCCGCTGACGTCGCCGCCGTAGCGGGCGACATCCTTGACCAGGCTCGAGGACAGGAACGCGTACTGCGGGTTCGTGCTCATGAACAGCGTCTCGACCCCGGCCAGCCGGTTGTTCATCTGCGCCATCTGCAGCTCGTAGTCGAAGTCGCTCACCGCACGCAGACCCTTGACGATCGACATGACGCCGTGTGCCTGGCAGAAGTCGACCAGAAGCCCATGTGACGTCTCCACGACGACGTTGGCCGTCGCCTGCGGATGGTCACGCACAGCCTCACGGATGAGTTCCATCCGTTCCTCGACGGTGAACAGCGTCGTCTTCGTCTTGTTGATCGACACCGCGACGATGACCTCGTCGAAGAGCTTGCTCGCCCGCATGATGATGTCGAGATGGCCGTTCGTGATCGGGTCGAATGAACCAGGACAGACAGCCCTCCTCATGATCGAGAACCGTACCAGAGGACGGCCTCCCCGTACCCCCTCGAACGGAGCTCGGTCACACCGTCTGGCCAGGTCGGGGGCGGCGAACGGCGAGTTCGCTCGACCACACAGACACCGTCCCTGTTCAGCCAGCACTGATCTACGAGCTGACGGAGCACCTCGGCGAGCCGAACGTCGTCAAGCGCGTACGGAGGGTCCAGGAAAACCACGTCGTAGGGCTGCCCGACAGTGGCGTCCACCACACGCTCCACGGCGCCCACGACGACCTCGGCGCCGGCGAGGCCCAACTCGGTGGCGTTACGCCGCGCGACCCTCGCCGCCGCCGGGTCACGCTCGACGAGCAGGGCATGCTTGGCGCCCCGCGACAGCGCCTCCAGGCCGACCGCCCCGCTGCCCGCGTACAGGTCGGCCACCCGGGCACCCGACAGGTCGACAAGGGTCGCCAACGTGTTGAAAAGTCCCTCCCGCGCTCGGTCCGAGGTGGGTCTGGTCCCCATTCCCGGCGGCACGGCGAGCCGGCGCCCACCCGCGACCCCACCCACGATCCGCGTCATCCGGTCCAAGCCTCCGGCCGATCAAGCGACATCATCAGCCGCGACCTGCTCTGATAGGCGATCAGCGCAACCCAGCCACCACAAGTGACAGCGCATCGGCGCACCACCAACCCAGCCACCTCCCCGACCCCGACTCAGGCCGACCCCGGCCATACGCATCAGCCCCGAATCCAGGCTAGGAGGGCGCTCTGGCGCCCGACAGGCGCCGCCCGGCCGGGGTCCCTGCCGGATCGCGAAGCGATCTGGGAGGTCTGGGGCGCGAAGCGTCCGGCCGCGGGAGCGCCCTAGCCCTTCTCGAGGTACTCGACGGGACGGTCGTCCAGGGCCAGCGCGACGCGGCGGGCCAGGGCCGGGTGGGAGGCGAGATCCGGGTCGGTGGCGACGAGACGGCCGGACTCCTCCCGGGCATCCAGGATCAGCCGCTCGTCCTTGAGCAGCTCCAGCAGGCGCACCGTGCGGCTCCGGCCGGACTGGCTCGCGCCCAGCACATCCCCCTCACGGCGCTGGCCCAGGTCGAGGCGGGCGAGCTCGGCGCCGTCGGTGGTGGCCGCGACGTTCGCGAGCCGCTGCGTGGCCGGCGTGTCGCCGTCGACCTCCGTGTGTAGCAGGCAGACGCCGGCGGCCTCCCCACGCCCGACCCGCCCGCGAAGCTGGTGGAGCTGGGAGACGCCGAACCGGTCCGCGTCCATGATGGCGATCACCGTCGCGTTGGGGACGTCCACGCCCACCTCGATCACGGTCGTCGCGACCAGCACGTCGACCTCGCCGGCCGCGAACCTGGTCATCACCGCGTCCTTGACGTCCGTCGGCAGCCGGCCGTGCAGCGCGGCGACCCGCAGACCAGCGAGCGGCCCCTCGGCGAGCCAGGGCAGCAGCTCCTCGACTCCAACCCCGGCGAGCGAACCCGCTCCATCGCCGAAACCGAGCTCATCGGCGCGGCCGCCCGCCTCCGCGGCGGGCGGACCCGTCCGCGACCCCGGTGGACGGCCCGGCGTGGTTCCGCTCGGTCCGTCCTCCGGCTCGAGCGGGTCCTCGTCATCGTCCTGGCCGGCCGCCACAGAGCTGATCCGTGGGCATACGACGTACGCCTGGTGACCGGCGGCCACCTCGTCACGGATGCGGCCCCAGATCCGGTCACGCCAGCTCGGATGCGCGGCCGCGTCCACGACGAACGTGGCGATCGGCGACCGGCCGGCCGGCAGCTGGGTGAGCGTGGAGACCTCGAGGTCACCGAACACCGTCATCGCGACCGTGCGCGGGATCGGCGTAGCCGTCATCACCAGCACATGTGGGGGGTCGGTGGCCCGGGTACGCAGCGCGTCGCGCTGCTCGACCCCGAAGCGGTGCTGCTCGTCCACCACGACGAGCCCCAGATCGCGGAAGGCGACACCCTCGTGCAGCAGCGCGTGCGTGCCGATCACCAGACCGGCGCCGCCGTCGGCGGCCGCCGCCAGCGCCTCCCGCTTCGCCCGGGCGCCGAGCGAGCCCGTGACCAGCGCGACCCTGGTCGCCGGCGGGGTCTCGTCCAGCTCCCCCGCCCGGCCGAATCCGCCCAGCAGGGCACGGATACCCCGGTAGTGCTGGACCGCGAGGGTCTCCGTCGGCGCGAGCAGGGCGGCCTGGCCGCCGGCGTCGACGACGGTGAGCATCGCCCGCAGCGCGACCACCGTCTTGCCCGATCCGACCTCGCCCTGCAGCAGCCGGTGCATCGGGACCGGCTCGGCGAGCTCGGCCTGGAGCGTCGCCCCGACCTCGCGCTGGCCGTCGGTGAGCGTGAACGGAAGCTGGGCGTCGAAGGCCGTCAGGATCCCGTCGGGGCGAGCCCGGCGGGCGATCGTCGCCATGGCCGAGATCTCGTGGCGGCGGCGGGCGAGGATCACCTGCAGCGTCATCGCCTCGTCCCACTTCAGCCGCCGGTGGGCCCGCTCGACGTCGCCCGTCGACTCCGGTTGGTGCACCAGCTCGTAGGCCTTGCGCAGGTCGACCAGCCGGTAGCGGGCCCGCAGGTCGGCGGGCAGCGG
Source organism: Pseudofrankia coriaricola (assembly GCF_001854805.1). Taxonomy (GTDB): domain Bacteria; phylum Actinomycetota; class Actinomycetes; order Frankiales; family Frankiaceae; genus Pseudofrankia. The sequence goes on from NZ_MBLO01000210.1 coordinate 159,464, forward strand.
ATCGGCCAGCTCGCCCAGCCCGCCGAGCAGCACCCGCACGCAGCGACCGATCGCCGGCGAGTTGACCTGCTCGGTGGCCGGGTAGATCGGCACCAGCGCCCGGGCCCACCGGTCCGGGTCGTCGCCAGGGCCGTCATCGTCCTCCAGCGGGTGCGTCTCCGGGTTGACCATCTGCAGGCGTTGGTTGAACCGCTCGACCTTGCCGGAGAACACCGCCACCGAGCCGCCGGACAGCCGGCGGACCGGCGACCTGGCTGGGTTGAAGTAGGTGACGGCCATCTGGGCGGTCCCGTCCGTCACGGTCAGGACCGCGTAGCGCCGTCCGGTGCGAGCAGTCTTGCTCTCGGACCTGACGACCCGCGCATGCACGGTGGAGACCTCGCCCTCGACGAGGTCGGCGAGGTTGGTCAGCTCCCCACGCCGGTGGTAGCGCCGCGGCAGGTGCTCGAGCAGGTCGGCGACGGTGACCAGCTCTAGCGGGCGCTCGCCCAGCCGCTTCGCGTCCTTCGCCGGCAGCAGGTGCCGCAGCGGGGTGTCCAGCTCGATCACATTCCCGATACTGCACCCGGACAGCGACAGTCTGGCGCCGCGTGCCGCCTGGCCGCGCCGCCCGCCGCGACTCGCGGGCACCTCAGGGAACCCGCGGGGACCCACGGCGGCCCAGGCACCAGTCGCGCTGTCTCTGCGGTAGCCTTCAGTGAGTACCGCCGTGTCCGGGTTGTTTCGGCGCCCGTTCGGCACCACTCGTCCGCCGGCATCCGCCCGTGGGCGGGCGCCAGCGGCGGGCCAGCGCGGCCGGAACCCCGGCCACGGCTTCATCAACAACCTCTCGGCGGAGTGTTTCTCGTGTCTTCGGTGTGCGACGTCTGCGGCAAGGGACCGGGCTTCGGCATGTCGGTCTCCCACTCCCACCGGCGCACGCGGCGGCGTTGGAACCCCAACATCCAGACCGTGCATGCCCTCGTCGGCCGCACCCCCAAGCGCCTGAACGTGTGCACCTCGTGCATCAAGGCGGGCAAGGTGACCCGCGCATAGCGCTGTCCCGCGCCGGACGCTTCGCGCCCGCCGCCGGGCGCAGCCTGTCGGACGCTGAGCGTCCTCCCCACGTGGTTCCGGACCCTGGCATATGGCGGTGGTAGTGCCTGGTTTCGGGCTGGCGAGGTGGCCGGCTTTGACGCAGCGCTGAGGCGCCGTCACTTTCTGTGGCTAGGTTGCGTACATAGCTCGCTAAAGAGGCGCCACGTGCGTGGCGCCTCTTTCTTGTCCGGTGATGGCGCTTATCCGGTGATGGCACGAATGCCCGCCGGCTGACGCCTCGCGCCCGACGAGGTGGCCGGCAGGCTGGCCCCCTGGCTCAGGCCGGTCTTCGCCGGGGGCGGACGAGGCGGCGCGGAGCCGAGGAACACTCCCGTCGTAGGACGCTTCGCGCCGGTGACCGGGGATGGAGACAACGGCTCACCACCGACCGGCGATCAGGCAGGTGCCCCTGACGATCCGCCGACCCAGGCGTGCTGATATGAGAGGGATCGTTTCTCGGACCCTCTTGTACCGGAGCCGCCGACATGCCCCAGACCTTGCCGGACCTGAACACGCTCAGCCTTGAGCAACTGGTCTCCTACACCGCCGGGCTCCCCGACGCGGCGCTTGAGGACCTGATGAGCGGGGCGGAGCGATCGGTCCTCCTCGACGAGTACTTCGACCGGATGGCGAAGCAGGCCGACCCAAACAAGATCAAGGACCAGAACGCGGTGGTGCACTTCCACATCACCGAGCGGCCGGGTGGCGGCACGGACAACTACGAGATGGTCATCCGGGACGGCGCCTGCGTCATCAACCGCCAGCCCGTCGAGAGCCCCAAGGTGACCGTCACCCTCGACGGCGTCCGCTTCATCAAGCTGATCAGCGGCACGGCCGACCCGACGAAGATGTTCCTGACCCGCAAGCTGAAGATCAGCGGCGACATGATCTTCGGTGGCAAGGTGCTCGGCTGGTTCGACATCCCCACTCCCTGATCCACGGGCGTCCGGGCGCGCGAGGCCTCGATACCGTCGCGCGCCCTTCGGCCTGGCCCGGTTCGGGACCCGCTCTCCGGCCCGGCCCGCCGTGCGCCCGGAGATCACGCGACCGGCCTCATGCCATCGGCCTCGGGAGATCAGCGATCTGAGAGGCCGGCGACGGCTGCCTGGGGCTGGTATAAGGCCGGACCCGCCAACACCCTCCGGGGCCCCTACCTGGCCAGTCGGTGAGAAGGAGCGATCGGGGGTGACGGCGCTTCCCCGCCCGCCGACGCGGCCGACGCGGCCCGCCACCGCCAGCCGTGATCGACCGGCCCGATCCCGGCCCCCAGGGCAAACCCCACCCGCAACGCGCCGGTGACGTAGTCCTTGGCGACCCGCGCCGCCGCCGGAACGTCGAGCCCCATCGCGAGCCCGGCGGCGATCGCCGAGGCGAGCGTGCAGCCCGTCCCATGCGTGTGTCGGTTGTCGGCTCGCTCGGCCCGCAGGACGACATCGGTCGTCCCATCGGTGAGCAGGTCGACCGCCTCACCGGGGAGATGTCCGCCCTTCACGAGCACCCAACGCGGCCCGAGGCTCAGCATCGCCTCAGCGGCCCGCCACAGCCCGGCCTCGTCGCGCACCTCGACGCCGGTCAGCAGGGCCACCTCGTCCAGATTCGGCGTCGTCACCGTGGCCAGCGGCAGGAGCAGGTCGCGCAGCACCGACACGGCGGCCGGCTCGAGCAGCCGGTGGCCGTGCTTGGACACTCCGACCGGGTCTACGACGAGCGGCGCCGAGAGCCCCCTCAGCTCCTCGGCGACCACCCGGACCAGCTCGGGCGTGGCCAGCATGCCGGTCTTGACCGCGTCCACACCGATGTCGCTGACCACCGAGACGATCTGTGCCCGCACGGCCTCGGCCGGCAGCTCCCACGCCCCCTGGACGCCGACCGAGTTCTGCGCGGTCACCGCCGTGACCGCCGTCATCCCGTGCACGCCGAACGCGGCGGCCGTCTTCAGGTCCGCCTGGATTCCGGCGCCGCCGCCGGAGTCGGAACCCGCGATCGCGAGCACCCGCGGGGGCGCGGTACCCGGCCCCGGAATGGCGGTGACGGCCGCGGCCGACGTCATCGTGATGCCCCGGAGGTGGCCCCGCCCGCCCCCGGCCTCGCGGCTCCGTCTGTCTTGCTGGTCACATTTCCTCCGTCACGCCGGTCACGGCCATGTTGTCATCCGGGCCCCTGGAACCGCGCCGCGCGACCGCGCCAACCCGACGGTTCGCCCACCTGAACCCAGGTTCGGCCTTGGCCAGACAAACGCATGGTGGTATCAATCACAGATCGGGGGTCGTGATTGTTCCGCGGTGGTGGCGCCGTCGCCCGAACCGAGGCCGGTCAAGCCCTCTGGCGGCACGGAGACTCGCGCGTTCACAGCAGTTCCTTCGGCTGGGAGCCTCTCCCGGAGGCCGATTGCCTGTTACCGTCTCTCGGCCCGTACTTCTGCTCGACGGGCTGTCGACGTCCGACGAGGGAGCGTCTGTGGTTCACGCGTACATCCTTATCCAGACCGAGGTCGGCAAGTCCGCGTCGGTGGCAAAGGAGATCGAGCAGATCCCCGGTGTCACGCAGGCGGAGGACGTCACCGGCCCGTACGACGTGATCGTGCGCGCGGAGGCGAGTTCGGTCGACGATCTGGGCAAGCTGGTCATGGCCCGGGTGCAGGCCGTCGAAGGAATCACCCGCACGCTGACCTGCCCGGTCGTGCATTTCTGACCGGATGAGCAACTGGCGGGCGGCCGGCCTGGCGGCCGCGATGGCACTTTTCGCCGCGGGATGCGCGGGCGGGCCCAAGCCGGTGACGGTGACGGGTGCGCCGACGCCGACCGGCGAGGCCGCCGCGTCGTGCCGGGCTCTGCTGGACGCACTGCCCGACTCGCTCGGCGAGGGGCTGGACCGGCGCCAGGTCACTCCGCAGGGGGTGGCCGCCGCCGCGTTCGGCTCCGCGCCCGTCCTGGTCACCTGCGGGGTCGAAGGCGTCGCCACCACCTACCGGCCGGACTCCGTCGTCTCCGAGCACGACGGTGTGCGCTGGTTCCCGGAGGAGGCCGAAGGGAGGTCACGCTGGTCGACGCCGACCAGGCGGCCGCAGGTGACGCTGACCTTTCCGGACGACATCGTGCCCTACAACGTGATCGCGGCTGTCAACCCCGCCGTCCTGGCCCATACCGTCGACACCGCGCCCTGAGCCCTGGGCCCTGAGACGAACGGAGGACGCCGGGGCTACCGCCGGTCACTACCGCAGGCCGCTGCCGCGGCGCAGCGCCAGCTCGATGAGGCGGTCCACCAAGGCCGGGTAGTCCAGGCCGCTGGCCGCCCACATCCGGGGGAACAGCGAGGTGGGGGTGAAGCCCGGCATCGTGTTCACCTCGTTGATGATCACCCCGCCGGCCGGGGTGAGGAAGACGTCGACCCGGGCGAGCCCGGCGCAGTCGAGCGCGCGGAACGCGGCGGCCGCCGCGGCGCGCACCCGGGCGGCGGTCTCGGGTGGCAGGCCGGCAGGGACGTCCAGGCGGGTGTTCGATGAGGCGTACTTGGCCTCGAAGTCGTAGAAACCGGCCGAGGAGTCGACGACGATCTCCGCTGGGACGCTGGTCTCAGGCTCGCCGCCGCCGAGCCGGTCGAGCACGCCGCACTCGATCTCCCGACCGACGATCGCCGCTTCGACGAGCACCTTCGGGTCCGACTCGCGCGCGGTCTTGATCGCGGTGTCCAGGTCCTCCCAGGCGTCCACCCGGCTGATCCCGATGCTCGACCCGCCCCGCGCGGGCTTGACGAACATCGGCAGGCCCAGACGCGCCTTGTCGGCCTCCGAGAGGGTCTCCCCCACCCGCAGCACCGCATACGGACCGACCGGCAGCCCGGCCGCCGCCAGCAGGGCCTTCATGTGCTGCTTGTCCATCGCGGCGGCACTGGCGAACACCCCGGAGCCGACGTAGGGCAGCCCGGCCATCTCCAGCAGGCCCTGGATCGTGCCGTCCTCGCCGTAAGGGCCATGCAGCAGCGGGAAGACCACGTCAACGTCCAGGCCGCCGGGCTCACCGCCGACGATCCCGGCCGCCAAGGCGGGCGCGGCCGCCGCCTCCGTGACGGAGTCCAGCGCGACGAGGGCGGCCCCGTTCGGGCCCGGTGAAAGGATGACGCCCTGGCCGGCGCCCGAACGCACCTCGGGCAGCTCATGGCCGTTACCGGCCAGCGCCGCCGGGTCGTCGGGCAGCGCCAGCCACCGCCCGTCCGGCGCGATGCCGACCGGGACGACCTCATACCGGTCGCGGTCCACCGCGGCCAGCACGCCGCGAGCGGACACGCAGGAGATCGCGTGCTCCGGGCCGCGCCCGCCAAACACGATCGCCACCCTGGGCCTTCGCGCGAAGCCAGCCATGCGGGGACAGTAACCGAGGGTCTGTTGCGGCCAGGTGAACCTCTTCCCACCGGCCCGGGCCCGAAGGGGCCAGGCGCGATGTGGGCGAGACGTGGTGTGGGCGAGACGTGGTGTGGGCGAGACGTGGTGTCCAGCGCCAACCGGGTGGCGCCGGGTCACACCGCCGAAGCCGTCTGGTTGAATTCCCGGGGCCGGCTGTCGTCGGCCCGAAGCCCTTGGACCACCGGATCGCGACCGACAGTGATCGCGCATTCCGCCTTGGCCCGCGTCCCGAGGGCGGGCCAAGAAGTTCGCCGCCCAGCGCGGCGCCTCGTGGCCCGCCCATTCCGCCCAAGGGGCGCCCCGGACTCCGGGAGACCCGCCCCGACCGCGAGGAGGCCACCCCATGCCCCCGACCTCCCAGCAATCCTCCCCGCCGGCCTCCCGGGCTGGCGAAGCCGACCCAGGAGGAGCCCCGGGCTCCGCGGGGCCGAGAGGAGCTACGCCGGCGCCTGGCTCTATCACCTCCCGGCGGGAGGCGCCCCAGGCCACGGCCGGCCCCGCGGCGCCGCTCCTGGCCCCTTCCGCCAGCGACCGGCACCGGTACCGGATCGTCGGCGGGCAGCCGCTGGTCGGCTCCGTGGAGGTCTCCGGCGCCAAGAACTCGGTGACCAAGCTCCTGGTCGCGACGCTGTTGACGGACGAGCCGTGCACGCTGGCGCGGGTGCCCCGCATCGTCGAGGTCGACGTCGTCCTCGGGATGCTCGCCGAGCTCGGCGCGCAGGTCGAATGGCTCGACGACCACCGGGTGCGCATCGCGACGCCACGGATCGCCGACGCGTCGCTGTCCGAGGCGTACTCGGGCGTCAACCGGATCCCGATCCTGATGATGGGACCGCTGCTGCACCGGGTGGGTGAGGCGGTCGTGCCGCTGCCCGGCGGCTGCCGGATCGGGAAGCGCCCCGTCGACTTCCACCTGGCCGGGCTGCGCGCGATGGGCGCGGAGATCGTTGAGCAGCTCCGGTCGGTGCAGGTCAAGACCCTGGGCCTGCACGGCGCGCATGTCGAACTGCCGTTCCCGAGCGTCGGCGCCACCGAGAACCTGCTGCTCGCCGCCGTCCGCGCGAAGGGCACCACGGTGATCTCGAACGCCGCCGTCGAGCCCGAGGTGATCGACCTCATCCTGTTCCTGCAGCAGATGGGTGCCCTGGTCGACGTCGAGGTGGACCGCACGATCGTGGTCCAGGGGGTGGAGCGGCTGCACGGCGCCGACCACACCGCGATCCCCGACCGGATCGAGGTCGCCTCGTTCGCCGCCGCCGCGGTGGCGACCAACGGCCGCGTCGACGTCCGCGGCGCTCATCAGGAGCACGCCGCGACGTTCCTGAACCACCTGCGCCGCCTCGGCGGCGAGTTCAAGGTCACCGACGGTGGGATCACCTTCTACCGGGCCCGCGAGCTCACCGCCACCCATGTGCAGACGGACGTCCACCCCGGCTACATGACCGACTGGCAGCAGCCACTGGTCGTGCTGCTCACCCAGGCCCGGGGCGCGTCGGTGGTCCACGAGACGATCTACGAGGACCGGTTCGGCTACACCCGCCAGCTCAACGAGATGGGCGCGAGCATCGCGCTTTCGACGACCTGCCTCGGCGGCAAGGCCTGCCGGTTCGCGGCCAGGGACTTCGAGCACTCGGCGGTCGTGTCCGGGCCGACCCCGCTGGTCGGCGGCGATCTGGAGATCCCCGACCTGCGCGCGGGCTTCGCCTACATCCTGGCCGCGCTGGTCGCGGGCGGCGCCAGCACGATCTCGGGCACCCGCTTCCTCGAGCGCGGCTATGAGGACCCGGTCGGCAAGCTCCGCTCGATCGGCGCCCTCATCGAGACGCTGCCCAGCTTCCCCGTGGATTTTTGCTGACGCAAAAATCCACGGGGACCCCTCGCGTCGGGCCGGGGCAGAAGGACCCCATCGGATGTCTCCCGCGCGGCTACGCCTCGGTGGGATCTTCGGAACAGTCGTCCGAAGATCCCACCGGAGCCTGGCATCAGGCCCACACCTCCGGCGACGCCCCGACAGGTCTTCACCCGCCGCCTCGGTACACGGGGCGGTTCTCGGGTCCCGGCTCTCGGCTCATCAGCTCCTTGACCGCCTCCAGCGGCGGCAGCCCGTCGTAGAGGACCCGTTCCACCTGCCGGCTGATCGGCATGTGCACGCCGAGCCGGTAGGCGAGCGCGAGCAGGGGGCGGCACGACCGCACCCCTTCCGCCACCTGACGCTGTTCGGCCAGCACCGCCTCCAGCGTCATCCCGCGGCCGAGCTTCTCGCCGACGGTGCGGTTGCGCGACAGCGGCGAGGAACAGGTCGCGACCAGGTCCCCCAGGCCCGCGAGCCCGGCGAAGGTCATGGGATCGGCGCCCAGCGCCACCCCCAGCCGGGAGGTCTCCGCGAGCCCTCGGGTAATGAGCGACGCGACGCTGTTCGCCCCGAACCCGAGACCCTCGACCATCCCGGCGGCGAGCGCGATGACGTTCTTCGTCGCGCCGCCGAGCTCGCAGCCGATGACGTCGGTGTTGGTGTACGGGCGCAGGTACGGCGTCCAGCAGGCGGCCTGGACGGCGGCCGCAGTCGCGGCCGAGACGCTGGCGATCACGGTCGCCGCCGGGTCCTCGGCCGCGATCTCCCTCGCCAGGTTCGGCCCGCTGACGACCGCGATCCGCTCCGGGCCGCAGCCCGCGATCTCGCCGATCACCTCGCTCATCCGCCGGCTGCTGCCGTCCTCGATGCCCTTCATGAGGCTCACGTAGATCGCCGTCGGCTCGACCAGCGGCGCCCAGGCGGCCAGCGCCGGGCGAAGCGCCTGCGCCGGCACGGCCAGCACCACGAGGTCGGACCGGGCCAGCGCCTCAGCCGGGTCCGATGTCGCCAGTACCCGGTCTGGTAACCGGACCTCGGGCAGGTAGCGCGGGTTCTGGTGCTCCCGGTTGATCGTCGCCGCCAGCGCGTCGTCGCGGGTGACCAACATCACCCTCCGCCCGGCGTCCGCGAGGATCTTCGCGAAGACCGTTCCCCACGACCCGGCGGTGAGCACCGCGGCCGCCCGCAGCGGACCGCCGCCGTCACTGCCGTTCGTCGTCATGCTGCCGAAGTCTCATCCACTCGTAACCGGCTCGTCGACCAGCTCAGCCGTACCGGGCTTGGGCCGACGTTATGTCAGCGCCCTCCGTGCGGCGGCGCCGCCACCGCGCTATGACCCGCCGGGGCACCCGCCGGACGTGGTCTCGACGTCTCGTCACGCCAGACAAGCCCATATGGTCGGGTCGTGGCGGGCGGGCGACCCAAGGGGTGGATCGTCGTGCTGCCGTTGAAGCGGCTGGGCGCGGCCAAGAGCCGCCTGGAGCACCCGGGCCGGGCGCTGCTCGCGCTCGCGATGGCGACCGACACCGCCGCGGCGGCGGCGGCCGTCGGTCGTGACGTCGTGACAGGCGTGCTGCTGGTGACCAACGACCCGGCGGCGAGCGCCGCGATCACGACTCACGCCGCGGACGGCGGTGACCTCGCGGGAGACGGCCCCGAGGGCCAGGGCCACGGAGGCCTGGCACCGGTGCTGGCCGTGCCCGACCTGCCCGACCTGGGGCTCAACGCGGCGCTGCGGCACGGCGCCAGGATCGCCACGCGGCGCTGGCCGGGGCATGGCATCGCCGCGATGTCGGCCGACCTCGCCGCGCTGCGGCCGGCCGAGCTGCGCGCCGCGCTGCTGGCGGCGCCGCCCACCGGCCGCGCGGTCCTCGCCGATGCCGCCGGAACGGGCACCGTCCTGCTGTGCGCGGCGCCAGGCAGCGAGCTGCTCCCCCGGTTCGGCGAGGACAGCCACGCGCTGCACCTGCGGTCGGGCGCCGTCGACCTGACCGGCGGGCTCGCGGCCACGGTTCCCGGTCTGCGCCGCGATGTCGACACGGTCGCGGACCTCGCGGCGGCGCGGCTGCTGGGCGTAGGCCCGGCGACCAGCGCCGCGCTCGCCACGGCGGCGGCGAACGCCGGCTGACCTCACCGTGCGGTAGAGGCCGGCGACGGCACAGGTAGAGGCCGGCGACGGCGGCCGTCCAGGCCGCAAATGCCAGCGCGCCCACCACCCAACCCGGAACAAGGCGAACCCGGTCGAGGAACGTCTCGCCCAGCAAGGAGAGTTCGCCGCTGGCGGCCGTCCAGGCCCGCCAGCCCTCACGAGCTCAAATACGCGCCGACCGCCGAGCCAGCCAGCGGCGCCACGGGCGCGGCGGCCGCCAGCAGCGGTGCGAGCGTCGCCAGCGGCGCCGGGCGGGCGAACAGGTAGCCCTGTCCCAGCTCGCAGCCGAGCAGGGCGAGGTCGGCGCGCTGCGCCCGCCGCTCGATACCCTCCGCGACCACCACGGCGCCCAGCGAGCGCGCGACCGTGATCACCGACCGCCCGAGCCGCGAGGCCCGCCCCGGGCCGAGCGGGTTCTCGATCAGGCACCGGTCGAGCTTCACGACGTCGACCGGCAGCTCGTGCAGCGCCGCGAGGTTCGTGTGCCCCGCGCCGACGTCGTCCACCGCGATGCTCGGCCCGAGCGCGCGGATGGCCTCCAGCACCCGCGCGGCGACGGCCAGGTCGGCGATCCGGAACGTCTCGGTGATCTCGACGACGAGCCGGCGCGGGTCGAGGCCACTGGCGCCGAAGGCTCTGGCGAACACGTCGGGCAACGCGGGGTCGGCGAGCCGCGACGCGGAGACGTTGACATGCAGCCGGGTCGCCGGGATGCCGCGCGCCGCCGGCAGCACCGCGGCGACCTCGGCACAGGCCCTGCCCAGCACGAGCTCGTCGAGCGTCCCCACCAGGCCCCCGTCCTCGGCGGCGGCCACGAACGTCAGCGGCGACACCGGGCCGCGCCCCGGTTCGGTCCAGCGCGCCAGCGCCTCCAGCCCGACCACGGCGCCGTCCACGAGCCGCACTATCGGCTGGTAGTGCACGTCGAAACCAGCCTCGTCCCAGCCGTGGTGGCGCACGGTCACGAGCGCCTCCGCCAGCCGGGCGCCCAGGGTCGCCCCCGTGACCTTCCCGGCGAGGCCTCCCTCGGCCTGCGCGGCCCGCTTCCCTGCCTGTTTGACGCCCTCGCCCAGGCCGCGGGCCACGGCGAGGCCGGGCGGGAACGGCCTCGGCAGGGCGACGAGGGCGGCGGCGGCCAGCAGCGGCGCCGCGAGCGCCCCGGCCGCCACCGCCGCCCGCGCGAGCCCCGACGCGGGCGCGGGGCCCAGCCCCACGCCGACGGCCTGCAGGACGGTCCAGCCCGCGAGCGCCATCGTCAGGCGCCCGAGCCAGCCGCGGTCGGGAGCCGTCGCCCTCCACAGCGACCAGCCCGCGACTCCGGTCGCGGCGACACCCGCGCCAGCGGCGCCGGCCTCGACGATCGTCACGGCGCCGTCGTCAGTGACGACCCGCGCGAGCCCGGCGACCAGCGCCGCGAGCAGCGGCACCAGGGAGGCCGGCCGCGCCGGAACCGAGACGGTCGGCGCCGGCCCGGCGGGGCGTCGGGGCGGCGCATGCCGGCCGGCTGGCATGCCGGTGGCGAGGACTCCGCCCGGGCCCAGCGGGCCGCCGATGCCCAGCGGGCCAGGCGCGCCCAGGGGGCTGCCCGCGGCCGCCGACCGGCTCACGGCGTCGATGTCTGTCACGGCCTGAGCCGCCTCCCTCTCCCGCACCGCGCGGTGCCCGCCGCGCCCGGCCCCGCCACCTGCGCGCGCTCGAGCCAGGCGCGCCCGCACGGGCGCGCCTCCGAACGGTGTCCCTGGGCCGGGTGCCCGCCGCCTGTCCCAGCCGCGATCCCGCTGAGGACAGGTCAGACCGACGGACAGTCATGCCAGTCGTGCATCCAACCCGCGCACACTTTGACACGCACCGTATCCGCACTGCGGCGGAACACTGCATCGAGTGGCGAATGAATCACGACCAGTCGCCGAAGTGGCGATCAAGTGGGCCATCGCGCGGGCCGCCGGAAGCCGGCGGAGACCGGAGTGGGCAGGCTGGCGGCGGCTGGGGAGCGGATTCGTGGTGAGGGCCGCCGCGGGTCACCACCGGCGTGTCGCGACACGCCGACGGTCGTGATCCACTTCCGGCCGCCCCCACGGACCCCCGTGAGAGGCGTCCGTGGGAGGCGCCTCTGGGAGGCGTCCGGCCGCGGGCGCCGGCGTCTTGCTCCGGGCGGTGGGGCGCTCAGCCCTCGCCCAGGTCGATGACGTCGACACGCTGGCTCGCGGCGAGGACACCCCGGCCGGTGCCTCGGTACGCGCCGGAGGTCGGCATGACGTCGTGGTAGTCCCGGCCGGCCGCGATGGTCACGTACCGGCGGTCGGCGAGCCGGTTGTGGCATGGGTCGAGCGCCACCGCCACGGCGCCCGCGCCGCCGGGCGCCGCCCAGGCCGCCCGGCCCCGGCCCGGCGTCGACGGGCCGGGCGGAGGCGGCGCCCAGCCATCGGGCAGGACCACCTCGACCCAGGCGTGTGACTCACCGTCACCGACGAGATGGCCGAGCACATACCGGGCCGGAAGGCCCGCCGCCCGGCACAACGCGATCATCACGTGCGCCTGGTCCTGGCAGACGCCCGCGCCGCCGGCGACCGCCTGCGCGGCTGTCGTCCCGACGTGGGTCGTGCCCGGGCGGTACGCGATGTTCTCGAACACCCATGCGCAGCACCGACGCGCGGTGGTCAGCGGATCCGGGCCGGTGAGCCGGCTCGCGACAGCGGTGAGCGTCTCGTCCGGGGTGGTCAGCGGCGTCGGCGTGTGCAGCCGCCGGCCGGTGAGCGCGGACGCGGGCAGCGCCGGCCAGCCGGCGGACGGGCCGCGTTCGACGATCGCCGTGACGTCGAAGTCGAGAACGGTGGGCACCTCGTCGAGGAAGACGGTCGCGGTCCGCGCCCCGTCGGGCCCGCGTTCCCAGCGGACCGACGCCGCGGCCGCCGAGACGGCCAGCTCCCCGTGCCGGGCGGTCTGGTCGCCGTGGCGGCGCGGCGGCAGCACGACCAGGCGGTGCGCCAGATCACGCGCGGGGCCGTCGTAGCTGTAGCGAAGCCGCTGGCGGATCCGGTAGGTCACCCGCCCGGCCGCCGCCAGGGCCTCCGCGCCGGCGTCGACCGCGGGTCTGCCCAGCAGATCACCATCGATGCCCGGCTGGCCGGCGCTCGGCTGGCCGGCGCCCGGGTGCTCGGCCGGCGTGGCGTGGCCGCCGTCCACCGAGGAGCCCTGGGCGGAAGGGACGACGGGGCGTGGCCGGGACAGCAGGTCCTGCACGGTCAGCGCACCCATCCCTCCCCCGCCGGGCCCAGACGCGGCGACACCCAACTACCGCCCGGCTGCCTCCGCCCGCCTCGTCGGCCGGCGAGCCGGATCGACGCTTCGGCTCTCCCAGGCCCGGCCGTCGCACCCACGCTAGGGGAATACCGGCGGGCGTCCGGCCTCGGGGCCAGCGCACAGGTGGCCGACGGCGTCTCCCGTGGACCGCGGCGGCCCGGAGACCCTCGCTGACGGACGTGCCGCCGCCAGCGCGAGCGGCCACCCGCCCGCCGCTCTCGCCCCGGGAGGGCGACACTCGTCAGCCTGCAGAGTGAGTCGTTTGGTAACCCGCTCGCAACCGATGGTCCGCCCAAAGTGTTTCCCGCTCATTAACAGACGTGATCCGGAACAGACGTCATCCGGACAGCGAGCGCCGTACGCACCACGGCGGGCGCGCCGAGTGACGACCGATGCAGGACATCGGGATCGGCTGCCGAGTTCACCTCGGGCTGGCACCATCGCTGGCATGGCTGAGCTGGTGGTGACGAGGTCCGGTACCCAGTCTGAGCAGGGTTCAGATCAGCAGCGGCGCAAGCCCCGCAGTGGCCTGCTTGAGCCGCTGGAGGCGCCCAGGCCCCCGCTGCCCTCCGACCTCCCGGATGACCGGTTCATCAACCGTGAGACGTCCTGGCTGGACTTCAACGCGCGTGTGCTGGCGCTCGCGGAGGATGTGAGCACTCCGCTGCTGGAGCGGGCCAAGTTCCTCGCGATCTTCGCGAGCAACCTGGACGAGTTCTACATGGTCCGGGTTGCCGGGCTGATGCGGCGGGAGGCGACCGGGCTCACCGTCCGCTCCGCCGACGGGCTGACCCCCCGGGCGCAGCTGGACCTGATCAGCGGCAAGACCGCCCAGCTCACCGACCGCGCGATCCGCTGCTTCACCGACGAGGTGCTGCCCTCGCTGGTACACGCGGGCATCAGCATCCGGTTCTGGCACCAGCTGACCACCAAGCAGCAGCAGCGCCTGCACGAGTTCTTCCACGACCAGATCTTCCCGGTGCTCACCCCGCTCGCCGTCGACCCCGCGCACCCGTTCCCGTACATCAGCGGCCTGTCGCTCAACCTCGCGGTGACGGTGCGGGACCCGGGCGACGAGGCCGAGCGCTTCGCCCGCGTCAAGGTGCCGCAGAACGTTCCCCGGCTGATCCGGGTGGACCTCTCCCCCGAGGACGCCGCCGGCGACGAGACGGCCGGCCTGGACGGCGCGGGCAACGGTGTCGAGGGCGGCGCAGGCGAGCCGGAGCCCGACCGCTACGCGTGCTTCGTGCCGTTGGAGGAGGTGATCGCCGCCCATCTGTCCCAGCTGTTCCCGGGCATGGAGGTGGTCGACTCCCACATGTTCCGGGTGACCCGCAACGCCGACCTCGAGGTCGAGGAGGACGAGGCGGAGGACCTGCTGCAGGCGTTGGAGCGCGAGCTCGCCCGCCGCCGCTTCGGCCCGGCGGTGCGGCTCGAGGTGGACGCGGACATCGACGACGGCCTGCTGAAGATGCTCTGCCGCGAGCTGGAGGTCCTGCGCCGTGACGTGCACCTGGTGCACGGCCTGCTCGACCTGTCCGTGCTGTGGGCGCTGTTCGACCTCGACCGGCCGGAGCTGAAGTTCCCGCCGCGGGTCCCGGTGACCCACCCGAGCCTGGTCACCGAGGCGGGCGAGGCTGCGGACTTCTTCACGGTGCTGCGCGAGCGCGACGTGCTCGTCCACCACCCGTACGACTCGTTCACCACCTCCGTCCAGCGCTTCATCGAGCAGGCCGCGGCTGACCCGCGGGTGCTGGCGATCAAGCAGACGCTGTACCGGACCTCCGGCGACTCCCCGATCGTGGACGCGCTGATCGCGGCGGCCGAGGCGGGCAAGCAGGTGGTCGTGCTCGTCGAGATCAAGGCGAGGTTCGACGAGACCGCCAACATCCGGTGGGCACGTGAGCTGGAGCGTGCGGGCTGCCACGTCGTCTACGGCCTGATCGGGCTGAAGACGCACACCAAGACCTGCCTGGTCGTCCGCCAGGAGGAGGACGGGCTACGCCGCTACTGCCACGTCGGCACCGGCAACTACAACCCGAAGACGGCCAGGCTCTACGAGGACCTGGGCCTGCTGACGGCGGACGAAGAGGTCGGCGCGGACCTGACCGACCTGTTCAACGTGCTCACCGGCTACAGCCGCCAGACGGTGTACCGGTCGCTGCTGGTCGCCCCCGAGCGCATGCGCGACGGCATCATCGAACGGATCGAGCGGGAGGCGGCCGCGGCCAGGGCCGGCGAGCCCTCCGGGGTCCGGATCAAGGTGAACAGCCTCGTCGACGAACAGATCATTGACGCTCTCTACCGGGCATCCCGGGATGGCGTGCCGGTACGTTGCCTGGTGCGCGGCATCTGCGCGCTGCGTCCCGGAGTGCCCGGCCTGTCAGAGACCGTGCTGGTGCGCTCGGTCCTCGGCCGCTACCTCGAGCACAGCCGGGTCCTCGACTTCACCTCGCTGGACGAGGTCTGGATCGGCAGCGCGGACATGATGCACCGCAACCTGGACCGCCGGGTCGAGGCGTTGGTCCGGGTGACACAGGCCGACAACCGGAGGGCCCTGCGCCGGATGCTCGACTACGCGTTCTCGCCCGACGTGTCCGTCTGGGACCTCGCGCAGGACGGCCGCTGGGAGCGCCGCGTCACCGGGCCCCAGGAGAACCGTCTCTCGGACTACCAGGCCGATCTCGCCGCCTGGGCACTGCGCCGCGCCTGAGCCGGGACGGAGACCCCTCGGCGCGGCGCGGCCCGCCGTTTTCGCCGCCTTTCCGGAGGTGAAACACGGCGGGCCGACGCGGCCCGCTCGGGCTAGGAGCTAGCCGAAGTCGCTCCCCCCGGAAGACCGGCTGGCGCCGGTCTTCCGGGGACCCCTGCGGCGATGATGGCGAAGCCTCGCGTGGCCGGAGGCCGTCAGACGCGGCCTAGTCGTTGGACGAGACGCTGGACTTGAAGTCCGAGCCCGGGCGGAACTTCGGCACCACCGACGCGGGGACGTGAACCGGTTCGCCGGTCGCGGGGTTGCGTCCGGTCCGCTCGGCACGCTCCACCCGCTCGAAGACCCCGAAGCCGGTGATCGTCACCTTCTCGCCGGCGGAGACGGCCTCCTGGATCGCGTGGAACACCGCGTCGACGGCCTTGGTCGCGTTCGACCGGCCGCCTTCGATCTGCTGAGCAATGCGGTCAACCAACTGGGACTTGTTCACAACAACCTCCGGACACCCCCCGCGGGTGCGGGGTGGGGAGCAGATCGGGCATCACACTGCGCTGCACCGTAGGCATCTCTACTGTCGAGGGCAATTCCCAGAAGCGTGTCGCGTCACACAAACCCGCACGTCAGCGGGTTCGAGACAATCGGCGACCGGATCACTCTCTTCTGTTGCGGCGCACAGTCGAACACGATCAGCACAATCAACCCGCCGATTTTCGAGCCGTTTCAGACGTTCTGTTACCGTTTGGTCGCCCGCCGCCGCGACCGACGCGGCCCCGTTCATCCCTGAGCGCGCAGCGCGAGGCATTGGCGGCGGGGTCAGCGTCACTGCCCACCCTGTCCGCGGCCCGACACCCGGATCGCCAGTTCCTTCGGCGCGCTCGGCCAGAACGGCACCGCCGGGCCAGAAACCCCGCCTTACCGGGAGCCCTTCCCGAGACGGCCTGGTCCCCACCGCCCACCGGGCGGCGGGGACCAGGCCTCCGCTTCCCCGCCGATCCGACGGGGACCCCTCGCGCCACTCGACGCGGAGGATCAGGCCGACGCCGTGGTGGGAAGCCAGGACGGGCGGGTCTGCTCGAAGGCTGTGATGGCATCGGCGTGGCGGAGGGTGAGGCCGACGTCGTCAAGGCCCTCCATGAGGCGCCAACGGGTGAAATCGTCCAGCTCGAACGGCGCGACGATGCCCGCGCCGCGGACCTCGCGGGCCCCGAGGTCGACGGTGATCTCCGTCGCCGGGTCATCCTCGACGGCCAGGAGCAGCGCGTCGACGGTCTCGGCCGGCAGGACGACCGTCAGCAGGCCGTTGCCCAGCGAGTTGCCACGGAAGATGTCGGCGAACTTCGGCGCGATCACGGCGCGGAAGCCATGGTCCTGCAGCGCCCAGACGGCGTGCTCACGGGAGGAGCCGGAGCCGAAGTTCGGCCCGGCCAGCAGGATCGTGGCGCCGGCGTAGGCCTGGTTGTTGAGCACGAACGACGGGTCGGTCCGCCACTCGGAGAACAGGCCCGCGCCGAAACCGGTCCGCTCGATGCGCTTGAGCCAGTCGCTGGGGATGATCTGATCGGTGTCGACGTCGCTGCGCCGCAGCGGCACCGCCCGGCCGGTGTGCGTGGTGAACGCCTCCATCGGGCGCTCTCCCTTCCTGACGAGGTCTGAGAAGTTGTTCAGGTCGTGACGTTCAGCGGCACGTAAGCGAGCTGGCCCGGAGGCGCGCCTCGCGGAGGCCCGGCCCACGCGCGAGGCGAAGGGCTCCCGGACAGGACCCGCTGTGGCCTGGTGACGTGCAGTGGTGGGTGACCCCGCGGCGCGGAGGCGCACCTCGCGGAGGCCCAGCCCACGAGCGAAGCGACGTGGGTTGGGCCGCAGCGAGGTCGCCGGAGCGCCCGTGAGCGGAGGAGGCGGACCTCCCAGATTGGCTCCGCAAGCTCCGCCAATCCGGCAGGAACCCCGTCGCGCGGAGGTCCCTCGGGAGCGAAGCGAGTGAGGGGCCGGAGCGCGGTGCCCGGACGGAGCGAACCAGAGACACAGCGAACCAATGTCACAGGTCGGCGGGAGCGGCGAACCGGCCGGTGACGGCGGTCGCGGCGGCGACCTCGGGCGAGACCAGGTGGGTCCGGCCGCCCTGGCCCTGCCGGCCCTCGAAGTTGCGGTTCGAGGTCGACGCGCTGCGCTCCCCCGGCTTAAGCGTGTCCGGGTTCATCCCGAGGCACATGGAGCAGCCCGCGCTGCGCCACTCGGCTCCGGAGGCGCGGAACACCTCGTCCAGGCCCTCGGCCTCGGCGTCCGCCTTGACCTGCATCGAGCCGGGGACGACAAGCACTCGCAGGCCGGCGGCGACCTTGCGGCCGCGCAGGATGTCGGCGGCGGCCCGCAGGTCGGAAAGCCGACCATTCGTGCATGAGCCGATGAACACCGTGTCGACGGCGATCTCGCGCAGCGGGGTGCCGGCGGTGAGGCCCATGTAGGCCAGCGCGCGCTCAGCGGCCGCCCGGGCGCCAGGGTCGGCGAACGAGGCCGGGTCCGGCACGGAGGCATCCAGCGGGACGCCCTGGCCGGGGTTGGTTCCCCAGGTGACGAACGGCGTGAGCGTGCTCGCGTCGATGACCACCTCCCGGTCGAACACCGCGTCCTCGTCGGTCGCCAGCGTCTTCCAGTAGGCGACCGCCGCGTCCCAGTCTGTGTCTCGGCCGTGCTCCGCCGCGGAGCCCTTCGGCGCGTGGGGGCGGCCCTTCAGGAACTCGAACGTCGTCTCGTCGGGAGCGATCATGCCCGCGCGGGCGCCCGCCTCGATCGACATGTTGCAGACCGTCATCCGGCCTTCCATCGACAGCGACCGGACCGCCTCGCCCCGGTACTCCAGGACGTAGCCCTGCCCGCCGCCGGTGCCGATCTCGGCGATGATCGCCAGGATCAGGTCCTTGGCGGTGACGCCCTCGGGCAGCGCGCCGTCGACCGTGATCGCCATGGTCTTCGGGCGGCCCTGCGGCAGCGTCTGGGTGGCCAGCACGTGCTCCACCTGGCTCGTGCCGATGCCGAACGCGAGCGCCCCGAACGCGCCGTGGGTGGCGGTGTGGCTGTCGCCGCAGACGACCGTCATGCCCGGCTGGGTCAGGCCCAGCTGGGGGCCGACGACGTGCACGATGCCCTGGCCGGGGTCGTTCATCGGGTGCAGCCGGACGCCGAAGTCGGCGGCGTTCTTGCGCAGCGCCTCGACCTGGGCGCGGGAGACCGGGTCCGCGATCGGCAGCAGCGTGTCGGTGGTCGGGACGTTGTGGTCCTCGGTCGCGATGGTCAGGTCCGGCCGGCGGACGGGCCGGCCGGCGAGCCGCAGCGCCTCGAACGCCTGCGGCGAGGTGACCTCATGCACAAGATGCAGGTCGATGTACAGCAGATCGGGCTCACCGTCGGCACGTCGCACGACGTGCGCGTCCCAGACCTTCTCCGCGAGTGTGCGCCCCATTGGCCCACTCCTTCTCTGACAATGTCGCAGTGCTGTGTCGTCGCAGTGCTGTGTCCCGCCGCCGGCCAGCCCAGCCGTCTCGCCCTGAGACGGCACCCTCGGCGCTTCCGTTCGAAAGTCACCGTTCGAAAGTCACCGTTCGAAAGTGGCCGTTCGAGGGTCGCCGTCTCAGCGATTGGGATGGCAGTATCAACGTATGGAACAGCGTATCCCCTCTCCGGGCCTGGCCGTCGGCACCCCTGGGCTCGGCGCGGACAGCCTCACCGGCGCCGACGGCATCGGCACCCAGGAGGTGACCAGCGGGGTCGGCGTGCTGGACAAGGCGGCGCTGGTGCTCTCGGCCGTCGAGGCGGGCCCCATGTCGCTCGGCGAGCTGGTGGCGCGCACCGGGCTCAGCCGCGCCACCGCGCACCGGCTCGCGATGGCGCTGCAGACGCATCGGCTGGTCGGGCGGGACGCGGACGGGCGGTTCGTCGCCGGGCCGCGCCTGGCCGCGGGGTCGGCGACCGCCGCGCTGTGGCCGCTGCCCTGGCAGGTACTGCAGGCCGCCCCGACGGTGCTCGCGGAGCTGCGGGACGCCACCGGGGAAAGCACCCAGCTCTACGTGCGCCGTGGCGCCGAGCGGGTGTGCGTCGCGGCCGCCGAGAGCGGCAGCGGGCTGCGGGACACGGTCCCGGTCGGCGCCATCCTGCCGATGACGGCCGGGTCCGGCGCCCAAGTGCTGCTCGCCTTCGTCTCCGGCGACGATGCGGGCGGTGGCGAGGCGCCCGGCCAGGGACCGCGAACCGGAGGTGTCCCGGCCGGCTCGGTGTTCGACGAGGCGGTGCTGGCCGAGGTGCGCGCCCGCGGCTGGGCGCAGAGCGCCGGCGAGCGCGAGGCGGGGCTCGCCTCGGTGTCGGCGCCGGTCCGCGGTGCCTCCGGCGCCGTGATCGCCGCGCTGTCCATGTCCGGGCCCGACGGCCGGCTCACCCGTGCTCCGGGCGAGCTGTTCGGCGCCACCGTCGCGGCCGCCGCGGACCGGTTGTCCCTCATCGCCGGCTACACACGGGTGTCACATGTGACTACCCCCAGCGGACTACCCGCGGATGCGACAGCGTAGCCTTTTCCGTGTCGTCCTGGGTGATATCGGTAGTCTCAATGCCGGTACGTCAGGGTCGGTGGTCGCACGGTCGTGGCATTTCAGGCCGTGGCACGCCGGCGACCACTGGCCCCGGCCGCTGCTCCGGACCCGGCCCTGTGGCGTCGGTCCGGACCAGCCGGCCACCCGCCCAGGACCGACACGAGCCGTCGTTCGGGGGGTCGGACGGGCGGCTCGGGCGAGATCGTGACCGGGCATGCCGCGCGCCCCGCCGCGGCCTCGCCGTCGTGGCCGTCACCCGCCTCCCGCTGGGCGGCGCGTAGAGGGGGAGTCTGGCAGTGCGCACACTCGGCTCGCGGTACGTCCTGCACGAGCTGCTCGGGCAGGGCACCACCGGCGAGGTGTGGCGGGCCAGCCGCCGCGACGACGGTGCCGCCGTCGCCGTGAAGATGCTGCGCCCCGAGTTCGCCGACGACCCGGTAGTGGTCGACCGGTTTCTGCGAGAGTGGCAGATCCTCTACGACATTGACAGCCCCGATCTGGTACGCGTTCTCGATCTGGTCAACGAGCGGGACGCGCTGGCGATCGTCATGGAGCTCGTCGAGGGCACCGACCTGCGCGAGTACCTGCGCCACGAGGCGCCGCTGCCGGTCGACGAGGCCGTACGGATCGTCATCGACGTGCTGTGGGCACTCGACAACGTGCACGGCGCGGGCGTGGTGCACCGCGACGTCAAGCCGGAGAACGTGCTGCTGGAGAGCCGCGGCAACGGCCCGGCGGTCCGGCTCACCGACTTCGGTATCGCCCGGATGGTGGACACCCTGTCCCGCGGCCGCACCCCGGCCACCGGCCCGATCGGCACACCGCTCTACATGGCCCCGGAGCTCGGCACCAGCACGCCGCCCACCCCCGCCGTCGACATCTACTCCGCCGGCATCGTGCTCTACGAGCTGCTCGCCGGCATGCCGCCATTCGACGAGGCGAACCCGGCCGACATGCTCGCCGCGCATCGCGAGCAGGAGCCGCTGCCCATCAAGGGCGTGCCGCGGCCGGTGTGGGACGTTCTGGCGGCGATGCTGGCCAAGTCGCCGGCGCACCGCCCGCCGACGGCCGCCGAGGCGGCGCGCGCGCTGGAGTCCGCGCTGCGCCGCGACCGGGACCGCGACCTGGACCTGGACCTGGACGACGACCGGCGGCGAAACGACGACCGGGACTGGGACCGTCGCGAGGACACCTGGGAGCGCGGCGTCCCGGACCGCCGGAACGAGGCCGGCGACGCCATGGCCGGCGCCGGCGGCCGGCGCACCGCCGCCGCTGCGGCCGCCGGTGCGGGTGCGGGTGCGGCGCTCGGCATGACGAAGGTCGCCCACGCCGAGGCCGGCCAGGGAGGTCCGCCATACGGACCCGGCCGGGGCTACCCCGATGACGACTGGAACCCGGACGCGGCCACCGGCCTGATGCCGCCCGTGCCGGGGCCCCGCCCCGGCGGGCCGCGCGGCGGCGGCGCCTGGGACGACGACCACGACGCGCCGACGGGCATACTCCCGCCCGTCCCCGGCGCCGGCCCGGGCGGCCCGCGGCGCGGCTGGGACGACGATGACGAGCCGCCGACCGGCGGCCAGCCGGTCCGGGTACCCGGCCGCGCCGGGGCGACCCAGTCCGACCGCAACACGGTGATCTCGGCCATTCCCGCCTCGCGCCAGCCCGCGCCCGGAGGTGGCGGCGGACGGCCCCCCAGCCAGAACAACCGCCAGCAGCGACTCAAGATCGCCGCCGGAGCGGCGCTCGTCGTCGCCCTCATCGCGGGCGCCGGCGGCTGGGCGCTGGCCGCGTCGACCGGCGGCCAGTCCGGGGCCACCGACACCGGCAGCGAGTCCTCCGTCGGCGCGCCGGGCGTCAGGTCGACCCCGTTCGTCGACACCTCCGGCAACATCATCGACCCGGCGGCCACGGCGCCGTATGCCACGGTTGTAAACGGCACGACAGTCATGGTCACCCCCAAGTCCTCGGCCTCCGGCGCGTCGACGAAGCCCGGTTCTCCGTCGAACTCGACCGCCGCCGGCGCGCCGACGACCAGCGCCGCCCCGACGACACCGTCGACCGCGACCGTCCCCAACCTGATCGGCCAGAACGTGAGTGACGCTCAAGCCGCGGTCGCCGACGCCGGTTTCACCAACCAACTGCAGACGCAGCAGAAGTGCTTCGATTCGGACACGCCGATCGGGGAGATCCAGTCGCAGGCACCGGCCGCGGGCTCCCGGGCGGACAGGTCCACCACGGTCTCCGCGGTTGTCGCCGGTGACTGCGTCACGGTGCCCAACGTCGTCGGGATGTCGGTTGCCGACGCCAAGTCCGCGCTGGAGAGTAGAGGCTTCGCCGTGGGCTACCCATGGGGGACCTGCGACTACGGCACCTCCAGCGTCACCGGCCAGAGCCCGGCGAACGGCTCACGGCAGCTCCGATCAAGCTGGGTGAACATCGCCTACGACTGCAAGGCGTCGCCGCCGCCGCCCTCGTCCCCGTCAAGCGGCTGACCCTGGCCATCTGAACTGAACAGTCCGGCCCGCCCCGCGTCTCCGGGGTGGGCCGGACTGTTATCCCGACCAGTGCGGCACGTCAGTGACCCGACCCGGCTGCCCGGCGGCAGGTCGCTCGCGGGTGTGGACGACCCGCCGCGTTGGCGCTGGCGGTAGGGACGCCGGCACCCGGACGAAACCACGCCGGCCCGAACGACCCGACGCTCCAGCGGGTGGTGGCGCGGCCAGGACAGTGATTGTCGGACCCCAGCCACAGGCCGCTGGCGTGTCAGCCTGAGCGGTCCAGGGGGAAGTCGTCGGGTGTCCGCCAGGACGACGCGACGCGGCGCCCCAGCGGGGCGGAGTGGCCAGGACCACCGCCACCGTCCAGGGCGATGCGGCCAGGGGCGGGGGCGTCGGCAGGGATGGGCCCGTGGGAGGGCCAGTCCCAGCGCGGCGGGCGCTGGCCCGCCAGCGGCGGCGTGGGGGCCAGCGCGGGCTCGTCGTGGGGGTAGTCCTGGGCCAGGCGCTCGGGACGCAGCCCCGGCAGGTCGGGCATGTTCGGAAGGTGGGTCGGGTCGTTGGTGGGCAGCGACAGCTCGGCGGCCCACATGTCGACCTCGACGTTGATCTCGCCGCCGTCCGCCGTCATCCGCAGCCGGCCGCCATGCACCTCGACCAGCCGGCGCACCACGTACAGGCCCATGCCAGCGCCGTCGATCGACCTCGTCGCCGAGCCGTCCCGCTGAGTGAACGGCTCGAACAGCCGGTCGATCGTCTCCTTGTCGAGGTCGGGCCCCTGGTTGCGGACCCGCAGCACGACCTCGTCACCGACCCGGCCCGCGATGAGACGGACGGGGGTCCCCGGCCAGGAGTGCACGAGCGCGTTGTCGACCAGGTTCGCGACCACCTGGTGCAGCGCCTGGCGGGACATCCGCACCGGCAGGTGCTCGGGCAGGTCGACCGCCACGGCGCCCGCCATGGAGGCGTGGCGCAGGCTGCCGAGCGCCTCGTGGACCACCTCGGGCAGGTCGGAGACGGTGTTGTCGTCGATGCCGGTCGCGGTCGCCGCGGTCAGCATGTTCTCCAGCAACCGGGACAGCCGCTCGGAGGAGTTCAGCGCCGAGTCGAGCATGACGTCCAACTGCTCGTCGGACATGCGGTGGCGGCGGCGGCGGATCGTCAGCAGGTTGCCGCGGATGCCGGCCAGCGGCGTGCGGAACTCGTGGGACACCGTGGCGACCAGGTCGGTGCGGATCTTCTCGGTCTCCTCCAGCCGCGCCATCAGGCTCTGCTGGCCCTCGTAGAGCTGGTGGCGGTAGCGCTCCGTCCGGCGGCGCTCCTTTTGGTTGTAGTGCCAGAAGACGACCTGGGCGCAGGCGAGCGCGACGATGAAGCCGGCGTGCATCGCGGCCAGCATCAGTGCGCTGTGCCGGGCGTTGTCGGTGAGCGCGCCCGGGCTGACCAGGTAGCGCAGCACCAGGTTCGAGATGAAGACGAACCCGATCGCCAGCACGTACACGGACCAGTCCTCGTACAGCGCGATCAGCGCGACGACGACGAAGAAGTGGAAGTACATCGGGCCGAGCCCGTCCGAGAGGTGGACGAGCACCACCGAGCAGCACAGCAGCCCGAGGCTCGCGGCCAGCGCCCGGACCCGTCGCGCGCCCGGCAGCGCGGCCGCGCCGAACAGCAGCAGCGACGGGCTCGCGGCCGCCAGGCCGTGCGTGAGGCTGAAGTCGCGCAGGAGCGCGTAGCCGACGATCGCCGGCAGGTGCAGCGCGAGGATCCACTTCAGCAACCGGTGACGAGCGGTCCAGTCCTCGAACGGCAGCCGGTGGCCGTGGGGCACCAGGCTCGCGACCCACCCGCCGGCGCGGCCGGCCCTGCTGTGCGCATCCGTCTGGCTGGGCTTCTCGGCCTGCCGGTGACGCTCGGCGGCGGGACGCTCAGACCGGACACCGACGTGTTTGGTCCGCGCGGCGCGCGCCCGCTCATGCCGACGCCGCGCCCGCTCTCCGAAGGGGGGACCGGCGGCGGACATCCGCGCAAGTTTCTACCGAGACGACCGGTAGCCGCCATGGTTGTCAAGGGTGGTGTGTGATGGCGACAGTGTCCACTTTTGACTAGGCACTCAGGACCAGCCCGGAACAGGCTAGACGGAGCATGGCGCCGCAAGGCGGCCACCGACAGTGTGGTCCGCGTCGGCGCCCCAAGGGAAGCCTTCGCTTCCACTGGTTTCGCGGACAACGGTGTACGGGTCACAAGCCCGTCACTGTCGGCGAGACAGCACCGTCGCAGGTCCCAGGTTGTTGCCCACGAGGAGGACACCGTGCCCCCAGTCGCCCTGACCGTCGCGTCTGCCCCGGCCTGCCTGTCGTCCCGGCGAGCCGCCGCCGTCGCCCCGTGCCCGAGCACCACGGAGGCTGTCCCGATGCCCGCGCTCGCGCCCGTCCTCCCGGAGCAGCCGGCCGCGCGTCCCCACCTGCGCCTCGTGACCGCCGCCGCCTCGCCTCGGGTCGACGACGTCGACGAGGCCGAGGTCATCGAGATCGTCCACGGCCACGGTGGCCCCGCCTCCTGCCGCTGCCGCGCCTGCACGATGGCCCGGCACCCCGCCGCCCTCCTCCCCCGTCTCACCGTCGTCCGCTAACCGGACCGGGAGAGAAGTAGCCGCCATAGCCACTCGCGCCTGCCTGGGCTTTCCAGCTCAGGCAGGCCGCGGAGGCATCGCGAACAGCAAGAAGCCCGTCAGATCGCTTGGATGATCTGACGGGCTTTCAAGCTTCTTCAAGCAACCCCCGAGCCTGTCGAAGCCAGACACCGGGCGTCCGGGGATGACCGCCGGAACAACATGGCAGCCAACGGGAAGATGACCGAAAGGTCATCAACTCAAGCAACCCCCGAGCCTGGCGAAGCCAGACACTGGGAGTCCGGGGGTGGCCCCCGGAGCAAAATCGCGGCCGACGGGAAGATGACCAAAGGTCATCGAACAGCATCGGCCAGCTCGTAGCCCCGACCGGATTCGAACCGGCGCTACCGCCTTGAGAGGGCGGCGTCCTAGGCCACTAGACGACGGGGCCAGACTTTTAAAAGCATCTACCACGCGCTCGCCGCAGTATGTCTCCACCCCGCGACGTCCCACACCATACACGACATCCGCCCGCCCCGGTGGGGGGTGTCGGGGGGGCGAAGCCCCCTGACACGGGGGTTCCAGGGAGTCGCCCCCCTGGGCAGACATCGAGGCCCCGGGGAGCCGATCAACGATCGGCGAACAGGGCCTTGCTGGGGTACCAGGACTCGAACCTAGACTAACGGAACCAGAATCCGTTGGGCTGCCAATTACCCCATACCCCATGGGATGCCCGCGTGGGCGTTGCCTACTGTACCGCATCCCGCGAGGGTGGTTCGCTCCCAGGTCGGGAGATCGAACCGGCATCGAACCGGCCCGGAGAGAGCCGCTCCGGCACGGCCTGGGGGTGGGCTGCGGGGACCGGGTGGATGGGCTCGATACGGTCGCTGCGTGCGTATCGCTAGGTTTACAGACGGCTCGGAGCCAGCCTTCGGCGTGGTGGAGGGCTCGGTCGAGCGCGGCGAGGCGACCATTGCCGCCCTGACCCCCCACCCGTTCGGGCCTTTCACGTTCACGGGGGCCCGCCGGCCGCTTGGCGAGGTGCGGCTGCTGGCGCCCGTGCTGCCGAGCAAGGTCCTCGCGGTCGGCAAGAACTACGCCGACCACGTGAAGGAGATGGGTGGCGACGCCCCGCCCGAACGCCCGATCCTCTTCCTCAAACCGTCGACCAGCGTCGTCGGCCCCGGTGACCCGATCATCCATCCCGACCCGACCAGCCGGATGGACTACGAGGGCGAACTGGCGATCGTCATCAGCCGGCTGTGCCGCGATGTACCGCAGGAGCGGGCGATGTCGGTCGTGCTCGGATTCACATGCGCGAACGACGTCACGATGCGCGAGCAGCAAAGTGCCGACGGCCAGTGGACCAGAGCCAAGGGCCACGACAGCTTCTGCCCGCTCGGCCCGTGGATCGAGACCGACCTCGACCCTTCGAACGTCGGCCTCCGCACCACCCTCGACGGCGAGGTCCGCCAGAACTCCACCACCGCGGCCCTCATCCACACGATCCCGCAGCTGATCGCCTACATGTCGGCCGCGATGACGCTGCTGCCTGGCGACGTCCTCCTCACCGGCACACCCGCCGGCGTCGGCCCGATGCGCCCCGGCCAGACGGTCGCCGTCACCGTCGGCGGCGTCGGCACCCTCACCAACCCCGTCACCGCGCGCTGATCACCGTCACTCGCTCTCAACCCCTCAGAGCCTCGGCGCGGGTACCGGGCCGGTCCGCCACCGTGGGTGACCGGCGCGACGAGACGGGGCAGCCTGCCCACGCTCGGCACTGTGAGCTGGACCTCGGCCGGGTGGCTGTCAGGCCGGCGCGAGCATGGCAGAGAATTCGGAGCAGATCCGGCGGTGTGCCGTAGCCGGGGTATGAAGACCCGGTCACACGACTTAGGTCAGCGGACCGCCGGTGGGGGTCCACTGACGAACGAACGGAAACGGACAGAAGGAGCGGCATGACCGAGGCCGTCTACGAGGTTGGCGCACCGGAGCCCAAGCCGATCGACGAGGAGCTGAGCGTCAAGCTCGGTCACCTGGCGGAGGACGCGATCCTGCGCGGCAAGCCGAACCGCGACGAGCGGTGCGACAACTGCCTGTACTACCTGGACACCGACAAGGACATCTCGTACTGCTGGCACCCGAAGCTGCGGATCCTGGTCGGCGGCCCGTGGTGGTGCCAGTGGTGGGAGGAGATCCCCGAGGACTGACCACAGTCCGAGGCAGGACGGTTCCGAGGCAGGACGGTACCGGCGGGCCGGGGCAAGCGGGCACGGTGTGCGCGCGAACCCGGCCCGCCGTCGCGTCAGGGACGCTGTTGCCTCCGACGGTCACCCTCACAAGATCCCGGGAAAGGCCCCCGGAAAGGTCTAGCGGCGGTGCCCGGCCGCGCGGCGGGTGTCCCGGGGCTCGGTGGTCGCCTCGGCCGCCGACCGCCCGGCCCGAGCCAAGGGCGGCGAAACGAGCCACGGGTGGCGCAGGTCGTGGTACGTCGGCTCACCGGTGAGCTCACGCATGTCGAAGAGGACCTCCTCGATCTCCGGGAGCTGTTCGCCATGCTCGCCGGCGCGCGCCAGCTCCTCGGAGCTGAAGTAGAACACCCGGACGAACCGGCCGTCCGGGCCAACCGCGGCCAGACCGCCGATGATGTCCTGCCGGCCCTCCGGAAGGTAGCGGAGCAGTTCCTTCTCCAGGGACCGCAGCCGCCACGGGTCGGTGGTGCGGCCCTGGATGACCTGCACGAAGCCCGCGTCGTCGGAGCCACCCTCGATCATCAGCACGGCGTCGGCGAACTCGGTGGTGACCACCGGGCCCAGGAAGAGCCGCTCCGTCCTGGCCCACCATTCCCGGTGGTCGGAGCGGGCCGAGAGCTTTGCCAGTGCCTCAACCGAGGCGAACCGGCTGAGACAGATAAACCGGTCGTCCTCGGTGATGCCGGCCGTCGAGCCCAGCCAGCCAGGCGTGCCCGATCCGATGTCGGCAAGCCACCGCTCGTGCTGGGCCCGCATCGCTGCGCGGTCCGGCACCCTTCCCTGGATCACCTGCAGAAACATCACGACCTCCGCGCCGCGTCCCACCCGTAACCACGAACGGACGGACCGTAACCCCGGACGGCCACAACTTCGAACCGATCTTCAGGGTGTCGGTGACAGCGGCCGTCCAGGCCGCGGCGCCACCGCCTCCACCGGTCCGACCTCACATGAGCGCCGTCCCCAAGGGAACACCGGGCCCGACAAAGGGCACTCACGGCTGGCCGGCTGGCCGCCGTCCAGGCCCGCCAGTCGGCATCCACCGCCCAGACCCAACAAGGCCACGCCCCGAAGCGAACGTGGACCCCCGACCCCCCGATCGCGCGGGTCACGTCTGACGCCCGTCCAGGGCCGTCAGACGGTCAGACGGTCAGACGGCGGTGGGGTCGGGGAGTTCGCCCTGGCGACGCAGGCCGTGGGTGACGGCGTCCTGCAGGGCCTGCCAGGAGGCCGCGATGATGTTCTCGTCGACGCCAATGGTGTTCCAGCGTGACTGGCCGTCGCTGGTCTCGACCAGCACCCGGGTCACGGCGCCGGAACCCTCCCGCCCGTCGAGGATGCGCACCTTGAAGTCGGTCAGGTCGACGTCCTTGAGGCCCGGGTATGCCTTCGCGAGTGCCTCGCGCAGCGCCTTGTCGAGCGCGTTGACCGGCCCGTTCCCCTCGGCCGTGGAGACGTGCCGCTCGCCGCCGGTGGTGAGCTTCACGGTCGCCTCGCTCACGATCTCGCCGTCCGGGCGTTGCTCGACGATGACCCGCCAGCTGTCCAGCGTGAAGTAGCGCTCGGCTCCGTACACCTCGTCGCGCAGCAGCAGCTCGAAGCTCGCCTCGGCGGCCTCGTAGGAGAAGCCGTTCGCCTCGCGCTCCTTGACCAGCTCGACGATCCGGCCGAGGGCCTCCTTCTCGTCGGAAAGGTCCAGGCCCAGCTCGCGGCCCTTGAGCTCGATGGTGGCCCTACCCGCGAGCTCGGAGACCAGCATTCGCATGTCGTTGCCGACGAGGGCCGGGTCGATGTGCTGGTACATGTCCGGGTCGATCTTGACAGCGCTGGCGTGCAGGCCGCCCTTGTGGGCGAAGGCGCTCGCGCCGACGTAGGGCCGGTGGGTGTCGGGCGTCGAGTTGGTGATCTCGTCGATGGCGTGCGAGACGCGGACCAGCTCGCGCAGCTGGCCGGTCGGCAGCACCGGCGTCGAAAGCTTCGTCTCCAGGCCGGCGACGACGGTGAACAGGTTCGCGTTGCCGCAGCGCTCGCCGTAGCCGTTCGCCGCGCCTTGGACGTGGGTGACGCCCGCCTGCACGGCTACCAGGCTGTTCGCGACGGCGCAGCCGGAGTCGTCGTGGCAGTGAATGCCCAGGCGCGCCCCCGTGCCGTTGATCACGGCGCGCACAGTCTCGCCGATCTGGGTCGGCAGCATGCCGCCGTTGGTGTCGCAGAGGACGACGACGTCCGCGCCGGCCTCGGCGGCGGTACGAACCACTTCCAGCGCGTAGGCGCCGTCGGCGTGGTAGCCGTCGAAGAAGTGCTCGGCGTCGACGAAGACCCGCTTGCCCTCGGCGCGCAGATGAACGACCGTGTCGCGGATCATCGCCAGGTTCTCGGCGGGCGTGGTACGCAGCGCGCGCTCGACGTGCCGGCGGTCGGACTTGGCGACCAGGCAGACGACCGGGGTGCCGGCGTCGCGCAGCGCGGTCACCTGCGGGTCGTCGGCGGCGGTCTTGCTGGCGCGCCGGGTGGAGCCGAAAGCGGCGAGCTTGGCGTTACGCAGGGTGAGCTCGGTCTGGGCTCGGCGGAAGAACTCGGCGTCCTTCGGGTTGGAGCCGGGCCAGCCGCCCTCGATGAAGCCGACACCGAGGTCGTCGAGGTGGCGGGCTACCGCCAGCTTGTCGGCGACGGAGAGCGAAAGCCCCTCCTGCTGCGTGCCGTCCCGCAGAGTCGTGTCGTAGATGTGCAGGGACTCGGGGTCATATGGCCGCACGCTGCGCCTCTCACGGTGTCTCGCCCACAGGCCTCGGGGTACGCAACCCAACCGCATGGTCGCGCGTGCTCTGGCCGTATCGCCTGTATGCCTCCGGGGCGGGCGCCTGGCGAGCCTGCTCGCGCGTCCTTCGGCCTGATTCCCAAGCGTAGGACCGTCGAAGGGCGAAGAACATCACGCCGGCCGGGGCCCGCAGTAATCCCTGGGACAGCCATCCGTCGGCGAGGCGAACGCGGATACGTGCCCTCGCCCGTCGGATGTCGACGGGACCGGTCGGCTCTCCATCGCGGCCGGTCCTGGCGATGGCCGTCTCCCAGGGCTCGTCACGCGTCCGGCCCACTAGGGTCGGGTGACCGGAGCGCGCGACGAAGACGGGTTCACCGCCGGGTGTCCACCTTACGACGTAACACCCGCGACACGCCGCCACTGTGTCCCAGGTCGCCCCCGTTAACCTGCCCAGCTCAGCGCCGGTCTGTGAGGCCGGAAATCACCCGAATGCCAGACGGCCTCTGGCTACTCGCCCGCACGGAATGCGGCGAGCCAGGCCCTGCCCAGGGCGCGGCTGAGCCCCGCGCGTCACCTCCAGCACCGCGCGGGGACACCAGAACGTGCGCCTGGACGGCCTAGGCCAAAGCCGCTCCCCCGGAAGATCGGCTGGCGCCGATCTTCCGGGGACCCCTGCGGCGATGATGGCGGAGCCTCGCGTGGCCGGAGGCCGTCAGACACGGCCTAGTCGCCAGCGAAGCGACGGAGGCGGTCCAGCTGGAGAATTGTGATCGTCTGGCCCTCGGAGAGGATCCACGTACGCCGCTCGAACTCGCGCAGGGCCTGGTTGACCGACTGGCGAGAACCGCCGAGCAGCGAAGCGATCTCGGTCTGGGTGAGCCCCAGCTCGATGACCGGCCGGCCGGCCTCGCGCGTCCGCATCAGCAGCAGTTTGGCGACCCGGCGTGGAAGATCCAGGAACACCAGGTCCGCGTTGGCCCCGGTGAGCCGGCGCACATGCGCGACCAGTGCGCGGATGAGCTGCTCGGCCACCGCCGGGCGCTCCTTGACGAGCTCCCAGACGGCGGTCCGGTCGAGCACCAGCGCGGTGCTGGGCTCGAGGGCCTCGACACTCGCCGACCGGGTGCCCGGCTCAACGATGTTCAGTTCGCCAATGGTCTCTCGCGGGCCGTGGATGTTCAGCACGTGGTCACGGCCGTCGTCGGCCTTCGTGAGCACCTTCAACCGGCCCTGGGCCACCACCAGCAGGGTGTCCGCGGGCTCCCCCTCAGTGAAGACAACCTGGCCCCGCCGGTACCGGCGCGTCACCGCGCGGGCAGCAAGCCGCCGCAGGTCCTCCTCGTCAAGTTCCTTGAGCAGCGTGGTCGCACGGAGCAGCGCGACCGCCTCGTCGTCGTCGAGCATGGGCGAGACGTTAGCGGCTTTCACCGGTCTCTTGCTGCCCACATCACGCAGAACACGCCCGAATCGGGTTTCTGACGGGTGCGGCGCCGTAAATGCGCCAACCTCGCGCCAAACAGGGGCGACACCTGCCATCGCTAGGTGGTTACGCGCTGCTGGTTCCAGCAGCGCACAACGTCACGCATCGACAGAACCCCAGCCACCGAACCACCCTCAGTCACAACGAGGTGGCGAAAACCGCCCCGGAGCATGGCGTCGGCGGCGGTATCGAGCGACCAGTCCGGGTCCGCGAACACAAGGTCACGGGTGAGATGGTCGGCGGAGACTTCCACGTCCGGGTCCTTGCCCGCGGCCAGCGCCAGCAGGATGTCCCGCTCGGTGAGGATGCCGTAGCCCGCACCGTCGGTGTCGAGCACGACCGCCGCGCCGACCCCGCGCCCGGCCATCAGCCGCGACGCCTGCCGGAGGGTGTGCCCTGGACCGATCATTAGCACCAAAGCGCTCATTCCATCCGAAACCCGCATGAGAACCTCCGACCGGACGGCGCTTGTGCGCTTGTGAAATCGGCTATGGAGGCAAGGTAAGGTCCAATCCGCCATCTGACCAGACCCCCGATTCCACTCGGCGCGTCGCGTGCCACGGCCGGCTCACCGCGCCGCGGGGTCCACGCCCTGCCCAGAGGTGCTACGGCGTAGCCATCCGCGGGCCAGAACACACGCCGCAAAGCGACGCGCCCCCGGCTGTTTCCAGCCGGGGGCGCGTGCGGAGCCGTTCGTGGTCACGCCAGCGTGCCCACCTCACCGCCCCCTACCAAGACCAGACCAACCCCGCCCATGAGCACCGGTGCCGCAACCACACAGCCGGGCGCGAAGCGTCCGGAGTCGCGAGGCGGACGGGCGCTCCGTCCGCGAACGGACCAACGCACCCGGCCCATCGACCCCAACCGGGACCAGCCACAGCTATACGCACCAACCCGTAACCAGGCCGCTCGGGCGCCCGGCGCCCGAGGTCAAGCGAGTAGGGGAGGCGCGAAGCGCCGATTCCTACTCGCTGACGTATTCGTTCCAGTCCTTGTAGCGGTCGAGTTGGCCGGTGGTGGCCTGGTGGAAGATCTCGGCGATCTCGCGGGTGACCAGGCCGGGGCGGCCGGTACCGACCGCGCGGTCATCGACCTCGGCGATCGGGACGATCTCCGCGGCCGTGCCGGTGAAGAACGCCTCGTCGGCCAGGTAGATATCGGTACGCACGATGTGCTTCTCGATCACGTCGTAGCCCTGGTCCGCGGCGATCTGCATGACGGAGGCCCGGGTGATGCCGCCGAGCGCGCCGTCGGTCAGCGGCGGGGTGACGAGGGTGCGGCCGGTGACGATGAAGACGTTCTCGCCTGAGCCGTCGGCGATGTGGCCGGTCGGGCTGGTGAGGATCGCCTCGTCGTAGCCGCCCTTGATGGCCGCGACCTTCGCGAGCGACGAGTTGAGGTACTGGCCGGTGGCCTTCGCGGCCGGCGGGGTGATGTTGACGTCGTTACGCCGCCAGCTGGAGATGATGACCCGGCAGCCCTTCTCCAGCGCCTCCTCGCCAAGGTAGGCGCCCCACGGCCAGACGGCGATCATCGACTCGACCTTGGACGGCAGCGGGTTGAGCCCCATCTCGCCGTAGCCGAGGTAGACCAGTGGCCGGATGTAGCAGGACTGGATGTTGTTCGCCATGACGGTGTCCTTGGCCGCCTGGACGAACTGCTCCTGGGTGAAGTCCGGCTCCATCATGTAGATCTTGGCGCTGCGGTAGAGCCGGGCGATGTGGTCGGTCAGCCGGAAGACCGCGCTGCCGCGAGGGGTCTCGTACGCACGGATGCCCTCGAACACCCCCCAGCCGTAGTGGAGGGTCGGGGTGAGGACGTGGATGCGAGCGTCGTCCCAGGCGACGAACTCCCCGTTCATCCAGATCTTCGAGGTAGGCGTGATGGCCACGGGCGTACTCCTCAGCAGGGCACCGACAGGAAGTCCGGTCGAGCGGAGCTCGACACCGGGGGTCCGGGGACCCGGGGGTCCCCGGGCGGATATCGCGGGCCACGGGAAGCTGACTAATGGTCAGCGAACAAGGTGACCCGCACGGGGCCGAGCTTCGCCGTGGTCGGGCCCTGCCGGCTGCCGTCGTACCGGTTCTACGGCTCTTTCGAGGATAGCTGTTCGGGGTCCGGGTGAGGAGTAGTGATGAATATCGGACGTCCATCGATCGGACACGGGGCCGCCCGACCAGGTGGGCTGGTCGGGCGAAGCCGGACAGGAGGCCAGGGCCAGCCCGGGACCGTCTGCCCGTCGGCGTCGCGGGGTCCCGAGCCGACGGGGAGACGGTTCGCGGCCGGGGCTAGGCGGCGGAGTTGGAGCGCTCGGCCAGGTCCTCGCCGACCTCGCGGGTCGAGAGCGGCTGGCCGGGGGACGCGGCGCGGGCCGCGAGCGAGGCGGCGACCGCCCGCTCGACGCGGGCCGCCTCGGCGGTGAGGCCGAGATGGTCGAGCAGCATGGCGACCGAGGCCACGGTGGCGGTCGGGTCGGCGACGCCCTTGCCGGCGATGTCCGGGGCACTGCCATGAACTGGCTCGAACATGCTCGGGTGCGCGCCGGAGGGGTCAAGGTTGCCGCTGGCCGCGAGCCCGATGCCGCCGGTGATCGCGGCTCCGATGTCGGTGATGATGTCGCCGAACAGGTTGTCGGTGACGATCACGTCGAACCGGCCCGGGTTGGTGATGAAGAACATGCTCGCCGCGTCGGCGTGCTGGTAGTCGACGCTGATCTCGGGGAACTCCGGCGCGACCTCGGCCACGGTCCGCGACCACAGGTCGCCGGCCTTCGTGAGCACGTTGTTCTTGTGGACGAGGGTGAGCTTGTGCCGCGGGCGGCGCTGCGCCCGGCGAAACGCGTCGCGCACGACCCGCTCGACGCCGAACCGAGTGTTGATGCTCTCCTCGGTCGCGATCTCCTGCGGGGTGCCCTTGCGCAGCACACCCCCAGCACCGGCGTACGGCCCCTCGGTGCCCTCCCGAACGACGACCATGTCGATCGTCGGGTCGCCGGCCAGCGGCGAGGTCACCCCCGGGTACAGCTTCACCGGGCGCAGGTTGACGTGGTGGTCGAGCTCGAACCGCAGGCGCAGCAGCAGGCCGCGCTCCAGCACGCCGGAGGGCACGCCAGGGTCGCCGACAGCGCCGAGCAGGATCGCGTCGTGTCCCCGGAGCTCCCCGAGCACCGAGTCGGGCAGCGTCTCGCCGGTCTCCCGCCAACGGCGCGCACCGAGGTCGTACTCGGTGGTCTCCACCTTGTCGTGCACCGCCCGAAGGACCCGCAGGCCCTCCGCGACCACCTCCGGGCCGATCCCGTCGCCACCGATAACCGCAAGCTTCATGGCTGCTCAGCCTATCCGCCGACCAGCGAGCGCTCTCGGCACACGGACCGCCGGCCCAAGCGACCTCGTCGAGCCGCTACTACGCAAAGCATCCAACCGCACACGGCTGAGAGCCCCGCTGCCGCGGTCAGCGGCCCAGCCGGAGGGCCGGACTGGCCCCGCTCCCAGCTCAGAGAGGTCCCCGGTCTCTCGCGCGCCCGCTCCAACTCCGAATCGTGTCGGATTACCAAGCCTAGAGGCTTGGCAATCCGACACGGTCATCCACGACCCATGCGGAGCGTGTCGGATGGGCGAGCCTCTAGGCTCGCCCATCCGACACGGTTGGCGTTCCTGGGCTCAGCCCGCGGCGGACGTGACCTCCGCACGGGCCCGGGCGGCGCGGTTGACCGCGCTGACGACGGCGCGCAGCGAGGCGGTGACGATGTTCGAGTCTACGCCGACGCCCCAGAACACCTTGCCGCCGGCGGCGTCCTCGACCTGGACCTCCAGGTAGGCGGCGGCGCGGGCATCGGCGCCGGCGCCGATCGCGTGCTCGTGGTAGTCGTGCACCTTGACCGTCACGCCCCTGGTTGACAGTGCGTCGACGAACGCGTCGATCGGCCCGTTGCCGACGCCGGTGAGAACCTTCTCGGCGCCGTCCTGGCGAACCGAGACATTCACCTCATCACGCGCGCCCCCGCCGGCCGACGTCGTGAACCGGACGACCTCGAGCGCCGCCTGACCCGCGGTGGAGTCCAGGAAGTACTCCGCGCGGAACATGTCCCACAGCTCGGAGGCGGTGACCTCGCCGCCCTCGCCGTCGGTATGCCGCTGGACGACCTGGGAGAACTCGATCTGCAGCCGGCGCGGCAGGTCCAGCCCGTGCTCGGACTTCAGCAGGTAGGCGACGCCGCCCTTGCCCGACTGGCTGTTGACCCGGATGACGGCCTCGTAGGTGCGGCCGACGTCCTTCGGGTCGATCGGCAGGTACGGAACCTCCCAGACCCTCTGAGCGGTCCGCTCCATCGCCTCGAGGCCCTTCTTGATGGCGTCCTGGTGGGAGCCGGAGAATGCCGTGTAGACGAGGTCGCCGCCGTACGGGTGCCGCGGGTGCACGGGCAGCTGGTTGCAGTACTCGACGGTCCGGCGGATCTCGTCGATCTCAGAGAAATCGATCATCGGGTCGATCCCCTGGGAGAACAGGTTCATCCCCAGCGTCACCAGGCAGACGTTGCCAGTGCGCTCGCCGTTGCCGAACAGGCAGCCCTCGATCCGGTCGGCGCCGGCCAGCACGCCCTGCTCCGCGGCGGCGACCGCGCAGCCGCGGTCGTTGTGCGGGTGCAGCGACAGCACCACCGCGTCGCGCCGGGTCAGGTTGCGGCCCATCCACTCGATCTGGTCGGCGTACACGTTGGGCGTCGACATCTCGACGGTGGCCGGCAGGTTCAGCACGACCGGGCGGTCCGCCGTCGGCTCCCAGACGTCCATCACGGCCTCGCAGACCTCGACGGCGTAGTCGAGCTCGGTGCCGGTGAACGACTCGGGGCTGTACTGCCAGCGCAGGTCGGTGCGGTCGTCCAGCAGCTTCTCGGCGTACTGGACGGTCCAGCGGGCGCCCTGGACAGCGATCTCCGTGATGCCGGCCCGGTCCTGGCCGAAGACGACCCGCCGCTGCAGCGTGGACGTCGAGTTGTACAGGTGCAGCAGCGCCCGGCGGGAGCCGACCAGGGACTGCACGGTCCGCTCGATCAGCTCCTCGCGGGCCTGGGTCAGCACCTGGATGGTGACGTCATCCGGGATCAGGTCGCCCTCGACCAGCTGGCGGATGAAGTCGAAGTCGGTCTGGCTCGCGGCCGGGAAGCCGACCTCGATCTCCTTGTAGCCCATCCCGACCAGCAGCTCGAACATCTTCAGCTTGCGTTCGGGCGTCATCGGGTCGACCAGGGCCTGGTTACCGTCGCGCAGGTCGACGCTGCACCACATCGGCGCCTTCGTGATCTGGGCGTTCGGCCACGTCCGGTCGGGCAGCGGTACCGGCTGGAACGGCCGGTACTTGTCGATGGGCATGCCAGACGGGACCTGCGGGTTGTTGATCACTGCATCTGCTTCCTGTCGGGACCCTCAGCTTTGAAGGCCACCCGGGGTGCGGCGGGAGGCTCCACGCCCCGCCTTCGGACGCGCCGCGCCCGACCTCTGTGGTCTGGGGCGGAGCAGAAGTGCGGGGGGAGCCTGATTCGAGGCCGGTGACTTGGCTGGGTATGCGCGAGCAGACTCCGCGACGAGGAAGCCAGCCGGAAAAGTCAGGCCCCGCCGCGGCAGCTAAGGAGCAGGCCGCCCAGCCGTAGCCGCGGAAGCGGCGACGGCTGCAAGACAGGAAGCGAGGCATACATGGCGTCAACACACTACCCCAGTCGCGGGCCTCGTCCAGCTCGTCCAGCTATGGACCAGCCAGGAGAGCCCGCCCCACGCCGACTCCGCTCGGCTCAATCTCGCGTGACCAGACCGCCTCGCCCCAGCGCCGCCGGTCCGGCTCTCCTGGCTCCGGCCGTGACGGGTGTGGCCAAGGTCCCAGAACACAGACGACTCGCGGAGGTGACTTGACTCGCGCCGCGATCGTCCGCCAAGGTAGGTGGGTGCGTCAGAGCCTTCTTGTACGCGGAGAGCGTGCGTAGTCGACCCGCCCCAGCCAGTCTGGGACCGACTCGTACGCAGCCCCTCAGTGCCCTTGGCACGGGGGGCTTTTTAGTGCCCTCAGTGACATCAAGGACGCAGCCACACAGGAACGTCAGCACTCGGTGACACCACGTATGAACGAGAGTCAGGCCCAGCCGGCCAGACCCTGAACTCCCAGCAAGCCTCCCGATCGGCGATGCCGGTCCGGGGGGAACCCGGCGCCCAGGCCGCGGCGCCCGCCCCACCCCCGGCCAACGTCA
The DNA here is from genome assembly GCF_001854805.1 of Pseudofrankia coriaricola. Taxonomy (GTDB): domain Bacteria; phylum Actinomycetota; class Actinomycetes; order Frankiales; family Frankiaceae; genus Pseudofrankia. The sequence goes on from NZ_MBLO01000210.1 coordinate 197,359, forward strand.
AGGAAGACGGCAGATGACTAGAGAGATCACCGGAGCCCAGTCGCTCGTCCATTCCCTGGAAGCGGTCGGGGCCGACGTTGTCTTTGGCATCCCGGGCGGCGCGATCCTGCCCGCCTACGACCCGCTGTACGACTCGACGCGGGTCCGGCACATCCTCGTCCGCCACGAGCAGGGCGCCGGGCACGCCGCGGAGGGCTATGCGCAGGCGACGGGCAAGGTCGGCGTCTGCATGGCCACCTCGGGCCCGGGGGCGACGAACCTGGTGACCCCGATCGCCGACGCCTACATGGACTCGGTGCCGATCGTCGCCATCACCGGCCAGGTCTCCCGGCCCGCGATCGGGACGGACGCCTTCCAGGAGGCGGACATCTGCGGCATCACGATGCCGATCACGAAGCACAACTTCCTGGTCCAGTCCGCGGACGACATCCCGCGCACGATCGCCGAGGCGTTCCACCTGGCGTCCACCGGCCGGCCGGGCCCCGTGCTCGTCGACCTGCCGAAGGACGTCCTGCAGTCGGTCACGTCGGTGCTGCCGCACGAGGTGTGGCCGCCGGCGCTCGACCTGCCCGGCTACCGGCCGGTGACCCGCCCGCACGCCAAGCAGGTGCGCGAGGCGGCCAAGATGATCAGCTCGTCGCGCCGGCCCGTGCTCTACGTGGGTGGCGGCGTGATCAGGTCCCGCGCCGCCGCGGAGCTGCGCATCCTCGCCGAGCTGACCGGCATCCCGGTGGTCACCACGCTGATGGCGAGGGGCGCGTTCCCCGACTCGCACCACCTGCACCTGGGCATGCCCGGCATGCACGGCTCGGTGGCGGCCGTCACCGCGCTACAGAAGGCCGACCTGCTGATCGCGCTGGGCACCCGGTTCGACGACCGGGTCACCGGCAAGCTGTCGACGTTCGCGCCGCACGCGCAGATCATCCACGCCGACATCGACCCGGCTGAGATCGGCAAGAACCGCGCCGCCGACGTGCCGATCGTGGGCGACTGCCGGGAGGTCGTCGCCGACCTGATCGGCGCGCTGCAGGCCGAGGGCCGCCCCGACCTGGGCGGCTGGTGGGAGCAGCTGAACAGGTGGCGCGGCACCTACCCGCTCGGTTACACGGAGCCCACGGACGGCTCGCTCGCGCCGCAGTACGTCATCCAGCGGATCGGGCAGATCGCCGGCCCGGACGCCGTGTACACCGCGGGCGTCGGCCAGCACCAGATGTGGGCGGCCCAGTTCATCTCGTACGAGAACCCGTACACGTTCCTGAACTCCGGCGGCGCCGGGACAATGGGCTACGCGGTGCCGGCGGCGATGGGCGCCAAGGTCGGCCGTCCCGACACGACCGTGTGGGCGATCGACGGCGACGGCTGCTTCCAGATGACCAACCAGGAGCTCGCGACCTGCGCGCTGGAAGGCATCCCGATCAAGGTTGCCGTCATCAACAACGGGGCGCTCGGCATGGTCCGCCAGTGGCAGACGCTGTTCTACGACAAGCGTTACTCGAACACCGACCTCGGCACCCACCCGGCCAGCTCCCGCACCGGAGTGAAGCGGGTCCCGGACTTCGTCCGGCTCGCCGAGGCGCTCGGCTGCGTCGGGCTGCGCTGCGAAACGGCCGCCGACGTCGACAGCACGATCGAGAAGGCGATGGCGATCGACGACGCGCCGGTGGTCATCGACTTCGTCGTCCACCCCGACGCGATGGTGTGGCCGATGGTCGCCGCCGGCTCAAGCAACGACGACATCAAGGTCGCCCGCGACCTCGCTCCCGACTTCGACTACAGCGGCGACGCCGAGGTCAACATCTAATGCTGGTTCGCTCCGTCCGGGCGCGGCGCTCCGGCCCCTTGCTCGCTTCGCTCCCAAGGGACCTCCGCGCCGCGTCCTCCTCCGCTCACGGGCGCTGCGGCGACCTCGCTGCGGCCCAACCCCTTCGCTTCGCTCGGGGCCGGGCCTCCGCGAGGCGCGCCTCCGCGCCCAGCGCGGTCGCCTGCCGCTGCACGTCACCAACCCACGAGAACAAGGCCGAGGGCCCGCTCGAGGACACATCGCTGCGCTCATGGACGGGGCTCCGCGGAGACGCGCCTCCGCGCCGCGTGGCTGGGTTCGTGATTCGTCGTGAACAGACCGGACCTGGTGCTCGGCGTTTTTCGATCGAGCACGCCACAGGATCTTTGGAAGGGCAATGACGCCGTGACCACCCACCACACGCTGTCCGTTCTCGTCGAGAACAAGCCCGGAGTGCTGGCCAGAGTGGCCAGCCTGTTCTCCCGGCGCGGCTTCAACATCGAGTCGCTGGCCGTCGGGCCGACCGAGCACAGCGACATCTCCCGGATGACGATCGTCGTCGCCGTCGACGAGCTGCCGTTGGAGCAGGTCACCAAGCAGCTCAACAAGCTCGTCAACGTGCTGAAGATCGTCGAGATGGACTCGGACGTCTCGGTCCAGCGCGAGCTGCTGCTCGTCAAGGTGCGCGCCGACGCGGCCGCCCGCTCGCAGGTGCTCGAGCTCATCGGCCTGTTCCGCGCCAAGGTCGTCGACGTGGCCTCCGACGCCGTCACCGTCGAGGCGACCGGTACCCGTGACAAGCTGGACGCGCTGGTCCGGGTCCTGGAGCCGTTCGGGATCAAGGAGCTGGTCCAGTCCGGCATGGTCGCGCTCGGCCGAGGCTCCCGCTCGATCACCGACCGAAGCCTGCGCGCCCTGGAGAGAACCGCCTGACCGCCCGCCGGGGGTAAGATCACCGGTCGCACCTCCGGTCGAGGCCCGCAACCTGCGCGCCACCACCGCGGGACACCTCGGCCCAAGGCTTACGGGCAGCTCACGCAACCTGACAGCCTGGCTCCGCTCAGATGCTCTACACCCAGCCCCAAGACCAACCGAGGGAGGGCGCTCAGCGCCCGACCAGGCGGAGCGGCCCGCGGGCGCGCCAGCGCCCTTCGGGCCGATCGCCACACGCAACGAGGAGATCGCGCACGATGGTCGAGATCTACTACGACGACGACGCCAACCTGGAGGACCTCGCCGACCGCAAGGTCGCGATCATCGGGTACGGCAGCCAGGGCCACGCGCACGCGCTGAACCTGCGGGACTCGGGCGTCGACGTCCGGGTCGGCCTGCCGGAGACCAGCAAGAGCCGCGCGAAGGCGCAGGAGGAGGGCCTGCGGGTCGTCACCCCGTTCGAGGCCGCCGCCGAGGCGGACATCATCATGATCCTCGCGCCCGACACCGCGCACCGCAAGATCTACGCCGAGTCGATCCTGCCCAACCTCAAGGCGGGCGACGCGCTGGCCTTCGGCCACGGCTTCAACATCCGCTACAACCTGATCACCCCGCCCGAGGGCGTGGACGTCTTCATGATCGCCCCCAAGGGCCCGGGCCACCTGGTCCGCCGGGTGTTCCAGGAGGGCAAGGGCGTGCCCTGTCTCGTCGCGGTCGAGACCGACGCGACCGGCAAGGCCCTGGCGACCGCGCTCGCCTACGCCAAGGGCATCGGCGGCACCCGCGCCGGCACGCTGCGCACCACCTTCACGGAGGAGACCGAGACCGACCTGTTCGGCGAGCAGGCGGTGCTCTGCGGCGGCGCGTCCGCGCTGGTCCAGGCCGGGTTCGAGACCCTCGTCGAGGCCGGCTACCAGCCGGAGATCGCCTACTTCGAGTGCCTGCACGAGCTCAAGCTCATCGTCGACCTGATGTACGAGGGCGGCATCTCCCAGATGCGCTACTCGATCTCCGACACCGCCGAGTACGGCGACGTCACCCGCGGCCCGCGAGTGGTCACCCCCGCGGTCAAGGGCGAGATGCGCAAGATCCTCGACGAGATCCAGGACGGCACCTTCGCCCGCGAATGGGTCGCCGAGGACGACGCCGCCCGCCCGAACTTCACCAAGCTCGTCGAGGAGGGCAAGGCCCACCAGATCGAGAAGGTCGGCGAGCAGCTCCGTTCCATGATGTCCTGGATCAACAAATAGGGTCTGGCGGGCGGAATCGGCGCTTCGCGCCTCCCCGCCGCCAGACCATCGGGCGCTGAGCGCCCTCCCGGCTGGTCCCGGGTCCAGGCATATCACCGTGGTCCCACCTGGTTGGGGCTCGATGACGTGGTCGCGTGACGCATGCGCCGATGCGCCGTCGCCAGCCTTGGCGGGTTCGCGCTGGTTCGTCGGGCGCTGAGCCCGACCTCCCAGCAGACCTCCCAGCAGACCTCCCAGATCGCTTCGCGATCCGGCAGGAACCCCGGCTCCGCGATCCGGCAGGGACCCTGCTCCCGAGCTGGTCCGGGTCCAGGTATATGACCGTGGTTCCACCTGGTTGGGGCTCGATGGCGTGGCTGGGGCTCGACGGCGTGGTTGCGTGGCGTTTGCGCCGATGCGCCGTCGCCAGTCTTTGGCTGGGTCACGTCGGTCCGCCGCCCGCGGTTCGGGTACCGCCAGGGCGAATAACCACAGATCACCGCTCACGGGTCGTCTGGTGGCAGTCAGACAACTGCCACCAGACGACCCGCGGCTATTGGGACCGGTGTCACGCTGATCACCCGATAGGCTCTAGGCCGCCGGGGGGCGTGTGTCCACGTCGCCCGGGTCGGCGGTGACCGGCGGGTGAACTCGCGATCACCGCTGTGTGCTCTGTCACTGCAGGCCTCCGGCGACGCGGGGAGGGCATCATCGCATCGCCTGCGGCCTTGTCTGTCACGGATGGCCTCCGGCGGTGCGAGAAAACATGATCGCATCGCCTTTGGCCAAGTGCTCTCGATGAGGAGATCCCAGTGCCCGTCGTACTCGTAGCCGAGGAGCTCTCGCCGGCCGGGCTGGAGGTGCTGTCCGGGGACTTCGAGGTCCGCCACGTGGACGGCGCCGACCGGTCCGCGCTGCTGCCCGCGCTCGCCGACGTGGACGCGGTGATCATCCGGTCCGCGACGAAGATGGACGCCGAGGCGCTGGCCGCCGCGCGCAAGCTCAAGGTCGTCGCCCGCGCGGGCATCGGCCTCGACAACGTCGACATCCCCGCCGCGACGACCCGGGGTGTCATGGTCGTGAACGCGCCGCAGTCGAACATCGTCAGCGCCGCCGAGCACGCGATCGCGCTGCTGCTCGCCGTCGCCCGCCGCGTGCCGGCCGCCGACAAGGCGCTGCAGAACGGCGAGTGGAAGCGTTCGAAATACACCGGTGTCGAGCTGACCGAGAAGGTCGCCGGCATCGTCGGCCTCGGCCGGATCGGCCAGCTGGTCGCGCAGCGGCTGGCGGCGTTCGGCATGCAGCTGGTCGCCTACGACCCCTACCTCGCCCCGGCCAGGGCCGCGCAGATGGGCGTCCGCCTCGTCGACCTCGACGAGCTGCTGCGGATCAGCGACATGATCACGATTCACCTGCCGAAGACCCCGGAGACGCTCGGGCTCATCGGCGCGGAGGAGCTGGCGAAGGTCAGGCGGGGCGTGATCGTCATCAACGCGGCCCGCGGCGGGCTGGTCGACGAGCGGGCGCTCGCCGACGCGGTGCGCTCGGGGCAGGTCGGCGGCGTCGGCGTCGACGTCTTCCTCAAGGAGCCGACCACCTCCTCGCCGCTGTTCGGGCTGGAGAACGTCGTCGTCACCCCACACCTGGGGGCTTCGACGAACGAGGCACAGGAGAAGGCGGGCCTGGCGGTCGCTCGTTCGGTGCGCCTGGCGCTGCAGGGCGAGTTCGTGCCGGACGCGGTCAACGTCCAGGCCGGTGGCGTGGTGGCCGAGGATGTCCGTCCCGGCCTGTCTTTGGCGGAGAAGCTCGGCCAGGTGTTCACCGGCATCGCCGGCGGCCTGCCGGAGAACCTGACCGTCGAGGTCCTCGGCGAAATCACGGAGTTCGATGTCTCCGTGCTGCAGCTGGCCGCTCTTAAGGGCGTGTTCGCCGACGTCGTCGAGGAGCAGGTCACCTACGTGAACGTTCCGCTGCTCGCCAAGGAGCGCCACGTCGAGGTCGCGCTCGAGACGCATCGTGAGAGCCCCGACTACCGCAACCTGGTGACGCTGCGGGGCGCGCTGCCGGACGGCACGGTGGTCTCGGTCTCGGGGACGCTGGTCGGCACCCGGCAGGTCGAGAAGATCACCGCGATCGACGCGTTCGAGGTGGATCTGCGGCCTGAGGCACATCTGGCGTTCTTCCGGTACGAGGACCGGCCGGGCATCGTCGGAGCCGTCGGCGAGCTGCTGGGAGACGCGAGCATCAACATCGCGAACGCCCAGGTCAGCCGCCTGGAGGCGGGTGGGCAGGCGCTGATGTCGCTGTCCCTGGACGACGCCGTCCCTGCCGACATCCTGCAGGAGATCGCCAAGATCATCGGTGCTCCGTACGCTCGCGCCGTGAGCGTCACCGTCGGCCGCTAGGCAGGCGCCGCTTCCCCGCCGGTTTCCGCGCGCCCGGTCTCGCGTAGGTCCGAGGCCGGCCGGGGCTCGCACGCGACCGGCGGGGAAGGGGAAGCCGGAGAACCAGCACGGCTCATCCGCCTCCATGCCGCGGCCGGGGACGAAAATCGACCGAAAGCTCGGCGGCCCGGGTTGCTGCCAGCCCCCGAACGTTCGGGGGCTGGCCGGCACCGACAGCCAGTCGCCTCGACAGGCAACGTTGGCCCGCCGCGGCGGGAGTTCTGGCTATCAGTCAGACGTAGCGCGCCGCCGGTGAGACGTAGCGTCTGACTGATCGTTGACCTGCTGGAGCAGGTGGCGGGGCGAACGTTCGCTGACGCGGCTCTAGTCGCATGTCGCGCGACGTGGAAGCGGCGTGCGACGGAACTGCACTGCACGTTGCCACCACGCTACCGAGCGTCGGTTCCCGTGCCCGATCAGCCCAAATCGCGGCTGCCGGCAGCCGGCGGCCATGGGGCATTCGTTGTGGTCTGTACAGTCGTTGAGGGAAAGACCACCGAGATGGGCCGGCGCGGGTTTACCGTTGCTCCCATGGCGTCGCCGGAGCGGGAGCCCGCGGAGCACCGGGATCCCTTCGAGAACCTGCATCTGGATGAAGGTTTCGTCCGGGCTGCCCGGTTCATCGAGCCGTCCGCGGCCGAACGTGGCCGAACGGCTGATCGGCGGGATCCCGGGCGCTGTCAGGTCGTACCGGCGAGCCGCCGCCTGCCGGCGGGCATGCACCGGATGGTCTGGGCGCCGCGACCAGGGTTCCGTCGCCGCCGGGCCGCGCGTGTCGTCGCCTTCCTCGCCGTGCTCGCCGGAGTGATCAGCATCGTCGTCGCGCTGCGGCACAGCAACAGCCGAGCGGGCACGACCGCGGCCGCGGCCCCGGGCACCGCTCGCACGAGCCCCACCGCGTCGGCACCGCTGGCGCCGCGCACCGCCGGCGGGGTGCTCGTCACGCCGCCGCTGCTGTCGTCGCTGCGGGTCGGTGACTGTGTGAACTGGGACCCGGCCAGCTCGGCGGGTGCCGATGCCGCCGAGGTCGTGCAATGCGGCCAGCCGCACCGCGCCGAAGTCATCAAGTTGATCGACCTGAGCCTGAGCCTGCCCGGCGTCTGGCCAGGCAGGAGTGAACTGGACGGTCTCCTGCCGACCAACTGCGGCGACGCGTTCAACAGCTACGTGAGCCACGCGCAGCCGGGCCGCTCCCCGGTCCCCGGGCACGCGCAGCCGGGCGCCTCCCCCGTCTCCGGCGCGCTGGAGCCCGGTCCCGACGCCTGGGACCAGGGCGTGAAGACGCTGGCCTGCACCGCGCAGCTCCCCGGGCTGACGTCGCTGATCGACCAGCTCGGCGCCGTAGCCACGCCGGCCTGACGCCCGCGGGCCTCCGGCCCGACGCCGCAAGCCACCTCGGCTGGCTGGCTGGCTGGCTGGCTGGTATCACCCTAAGTAGTCATCGCTCGCGCCCTGTCCGGGCGCCTCGCGACGACGCGCAGCGGGAGACGCGACGCGGCCGATCCGACTCGGGCGCGTCGTCCGTCGTCATCGCGACGGCGCGGAGCAGCCCATACCGGCAACTCACCGCGAGCGGCCAGAGAGCGGCATGCGAGCCGCCGGCACGCCATCCACCACCATGAGCCCAACGCGGCGGGCGCAGCGTGGCTACGCAGCGTAAGGTACGGCCGTCGGAACCCCAGTGACAGCACCTGGGGACTTGTCCCAGACACGGACGGTCGCATAGATCGGGGGGTGGCGCCGTGCCACTGACTCCAGGCGGTTTCACGGCCATGCCAGGCCGGCGTCGCCGCGGGTCGCGGCGCGGGGTCGCCCTGGCGGCGGCCCTCGTCGTCCTGCTCGGCGCCGGGGCCGGCGGCGGCTACCTCTGGAAGGTCCAACGGGACCACGCGGCCGCGGACCGGGCCGTCCGGGACACCGCCCTGGCCTACCTCGCGGCGTGGCGCTCGATCGACGAGTCCACTCCGCCGCCCGTGACGCCGAACGTCGGGGGCGGCGGCGTGACGAACGGCGACGCACCGGTTCCGCCGAGCCCGACAGCCCAGCCGGCCACCTCGGTCGCGCCCGCCGCGCTCGTGCTTCCCGCCGCGGCTGACCCCGCGGCTGGCCTGCCCAGCGACGACGCCACCCGCGGGCGCCAAGGCCCGGGCGCCGGCCAGGCGGGGATCACCGCGGTGACCGTCCCGGGCGACGTCGACGTCCCGACGCTCATCGCGGCAATGGCCGACATGCGCGACCGGCTGCGGCTGACCGACGCGACGTTCACCCCCGGTGAGGCCCACCGCGCCGGCACCACCGCGACCGTCGCCTACACGGCGGCCCTGCGTCTCGCCGACGAAGCAGCTCCCTGGCCGTACTCCGGCAAGCTGTCGCTCGCGAAGACCGCCGCCGGGTGGAAGGTGCGGGCGCTGCTCGGCTCCGTGCACCCCCAGCTCGCGCCGGGCCTGCACTTCGACCGCACCGGGTCGACGGCCCGCCGCGGCGAGCTCCTCGACCGTGCCGGCCAGCCGCTGGCGGCGGATCCGGAGCTCGCCGGCAACCTCATCGGCCAGGTGTCCCCGCCGACCGGCCTGCAGCGGGCCTACGACGACCGTCTCGCGGCGAGCGGCGGCCAGGTCGTGCTGCGTGACGCGCGGGGCGCCGTCGTGCGGACGCCGTACAGCTGGACGATGGCCGACGGCGACAAGATCCGCACGACCGTCGACCTCGGGGTGCAGCGAGCGGCGGAACAGGCACTGGCGACGTCGCGGTGGCCGGCCGGCGCGCTGGTGGCGGTCGACGTCCGCACCGGCGGCATCCTCGCCGCGGCGAACCATCCCCTCAACGGCTTTGGGCGGGCGCTGCGCGGCACCTACCCGCCCGGCTCCACCTTCAAGATCGTGACAGCGACCGCGGCGCTGATGAACGGCCGCGACCGGAACACCCCGCTGGACTGCTCCGCGACGGCCTCCGCCGGAGGGCGCAGCTTCTCCAACGCCGAGAACGAGAAGCTCGGGCCGCTGACGCTGCGCGACGCGTTCGCGCGCAGCTGCAACACCGCCTTCATCAACCTGGCCGGCTCGCTGCCGCCGGACGCGCTCGCTCAGGCCGCCCGGCTGTACGGCTTCGACGGAAACCCGCCGCTGCCGATCGCGAGCGTCGGCGGCTTCTTCCCCACTCCGAAGGACGCCGCGGAGACGGCGTCCGCGTCGATCGGCCAGGGCCGGGTGGCCGCCTCCCCGATGCAGATGGCGAGCGTCGCCGCCGCCGTGGCCAGCGGCACCTGGCGCGCGCCGTTCGTGGTCGGTGGCCCCACCCGGACGAACCAGCTGCCGCCGAAGATCCTGCCGGACCTGCGGGCGTTCATGCGGGCCGTGATCACCGACGGGACCGCGGCGGGCGTGCCGTTCCCCGGTGAGGTCTTCGGCAAGACCGGCACCGCCGAGTACATCGACGGCAACCCGCCGCCGACCCACGCCTGGTTCGTCGGCTACCGCGGCCCGGTCGCCTTCGCGGTCCTCATCGAGAACGGCGGCTTCGGCGCCGAGTCCGCCGCCCCGGTCGCCGCCGCCTTCCTGAACGCCCTCGACGGCAATCTCCCCGCCCCGACCACCGCCGCTGGTTCCGCTCCCGCCGGCACGGCCTCCGCGCCCGGCTGAGATCAGGACGCGACGGGATCGACGGGCAGGATCCGGCGCAGCGGGGGGCGCTGGTAGTGGGCGGGGCGGCGGGTCCACTCGCGGGGGTAGCCGAGCGAGACCTCCTCGAAGCGGACGCCGTCGTAGACCGTGGTGCGGGGGATGTGCAGGTGGCCGTAGACGGCGGCGGCGGCGCGGAAGCGCACGTGCCAGTCGGCGGTCAGCTCGGTGCCGCACCACTGGGCGAACTCGGGATAGCGCAGCACCCTGGTCGGCTCCCGAACCAACGGGAAGTGGTTGACCAGCACGGTCGGCGGGCCGTCCGCCGGGAGCTCGGCGAGCCGCTTCTCGGTCTGCGCGACCCGGGCCCGGCACCAGTCGTCGCGGGCCGGGAACGGGTCGGGGTGCAGCAGGAACTCGTCGGAGCAGACGACACCGGTGGAATGGGCGTAGGCGAGCGCCTCGGCCTTCGTCGACGTGCCCTCGGGGCGGAACGTGTAGTCGTAAAGCAGGAACATCGGCGCGATGACCACCGGCCCGCCGGGGCCGTCCCAGACCGGGTACGGGTCCTCGGGGGTAAGCACGCCCAGCTCCCGGCAGATGTCGACGAGGTGCCAGTAGCGGGCGACACCGCGCAGCTGAACCGGGTCGCGCTTGGGCGTCCACAGCTCGTGGTTGCCGGGCACCCAGACCACCTGGGCGAACCTGCTCGCGAGCAGCGCGAGCGCCCAGCGGATCTCGTCCACGAAGTCGGCGACGTCACCGACGACGAGCAGCCAGTCGTCGTCCCCCGTCGGCCGCATCGCCTCGACCACGGCCCGGTTGTCCGGGTAGCGGACGTGCAGATCGCTCGTCGCGTACAGCGTCCTGGTCGAGGCGGCCATTTGCCCCATGCTCGCACATGAAGATGCCGGAACCCGGCCGCTTAGAGACCGATCACAACTCGACCATCGAACCCGGACATCCAAGCTTCACGGCGTTAGCGCCCTTCTGGCGACCTGTCCACGTATCCCAGCCACAACTAGTGACGGCGCATCAGCGCAGTGCCAACCCAGCCACGTCATCAGCCCGGGATCGGCTCCACCACCGCCATAAGCCAGGGCCCGGAACCACGTGGGGAGGGCGCTCTGCGCCCGACAGGCTGCGCCCGGCGGCGGGCGCGGAGCGTCCGCCGCGGGACAGCCTTAGGCGGCGCCGAGGCGCTCCAGGAGGAGGGCGCGGACGGTGGCGGCGTCGGCCTTGCCCTTCATCGCCTTCATGACGGCGCCGACGAGCGGGCCGACGGCGTTGAGCTTGCCGGCGCGGAACTTGTCGACGAGTTCGGGGGCGGCGGCGATCGCCGCGTCGACGGCGGCGGACAGCGCCGAGTCGTCGGTGACGACCGCGAGGCCACGCGCCGCGACGACCTCGTCCGGGCCGCCCTCGCCGGCGAGCACCCCGTCGATCACCTTGCGGGCGAGGGCGTCGGTCAGGCTTCCCCCGGCGATCAGTTCGATGACGCGGGCGACCTGGACCGGCCGGATCGCGAGCTCCGCCGGGGTGACGCCGGCGCCTGCGGCGCGGCGGGGCAGCTCGTTGAGCCACCATTTCCGGGCAGCCGGGGCCGGCGCTCCGGCGGCGATCGTCTGCTCGACGAGGTCGAGCACGCCGGCGTTGCGCATGTCGACAAGGTCGCGGTCGGAGAAGCCATGCTCGGCGATCAGCCGGGCGCGCCGCTGCGACGGCAGCTCCGTCAGCGACGCGCGAACCGCTTCGACGTACTCCCGGGACAGGGCCAGCGGGGTGAGGTCGGGCTCGGGGAAGTACCGGTAGTCGGTCGCCTCCTCCTTCGAGCGGCCGGACGAGGTGCGGCCGGAGGCCTCGTCGAAGTGGCGGGTCTCCTGGATGATCCGCTCGCCGGCGTCGAGCCGCCCCGCCTGCCGGACGATCTCGGAGCGGATGGCGCGCTCGACGGACCGCAGCGAGTTGAGGTTCTTCGTCTCGCTGCGGATGCCGAACGGCTTCTCCGCCTCTCCCGGGCCGACCCGGAGGCGCAGCGACACGTTCGCGTCGCAGCGCAGCGAGCCCTGCTCCATCCGGACGTCGGAGACGGCGAGGGCGCGGCACAGCTCGCGCAGCTCCTCGACGTAGGCGCGGGCCACCTCGGGCGTGCGCACGTCCGGCTCCGTGACGATCTCGACGAGCGGGATGCCGGCCCGGTTGTAGTCGACCAGCGAATGGGTCGCCCCGTGGATGCGCCCGGTCGCGCCGCCGACGTGCAGCGACTTGCCGGTGTCCTCCTCCAGATGCACCCGGGTGATGCCGACCCGGTGCACCTCACCGTCGACCTCGACCGCCAGCCACCCGTCCGTGCACAGCGGCTCGTCGTACTGGCTGATCTGGAAGTTCTTCGGCATGTCCGGGTAGAAGTAGTTCTTCCGGGCGAACCGGCACCAGCTCGCGATCTGGCAGTTCAGCGCCAGCCCGATCATCACGGCGAACCGGATGGCCGCCTCGTTGACGACCGGCAGCGCGCCGGGCAGGCCGAGGCAGACCGGGCAGACCTGGCTGTTCGGCGGAGCGCCGAAAGCGGTCGCGCAGCCGCAGAACATCTTCGACGCGGTGCCGAGCTCGACGTGGGTCTCCAGGCCGATCACCGGCTCGTAGCGGGCGAACGCGTCCTCGTAGGACGGGGTGGTCATGACGGCGGCCGGGGTACTCACCTGGACTCCTCGACGTCTGATGTGTCGGTCTTGGCGGTGGCGTCAGCGACCGGCTGGCCTGGCGCCGCATCCTCGCCCTCGCCGTCGCCTGGGCCCGAACCTGGCGGGCCGCCGGAGCCGATGTCCGGCCCCAGGCCCCGGGAACGGGTGTCACGGAAATGGACGCGGGTGAGGTAGATCGCGGCGATCAGCCCGACCGTTCCCCACACCAGCAGGATCGGGCTCTTCGCGAGCCCACCGAGAACGAGCACGATGACGGTGAGGACCCACACCGCGATCAGCAGCGTCCGGTCCTGCCGCGTACTGCGCAGCTTGACCATGGCGGTTGTCCTTCCGTGTGGTGTTGAGCGGTCCGGCTGGGCGCCGCTCCCGTCAAAGAGCCGAAGGAGGCGCGAAAACGGTCTTCCTTCGCGCGCCCGGCGCCCTCCTCCCGGAGTCACTAGAGGGCGGGGGCGGCGTCGAGGAGGGGGTGGCCGCGGCGGGCGTCAAGGGCGGCTTCCAGCGTGCCGCCGACCTGGTAGAGACGGTCGTCGGCGAAGGCGGGGGCCATGATCTGGAAACCCACCGGCAGCCCCTCGGACAGGCCGGCCGGCACGCTCATCGCCGGCACACCCGCGAGGTTCGCCGGAATCGTGCAGAGGTCGTTGAGGTACATCGCGATCGGGTCGTCGGCCTTGGCCCCGATCGGGAACGCGACCGTCGGCGTCGTCGGCGACACCAGGACGTCCACCCGCTCGAAGGCCGCGGCGAAGTCACGGCTGATCAGCGTGCGCACCTTCTGCGCCTGGCCGTAGTAGGCGTCGTAGTAGCCGCTCGACAGGGCGTAGGTGCCGAGGATGACCCGGCGCTTGACCTCGGGGCCGAAGCCGGCCTCGCGGGTACGGCTCATGACCTCCTCGGCGCCGGCCTCGCCGTTGTCCCCGACCCGCAGGCCGAAGCGCATCGCGTCGAACCGGGCGAGGTTGGACGAGCACTCGCTGGGCGCGATCAGGTAGTAGGCCGGCAGCGCGTAGTCGAAGTGTGGGCAGCTCACCTCGACGATCTCGGCGCCCAGCTGGGAGAGCAGCTCGACCGCCTCGTCGAAGCGGGCCTGCACCCCCGGCTCGTAGCCCTCGCCGGACAGCTCGCGCACGACGCCGATCCGCATGCCGAGCACCTCGAGGCGGGCCGCGGCCTCGACGACCGGCGGGATCGGCACCTCCACGCTGGTCGAGTCCATCGGGTCGTGCCCGGCGATCGCGGCGTGCAGCAGGGCCGCGTCGGTGACGGTACGGGCGAGCGGGCCGGCCTGGTCGAGTGAGCTGGAGAACGCCACCAGGCCGTAGCGGCTCACCCCGCCGTAGGTCGGCTTGACACCGACGAGGCCGCAGACAGCGGCCGGCTGGCGGATCGAGCCACCGGTGTCGGTGCCGATCGCCAGTGGCGCCTCGAACGCGGCGACGGCGGCCGACGAGCCGCCGGAGCTGCCGCCCGGGATGCGGGCGAGGTCCCAGGGGTTGCGGGTCGGGCCGTAGGCGGAGTTCTCGGTGGACGAGCCCATCGCGAACTCGTCCATGTTCGCCTTGCCGAGGATCACGATGTCGGCGGCGCGCAGCCGTGCCGTCACGGTCGCGTCGTACGGCGGGTACCAGCCCTGGAGGATCCTGCTGCCGCACGTTGTCGGCATCCCCTTGGCGGTGAGCACGTCCTTGAGCGCGAGCGGGACGCCCGCGAGCGGGCCGAGCTGCTCGCCGGCGGCGCGGCGGGCGTCGATCCCGGCCGCAGCGGTGAGCGCGCCCTCGGCGTCGACGTGCAGGAAGGCGTGGACGGCGTCGTCGACCTTGGCGACCCGGTCGAGCGCCGCCTGGGTGGCCTCGACGGCGGACAGCTCGCCGGCCGCGATCGCGGCCGCGGTCTCGGCGGCGGTAAGCCGGACGACGTCGGCGGGGGCGTCGGTCATGGGTGCTGTCGGTCCCTCACATGTCTATGAGCCAAAGGGAGTGCGAAAATGATCTTCCTTCGCGTCCCGGAGGCTGCTGTCTCAGAAGTCTGGTGGCATCGGATGCGCGGCCCGCCGCGGGGCACGCCTGGCGGTTCGTGGCCGCTCCCGCCCGGCGGCCGGCGCGGCGAGCGGCGGGCCGGAGCGATACTCGGCTGTCGGCGACGCCTGGCGGTCGGTGCTGGGGAGCGGCCCGCCCAAGGAAGCTGTTCCCGTTCACCGCGGGTGGCCAGAGTCGACGCGGCGCCCGGGGCCGTGACGGAAAAGGCTCACTCGTCCGGATCGAGGATCCGGGGTACCCGGAAACGGTCGTCCTCAGCGGCGGGAGCGGCGGCCAGCGCCTCGTCGGCCGAGAGCGACGGCCGGGTCACGTCGGCCCGGAAGACGTTGGTCAGCGGCACGGCGTGGCTGGTCGGCGGGATGTCGGCCGCGGCGACCTCGGTTACCCGGGCGACCGCGGCCAGGATCTGGTCCAGCTGTGGGGCGAGCGCGTCGAGCTCGGCGTCGGACAGCGACATCCGCGACAGGCGGGCGAGGTGCGCGACCTCGTCCCGGGTGATGGCCATGCGGTAGGCCCCCTCATCGGCGGCGGGCGCGAGCCCACCGATTGTCAGCCGCGGCAGGCGCGGTGCCCACCGATTTTCCTCACCGACTGTGGTCACCAGGCCTGGTCCCGGTGGCCCGCGCGGCGGCGACGAGCCCGGTTTGGCAGCCGCCGCGGCGCGTCGGGCCTGGGCAACCGGTCGGGCCTGGCCACGACCGGCAATCCGGGCCAACCCGGCCGCGACGGCGACGGGCGCGATCCGCGACGACCGGCGACGCCACGGCGTGTCTGCGTGTCGGTGTGATGTCATCGTACGGGTCCGCTGGCGGCCCCCGGCGTAGCCTGTCCGCTGGCGTGAGCCCGGCCGGGTCGCGGCCGTCCCCCCGGCTGGGGTGACCGCCGCGACACCGTGACTCGCCCCTCCACTACGCGCTGATACCGGCCCGGCCGACCTGCGGCGCGGGACACGGAGGAAAACCCCCTGATGTCACCGGAGTGTCACGCCGGTCGGGAATGCTCGCGTCATGTCGTACCTCCTCCGCCTGCTGCTGCCCGACCGACCCGGTGCGCTGGGGGCCGTCGCGACAGCGCTCGGGCGGGTCGGGATCGACATCGCCAGCCTCGCGGTCGTCGAGCGGTCACCGGACGGCGCGGTGGACGACCTGCTGGTGCTGCTACCGCCGGGCGGGCTCGCGGACAGCGTGCTGACCGCAGCCCAGTCGGTACCGGGCGTCCGGGTGGAGTCGCTGCGCCCCTATCTCGCCAGCGGAGGCGGGGTCAGCGACGATCTGGACCTCGTGGACGCGCTCACCGACCGCCCCGAGGACGCCCCCGCCATGCTCGCCGAGCTGGTCGCCGGCGTCTTCCACGCCGACTGGGCGATGCTGCTCGAGCAGGTCGCTCCAGGCGACGTGCGGATCAGGGAGGCCTCCGTCGGCGCTCCCGAGCTCGGCGTCGACGACTACGCCAGCCCGCCGCGCGCGACGCGGCCGGTGCCCTGGCTGCCGCTCGCCGAGGCCCGCGAGATCGACCCCGCCGAGGGCGGCCTGCCAGCCCGGTGGGCCGACCGTGGGATGCAGCTGGCCGCCGCCCCGGTCGGGTGCCCCGAGCTGGTCATCCTCGTCGGCCGCCCCGGCGGCCCGAAGTTCCGCTCCTCCGAGATAGCCCGCCTCGCTCACCTCGCCGGCATCACCGCGTCGTTGTCTCGTCGGCCGGCGCTGTAGGCGCTATTTCGTCTCTGTCGCCCTCAGCCTGACGATCTCCAGTGCGGCCGCGACGTCCAGGGGGTTCTCCGCCAGGGGACGGGGCAGGAGCTGGTCCGCGTGGGCGAGTCGGCGCAGAACCGTGTTGCGGTGGGTGTAAAGGCGCCGGGCGGCGCGAGACGCGTTGAACTGCTCCCGCACGTAGGTCGAGACCGTGTGACGGATCTCGGCGTCGGCGCTCGCGAGCGGGCCGAGAGCGTCGCCCACGAACTCGTCGGCCAGCGCGGGATCGACGGTCATGAGCGCGACGAGTTGGACGTCCTGGAACCGGGTGACCGGCTGGCGCGCGGTGATCCTGGTCAGCATCCGCTGAGTGGTCGCCGCGTCCAGGTGGCTGCGACGGAAACCGTCGAGGTCCCGGCCGCCGCGGCCGATCGCGATCCTGATGTCGTGCAGGGTGCGCAGACGGGACTCGAGCTGCGCGTCCTGAGGTATCTCGGCGACCGGGAGCCAGACCCACAGGGAGGCGACGCTCGCGACGACCGTCAGCCGGCGGGTCGCCGCGCCGGCACGCATGAGGGCCTCGGCCGCGGCCTCGAGGTCCGCGCTCACGTCGGAGCCCAGTGCCTGCCCGTCGCCCGGCGCGGTGGCCCAGACGATGGCGGCGGTCTGCGGCCCGGCGAGGCCGTAGCCGAGCTGGCTCTCGGCGTGTCCCCTGGCGAGTGGGGCGCCTTCGAGAAGAAGGGTCACGGTCGCCATGCGTTCCGCGTGGCTGCCACGGGTGAGTTCGTCGCGCTCCGCCTCGACCCGCGCGGAGACGGCCTCGACGGTGTCGTCGACGAACGTGGAGATGGACAGGGCCGAGATGTCGAGCAGGGCCTGGAGTTCCTCGCGGTCCGCGGTGAGCTCGAAGCAGATGTCCATCCAGAGGCGCCAGGCCGCGCTCTGGGAGGTGCGGTAGGAGTCGAGCGCGCTGCGGTCCAGGCCGCGCCGCACGAGGTCCCTGGCAAGCTCCATCGCCTCCGGGCCGAGGTAGGGAGGCACCCGCTCGGCGGGCCGTTGGACGTTCCAGGCCGCCCACTGCCGCAGGTTGGCCGCGTTCGCCCGGGCTGTGGCCTCCGCGAGCGCGGGATCGGCCGCGACCGTCCGCGTCCCCAGGCCACTCAGCGACGCCGCGTTGAGCTGCGCGAGCACCTCCGGCGCCGGCGACAGCACCCTCTCGGCACCACGGCGCATCAGCTCGCGTACGCGGTCGGAGGGCACCGGCCACGACGGCTTCATGCGGGCAGTTTGCACCATAGGATGCTCAAAACCGAGGCAGATCGTGCTGGCTTTCCGACAGGGCGGTGACGCWCGGTGGCGAATGTCGCAATCGTGTCCTGAGCGGGAGCCACCATGGAGAGCTCAGCCGAGATGGAGAGCCTCGACGTCCTGATCATCGGAGCGGGCCTGTCGGGCATCGGGGCCGGCCACTACCTGCGGGCCGAGCACCCCGCCAGGAGCTTCGCGATCCTGGAGGCCCGCGCGTCCCTCGGGGGAACGTGGGACCTCTTCCGCTATCCCGGCATCCGCTCCGACTCGGACCTGCACACCTTCGGCTACGAGTTCAAGCCGTGGGAGGACAGGGAGGCGATCGCCGACGCGCCGAGCATCCTCGCGTACCTGCGCGCGGCGGCGGACGAGGACGGCCTCGGGCCGCATATCCGCTACCACCACCGCGTCGTGCGGGCCGGGTGGTCCTCACGGACGGCTCGCTGGACCGTGGAGGTGGAGCGCCGCGCGGGTCCGGACGGCCCGGCGGAGCTCGTGTCGTTCCGCGCCAGCTGGATCTTCGCCGCCACCGGGTACTACCGGTACGACGAGGGCTACACCCCGGTCTTCGAGGGCCGCGAACGGTTCGCGGGCGAGATCGTCCACCCGCAGGCATGGCCCGAGGACCTGGACTACGCGGGCAGGCGCGTCGTCGTGATCGGGAGCGGCGCCACGGCGGTCACGCTGGTACCGGCGCTGGTCCGGGGCGAGGGCGCGGCCGCGCACGTGACGATGCTCCAGCGCACACCCACCTACATCCTGCCCGTGCCCCGCGTGGACAGGACCGCGATCCGTCTCCGCAAGGTCTTCGGAGAGCGGCGCGGCCACGCCCTCACCCGGCGCAAGAACATCGCCCGTCAACGCCTGATCTGGGTTCTCTGCCGGAAGTATCCGGCCATCGCGCGGCGCGTGATCCGGTACCTCAACCGCAGGGCACTGCCACCTGGCTTCGATCTCGACACGCATTTCAACCCGCCGTACGACCCCTGGGACCAGCGCGTGTGCGTGGCGCCCAACCGCGATCTCTACCGCGCGCTCGCGGCCGGGAAGGCCTCGATGGTGACGGACCAGATCGCGTCGTTCACCGAGACGGGAATTCTCCTGCGGTCGGGCGAGGAACTGCCCGCGGACGTGATCGTGACCGCCACGGGTCTCAACATCCAGGTCCTTGGCGGAGCCCAGCTCCAGGTCGACGGAAAGCCGGTCTCGTTCCGGGAGACGGTCGTGTACCGGGGGCTGATGCTCAGCGGCGTGCCCAACCTGGCGCTCGCCGTCGGATACACGAACTCGTCATGGACCCTGAAGATCGGCCTGCTGTGCGAGTACTTCTGCCGGCTGCTCACCCACATGGACGAGCACGGCTTCGATACGGCCTGTGCCGTCGCGGACCCCGAGATGGCCACCCGCCCGCTGCTGGACTTCGGTGCGGGGTACGTGCGGCGCGCGCTCGACAGCCTGCCGCGCCAGGGACCGCGCACACCGTGGGTGATGTCCAGCAGCTACCACGACGACAGGAAGTTGATCCGCCGCGGACCGATCGCCGACGAGTGGCTCCGGTTCACGTGTGCCGCCGCGGATGCCGCCGCGGTCACCGCCGCCGACGGCTCTCCGGAGAGCACCGCGACCGGCAGGTCCCCGGAGGGCACCCCTGCCCACAGCTCCGCCGAGAAAACGGCCACCGAACTCCGCCAGGAAGCCGGCGCATGACCTCCGCATCCTCCACATCCTCCACATCCACGCTTCGGGGCAAGGTCGCCGTCGTCACCGGCGCCGGCTCGGGAATCGGCCGGTCCCTCGCGCTCGCGATCGCGCGGCGGGCTGGCCGGCTTTCGGTATGCGACGTCAACGCGGACGGGCTCGCGGAAACCGTCGAGGCGGTGCGGGCGCTCGGGGCCGAAATCCATTCACTCCCTGTGGACGTGGCCGACCGCGCGGCGGTCGTCGGGTACGCCAAGGAGGTCCACACCCATTTCGGGGTCGTCCACCAGCTGTACAACAACGCCGGAATCGCCAGCGGTGCGGGATTTCTCGACACCGACTACGAGCTGTTCGACAGGGTGCTCGCCGTCAACCTCTCCGGGGTCATCTCCTGCACCAAGGAGTTCCTGCCGCGCCTCATCGAGTCAGGCGACGGCCACCTCGTCAACGTCTCCAGCCTGAACGGGCTCCTGGCCCAGCAGTTCCTCGGTGCCTACTGCACGTCCAAGTTCGCGGTCCGCGGCTTCACCGAGTCGGTCCGCGCCGAGATGCTGAGCCTCGGCCACCCCGTACGCGTCACCGTCGTGCACCCCGGCGGCGTCGCCACCAACATCGCGCGCTCGGCGGTCGCGCCGGCGTCGTTCACCGCCGATGAGCTCGCGCTCTTCCACGCAGGGCAGCGGATGTACGAGCGGAAACTGCTCAGGATGCCGGCCGACAGGGCCGCAGAGATCATCGTCCGCGGCGTCGAGCGCGGCAAGAAACGCATCCTGGTCGGGTCCGACGCGCGCGCCCTGGACCGCGTCGTCCGGCTCCTGCCGACCGCCTACATCAGCGTGCTCGTCCGCGCCGAACGCCTCGTCTCCCGCTGAGCCGCCCAGAGGAACCGCGCGGTACCCGACTCGGCCGGCCACCGCGGCGCTGGAGCCGGGGATGATCCGCGTCCCGGCGCAGGGCTCCGGCGGGTTCTCCCTCGGCCCAGGTCCGGGACGGGGGAGAACCGTTGGATGTCCGCGCCGCGTCACCGCCTCGGCCCCGGATGCGCGGGCCGTTCATGATCTGGTGGAATCCTCGGAGCTACAGCCCCAAAATCACACCAGATCATGAAATGCGGCACCGACCGTGGCGCTCCGGGCGGCCCGGGGCGCGGCAGGAGCTCGCTAGGAACTGGCCTCGTCTGGTTGGTCCGCGGTTTCGGGCGCGGCCTCGGTCCCCGCTGGCTCGCCGATGGTGGCGAGTTCCTGGGCGGCTTCGGGGCCGCTTTCGAGGAGGGCGGCGAAGCCGGGGCCATCGAGGATGGGGACCTTCAGCGAGACGGCCTTGTCGTACTTGGAGCCGGCGTTCTCGCCGGCGATGACGAAGCTGGTCTTCTTGCTGACCGAACCGCTCACCTTGCCACCGAGGTTCTGGATCGCCTCGGTCGCGGAGTCGCGCGTCCAGCCCTCCATGCTGCCGGTGATGACCACGGTGAGGCCGGCGAGCGGGCGCGGCCCCTCGTCGGCGCCCTCGTCCGCGACGGTGACGCCACCGGCGCGCAGCCGCTCCACCAGGTCGATGTGGCTCGGGTCGGCGAACCAGTCGGTGACGGCGGCGGCGATCGTCGGGCCCACGCCGTCGACGACGGCCAGCTCCTCGAGCGAGGCCGCCCGGATCGCGTCGACCGAGCGCAGCTCCCTCGCGAGTGCCTGGGCGGCGGCCGGGCCGACGTGCCGGATCGACAGGCCGACCAGCAGCCGCCACAGTGGGCGGTGCCGGGCCACCTCGATCCCCGTCAGGATCTGCTCGACCTTCTTGCCAGGCACGGGCTGGCGCAGCGCCGTCTTGCCGTCCGGGCCCTTCACCGGCTTCTTGTCCGGCCCACGGACGATCTCCAGCCGCTCGAACAGCGGCAGGCCGGCGAACGACGCCGCGGTCAGGTGGAACACGTCGGCGACGTCCTTGATCCGCCCGGCCTCGATCAGGTCGATCGCGCTCTCCTCGCCGAGGCCGTCGATGTCGAGCGCGCCGCGGGAGGCGAGGTGGATGATCGCCTCCCGGCGCTGGGCGGGGCAGGCGACCGTGTTCGGGCAGCGGGTGTCGGCCTCGCCCTCGGGACGGACCAGCTCGGTGCCGCACTCGGGGCAGTGCGTCGGGAAGACGAACTCGCGCTCGCTGCCGTCCCGCAGGTCGACGACCGGGCCCAGGACCTCGGGGATGACGTCGCCCGCCTTGCGCAGGATGATCATGTCTCCGATGAGGACGCCCTTGGCCTTGACCTGGTCGGCGTTGTGCAGGGTGGCGAGGCCGACGGTGGAGCCGGCGACCACGACAGGCTCCAGGACGGCGAACGGGGTGACCCGGCCGGTGCGCCCGACGTTGACCTCGATCGACTTCAGCCGGGTCGTCACCTCCTCCGGCGGGTACTTGTACGCGATCGCCCAGCGCGGCGCCTTCGACGTGGCCCCGAGCCGGCCCTGGAGCGTGAAGTCGTCGACCTTGACGACGACGCCGTCGATCTCGTGCTCGACGTCGTGGCGGTGCTCGCCCCACTCGCGGATGTAGCCGAGCACCTCGTCGATCGAGCCGAGGACGCGGTAGCGCGGCGAGACGGGCAGCCCCAGCTGGGCGAACGCCTCGTAGGCCGCCGACTGCGAGGGCACGTCGAAGCCGCGGTGGGCACCGATGCCGTGCATGTACATCGCCAGCCCGCGCGTCGCAGTGACCCTCGGGTCCTTCTGCCGCAGCGAGCCGGCGGCGGTGTTGCGCGGGTTGGCGTACAGTTCCTTGCCGGCCGCGGCGCGCGACTCGTTGAGCGCCCTGAACGCGGCGACCGGGAAGAACACCTCGCCGCGGACCTCGAGCAGCTCCGGCACCTTCGACCCACGCAGCCGGACCGGCACACTCGCGAGCGTGCGGATGTTGGCGGTGATGTCCTCCCCCACCCGCCCGTCGCCACGGGTCGCGGCCCGCACCAGCACGCCGTCCTCGTAGACGAGGTCGACGGCCAGCCCATCGATCTTCAGCTCGCACAGCCAGGCACCGACCGGCGCCTCCCTGGTGGCCCTCGCCGCCCAGGCCTGGAACTCCTCCTCGTCGAACGCGTTGTCGAGCGACAACAGTCGCTCCAGGTGCGTCACCGGCTCGAACAGGTCGGACGGGGTCTCGGTGACCTTCTGGGTCGGCGAGTCCGGGGTGCGCAGCGACGGGTGGCGCTCCTCCAGCGCGACGAGCTCGCGGTAGAGCGTGTCGTACTGCGCGTCCGGAACGGTCGGCCGCGCGAGCACGTAGTACTGGTAGGCGTACTCGTCGAGCAGCCGGGTCAGCTCGGCGGCCCGCGCCCTGGCCTCGGCTGGGACCTCCACCGCGCCTTCCTGGACCCCGCCGGCGGCGATCTCGTCCTCCTCCGCGCCGGTCGGCGCCGGCGCCTCGGCCCCACTCATTCCGGCGACTCCACCAGTACCCGGGCCGCCGCCCGGCAGTGCCGCATCGCCAGGCGGGCATATCGCTCGCTGGCGCCGGCGAGTCCACATGTGGGGGTCACGGCGACCACCTCCGCGAGCCGTTCGGGACGGAATCCGAGCCGGCGCCACAGCGTCCGGACCGGATCGACCGTACGACCCGGGTCCGACAGTTCCGGTCCGCCCCGATCGGCCTCGCCGCCGACGCCCTCGCCCTCGTCCCCGTCGAGCAGCCCGAGCCGCCCGGCCGCGCCCCGCGCCGTGCCCGGCGCGGACGCCCTGGCCCCCGCGGCGGCCGCGGCCACCGCCCGCCGGCGCGGCCCGCTGCCGGCCGCCGCGTCCGCGGCGACCCCGGCCGACGGGGATGGCGGTGGCGACGCGCCCGGCTGGTCGGTCGACGGGACCACCCCCATCATCAGGCGCAGCCCCGCCTCCACCGCCTCGCCGATGGCCTCGTCCGCCTTCTGGGTGAGCAGCGTGGCGTCCAGGCCGACGAACTGTGCGCCGGCCCTGCGCAGCAGCTCCAGCGGCACGTCCGGCGCGCAGCAGTGCACCCCAACCCCAGTCACGCCGTCCACTCTGCTCGCGGCCGCCAGCACCAGGGCGAGCCGTTCGGCGGCCGGGCCCTCCTCGACGGCGCGCACCACGGAGAACCCGCTCGGCGTGCGAACCCTGCCGGCGATCACGGCCGGTAGCGACGGCTCGTCCAGCTGCACGAGCAGCCGGGCGCCCGGCACCCGCCGGGCGATGGTGGCGAGCATCTCGGCGAGCCCGGCGGCCAGCGACTCGGCCAGGTCGCGGGTCGCGCCCGGGTCGGACAGCGCCTTGTGCCCGCGGGTCAGCTCGACGCCGGCCGCGAGCGTCCACGGCCCGGCGACGGCGATCTTGAGCGGGCCGGCATACCCCTGCGCCGCCTCCTCAAGCGCGTCCAGGTCGTGCTCGACCAGGCCGCGCGCCCGGCGGTAGTCCATGCCTGGCCGGGGCACCAGCCGCCAGCCGGACGGCTGCAGGTCCACCGGCAGATCCAGTGCGATCACAGCGGCCCGGCCCAGCATGTCGCCGCCGGGACCACGGCCCGGCAGCTCGACCAGATGCGGCAGGTCCGGCAGCTCGTCGAACACCAGTTTCGCGGCCGCCAGCGGATCGATGCCCGGCAGCGACCCGACACCCGTCGCCGCCCCCGCCGGCCACAGAGCCGTCTCGGCCGTCCCGCCATCAGTCGTCATGAGATCCAAGTTATGTCGCTGGTTCACTCCGTGCGTGAACGGCACAACGGCACCTTGCTCGCTTCGCTCCCAAGCGGAATGGGTTGGCGGGGGTTGGTCGGGAAGTGGCGGGGTTAGGCGGGAAGGTTGTTGATGGTTCGCTCCGTCCGGGCACCGCGCTCCGGCCCCTCACTCGCTTCGCTCCCGAGGGACCTCCGCGCGGTGTCCTCCTCCGCTCACGGGCGCTGCGGCGACCTCGCTGCGGCCCGGCCCACGTCGCTTCGCTCGTGGGCCGGGCCTCCGCGAGGTGCGCCTCCGCGCCCGCACGGTCACCCGCCGCTGAACGTCACCAACCGAAGCAGGCCCATCGGTAGGGCCACTTCGCTGCGCTCGTAGGGCGGTGTCCGTGCCTGACCTGTGGCTCCCGCATGGAGCTGTCCGGATTAGGCCCGGTCTGGATTGGTCACGTTCAAGCGGCACGCGACCGGGCTGGCGCGGAGGCGCGCCTCGCGGAGGCTTCCCTACGAGCGAAGCGACGTAGGGAAGCCGCAGCGAGGTCGCCGGAGCGCCCGTTCGCGGAGGAGGACACGGCGCGGAGGTCCCTTGGGAGCGAAGCGAGTAAGGGGCCGGAGCGCCGTGCCCGCACGGAGCGAACCAGAAACAACCTTCCACCCCAACCCGGGGCTTGTTGACCACGAGGCCGGAGCGCCGTGCCCGCACGGAGCGAACCAG